>NZ_AUGY01000084.1 GCF_000422905.1 Paenibacillus alginolyticus DSM 5050 = NBRC 15375
CCTTCGTTAGTCGCTCAGGGGCTCCAGTTGAATAATTCATTTGCAGTCCGGCTATTCCAGCCTCACGATAGGCACGCATATATTTATAGACGGTTCGTTCCGTTCTGCCGATGATCTCTGAAATCTCTAGAGCATTCTTACCTTTCAACTGCAGATAAATGGCTTGATACCTCTCAAACATGCGCCGATCTTTCTCTTTTTTCATCAAAGCTTCAATCTCTATAAATGCTTGTGTCGATTCCATATGTCCACCGTCGTTTTTAGATTTTGTATCTTTATTTCAACGGCATGGGAATGAATTCCTTTAGTTCAACTTATATAGGTAATGAAATCGTAAAGCAAGTTCCCTGCTCTGGCTGGCTTGTTACTTCGATGAGTCCGCCAAATGTTTTGATGATTCGATAGGAGACCATCATGCCTAAACCGGTTCCTTTATTTTTTGTTGAGTAAAAGGGTGTTCCGAGACGGTTCACCTGCTCAGGTGTCATACCAATACCGTTATCTTTAATTTGTAAAATGACTTTAGCGCTTTTCTTGAAGCCTGTTATTAGCAGAGTGCCTCCGCTAGGCATAGCCTCGATGCCGTTTTTCGTTAAATTAACTAAGCATTGTATCATTTTTTCGCTGTTGGCTTTTACCAGAAGAGAAGATTCCATGTCGATATGAATTTCTACACCGCGCATTGACGCGTAAGGATTGATGAGATTGCTTAATTTGAGCGACAGCGTGGACACATCCACCTCTTCAAGCTTCTCGGCTTGCGGTTTAGCGAAGGATAAGTAATCTGTAATAATGCTTTGTGCCCGGTCAATTTCTTCAATAACCATGGTCGTATAGATGCGTTTCTTCTCTTCGTTCACTTCGGACTGGCTGAGTATTTGCATAAAGCCGCGGGCAACCGTCATCGGGTTACGAATTTCATGGGCGACTGAAGCAGCTAATTCGCTTAATACATTCAGCTTCTCGGAACGCTGGACTTCTTGGCGCATCGCTATATTTTCTCGGATACGAACAATTAAATAGGTTATCAACCACATCGTCAGCATGTGAACCATACAAAACAGTAAGCCGTATAGCAGAAAGCTCCTATCTACGGAGACATTCGAATCGATGCGATATAGCATCGTCATGCAGAAAGTAGCTAGAGCGCTAATAAAGGCCAGAAGACTGGGAAACATCACTTTGGGGGTTCGGTACTTCCAATTGCTTAGGGCAATGAAAGCCAGGATGAAGGGTACGAGCAGAGCGGACAAGGTAACAATCCATAAAAAATCTGAACCATCGATGTAGTAGGTATAGGCTAGTATAACTGCGGAAACAGTAAGTCCTGAACGTATGCCACTGTAAAGGAAAGCAACAAGTACAGGAATCGTGCGCAGATCAAAGTTGTTGCCTGTTATCGTAAAAAAGGGATGAGACATGCAAAATATGGCTGCCAATGAACAAATGAGCCCGATAAATGCTCGATTTGAAGGATTGAAGCTAATGGGACCGGGCCGATCCAGCCATAAAATATGACATACCATGATGGGGAGAGTTAACACTAGTATATTGAGGAGTAAGTCGTCAATTACATTCAAGGATCTCGCCTACTTAATTAAAAATTTGGGTTTATTTTTTATTTCGACATAAAACTTGAAATTCCTTTGATTTCTTTCCAAAATTTTGATGTTTTTTGACAAGTTCTGATGGAAACTTACTGTATATCCATTTTTCAGGAAAAATGTTGCTGTTCCTGTACATGCTCTTTATTGCAGCATAAGCTTGTATCGCTTACAATTCTGTACATGGTTACAAATTGTAGGCTCAGGAGATTAAGCAAATGACGACTTTAGAACTACCCGCATCAATGGTCCTTCATGATCGAACCGGTGAAACCGCAACACAACCGATTCTTTATGCTTTTGCTTTGGAAGAACTTTTATGTCGAGCAATTGGTAAAGCAGCTCCACCGATTCTGCATATATGGAGGCATCCACGAGCCTTTGTGATGGGACTTAGAGATAGTCGCCTCCCTAACGCGGCCGAAGCAAACGAATGGCTGCTAAGCCAAGGCTATGATACGGCTGTAAGAAACTCTGGAGGTGCAGCGGTGCCTCTCGATTTGGGCGTCGTGAATGTATCCCTGTTGTTACCGAAAAGCGCGGGTGACATGGAGCATCGCAAGGATTTCGATCTGATGGTAGCCTTGATAAGAGACGGCATGAGTGCAATGACCAACCAAATCGATCAGGGCGAGGTGATGGGTTCATTTTGTCCGGGGGAATTCGATCTAAGTATCGGAGGACGCAAGTTTTGCGGCATTGCACAGCGCAGACAAATGCATGCAATATCGGTTCAAGCGTTCATTATCGTGGAGGGTTTGGGTGAAGAGAAAGCATCTCTGGCAAGAAGCTTTTATGAGCGCGCGGCGGGTTCAGCATCACCTAAGGACTATCCGGTAGTGGCGTCAGGGAGTATGGCGAGTTTATCTGAATGCTTACAAATAGAGGTAAGTGCGGAGCGTTTCACTGACAATTTGGTACAGATGATGGCCGCCAAAGGTGTGAGAGTGCAGAGTCCGAGGGATATTCCGGGTTACCCGAGTGAAGAAGAGATACAGAGCATGATGGAGCTTTTGAAGCAGCGTTATGCAATTAAACAGTAATAAAAGCGGCCCAAATTCGCGTCAGTAGACGGAAAGTGGACCGCTTTTCATCGTCATCATCCTAGAAAATAATGAAGAGCCGCATCCAACTCTCCTTGCCAAAAGCCCCATAAATGTTTCCCTGGTTTCTCGATATAGTGAAGGGTTACCTTTTTATTTTCCATCTCAGCTTTGGCCAGTCGGTTTTCTCTGACGAAATCAAAAGTCCCTCGTTCTGTTTTTACATCCGTTTCATCCAGGCCAATCAACATATACAACTCAAGCCAGGACAAGTCGTCCTCAGCTTTGATACGTTCTCTGGTAATGTCGAAAAATGCGCCCGATAAGGATATAACACGGCAAAAAAGGCTAGGATAATCTAAGGCGAGATGCAAGGACACGGTCCCCCCAAGGGAATCGCCCGCCACAATGCGTTCGTTCCGTTCGGATCGAATCGGATATTGGCTTTCTACATAAGGGAGGAGTTCCTCTGCAAAAAAACGGCAGTACGCATCATGGCGTTCACCCTCAGGCGCATATTCCGAAGTACGGTTGCTGTTATTCACATCGACACCGACGACAATGGCAGGCTCCAAGCCTTCATCTAGAATACAACGTGTGATCGTAGTCGCAATTCGGCCGAAATTAAAGAATTGTTCACCATCTTGGCAATAAATGACCGGATAGGAGAGCAGTTCGTTGTAACCGGGAGGGAGATAAATGCGCAGGGAGCGATTTTCTCCGAGAAGGACAGAGGTGAGTTCATCTTTCACAATCGTTCTTTTATAAAAGCGAGAGTCATCCGACATGGTTGTGCTCCTTTAACTTTCTCATTAGATATATTGGTGCGGAAGTGTAAGCTTGCCGTTTAGAGGGTAATGTGTATTATAGCAGTTGTAAATTTTATGTTAACTGTATTATACATTTTCGGTAACTGTACTATTCACTTTAATGAAAAAAGGTCATATAGTACAGGGATGCTGGTGTACAATTCACAAAAACAGGTTTATAATAATACTATAACAGAAGTGAAGCTAGCAGGCATCAAAATCATATAAGAGGTGAAATGGTATGAGTAAGCCACTTGTCAGCCAAGCGAATTATGAAGTGACCACAGAGAAGGTTGAGCCTTTACAGGTTCTAGCTCCAGACGGCACAATTGTAAATTCCGACAAAATGCCTAAACTTAGTGACGACCAATTGAAAGAATTAATGAGAAGAATGGTATTCACTCGCGTTTGGGACGAAAGAGCAGTTAATCTCGGTCGCCAAGGACGTCTTGGTTTCTATGCTCCGGTATCCGGACAAGAAGCTTCGATGATCGGTAGTGAATTTGCATTAAATAAAGACGATTTCATTTGCCCGGGTTACCGTGATATGCCACAGCTTGTTTGGCACGGACTTCCGCTTTATCAAGCATTTTTATATTCCCGTGGTCATCAACACGGCGGACAAATTCCGCAGGATGTACACGTATTAATGCCGCAAATCATCATCGGGGCTCAAATTTTACATGCTACCGGTGTGGCTATGGCATTCAAGAAACGTAACCAACCGCGTGTAGCCATTACGTACACAGGCGACGGAGGAAGCTCCGAGGGCGATTTCTACGAAGGCATGAACTTTGCAGGAGCATTCAAGCTGCCTGTCATTTATTTTGTACAAAACAACGGTTACGCCATTACAACTCCTTATTCGAAGCAAACAGGAGCACTTTCTGTTGCGCATAAAGCACTTGCTGCCGGTATCAAAGGTGTGCAAGTTGACGGAATGGACGTATTGGCTGTTGTTCAAGCTGTAACTGAAGCTGCTGAAAGAGGACGCAGAGGCGAAGGCGCTACGTTGATTGAAGCATTAACTTACCGTTACCGTCCGCATTCCTTGGCGGATGATACGACGAAATACCGGACCAAAGATGAAGAAAGCGACTGGGAGCCTAAAGATCCGCTTACGCGTATGCGTCTGTTCTTGACTAAAAAAGGCCTCTGGAGCGAAGAAGAAGAAGCACAAGTGAAAGAAGAAGCGAAAGCAACAGTTGCTGAGCATATCAAAAAAGCAGAAGAAACAGAGAAAATGACGGTTCCAGGCCTAATTGACTCTATGTTCGAAGTCACACCTGCACATCTTGAAGAACAGAAGCAAGCGTATAAATAGATGATTGCGATGCCAGTTTTTCTGGCGAAAAACTCTTAGGAGGCACGGAGAAGTCATGGCACAAATGACGATGATTCAAGCGATAAAAGACGCAATGCGCGTTGAACTGGAAAGAGATCCTAATGTAATTTTGTTCGGTGAAGACGTTGGCCATGTTGGTGGCGTATTCCGTGCTACGGAAGGTTTACAAAAAGAATTCGGCGAAGATCGCGTATTCGATACGCCTCTTGCTGAATCTGCTATCGGCGGACTTGCTGTCGGTCTTGGTGTTCAAGGCTTCCGTCCGATTGCTGAAATTCAATTCGTAGGCTTCATTTATGAAGCGCTTGACCAAATTTGCGTGCAAGCAGCTCGTATGCGTTATCGCTCCGGCGGCCGTTACAACTCGCCAATCGTATTCCGTACGCCATTTGGTGGCGGGGTAAAAGCGGCTGAGCTGCACACGGATGCACTCGAAGGCTTACTTGTTCAAACGCCAGGTATTAAAGTTGTTGTTCCTTCCAACCCTTATGATGCGAAGGGACTGCTCATTTCCGCGATTCGGGATAATGACCCTGTCTTCTTCATGGAGCATCTGAACTTATACCGCGCATTCCGCGCAGAAGTACCAGAAGGCGAATATACCATTGAGCTTGGCAAAGCGAATGTTGTTCGCGAAGGCTCAGATGTTACGGTTATTACTTACGGCGCTATGGTTCACACATCTGTGAAAGCGGCGGAAGAGATCGAGAAAACACAAGGTGTGAAAGTTGAAGTTATCGACTTGCGTACACTGATTCCTCTTGATATCGAAACCATTGTAGCTTCGATCAAGAAAACAAACCGTGCGATTATCGTACAAGAAGCTCAAAAAACATCCGGTGTAGCGGCAGAAGTAATTGCACAGATTAATGAAAAAGCAATTCTGCATCTGGAAGCTCCTGTATTGCGTATTGCTCCTCCAGATACAATCTATCCGTTCGCTCAAATTGAAGACGCTTGGTTGCCTAGTCCAGCAAGTGTTATTGCAGGCATTAATCAAGTACTCGAATTCTAATCACAGTCGAAGGTAATAGGAGGTTGTGCACGTGGCATTGTTTGAATACAAGTTCCCTGAGCTTGGTGAAGGCATACATGAAGGCGAGATCGTAAAGCTGTTAGTTAAAGCGGGTGACACCGTAACAGACGAATCGATTCTTATGGAAGTACAGAACGATAAAGCGGTCGTTGAAGTTCCTTGTCCGGTTGAAGGTAAAGTCGTTTCCGTTGCCGTAAAGGAAGGACAAATTTGCAATATTGGCGAGCTCGTTATGACGATTGATGTGACAGGCGAGATGCCTGCGGAGTCTATGCATCACAAGAACGACAGCCACGCTGCGCCTGCAGCTGCAGCGGCTCCAACTGCTGCCCCAGCGGCGGCAGCACCGGCACCCGCAGCAGCGCCTGCAGCGGCTGCTCCAGCACAAGCCGCGCCAAGCGTTGGCGCGGGCCGCGAAGTGCTTGCGACGCCTAGCGTACGCAAGCTGGCAAGAGAGCAAGGCATCACACTCGCAGAGGTGACGCCTACAGGTAAGCACGGCCGCGTAACGCGCGAGGACGTGCTCGGCTTTAACGGAGCTGCGGCGGCAGCTCCGGAAGCAGCAGAACCAGCTGCGTCATCAGTAGCAGCTGGCGGAGCGGCACCTGCGGCGGCTGCGCAGCAGGTTGTCGTGGGCGATCGCGTCGAAGAGCGGGTTCCGTTCAAAGGAATCCGTAAAATTATCGCGAACGCTATGGTTAAATCCGTGTACACGGCTCCGCACGTGACACTAATGGACGAAATCGACGTATCAGCACTAGTCGCACTGCGTGAGCGCACGAAGCCACTCGCCGAGAAAAAAGGCGTGAAGCTGACTTACCTGCCTTTCATCGTGAAAGCATTGGTTGCAGCTTGCCGTCAATTCCCAGCATTGAATGCGATGATCGACGAAGAGAAACAAGAAATCGTCTACAAAAAGTACTACAACATCGGGATTGCAACAGATACAGACAACGGCTTGCTCGTTCCTGTTATCCATGATGCAGACCGCAAAAATATCTGGTCGATCGCTTCTTCAATCAAGGATCTTGCCGTTCGCGGACGCGAGGGCAAATTGGCTCCAAACGAAATGAAAGGCGGTACGATCTCCATTACGAACATCGGTTCCGTGGGCGGTATGTTCTTCACACCGGTTATCAACTTCCCTGAAGTTGCGATCCTAGGTGCAGGCCGTATCACAGAGAAACCAGTTGTGAAAAACGGACAAATCGTTGCAGCATCGGTTATGGCGCTTTCCTTGAGCTTCGACCACCGTATCGTGGATGGAGCGACAGCACAAAGCTTCCTGAACTACATCAAACAGCTTCTGGCTGATCCAGAGCTTCTCGTCTTGGAGGTGTAACAGCATGGTAGTAGGAGATGCTTCTTTAGATATTGATTTGTTGGTTATTGGTGCAGGTCCCGGCGGGTACGTTGCAGCCATCCGTGCTGCTCAGCTCGGGCAAAGCGTTCTTATTGTTGATAAAGCGGAATGGGGCGGCGTGTGCTTGAACCGCGGCTGTATCCCTTCCAAAGCCTTGATCTCTGCCGCTCACACGTATGAACATGCACAGCATGCTGACAGCATGGGTATCTCTGTAGAGAACGTGAAAGTGGACTTTGCAAAAGTACAAGCATGGAAAAACAGCATTGTTGCGAAACAAACGGGCGGCGTTAGCGCGCTGCTCAAAGGCAACAAGATCCAAACGTTCCAAGGCGAAGTGATGTTCATCAATGAGCATGAAGCACGTGTGTTCAATGATGCAGAAGCTCCTCGCTACCGCTTCAAGCATTGTATTATCGCGACGGGCTCCCGTCCGATCGAACTGAAAGCTTTCCCTTACGGCGGAAGAATCATTTCTTCCACGGAAGCGTTGAACTTGCCTGAAATTCCGAAAAGCATGGTCGTTATCGGCGGCGGCTACATCGGGATCGAGCTAGGTCAAACGTATGCGAAGTTCGGTACTAAAGTAACCGTGCTTGAAGGCTCCGATCATGTGCTTCCAGGCTTCGAGAAAGAATTTACGAAGCTTGTTGCACGCAGTCTGGATAAAGTTGGCGTAGAGGTTCATACCGAAGCTTTGGCACAATCCTGCACGAAGACAGAAAATGACGTTACTGTCACGTTCACAGTAAAAGGCGAAGAGAAGCAAGTAACAGCGGATTACGTATTAGTAACCGTTGGCCGTCGTCCGAACACAGATGGCGAGCTTGGTCTTGATCTTATTAACTTGAAAATGACAGATCGCGGTTTGATCGAAGTCGATAACCAAGGTAGAACGAGCATTCCGCATATTTTCGCGATTGGTGATGTTGTACCTGGTCTTTCATTGGCACACAAAGCTTCCTATGAAGCTAAAGTGGCTGCTGAAGCAATCGCGGGTCATTCCAGCATCGTAGATTACAAAGCAATGCCTGCTGTTGTGTTCTCCGATCCGGAAATTGCAGGCGTAGGTTTAAGTGAAACTGAAGCGAAAGCGCAAGGTATCAATGTAACGATTGGTAAATTCCCTTATGCCGCTAACGGTCGCGCTAACTCATTGAACGCAGGTCAAGGCTTCGTGAAGCTTGTCGGCGACAAAGAAACAGGCCAACTGCTTGGTGGTCAAATCGTTGGTCCGGAAGCATCTAACTTGATCGGAGAGCTTGCTCTTGCGGTTGAGATGGGCGCTAACTTGGAAGACATCGCACTTACGATTCATGCACATCCAACATTGACAGAAATGATCATGGATGCGGCGGAAGGTGCGCTTGGTCACCCGATTCACCAACTTGGTAAATAAGTTGCTTTATTCTTTTAGTTTCTCTTACCTTTAGATAAAAAGTCCCGAGAGTTTGGCATTAGCCGCTCTACGGGACTCTTTTTTATTCTTTGAATCTTGGATTTTTGATCCCCTGCAACAGCTTCTCTACCGTCTTGACGACTCGTGCGCTGCGTGTTTCCTCACGTTTGGCTTCCGTAATCCACTGCACGTATTCCTTGCGGTTGCTGTAGGAAAGCGTTGCAAAGAAATCAGCTGCTTTAGGATTCGCTCGAAAAGCTACCGCGAGATCATCCGGAACAATAACAACTTTCTCACCGGCAGCTGATTCCGCATTAGCACTAGTATTAGCCCGGTTAGCTAATCGTTCGCTGCGCGGCGTCTTCACGAGACCGATAGGGCGAAACCGCATAGCTGACCATGTCTCGTCAATAGACACCAGACTGACGCCTTCGAACTGCAAATCAATGACCGTCTGCCAGCCAGAGTCGCGATTGATGTCCGTTTTTAATTTTGAGGTTCCTTTGGGATAGTTGATCCACAGCATGCCCTCAGGTGTTACGGCCGCAATAGCTTTGGGAGCCAACTGCTGGACCTCAGCAAGCGTGTGGACGAATACCTGGACAAAATCATAAGCCTCAGTGCCTTCTATTTGATCCGTCACCAGAACATCTTCAGGAAGGGGATTCAGCATGTCGAGATACCCCTCCGGCGCGTTCATGATGAGTGCTCGTTTACAGCTTCCTAAGCGTAGCTTCTTAGCGAGTGCGTTTTCCACTGAAATTCCTCTTTTCTTAATGATCTAACCATTTCTTCTTGCAAAATCTACCATGAAATCGGCTAAAGCCTGACAGGCTTCGAATGGAACTGCATTGTATGCCGAAGCACGCAGACCTCCGACACTTCGATGACCAGCCAAACCTTCAAATCCATTAGCTTCTGATTCTTCGATAAATTGCCGCTCCATTCCTTCATTCTCCATGCGCCAAGTGATATTCATATGTGAACGATGGTTAACTTCGATGATTCCCTTGTAGAATCCTTCGCTTTGATCAATAACATCATAAATAAGGGCAGATTTTATGCGATTAAGCTGTTCTAATTGCTCTACGCCGCCTTTGTTCACAACCCATTTTAGCACCAAATTCATCATGTAGATGGCGTGTACAGGCGGCGTGTTGAATAGCGATTTGTTTTTGGCGAATGTTTCATAGCGCATGATCTCAGGGATCTTCTTGGACGCTTTCTCCAACCACTCTTCTCGGATGATGGCAATTGTAACGCCAGCGGGTCCGAGATTTTTCTGAGCGCCCGCATATATCATCGAAAATCTCTCTAATTCCAGCTTTCTGCTGAGAATTTCACTCGTTAAATCGGCTACAAGAGGCGTGCTGCCCACTTCTGGAATTTCATTGTAACGGGAACCTTCAATCGTGTTGTTCATGGTGATGTGAAGGTAGGCCGAGTCAGGTGCTAGTTGGGTTGCAGATAACTCAGGGATACTGCGCCAATGCTGGTCTTTGGAGCTTGCCGCGACATGTGTGCGGCCGACATAAGAAGCTTCTTTATAAGCTTTTTCCGAAAAGCTCCCCGTTAATGCATAGTTGGCCGTCTGATTCGTATTTAAAAAATTTAGCGGAAGGAGAGCGAACTGTGTGCTTGCCCCTCCACCCATAAAAAGTACCTCATACCCGCTAGGCAGGCCGAGTAGTTTCAGAAGAAGCTGCTGGGTCTCTTGATTCAGATCCTCAACCGTGCGGCTTCGATGAGACATTTCAAGCAGTGAAATACCTGTCCCTTGATAGTCAACAAATTGCTCTTGTGCCTCTTCAAGTACCTCCAAAGGCAGTGCAGCGGGTCCTGGGTTAAAATTGTACCGTCGATTTGTCATTTTTAATTACCTCCCGTATGTGCTTAAACGAACAAAATTACCCCACAAAGTGATGTTTAACCTTCGAAGCTTATTCCTATTACTTTGCGGGGGCCCCGAAAATAACAAAAAACGCCCTCATCCGATTGGGACGAGGAGCGTTTGCTCGCGGTGCCACCCAATTTAAGAAACATTCTGGTGAATGCTTCTCCACTTGGTTCCGCGGTAACGGGCGGTGCCGGTTAACTTAGAATGACTAACTTTGCTGAACGCAAAGGGTTGTTCTTGGCGAAAACGCCTCCGAGTTGGAATCTCTTCATAGGCACGATCAGGTATGGATATTGAGTAGAAGTATAAGCCTATTTGCAGAAAAGGTCAATCATTTTGGTGAGTTTTCGGACGTTTCATTTTTCATTTTGTGGTAATATAAACCTTTGTATGCACTTATGGTAAACATTTTGGTTTGCAATATATGACCTTATTGAGTCTATTGCACTTTACCTCGACAAAATAAAGAGTGATTATAACAATTCATTAGATTACTTCTTAGCAGTTTCAATAGGTTGTATTGGAGTTTTGCTCGGTAACATGTTAATCAAAGAACCGTTACCCCAAGCGTCAGGTACATCGCCTTTCCAAGACTCAAGGAATTTATAATCTACCAAGTCAGCAGTTATTGACTTTGCAAGCTCTATGTTACCCTTTGCTTTTTGTTGTGCAACATAAAGATCGGCATCCGCTTTAGCTTTCGCCGCTGTAGCATCTGCTTCCGCTTTTACTACATTTTGTTGAGCGTCGATCTTTGCTTTATCTAGATCGTTCTGAGCTTTCATTGCATTTTGTGCCGCAATTTGTTTCTGCTCAATAGACTGATTAAATGCATCAGAGAATGTAAAGTTAACAATAGAGATATCCCCTACTTGGATGTTGTAAGCCTCTAGAGCTTTTTTTAATAATTCGTTTGTTTCTAATGCTACTCGTTCACGTTTAGAAATTAACTCCTCTGCACTGTACTTAGCTGTAACTTCTTTAAATATCTCCTGCACGTGAGGATTGATTACTTTAGCGTCGAAGTCTAGACCTACGTCATGAAGTAACTTGAAAGCTACCCCTTTAGGGATTGTATAGTTAACAGCTACATGACTATGAACAGGTTGCAAGTCTTTTGAAGACGCTGCTGCGTCTGCTTCCGATTTAGCTACTTGAGTATTGACTTCTACAATGCTTGAAATGAACGGCCACTTCCAATGAGGACCTGGCTCCAGTACTGTTGAGTTAACACTACCTAAGGTTTTTCTGAATCCAACATGACCGTTCTCTACTGTACTAAACGCAGTCAAAATCAAAAGAAGTATCGCAACTCCTCCAGCTCCATATTTGATCCCTTTGGTTAAAGTCGATCTCTTTCTTGCGTTCATACCTGTTTCCATAGTTACACTCTCCTGAATAGTGAATTAGTTTATTAGTACCGTAATATCTTTACTTCAAAATCTATTCATCTAACTCCCCTTTAATCCATCATTCAAAGCCTGTGCTTGTATCCCAGAAGGTACGATCATACAGGGGTTGAAGTTCCTACTATTGTCCTGTACTCTTGTCTGTGAAGAGAATTCATTGGATAAAGATAATAAATACGAAAATAAACGGAAGGAGTGAGGTTTTGTCCAAAATACGAAATCGATTACAAAACTATTTACTTGGAACAAGCCTTCAGAAAAAGCTCATTATCCTATTCCTTCCGTTGGCTATAATCCCCCTATCCATTCTGGGAACCTTCTCCTATTACAAATCGTCACAGGTCGTTCAAACGCAAGTGAGCAAGACGATTCTTGAAAGCTTGTCTCAAGTGAATTACAGCTTGAATTATTTCGTGAAAGATATCGAACAGTTGACCATGTATATTTATAGTAATAGAGAAATACAAGATATACTGTCGAAAGATCAGGGCAGAACGTTAGCGGAGAAGCAGCAGGATGAGAAAAGGGTGAATGATATTCTCGATACCTTCCTGGGTTTCAAAAACTGGAATATCGCCATATACTTGCTCGGGGAGAACGGGGATCGTTATTTTACAGGCAACCTTCTTCCTAGTCAGTACGACGATTATAACTTGAATTGGGGATTGTTTCGTAAAATGCGGCTAGCAGGCGGCAATATCATATGGGATACGCATTACAGTATGAAGAAGACAGAGGATTTTGGCATTGTTTTAAGCAGTGGCAGGCAGCTGAAGAAGATTGAAACGAACAAACCGCTTGGTTTCATGGTCGTGGATATTATGGAAAATGCTTTGGCTGACAAGTATAACAAGGCCCATTTACAGCCTGGCGGACAAATGCTGCTGTTGGATCGCAATGGGTATGTCATTTCGAGTACGCCATCCAAACATATCGTGGGAACGAAGTTAAACGAACCTTATTTAGATAAAGTCTTATCAGGTAACAAAGGTTTTTTCGAGCCAGCCAGCAAAGATTCTGCGCCTGTTATGGTCGTTTACGATACGTCTGAGATTACGGGATTCAAGCTGGTTAGTATTGTACCGGTTGCCGTTTTGACAAAGGAAAGCAGCAGCATCCGTAATTTGATGTTATTTATTATGATCTTGTTCGGCGTAGTGTCCTGCTGGGTTGCCTATGTGTTATCGGTGACGATTACAAACCCGCTGCGGAAGCTGAAATCGCTGATGTATCTGGTGGAAAACGGCAACATGGACGTCGCATTTTCTTCCAAATATAGGGATGAAGTCGGGCAGTTAGGTCTTAGTTTTAATAAAATGGTACAGCGGATCAAGCAGTTGATCGATGAGGTCTACAAGAAGCAATTGATGTTGAAGGAGGCGGAAATCAAGGCGATTCATGCCCAGTTCAACCCGCATTTTCTCTATAATGCCTTGGATTCGATCAATTGGATGGCACGTATTCATAAAATAACGGATATTAGTCAAACAGTTATTTCACTTGGAGAGCTGCTGCGGTTTAGTATCCGCAAAGGACAACCCTTCATCCAAGTGAAGGAAGATATGCATCAAATCCGTAACTTTCTTTTCATTCAACAGATGCGCTACGGGGATAAGCTGGAAGTCGAGATTCATATCGATGAAGAAATCGAATCCTTATATACGCTCAAACTGCTGATTCAACCGATCGTGGAAAATGCCATCACGCATGGATTAGAGATCAAACCAGGAAAAGGGCAGCTTTCCATTAGGGGATGGCGGGTAGAGGAATATGTGCGCTTCGAAATCCGAGACAACGGTGTAGGGATGTCATCCGATATGGTGGAGCGTATCCTAAGTGGCAAATACGTATCGGATAGTGAGCAGAATACGGGTATTGGACTGGAAAACTCGATGAAGCGGCTTCAGCTTTATTTCGGCTCAAACTATCGTTTCGAAATCGAGAGTGAGATTATGCAAGGAACGACTATTCTTATCGAAATTCCCATCATGCGCTCAGGAGAGGATCATCGTGTATAACCTATTCATCGTGGAGGATGAGTGGCTCGTCTTGCAAGGACTGAAACTGACCATTCCTTGGGAAGAAATGCGCTGCACCTTGATTGGCGAAGCAAGAGACGGACAAGCAGGTTTAGAAGGAATTCTAGCTAACCCGCCAGATATCCTACTGACGGATATTCGGATGCCTGCGATGGACGGCATTCAGCTTGCTGAGAAAGTGGCGGAGCTGCTGCCGCAAGTGAAAATTGTATTTCTTACCGGCTTCGATGATTTTATATATGCCCAGAAGGCAGTTAAGCTGGGGGCTGCTGATTTTGTCCTCAAGCCAACCAATCCAGACGAACTCATCCAAGTTATTGGACGCATTACGTCAAAGCTCGATGAGGAACGCCAATTGCAATCACAGCAGGAGCGATTGAAGCTTAAGTATGGATGGGAGAAGCCGCTGATTGAAGAAAAGGTTCTCTATGATCTAATGCTGGATTATGCGGGGACGCTTGAAAAAGAATGGTTTGTAGAATACGGCACGGGGTTAGAACATACAGATGGCGGAGTTGTTATCCCTCCATATCGCGTTGTATTGCTGCAAATGGACGGTCTTAAAGACATGGGGACTGACAGCCGCCAGCTGCGAGATCAGATCAAGGAACGGATCAAAGAGCTGTCCACCCTTACTTTGGTGCGAATAAACGAGACGCGGTATGCGTTTTTGGCCAATCGGCAAATCGAGCGAGGCAATCTCGCCGACTTATTTGATAGCCTAATGGTGTTATTATCTTCTTTTGCGCAAAGATGTGTTTTAACGGTAAGCCATTCGTTTACAACGATAGATATGATTCCGGCTGCCTATATTCAAGCCATGCGTGCCATGTATCAAACTGTCTTTTTAGGTGGCGAGAAAATGATTTGGTTTGAGGATATCGAAAGGCTGCAAGAAACAGTGAGTGTCAATCACACCGTGCTGAAGGAATTGATCGAATTAGTCAAATGGGGAAATCCTTCATCCATCGAAGCCCAAACCGGGTTGTGGTATTCGCATCTCATACACCTCCATGCAGATGGATTTACGGCAAGAAGAAGCTTTTTCGAATTTATCGTAACGTTAAATTCCCTCCTACTGCGAGATAGCGAATTGCATAACATTGTTATCGATAGCGGGTTTCTCTTAACATCAGCTGAGCGGGTGGATGACTCTCTAGAACAATGGCTGATTCGCTTAAACGATACGTTATTTGAGTGGAACCGGCAATGTGCGGAGCTATCCGATCCGCAAAAGAAGAGCGGATTCGAGGAGATCGAGTTGTTTATCCGAGAGCATTATGCGGAGGATATTTCTCTTCAAGGTATCGCAGAGCGCTACCATATGAGTGAAAGTTACTTCAGCCGGCTGTTCAAAAAGCAGGTTGGAACCAGTTTTCTCGAATACGTGACTTTGATACGTGTAGGACAAGCAAAGGAGCTTCTTACGAATCCTCGTCTTAGAATTTATGAGGTCTCCGTACAAGTCGGTTACCAGGATCAGCGATATTTCAGCCAACTTTTTCGCAAGTATACAGGGGAAACTCCTACCGAGTTTCGCAAACGGCTCGGGATTGAGAGCCTTCCGCTATAGGCATAATAGGAATTCTCCACTTATTGACTGGTGGAGTTTTTATTTTGAACAAAAATTTCAACAAATACGAAAATTCGTCACATTGAGAGTGCTTTCATCTAAACGTATAGTAAAACTAGAAAGATAAAGACACAAATCATATGGAGGGTTAACAAAATGAAAAAATCACTAACCAGTCTTCTATCCCTGCTGCTTGTCGGTTCTCTGATCGGATGCGGTGCAAAAGAGACCCCAACAGCAAAACCTGCCGAATCTTCTGCACAACCTACGACTAGTCAACCCTCACCAAAAACGGGCGGTAAGCTTACCTTGTATTCCCCGAATGCAGCTGAGCTCAATAACCCAATTATTAAGGAGTTTCAGGATCGTACAGGCATTGAGGTACAGTTGATTTCCGGTGGTACAGGTGACCTCTTGAAGCGTGTACAAGCCGAGGCTGCTAATCCGCTGGGCGATATATTTTGGGCTGGCGGTGCTGATTCTCTTGAAGCCTATAAAAAATATTTTGAACCTTATAAAATAAAGGAATACGACAATATTTCTCCGCAATATGTAGACAAAAACAACGTATGGACACCATTTGCCGCACTGCCAATGATCATTATGTACAACAAAGAATTGGTTAAAGCAGGCGAAGAGCCTAAGGGCTGGACGGATCTATTGGATCCGAAGTGGAAAGGGAAGATTGCTTATGCGGATCCTGCAAAGTCCGGTTCTTCCTATACGCAATTAATCACCATGCTGACAGCAAACGGGAAAGACCAAGGTTGGGGTTTTATTAAGAAGTTTGTAACTAACCTTGATGGTAAAGTATTGTCAGGTTCAGGCCAGGTTTATAAAGGGGTAGCTGACAAAGAATTTGCGCTTGGAGTTACGCTTGAAGAAGCAGCGTATCGTTATGTGGAAGGCGGCGCCAAAGTCGGCATTATTTATCCATCCGAAGGAACTTCAGCTGTTCCCGATGGAGCTGCAGTCATCAAAGGCGCTAAAAACATGGAAGATGCGAAGAAATTTATCGATTTCCTAGTAAGTAAAGACGTGCAGTCTCTCATTCAAAAGGAATTCAAACGCCGTTCCGTCCGTAAGGATGCAGAAGTGATTCAAGGTATTGCACAAGCCAAAGATATCAAGCTCGTCGACTATGATTTTGATTGGGCTTCCAGCAAGAAAGATGAAAATATTAAACGTTTCGGCAAAATTGTTTCTGGACAAGAATAAGGATTTTGATCAAATGAGCGGTGCCTTACTTTAACGGTCTAGGCACCTTTTTTTAGACATCGGAGGTAAATAACATGCAAAAAATCGTCTTTGACCACGTGACCAAATATTTCGGAACCGCCAAGGCGGTCAATGATGCTCATTTCACAATCCAAGAAGGGGAATTCTTCACCCTACTGGGTCCAAGCGGATGCGGAAAAACTACGCTGCTGCGTACAATTGCCGGCTTCTACCGTCAAGAAGAAGGCGATATTTACTTCGGCGACCGCAAGATTAATGATGTGCCGACACATGAAAGAAACATTGGGATGGTTTTTCAAAACTATGCGATTTTTCCTCATATGACTGTGTTTGAAAACGTGGCTTATGGATTAAAGGCTCGGAATGTGAATAAGAAAGAAACGGAACAGCGCGTCATGGAAGCGCTAGAGATGGTTCAGCTGCAGCACTTACGGGATCGTGTTCCTTCTAATATGAGCGGCGGTCAGCAGCAGCGGATTGCATTGGCACGGGCTATCGTTATTCGTCCAGGCTTGTTATTAATGGATGAACCATTGTCCAACCTTGACGCCAAATTACGTATCAAGATGAGATCGGACATTCGCAGGCTCCAAAAAGAACTGAACATCACTACAATTTACGTAACGCATGATCAGGAAGAAGCTTTGGCTGTTTCCGACCGCATTGCCGTTATGAGTGAAGGTATCATTCAACAAATTGCGCCTCCAGAGGACATCTATGCCTATCCGGCTAACCAATTTGTAGCCAACTTCATCGGTACATCGAACTTTATCGAGGCTCAGTGCCGCGGGAGTAAAAGTGATCCAAATGAAGCAGAGATTCAATTGCTCGGAACGTCCTTCCGGCTGCCTATCTTGAAGTCATACGAAGGGAAATCACTGTTCTCTCTGCGTCCCGAGCGTATTCGGCTTGAATCCGAGAACACAGGCGAGCATTTAATTCGAGGTACTGTCGAATCCGTTACGTTCCTTGGCGAAAAAGTAAGCTATTTAATCGAGCTTCCAAATGGTTTTGTAATCGACGTTCAAGAGCATGCTGTTGAGCCTCATCAGCTGCGTAAGGTGAAGCAAGTTGTTTATGTGAATTTACAACTGGATAAAGCAACGATGTTTGATGAAAGCGGCAAGGAGGCGGTCTACCGTGCAAGCCGTTAAGAGAAGCCGGTGGTTCTCCTTCAAACAATGGGACTTCTGGTCTTGGGTGACATTGTTTGTGTATCTCTTTTTACTCGCTTTTATCGTATACCCTTTGTTCTCCTTATTGTTCAACAGTTTTTTTAATGACCAAGGGATGTTCTCATTAGCCAATTATGCGAATTTCATCAAGTTGAAGTACTATTACAGCGCTCTTTGGAACAGTTTGAAGGTATCTGTTCTTACAACTGTGTTTTCTATCCTAATAGGTGTTCCACTTGCCTATATCACGACTCGCTACAACGTGAAATTTAAAGGTATTATTCAAATTCTTGTTATTATGTCCCTACTTTCTCCTCCTTTTATCGGAGCCTATTCTTGGATTTTGATGTTGGGGAATAACGGTTTTCTAACACGCTTCCTGCATGATATCGGGATTCCATTTTCCTCTATTTATGGGTGGAAGGGCATTGTGTTCGTCTTTACGCTTCAGTTCTATCCGCATATTTATTTGTATGTTTCAGGCGCATTGAAAACGATTGATACTTCGCTCGAAGAGGCAGCAGAAAGCTTGGGTCGTTCAAGCTTCCACAGGCTGCGCACCGTTACGATTCCGTTGATTTTTCCTACACTTTCAGCTGGTGCATTAATGGTGTTTATGGCGTCATTTGCAGATTTTGGTACGCCGATGCTGCTGGGCCAAGGTTTCAAAGTGTTGCCAATCTTAGCTTATGAGCAGTTCATCAGCGAGATGGGTGGAAACCCCGCCATGGCTAGTACGTTAAGTGTGATCCTTATCATTTGTTCTACGAGTATTTTGTTTCTACAACGATACTTTGTCTCCCGCAAAAATTATACGATGACGGGTATGCGTACACCGAAAGTAGAAATACTGGGGCCGCTGAAAAAATGGTTATTTACTGGATTTGCTTTGTTGGTCGCATGTGTATCGATTATTCCTCAGGCGACGGTCATTGTGACCTCCTTCATCAAAACCAAAGGACCGGTATTTCAAAGCGGATTTAGTTTAAATAGTTATAAAGAAATTTTGTTCCGCGTACCCAAAGCGATCTTGAATACGTACACCTACTCTCTTATATCCATCGTGATCATGGTTGTCATGGGGATGCTAGTTGCCTACGTGTTGGTGCGCAGGAAATCGAAGCTGACAGCGATGCTCGATTCCTTGATCATGATACCGTATGTCATGCCGGGAACTGTTTTGGGGATCAGCATGATCATTGCTTTTAATAAGCCTCCTGTGGTGCTGACAGGGACATGGGTTATTCTGGTCATCGCTTATGTGGTGCGCAAGCTGCCATACACGATTCGTTCCAGTACGGCGATCTTGTATCAATTGGACCGCAGCGTTGAGGAAGCTTCGATCAGCCTTGGTGTTCCACCGATGAAGACGTTCTTCAAGACCACGGGACGTTTGATGGCACCCGGCGTATTGTCCGGAGCCATTCTGAGCTGGGTCACGACCATTAATGAATTAAGTTCTACGATTGTACTTTACTACGGGGCGACAGCAACCATTACCGTGACAATTTATAGCGAGGTATTTACAGCAAACTACGGTACAGGTGCAGCTCTGGCATCGATCCTGTCCCTTACCACGTTAATTTCCTTGATCATAGCTAATAAGCTCAGCAAGAAGGGGCTGCAGCTGTAACAGCTTGAGTGAGAAGCTTCTTTTATGAACGCTCATGTTTTTGGGAACTTGTCGTGCTACAATGAAAATGATTGTCATGATGAGCTTACCGGGAGGAACCATGAAGCGAAATAGATGGATAATTTGGGGCATAGCGATACAACTGATCCTTATCATTGCTGCTTCTTTTATGTTTAACTATAAGAAATCGACGACTACAAGCGAAGAATCCGTTCGTGGAACGGCTCTAACCATCTGGGTTTATAGTCAAGGCTTGGAAACTTCAATTAATGAGTTTCATCAAGCTTATCCCAATATTGATGTGGATGTGAGATACTTCCGCTCGAGTGATCAATTATTTACGGAATTAATGGCAGCCATATCTGCTAATGCGGCGCCACAGCTTGCTGAAATTAAGAGCTTTTATGGGATTGCCCAGCTTGTGGATGCCGGAGCGGTGCTTCCCGTAGATAATTTATCCATACCAGAATGGAAGAAATTGCAGCCTACGTTTACCGAGCCTTTCCATTACTCAGACCTGGATTGGGCGGTGCCGATCGGTGGAAGCATACCTATGCTTTATTACCGGGAGGAACTGCTCAAGAACTCTCAAAAGGGCTCTTTTACCGGATGGGGTGAAGTGTCGAATGCGGCAATGGAAACAAATCTGATTGGGAACGACGAAGGTATGAAAGGACACGGGGGAATTGCCATCGACAAGGAATTGCCTTGGTATCTGGAGAGCTTAAACGTTAAGGGCAGCCATGGCGATACGGAGGAATATGGGAAGTTCGACTCTGCAATTTCGATGTGGGGAGAGTGGGTTCATAACTTGAAAATGATGAAGCCGCTCACTCATCGTCGGGCTGCGAGTGATTTTATTAATGGAAAAATCGGTCTATTCCTAAGTTCTTCTGAACAACTAACGACGGTAGAACGATATATTGGCGGTAAGTTCCAATATAATGCCCAGTGGTTACCTGGTCTGGAACAACAGGGAATTGTGCCTAGCATCGATGGGATGGTTGTTTTAAATTCAACACAAACCAAAGTGAAGGCGGCTAACAGCTTTATTTCTTATATGATCCATGAGACCACACAAAATGATTTATGGCGCAGCAATGGTTTAATTCCTTCGCGGTCCGATGTTCTACTGAAGCTTCAAGAAGAAGGTCAGTGGAATGCGAGTCAAAAGATGATGCTTGATTCGGTGCGTATGTTCTCGGCCAAGAGGCCTGCAAAGATGGACTTCGAACGGTGGAGCTACACACAATCCATGCTGGAGCAATTAGAACAGGATCCAAACGATGCGAAGGAAAAGCATTTTGAGGAAGAATACGAGACTTGGCTTCTCAAATAGACGAAGAAATTACAGACATGAGATGAAGGTGGCGTACAACTATGCATGTAGAAAAACTATCCTTACCGGGCAGCGGTGAATGGAATGAAGATGCACTTGTTGAGAATGAACAGTTACATTTATTTGGGGTATTGGACGGTGCAACTTCTCTGCATCCCTTTCGTGGTCCTAACAACGAAACGGGGGGATACTTGGCCTCACAAGTGATCAAACAGTATTTGGAGTCGCTGCTAGCGGAGGATGTTGCTGATTTGGATCTCAAGCAGCTGGTTATCCAAGCTAATATCCGATTAAGGGAGAAAATGGAAGCGGCGGGCATCCATACATCGGATAAAGCTGCTTTATGGACGAGTTCTCTCGCTCTCATCCGAATTGAGGATAACTATATCGATTATGCACAGGTTGGAGATTGTATGATCGTGGCTGTTTATCAGGACGGGTCGCTTCGGACGATATCGCGCGATCAGGTTGCACATATTGATCTAGAGTCCAAACACATTTGGGAGCAAGGCATCGAGAAGGGCATTGTGAAGCGAGAGGACCTTTGGGAACTCGTTAAACCGATCATTTTGCAAAATAAATCAAAGATGAATACGATGGCTGGCTACTCTGTGATGAGCGGTGAACCGCATCTGGCCGAATTCATCGAATACGGTAGAATCAACCGAATTCAGTTGAAGTCATTGCTGCTTGTTACCGACGGGCTTTTCCCGCATACAGAACGTGGAGGCGAGCCGATTGACGTCATTCAGGAGCTGACTACCTCCATTACCAATAGCACATTGGCCGATTATGCGGATTGGTTGTTCAATCTTGAATTAAACGATAAGGATTGCCAGCGTTACCCTCGTTTCAAGGTTTCGGATGATAAAACAGGGATTTGGATTCAGTTTGAATAGCATAAGCAGCCATTTTATATTTTATTACTAGAAGGTAGTTGATATATGAGATTATCTGTCGGGAAAAAAATCATGCTAGGGATTGCCATCATTTTTGTATTGATGCTTGTCATGGCGCTATTTTCAATCAACCGAATGAATATCATGAAGGAACGGATTGATTCCATAACGGCTGTCTCTTTGCCCGGCGTAGAGTTAATCAATGAGTTGAATTTTGAGGTAGAGCATGTCATGCGCTTGACCGTCATGCATCTAGATGAGACGCTTAAGACCGGTAAAGACAGACAGGAAAGCAGTATTGCTCTCGTATACCGAAAAATTGATCAGACATTGGCCGAGTATGAAAAAAAGGCTGTCATAGAAGAAGATCGCAAAAATCTGGATGAATTTAAAGGAAAATGGATCGAATTTAAAGACGTCAATAAACAGACTTTAGAAGCAAGTCAAGCTAAAAATGGCGCCAAGGCTGCGCAATTGCTTGCACAAGCGGAAGAGTTGAATGTGACGATACAAGCTATCTTTGACAAAATGAAAATATACAACGACAGCGAGGCTGTCCATGCAACGGATGAAGCAATCGGCGCCTTCTCTTCAGCGAAGACGGGGCTGACCTTATTGTTGATCTTTAGCTTGCTAACAGCTGCAGCTGTCATTGTGAGTGTTCATCTTCTAGTTTCCAAAACCTTACATAAGGTAACTTCCCATATCGTTCAAGTAGCCAAAGGGGAACTAGATGTCCAGCCTTTAAAAGTAAAAAGCAAGGACGAGCTGGGGCAATTGGCCAAGGCAGCAAACGACATGGTCGTTCATTTGAGGGAAACTCTGCTGCAAACGTCAACAACCTCCGCTCAGGTCGCTGCTTTATCGGAAGAGCTTGCAGTAAGTGCTAATCAAACAGCTGCCTCTTCGAGACAAGTTGCCACCGCCGTTCAAGAAGTTGCTGGAGGGGCAGCTGATCAGCTCATCAGTACGGAAGAAGCAGCTAAGGCGATGGAAGAAATGGCGATAGGAATCGGACGAATTGCAGAGACGTCTTCCGTCGTTTCGGAAAAGTCTGTTGAAACCTCGACACAGGCTGAGCAAGGAAATGAAGCTATCCGTCAAGTAGTTGCTCAAATGGGATTCATTCAAGATTCAGCAACCACAACAGCAGATTTTGTTGGGCGGCTTGGGCAGCGATCAGAGGAAATTGGCGCGATTGTATCGATGATATCTGACATTGCAACCCAGACGAACTTACTGGCACTGAATGCCTCCATCGAAGCAGCAAGAGCGGGTGCAGGAGGAAGAGGGTTCGCGGTCGTCGCGAATGAAGTGAAAAAATTATCTGCACAATCCAGTTCATCCGCTAACGAAATTGCTGCATTAATCCATGAAATTCAATCAGAAACAAGGCTTGCTGTAGAAGCCATACAATCCGTTACTCGTGAAGTTACGATAGGTATCTCTGTGGCTGATACGACTAGTGAAAAGTTCGGCTCTATACTCGATTCCATTCAGCATATCAACAACGAAATTCAAGAGGTTTCAGCGATCTCAGAGCAAATGGCCGCCTCATCCGAGCAAATCACTGCATCTATTATTTCAACTGCATCGATTGCTAGAAATGCTAATGATAATACCCAGTCTGTAGCCAACGCATCTGATCGGCAGTTGCTTTCCATGGAAGGTATTTCCTCATCTGCCTCACATCTGTCTGGTATGGCTGAAAGCTTGCAGCACTTGATCCTTAAGTTCAAGCTGTAATTTCAAACCATCTAAGAACAAGTTGAACTCAAAAAAGCGCGCACCGATAAGTATCGGCACACGCTTTTTGAGTTTATTTCTATTAGTCAAATCGTTGTTTCCAATTACTTCACTGTCTTATTATAAGCGCCAATTTTCTCTGTGATGCTCTTCGCCGCTGCATCCAGCGCTTCCTTCGGAGCCTTCTTACCTGTAAGAGCTTCTTCGACCGCTGTTTCTACAAGCTGACGCGCTTCTGGGAATACACCCATTACAGCACCTTGTGTGGCTTTATTAGCTTTTGTATTGTGCAGTTGATCAATGGCAGTTTGGAATTGCGGATATTTGGTAAAGTTATCTTTCACCAGCTGCTCGTCGTAGGCTTTCTTCGTAATTGGGAAGTAGCCAGTGTTGACATGCCACCAAGCTTGTGTTTGTGGGGTGGTCAGGAATTTAATAAATTCCCATGCGCCTTTTTGCTCAGCTTCGGATTTGTTGTTCAAGATGTAGAGACTTGCGCCACCGACAACAACACCGCCATCCTTTGCATCAGCTGGTTTAGGGAGTGTGCTGGTTCCGACTTGGAATTTACCGTCAGCACCGCTCACTATCCCGCGTAGTGAAGCTGTGGAATCTAAAGTCATAGCGACTTGGCCAGCCAAGAACGCTTTCTTCGTATCATCCGTCTTCCGTCCTAGGTTAGAAGCTGTTTTGTTGTCGACCATTTGCTTCCACCACGTTAAAGTCTTTACGCCTGAATCACTATTGACCATGGATTCCGTAGCTGCTGCCGTACGACCGTTACCATTGTTCAGGTATTCGGCGCCTTGTCCGGCAAAGAATTGCTCCATGAACCAACCATAGATGGCGAAGGAAGCGCCTGCTTTACCGTCTTTGCTTAATGCTTGAGAAGCTTTGGCGACATCTTCAAAGGTCGTTGGCGGCTTTTCAGGATCGAGACCGGCAGCTTTAAACATATCTTTGTTGTAATAAAGGATCGGATTCGATGTGTTGAAAGGCATGGAATACAGTTTGCCATCGAATTTATAGTAATTCAAAATATTGTCTTCAAGCTGGGAGAGATCGAATTTATCAGCATCGACATACTTTTGGACGGGTGTAATGGCCTTGGAATCGATCATGAAACGGGAGCCGATTTCGTATACTTGAATAAGTGAAGGACCGCTTTTGGTATCCATGGAAGCTTTCATTTTATTTAAGCTTTCATCGTATGTGCCTTGAAAAACAGCTTCAACTTGTACATCTTTTTGGTAAGCGTTGAAGTCTGCAACAAGTTTATCTACGGCTTTGCCGAGCTCACCGCTCATGGAGTGCCACCAGATCACTTTAACCGGTTCAGTCGATTTTTTCGTATCTGCGGCAGCAGGAGAAGCGGATGATTTAGTATCTGCAGTACTGCCTGATGTAGTTGTTTCAGCTTTGCCGCAAGCACTAGTCAGCAACATCATAAGTGCTGTTAATGCGATAGATGTACTTCTCATTTTCAATGTTTTCATTTTTTTTGTTTCTCTCCCTCTTATTGTTTCTATATTTATGGAATCTGGTTCAGCTTATTGCTGAACAGAGCAACCATCTTGCATGGGGACTAACCTTTCACAGCACCAGCAGTAAGTCCTCGAACGAGCTGCTTCAAACCGAGTACTAGAAGCAATAGAGAAGGCAGCAAGACAATAGTTACACCTGCTAAGACCAAGTTCCAAACGGTTAATTCTTCGAATTGGAGCATGGCGATGCCAATTTGAACCGTTCGCTTTGCCTCGCTGTTCGTAATGAGAAGCGGCCATAAGTAACTGTTCCACGAGCTAAGGAATGCATAGACAGCTAGTGTTGCAAGTGCCGGTCGACCTAGGGGCAGCACAATTCGGAAAAAGCAGCGAAAGTGCCCACAGCCATCAATCCGTGCTGCTTCGAACAGCTCCTTAGGCAGCTGTAAGAAAAATTGGCGCAGCAGAAAGGTGCCGAAAGCAGTCGCCAGGAATGGAACAGTTAATCCTTGAATGCTATCGAGCCAGTCCCACTTTTTAACCGTCAAATAGTTTGGAATGATGGTGACCTCCCATGGAATCATCATGGTGGCCATGAATATCGCGAAAATAGTCGCTTTACCCTTGAAACGAATATTAGCAAAAGCGTAAGCGGCCATGCTGGATGTAATGAGCTGTCCAGCCGTAATGATGATCGAGACGACCAAACTGTTGGCAATAAATTTGCCGATGGGGACTAATTTGAATACGGCGACGATACTGCCGATATAAAAGCTGCTTGGCCAGAAACGGGGCGGATAGGCCGATGCTTCCTCAGGTGTCATGAAGGCTGCGGTAAACGTATAAAAAATAGGATACAGCACGAGTGCAGCTAAGATGATCAGCAGAACATAGACGAATGTATTTTGTAATCGATGCGTCATTGATAGTGCACATTCCTTTCAAAAACTTTAAATTGCACAATGGTGAAAATAAGGATGATCGTAAACAAGACAAGGGCTTGTGCACTACCAGTCCCGAATCGGAAGTTGATGAAGGCATCCTGATACAGGCTGTATACAAGGACATCTGTGGAATTAACAGGACCGCCTTTGGTCAAAATGTGAATCTGTCCGAAGGACTGAAATGCTCCTATAATCGAGACAATGGTGACGAAGAACACTGTCGGTGAAAGCAAAGGGAAGATGATTTGGATAAAGGTACGGAATGGATCTGATCCGTCGATTTTAGCGCTATCATAGATCTCTTCTGGAATTCCTTGCAGTCCGCTTAGAAGTACGATGTAGTTAAAGCCGAGATTCATCCAAACCGTCATCATAGAGACGGAAAGCAGTGCCCATCTTGGATCTGTTAACCAAGCCACTGGTTCTAAACCGACAACGCTAAGTAAGTAATTCAACATCCCTACACTCGGGTGAAATAGCATCATCCAGATCACCGCAGAGGTTCCTACGGAAAGAACAACAGGTAGCGAGAATATGAATTGAAAGATTCGCATTCCTTTTAAGTGATTATGTGTAAGTGCGGCGAGCAAAAGCGCAAGAACAATGCCGGTTGGCACAGTAAGAAGTGTAAAAAGACCTGTGACTTCTAAACTTTTATAGAATCGCTCGGAAGTGAAGATAGCAATGAAGTTATCGAAACCAACATAAGAAGCTACTCTGCCTCGCGGATCCGTTTCGTGAACGCTCAGATAAAAGGTTTGAATTAGGGGGTAGAATAGAAAGATCGCAAACAGCAAGAGCGAAGGGAATAAGAAAACATAACCAAGCAGCGTTTCGGCCAATTTCTGGTTGATCAGCGCACGGGGAGGTTGCCCCACTTTTGCAGTTGGTTTAGTTGTTGTTGTTGAAAGCGGCAAATCTCTATCTATCGTATTCATGCGGTGCTCCTTCACGAACGTTATTAGACTAGTAATATGTTATTAGCTTAACGATGCTTTATTTGACCCGTGTTAAATAGAGATTAATAATTTGTATATTTTTCCATATATTTACGTAGCCTTTACGAATAAACTACTGGGCAAGAACGAGTCATTTCCTTTATAATTTGAGCATAGTAGAAGCTTACATGTGGGGAGTGTCATACAATGAACAAACAAAAACCGATCGTAATTGGTCATCGCGGAGCGGCTGGGGAAGCGCCGGAAAATACGCTAGCTTCTTTTGCCTTAGCTGTAGAGCAAGGGGCAGAGGGCATCGAACTAGATGTACATATAACAAAAGATGGAGAGATTGTCGTCTGCCATGATGGTACGCTGGATCGGACGACGAATGGTTCCGGACTTATTTGCGCTCACAGTTGGAGTGATTTGAAGTCGTTGGATGCTGGGGCTTGGTTCTCAGAGGCTTTCAGGGGGGAACGGTTACCGCTTCTGCGTGAAGTATTCGATTTATTGCCGCGAGGGTTCTTCATTAATGTGGAAGTGAAGCATGCTTATGAAGGGCGAATGGAGAAGGCGCTTCTAGCATTTTTGCGTGAAAGCGGCAGAATGGAAGATGTGGTCATTTCTTCTTTCGATCACAAGGTGATTCGCAGGATTAAGCAGGCTGAGCCTGAGGTGAAGGTAGGTCTGTTGTACGCTGCAAACCTTATTGATCATGCAGCTTATGCTGGGCAAATGGGTGTAGACGTGTTTTCGTTGCATCCCCATCACCATTGCATAGAACAAGAAGATGTTGCAGCGGCAATAGCTTCTGGGCTTGCTGTTTATCCTTACACGGTAAATGACTTGGCAGATTATCATAGGATGCTAGCTTCCGGTATTTCAGGAATAATTACCGATTACCCAGCAAGGCTAAGGGAGCTATTGGACCTGTAGTATGGTAGAATATGGGTATCAAAGTTTGGAAGGGGAAACGTATGAGCGAGAACAGCTTAACTCAAATTGTGCAAATCTCAGTAAATGCAGCTGACATTCCAAGAGCCGTTGCTTTTTACCGCGACACATTAGGCATGAAGTTTTTGTTTCAAGCTTCTCAAATGGCTTTTTTTGATTGCAGTGGCATTCGATTGATGCTAAGCCTTCCAGAAAAACCTGAATTTAATCATCCAAGCTCTGTTATTTATTATAACGTTGAGGATATTAAGCAGGTGTATGAGGCTTTTCTAGAACGAGGTGTGTCTTTTATTAGTGAGCCGCATGTGGTAGCTAATATGGGCAGCTTCGATATTTGGATGGCTTTCTTCCGTGATACAGAAGGAAATACCTTGGCGATTACAAGTGACGTTCCTAATGGGAAATAAAATGTTTTTAGAGAGAGGCCTTTGCAGTTAGATGCATGGGTCTTTTTTTCATTGATAGCTTCATTGGCGGAACGAGAGGTCGCTATTTTGATGTTTTTGACGAAAACAACCAACTTGCGGAACGTCAGTTCGCTATTTCGCTCAAATCCTATTCAATCAAGCGAAAAAAGGGGAAATAGCGAATCGACGTTCCTCCTCGAGCCGGAAAACGGCTATTTTTAAATAAATAACGAACTGACGTTCCGTCTGTTGAACATATTGCACGAAAATCTAAACCAATCGTTCCTTCTTAGGAGGGAAGGTTGTATGGAAATAAACAAATAAATCATTATTTTCAAGACGTTAGTGTCATAGAAAATAAATCCTCCAAGAGCGGGTACTACGCAAAGTTAGTACTATCAGATTCCAGGCAGATGCATACAATGGAATTATGATCAGGTATTAAGAGAAGCCCAAAAAAGCTTATGCGTACGAATCCAGTTTAGCAAAAAGCAAAGCTCAGCCGATGCTTACGAAGATAGCTTTGCTAAAAGCAAAGCTCTTAGGAGGAGTCCCAATGATCAAATGGTTGTTTGTTGCTCTGTTAAAGCTGTTACTTCCCTTGTTGCGTCCCGCTTTGATGACAAGCTTTAAGGTTAAAGTTAGTGGGATGGAGCGGCTCGATATGACGGAGAAAACGGTGCTAATTCCTAATCATGTCTCATTGTTGGATGCTGTATTTTTAGCACTGATACTCCCGAAGGAAGTGGCATTTGTTGTTAACACAAGGATTGCGAAGCGTTTTGCGTGGCTGCTCCTTTTTCGGATGCATATTTCGGTAGATCCGTTGAACCCCTACTCTGTGCGGAAGATGTTGAAAACCGTGCAAAGCGGAATACCGCTTGTTGTTTTTCCAGAAGGACGAATCACAACAACGGGGGGCATGATGAAAGTATATGGCGGGATTGGTTACATCGCAATGAGATCACAAGCACGCATGCTGCCAATTGCGATTAATGGATTGGAGTATTCAAAGTTATCCTATCTTCGCGGCAAATTGAAGCAATTCTGGTTTCCGGCAGTGAGCATCACGTTTGGCGAAGCTTTTCAAGTGCCGATGAGTGAACAAATCTCTAGGCGAGTTCAGAAGGAGCAAGCAACGGATATCATTCGAAACCGCATGCAGAATCATTTGCTGGAAAGCCGAATGAAGCCTGAGCTTAATTTATTCAATGAGCTGCTGACAGCTGCCAAATTTCATGGCAATTCTAAAGTAATTTGTGAAGATATCATAAGTGATTCCGCTTTAACATACCGTAAATTACTGCTCACAACGTATACGATGGCGGGGCTTCTAAAGCGGCTTCTTAAGGATGAGAGCCGTGCTGCAGTTCTATTGCCTAATGCTGCGGCACACGTAGTCACCTTGTTTACATTATTCCGATTAGGAGTGACACCGGCGGTATTGAATTATTCGGCGGGGAAGCAGACGATGTTGGATGCATGCGAAACAGCCACTGTGAAGACGATTATTACGTCCAAAGCGTTCATCGACAAAGCGGGACTTGCCGATTTTATCCATACTGCTAGTGGAGCTTTCAAGATTGTTTATCTCGAAGATGTGAAACAAAGTATCACTTTTAAACATAAATGTGCCGGTATTTTTCAATATGTAAGGAAAGTTCACGGACCAGTGGGCTCCGGAAAGAACGAGGTTGTACTTTTTACATCAGGAAGTGAAAGTAAACCGAAGGGGGTCGTCCTTACACACCGCAATGTGTTTGCTAATATTCAGCAGGCCAAATCTGTAATTGCCTTTAACGGGTCGGATATTGTGCTTGGCGCGATGCCGATGTTTCATTCCTTTGGATTGACGGCTGGAACGATGCTGCCCCTACTTTCCGGTATGAAAGTGGTGCTTTACCCTAATCCCTTGCATTATAAAGTCATTCCGGAGTTAGTCTACGACCGCAATATTACGATTCTGTTTGGGACGTCAACGTTTCTATCGGCTTATGCAAGAACCGCGCATCCGTATGATTTTGCCTATTCCCTCAAATATGTCGTGGCCGGTGCTGAGAAATTGAAGGAGGAAGTCCGTCAAACCTGGTCTGAAAAATTTGGAATTCGTATTCTGGAGGGGTATGGCACAACAGAGACAGCGCCTGTCATTTCGCTTAACACACCCATGTTTGCAAAGAAAGGCACAGTGGGGAGAGTACTGCCAGGTATGGAATACCGTTTGGAAAAGGTGGAAGGAATTGAGCTTGGCGGCAACTTGTTGGTGAAGGGGCCGAATGTGATGAAAGGGTACCTCATTCATGGTCAGGGTTTCGTCCCGTGCCCAGAATGGTATAGCTGCGGAGATGTTGTTCAAATAGATGACCAAGGGTATATCTCGATCCAAGCAAGAGTGCAGTCTTTTGCCAAAATTGGGGGGGAGAAGGTGTCACTGCCGATGGTGGAGGAGCTTGTGGCTGCAAGCTTGCCTCCTCAGGTAATATGCGCAGCAGTTAGTGTGCCAGATATGCGCAAAGGGGAGCGAATTGTTGTGTATCACAATATCCCCGGTATCCAGCTTCAACAGATCAGAGAATCGATGAAACAGCAGGGTCATCCCTCATTCTACATGCCTTCGGAGCTTCGTTATGTGGAAAAACTTCCTCTTCTGGGAAGCGGGAAAGTAGACTATGTGACGATCAAGCGATCGGCGTTGAAGGATGATCATGAAACCTAAAGGGAGCGAAATGTTATGAAAATGAATCCATTTCAGACACTGTATGTGACGCAATTTCTTTCCGCTTTTGCCGATAATATGATTCTCTTCATTACCCTGGCGATTATTAAACAAAATGCGTTCCCTGATTACTATATTGGCGTTGTGCAAGCCTGTTTTCTTATTGCTTTCGTCATTTTTGCACCGTTCGTTGGGGCCTTTGCAGATAAAAATCCGAAATCTCAAGTCCTTTTAGTCGGAAACGCCATCAAAGCCATTGGAATTATTGCCTTGTTCTTGCATCTGGATCCGGCTGTCAGCTACGGCATTGTCGGGATAGGAGCCGCGGTATATTCACCAGCCAAATATGGCATTCTGCCTTCGCTTACACATTCGGAAAGTGAACTGCTGAGAGCCAATGCACGTATTGAGGGCTATACGATTATGGCGATTCTCATTGGTTCTGTGTGTGGCGGAGTTTTGGCGAAAATCTCGCTTTCCGGGTCTATTGTTGCTTGCTTCGCGCTATACTTGATTTCCTTACTTTTAACGCTGCAAATTCCTAGAAATTCAGGCAATTCGAGCATTCGCTACGTCAAAGAGGCTAGGACTTTCCTAACGGACATGAAGCTCTTGTTAAAAGATCGCACGACCCGCTTTTCACTGGTAGGTACGGGCTCATTCTGGATGACTTCCTCCGTTGTCCGACTTGCGATTATCGCATGGGTGCCGGCACATTTAGGCATACAGTCTGTCGATCAGATATCGATGCTTGTAGCTGTCACAGGCATTGGGATTATGATTGGCGCACTCATGACGCCCAAATTGATTCCGGCACGCAAATATTATAATTCCTATGTATTTGGGATTGTTATGATTATCAGCATCCTGCTGTTCCCGCTTATTACTAACTTATATGTGACAATAGGACTTCTTCTTCTCGTAGGCTTCAGCGGTGGCGTATTCATCGTACCGATGAATACAGTGCTTCAAGATAAAGGGCAGGGAATGGTGGGGGCTGGCAAAACGATTGCTGTTCAAAATTTCCTGGAAAATTCCATGATGCTCGCAGGTGTAGGCCTATATACACAAATATCCAAGAATGGTTTATCACCTGATATCTCGATCACGGGAATCGCTGTTATACTAGCTGGCTTCGTAGGATACTTGATGATACAGCGTCAACGTTTGAAAATTGTTGTGTAAGTTTACCTTAATTAGTTAAGTTCCGATAACGGTTAAGGCAGAAGGTACAATCTCGATTTGAAGTGGTGTTGATCCAGCGAATTCCCCGTCCGCTTGGACGAGTAAAGGTATTTGTGTACGAAGTGAAATCGACGTCCCTTTATAGAAAGAAACAGCAGGATGATGAATATGCTTACCTTGATAAACGGTGAAAAGGATAGGCAGCAATCGGGATCGCCCTCTGCTTTGAATTACGACAATATCGGCTAAGCCGTCCTGAGGAGAAGCAGCAGGGCATATTTGTATGGAGCCACCGTAAAAGGGGATATTGGCGACAGCTGTCAGCCACATGTCAGGCAATTCATGAACCGTTCCATCAACTTCCAACCATGCTGTGCAGGGTTGATAAGTGGCGAACACTCTTAAGATCGAAATAAAGTAGGACAGTTTGCCGAGTCCAATGCGATTGAGAAATTTTTTGTAGCCAGCCTCGTTAGTCAATTTAGCCACCATACCATCGAAACCTGCCCCAATGCTATTCACAGCAATCATTCCGCTGCTTGTACGTAGAATATCAATTTGAACTTTTTTAGCCTCCGATATTGCAGCTTCTAGGGCTTGGATAGAATGTGTAGGAATGCCGTAAGCCTTGGCAAAATCGTTGCCTGTTCCAGCAGGAATGACCGCAAGTGGACAGTTTAGTCCGGTATTTTGTAATTGCCATAACCCTCCGGCAGCCTCATGAATCGTTCCATCCCCACCGATCACGATCAGCTTATCGACACGGTCTTCTTGAACAAGTGTGATGGCGTGTTCAGTGGCTTCTCCTGCCTTTGTCGTTATACTTGCCATATAAGAGATATGGTTTAACCGCAGATAAGTCTCTATTTCACTCCAAATACTAGCTCCTTTACCATCCCCGAAAGAGGATTCACGATAATTCCGATCAACTTCATTTCATTTAGCTCCGATCTAACCTGGAAATGGAATAAATTGTATGCGCATTTTCTTGATTTATGATACTTTTTACCTAATTTTGTCTTTACATCGTGAACACTGTTTTGTAGAATATACCGTAGGTTAATAAAATAATTTCATGTAAGGTTTTATCACATCGTGTAAATGAAATGGTTTAGTAGAGTACTGGACAAGTAAGTAGGACTACAAGATCTATCACTCGGGAGGAGAACGGGATACTTTGAAATTCAAAACGAAATTGAATGTGAGCAACTTGAAGAACGTAAGAAATATGAGAGCTAACCTGTCCATCCTTCGAAACCTTAAACTACGTTTTAAACTGCTTCTTATGAACGCTATCGCTATTTTGTTCCTGCTAATTGTAGGTATTACGGGTTATTTCTACATGGATAAGATGTCTAGTAATTCTACTAGAATGTACGAGGAAAGTCTGCTATCTGTCAAATGGATTAATCAATTGAAATCAAATTTTAATGAAACCGAAGCCAATCTGCTAGAGATGATGCTTTCGACTGATGTGAAATACAAGGTCAAATTAAAAGTTAAATTAGATGAAAACAGTGCCAAGAATAAAGAATTGGTTACTAAAATAGCGGGAATTGCTTTAAATCAAGAGGAAACTGACGCTTTTAAAAGCTTTGAGGCACTGAATCTGAAGTTACGTGAGGTTATAGTCAGTACGATAGAACATGCGACCCAAAATAATCAGGTTGCTTATCAAGTGTATAACAATGAGGTTTCACCTCAAGGTGTTAAAACGATTGAAGCGCTGGACAAGCTAGTTCTGCTCAAAGAGTTCGCTGCTGAACAATTTCAGCGTTCGAGCAGCGCAGACTCAAAGACGTCACACTGGGTCATTATCCTTACCATAGTTATCGCCATCATCGTAATGACAGCAAATGCACTAGCACTAAATATGATTATTACGACGCCAATTCGAAGATTGCAGGAGCATATGGAGAAAGCAGCGAGCGGTGATCTCTCTGTTAAAGGTGACTACCCTTATGAGGATGAGGTCGGTAAATTGACAGGCTCCTTTAATGTCATGACCGAAAGCTTGCGCAGCTTAGTCAAACAGATTGCTGAGAATGCGTTGACACTCTCAGCGAGTTCCGAAGAACTTCTGGCAAGTTCAGAGCAAAGCTCCATGGCTGCGAAGCAGGTAGCAACATCCAGCCAGAAGCTATCCGAAGATTTCGATAAGCAGTTTGTTGGCGTGAATCAAGCGAACGAGGCTGTTCAGCAAATGCTTACAAGTACGAAGCTCATTGATGAGTCAGCCCAAGAGGTTGCTGAGCTTGCTGAACAAGCAACCCAGGCGGCACAAAACGGCAAACAATCCGTGGTGTCAATTGCCGGTCAAATGACGGAAATCTCCGATGCAGTTCGCGAAGTGAACAATGTCATTGAAGCATTAGGCAAAAATGCATACAAAATTGGTGAGATTGTCAATGTCATCAACGAAATTTCCACACAAACGAATCTACTCTCTCTAAATGCTGCTATTGAAGCAGCTCGTGCTGGAGAAGCGGGCCGCGGGTTCGCAGTTGTTGCAGGAGAAGTGCGCAAGCTTGCTGAGCAATCTTCTTCATCTGCACGCAATATTACAGAACTTGTTTCCACGATTCAAAGACAGATCAATCACGCTGTAAGCTCCATGCATGCGGGAGCGGGCAAAGTGGAAGTTGGATTATCGATTTCGGGGAAAGCGCAAGAATCCTTCGTCCACATCGAATCCTCCGTTGAGAAAGTGAATGCGAAAGTGGAAAGTGTGAATCTGAATATTCACCAACTTGTTGATGCTAATTTACGCATAGAACAAGTAATGGGTATCGTGAGTGCTGTTTCGGAAACAGGGATTTCCGTCAGTCAAGAGACATCAGCTGCCAGTCAGCAGCAAATGTCGACGACCGAGGAAATTGAGAATTCGGCCAAATCCTTGGCCGGTCTTGCCGAGGAATTACAAATTTCTTTGCAGAAATTTACGGTGTAGAAAGATGACCGCGGGCTGTTTGCCTGCGGTTTTTTTGTTGGGGCTGCCGCGAAAGTGGATGGATTCATTGCTAAAGTGTGGGGAGCGGATGGAAGTGACTTAATAGTGAGAAAACAAGCTCAAGATCGGAGGATTCGTCCGTAACCTCCGTAATGTCTGCTGAGGCGATGAAATTCATCGCTAACGTGAAGGAAAGGTGCGAGAGTAGCGCGAGACGTCTGAAAAGGACTTCTCGGAGGCTCGTTTGCAACGAAAGTGGCGTGAGACGTCTGAAAAGGACCTCTCAGCTGATAAGTGCAGGAGAGAAAGCGGATTTGCAGCCTGAGAAGGCTGTAAAGGCGGTCTCGGACGATTGAATGGAGCGAGACGTCTGAAAAGGACCTCTCAGCTGCTGAAAGCAGGCAAGTTAGCGGATTTGCAGCCTGAGAAGGCTGCAAAGGCGGTCTCGGAAGCTCGTATGCAGCGAAAGTGGAGCGAGACGTCTGAAAA
>NZ_AUGY01000085.1 GCF_000422905.1 Paenibacillus alginolyticus DSM 5050 = NBRC 15375
TTTTTGAACCCCGATGTGTACCTAGTGGGTGCCACATTGAAACCATACGCCGCCACGTCTTCTTAAGTTTTCTGGCTTCGGGATCTCTACCCAGCCTATCAAGTCCCCAAAAAACTTTCGAGCTACTAGCTCGCAACCTTCAGGCACAGCAAGTTGAACATGATCAGTATGGCATTTCCATACCCTCCTGTCTCGTTTTGAGAGATATTTTATAACTTAAATATTGTATAGCTTCTCTAGGATTCTTTGCACTTGTAAGCCTGTTGAAAAATCGATAACGGTAGCATTACGACCTATAATCGATTGAAGAACAAAATCAACCAGCTCGTGCAGGTGATCTTTTTCCTCAAGTATGATAGGTTGCTGTGATTCTCCCCTAGCAGCAAAAAGTAATTGATTCCAGTTGGCCAAGGATAACGTTCCCTGCGTTCCAATGGCCGTTAGTGACACATGTTCGACGGGGGCAGCGGAACTCATACCATTTACGACAACAGGTATATGATTCTCAAGTTCCATAAGAGCGATGATCCCGGTTTCACACGCATGCGGGTCTTCGGGGTATTCAACATAAGAGGTTACATTATGGAGAGCGCCGAATTGAGCCAATATTAGTTGAATAAAGTGGGGGATCACTTCGCGGACAAATCCACCTTGCTCACGGCTGCCGATCCACGCATTTTGTTGCCAAGCACGGGGCCACACTGGAAAATGGGTCGTGATTTCTATTCTGCGCAGATTTCCAATCGCCCCTTCTTGGATCCTACGTGAGAACTCACGATATGAAGGACGGAAGAACGTGGGGAAGTTCATGGCATGTACGATATTCGCCTGAGTAGCCGCGCGGCACATAGCTTCCGCTTCATCAACAGAATTGGCGAGAGGTTTCTCGCAAAGTATATGTTTCTTTGACTCCATCGCCTTCATTACAATCGGAAAATGATACTTAGGTGGAACGGCAATATAAACGAGATCTACATTATCATTTTGAATAACGTCCTCGTAACTGGTGCTGCCTGTAACATGATTGATTGAGCTAACCGTATGGGAAAGTAATGTTTCGTTGTTGTCACAAACAGCCCATACCTCCGAAGAAGGATGCTGCAAGAACGTTTGTAACAACTTCTGTCCGACTCCACCTAAGCCGATAATTCCAACACCTATCCGCTTATTTTCATTCATAAAATACCACCCGTTTTCCTGTTATTCTTGATTTGTACATGTTTTAAATTTAACCCACATCATACCTTTATAAAAAGCGAAAAATTTCTCAGTATTATTACACTTTTCCCCTTACGAACACTCTGCTAGAATACAGAAATACCATAGATTAATAACGAAAGAAGATTGAATTATGCATCCTGCTTAGCTCTATCAATAATTTTGGAAGTAATAGATATGGGGGGATAAGTATGAGTCCAGCGATTATTAAAAGCAAAACATCAATGAAAAAAAAGAAGAGGTTCAAAACCTCTCCCGATATGATATGGCTATTTTGCAAAATGCATCTTTCTTAAGCTTGATTCGAACGAGAGTCCTTCGTTATGAAAAGAATCAATTTGAATACATACGAGATAATAGCCAATCCAGTAAAAGTGCCAAAATGGCTTTGACTACAATGTAATTCGAAATCGTGGTGAAGACAACAAAGTTACGCAGTAGCTTTGAAATAAACATCCATCCGCATTCCAAATATGGCTGCGATCACGTATAGTTGTATACTGCTTATGTTTCCTATCCTTATTAAAGTGACAAATCGATATATTGGACTTTCTTAGTAGTATTATCAGCACTCAGAAGAATTTTTTCCTTCTCGCCAACATTGTCATAGTTTTTCCATTTGCTTCACTTTATCGGTTAATCTACCGGCAGAGATTGTTGCCATTTGGTCACCCCACTGAGCGGATCGTAGGGAGGGAGATGCTGTTTTTATATGATTCCCGAAGAAATAAGCGGGAAGGTGACTTTCTTCTATGATTTCACATTCCAGTTCCATCATATTATATGTGGATTCGATGGCATGGCTTAATTCCCGTATATTGCCTGGCCAATGGTAGTTCATTAAGTTATTCAGTGAAGCTGGGCTAATGCCTGTTATTTTCATGCCGAATATGTGATTGAATTTATAAATAAAGTGGTGAGTGAGGAGAGGAATATCTTCTTTTCTTTGCACAAGTGGAGGAAGGTACAGATTCACGACATTTAGCCGGTAGAAAAGATCGCTGCGCAGCAATCCTTTTTCTAATGCTTCCTTCGGATCTATATTCATGGCAGTAATGATGCGGACATCAACTTGTTGTTCTTGGGTACCCCCGACTCGGCGAACGATCCCGTCTTGAAGCACCCGCAATAGTTTAGCCTGCAAAAATAAATCTAAGCTATTTAACTCATCCAGAAAAAGAGTTCCCCCGTTAGCTTGCTCAAATAATCCAGCACGGTCGATCGCGCCAGTAAACGCTCCTCTAGCGGTTCCGAACATAATACCTTCCATCAGCTCGTTGGGGACTGCCGCGCAATTTTGAGCAATATATAGACGGTTTCGGCGGGCTCCGGCATTGTGTATGCTCTGGGCGAACAATTCTTTACCGGTGCCGGTAGGTCCGGAAATCAAAACAGGCGAGCTAGTACGTGATGCCTTTTTGGCGAAGGAGATTGTATGTAGGAAGGTTTCGTTTTTGCCAATTAAATCACTGAAATGATATCTGGCGGAGCTTTCGGTTTTCTTATCTTTTGATGGTGATTCGTAGATTTGATGCCTGAGATCAAGAATTTGGTCGTGGAGATGAACAATGCTTGTTATATCCTTTGCCACTTCTAAGGCACCGATGATTTCGCCATTTTCCAAAAGAGGATACGTGCTGTTAATAGTTGTGACACGTTTCCCCGTTATACTTACGTATGTTTGTATTTTTTCTCGTATTTCTATACCTGTGTAGAACTTTAATGAAAGTGCTCGTTTCATTCGTTAGGGAAGGAAAGATGTCGAAGAAGTTCTTTCCTACAACTTGTTCTCGCTTAAAACCATCGGTTTCAGCCATCTTATCATTTTAAAAAATGGTTATTCCCTTGTTATCGATCAGATGAACACCGACATCAATGATATTCAACATTTTCTCAAAATACTTTGATCCATGATCGTCTGCTCGGACATTAAGTTCACCCGCCTCACGAAGAAAGGTTCAATGGTTCAATTAACAACTTATGATATTCAGACTGGAAAAATGACCAATGGAAAAACAAAAAGCCACATGGAGGACGGAAGTAATTGACCGCTCTACATGGAGCGGCTTTGCTTCTTTTTCAACTGAGTCAAAAAGAACTGAATGATGAGCAACGTTAAGATATAAAACGTGATGATACCGCCCATTATCCAGGGAAATGTACGAATATGTTGAATACCATAAGCAATGAGCGCGCACCATTCTCCGGTATTTGTGTATTGCACACCTTTGGCACCCAGATCTGAAAATAACGTCTGTCCACTGCCGATAAATAAACCAAGCACCGCTAGCTGCCCGATAATAAACATGACCTGGACAAATTCACTGAGAAACGCAAATACAAGCTCTTCTTTGATATTCGGGAGAATATGCCGAAACGCTATGCGAAACTTGGAGGCTCCCATCGTTTTGGACGTATAGACGAAAAGCTTTTCATTCACATGCTGTGCTCTCCGGTATGTATGCTCCGCCAAGGGAAAAATGCCGGTAAATATGATACACGCCATATAGATGGCTGTAAAAATCTTTTGATTCGGATGATCAACAGGCATGGGCATATTCAATCGCAAACCTACATACACCGAGGTCAAGAGAGGGTAGATCATAATGAGCGCAGGTACAGATGAAGTCAGCTTATTCATAATTGACAAGAACCCGCTCCCCCTTTGGTTGATGCCCACATATAAGCCGAGGGAAACAGCGATAATGAAACGCATTATAACAATCGAAAGAGCTACGAATATCGTAAATTTCATACCATTTAGAATTAAGCTAAACAGATCAACCCCCCGATGATCCGTTCCTAGCCAATGCTTACTGTCCGGCTCTAGGGGTGGAAATTTACTTTTCCCTGCAGCATCCTGCATTAATTTCCCCGTTTCCATATGTCCATATTTATTATCGATTTCATATGGCTTTAAAACACTGCCAAATATCGCAGTAAGCAATAGAACAATCAGGCCTGTCCATGCAAGCAAATAGGTCCAATTCGTTTGATGTCTAGCGGGTCTTCTTACTTCTATAGCCGTCTTCACTGTTGTTGGGCTAACACTCATTGTTTCAGGCTACCTCCTTTACAACTGGAATAAGCAACTTACGAAGCAGCGCATAGATGCCATTGAGCAACAACGTAACAATGATTAGGATCATGATGGTAAAAGGCATGGCATTTTGAACGGTCAGATCCGGATAAAACATATACCCGCCGACGCCCATAATGTTACAAATTACTTCAGCGATGACCATGCTAGCAACAGCCATAGTCGTCGCTTTCGGCAGTGCAGCAAGCAAGTCCTCCCATACGTTACGCAGTACGTGCTTCATGACAATCTGAAGCAATGATAAACCGATAGCACTGGCTGTTCGAATATAATTTTGTGATAATTCCCGCTCAACAGCCATTCGCAGTGTTCCGTATAAAAGCGTCGTCGGCAGTAAACTAACCGTCAACAGTGGAATGATAATTGGCTTTTCCGATCCAAGCTGATATAACTGCAACAACGGATGCGACCAGATTTTGCTTGCTGTGATGGTTAGTACTTGAAGCAAGGTGATGAGCGCAAAGTCAGGAATACTGAGAAAAATAACCTGCAACCCATCAAGTACTCGCCCGGCAGGACTACTCAAAGCAGCTATGACTGATAATGTAATACCAAGAACTACGGAAAGGCCTAAGGCCGATATGATATACAGCAATGAATGCGGAAACATGAGCTTGATCTGTTCGGTGATCAGTTTCTCCACCCGACTATTGTTAAACCTGACGCTGCCGAAATCACCTTGGAGATACTGACTGATGAGCTTTCCGTTTTCCAACATGTAGGCTTCTAACGAGAACTGAGGCTTTACTTGAACCGGCAGTGCTTGTGATACCCCTTGTGTCTTTTTGAACATTGCAACGAATTCATTCTCTCTTCCAAATGGTACGGAAACGATGTTATTTGCTTTATCTTTGATGCGAACTTCCGGGTAGGGTGCAATCAACTGTTCCAACGTAACGGTGGGCCATATATACAGCTTTACTAGCTTTGGCATTTTTGTAATATAACCCTTATTCGGGGTACAAAAGAAAAAAGCAGAAACAAATAAGAAGATAATGATTGCCGTCCATTGAAGTGTTTTTTTTGTCATTGGTGACCTCCGTTTGATAGATAAAAGAGACATCCTATTTTTTGGAGAAAAATCAGGATAATTTTATTATCCATAGGACAATTAATGTGTCAACTCAAATTTCTTTCATCCAAATCAAACCAAGACTGAAAAGGCTAGATTCCTTGGATATGACGTACACGTATTGCATTGTGATGCAAAACATGATGATCGTGGACAGCGTAGTATAAACGGCGTTATTGGTTTGAGTATTCCAGATGAAAAGATTAGAAACAAGGCTAAGAATTATATGTCCAAAGGGAGAGCAACACACCGCAAAGAACGAACTATTAACGGGGATTTCGACATTATCAGTCAATACCAATCTGAATTCCGCGGTTTCGTTCAATATTACCTTTTGGCGTACAATGCCATAAACTCGTGAAGTTAAAGCGGACGATGGAACTTTCTCTTGCTTACACGCTAGCCACATCACCGAACCTCCATACAAAATGAAGAAAGCACCCGATGAGGGTGCTTTCTTCATTTTATGGGAAGTATGGGAGGAGAACCCCTCAGGATTAAGTCGGCACTGAGCGTATCGCTTCGTAGAAGGTATAGAGGGTACATCGCTTGCTCAATGAGGACAAAGTACTATCTTATTGTTCTATATCAGTGCCTACATCATTAATCAGAATATGTTCAATTTTTCTTGCGTCGTCAAGGTGAAAAATGTGCGAAGACTTCTCGACCCAGAACAACTTTTTTGTTTTCGTGGCTTTCACATGATCAAAGTATTTTTGAACTAGGCTGCCGTATACATGAACATCTTTACGTCCATGAATAAAGTAGATGGGTATCTCGATATTATTTGCGGTGTTTAAAAAGTTGACTGTAGAAAAATCTTCGATCATTTGCTGTGTGTAAGAAAATATGAAGCCTTTATAGAATGAATTGTAAATGTCCTTTAGCGTATAATCAGGCGAATTAAGCATGATCTTAACAGCGTCCATAAGGCGAGGATGCTGAATCTCTTTATCCTTATAGATCATGGAATTGTATTTCATTAACCACTTTCTCAACTCACCCCATTGCTTAAAGCTTTTCGTGTAAGGTGGTTCTCCTAATCGGGTTAATTCATCAACAGCCTTTTTGTTTCCTCTCTTTTTTGCTTCGATTATAGCCCATTCTCGACATAGTCGGTCGTTTTCAGGCCAATCGACAATCTGAGAAATCCCTATGTAGGCATGCAATTTATCAGGAATTTTTGCTGCAAGAGACAGACCGATAACGCTTCCCCACGAATGTGCAGCAATGCATATTTTATTTTGGTTAAAACGTTTCCTAAGGTAATCTACAAGCTCCTCTGCGTCAGAAATGAACTGAGAGAGCTTTATTGATTCTTTGGGGATGCTTGGATGATACGACTTCCCTGTTCCTCTCTGGTCCCAAAACACAAGTACATAATGTTGAATGAGCTCCTTGGTGGTTGTTGCCACTGTATAATCCCGAGATCTACAGCTTATACCTGGCAGCGGCATGCTTGGACCTCCATGTATGAATAGAAGCACAGGTTTGTCGATAAGTTCGGCTTGTATTAAAATGGATTGTTCTATCCCACCAATGTTCAATATCTCAACCTTACTGATTCCAGTTTCTGATATTGTAAAATCCCTCTTTCCTGAGAGTAACTTCAAAGTCGCACACCATCCTCGTTATATGTATGATTAGGATTATTTTAACATACGGGGCGCTCCTCGGGTGACATCAAAACTGTGACTACACCCGTAGATGCCTGTGTGGCGATATTTTCGGAACTCTTTTCCTCTGAGGATCCTTAAAACTCTCTTCAATTAATTGCAATAACTCTTTTGCAAAATCAAAGTTATTTTCACTGGAGAAAATAAACCTATTTGACATTGCGACCTGCCCTGAGTTTTCGTGATTTGCAAAATCCTCAGTAAATTCAACAGAAGACACATTATTATTTAATTTTTGAAGTTTTCTCCAATAACTAGGCTCATAACAATATAGTACAACTGTTGGTGATAGTGGAAATACAATAGACATCCCCTCATCAAATACTCTTGGCCCAACCACCCATTGTTTGAAATCTTTGGTTTTTATTAATATCGGGTGATCGGATGTATAGAAAGTTGCATTACTTTTATTTACCCCAAAAATCCAGTAACAATTATAAATCTGTTGTTTAATAGGATTAAATGTATCTTCATTCCAAAGCATTGCAGTATGCAAGCTTGTGGCATCTTCTCTAGCATCATAATTATCAACGTTCATTTCTGTCAATTGTATCAAGAGCTCTCGAGCTTCCATAGTTCTTAATAACTGAAGAGTCATATACAATGACATAATATCCCTATTTGAATCGGGTATTTCAATAAAGTCGACCGAATAGGATAACTGTCTAAACCAATCTTGCATAATATTACTTGCTTCTGATTCCAAGGCAGAAAACTGTTTTTCCATGATTAATGGGTCTCTGCCTTGTAATTCAAATTCATGTAATCTATAAAAATGGTTTACACCTGCTATATTCTCTGCAGCTGATGTAAAAACTTTGTTCTCCTTTTTGTCGTATATCCATAATTTATTGGACTGATTATTGAAATTTGATAGATAAAATCGAGGAACATAGTGATGAAATTTTGCTTCGCTCATATGCAGTTCTCCTTTCAACGAATTCAATCTGTAAATTAGTTCATGAAAACGGGATTCAGCAAGTACCCAATACGTTGCCTCTATTTTCCTTCTCCACGTAAATATTCAAATTTAACATCGTGTCATTAAAATGATTGAAACATAGCCCCTCACTTTTACTTCTTTACTTAGGCTTTAAAGCGACTGTTATATTCACAGAAACAGGATAATACGAAGTTTATCGTCATTAGATACCTGGAATATTCAAACATGGAGACAGCCGATCCTGCAGCCTTAAAATATCTTTTGTACTTGATATCGCCAACTGTCGCTAGAGCACCGGAAAGGATATGACAAAAGATGTTGCAGTAGGCCGTTTCAACGATCTGCGCATTAAATTCACTACCTTTTGTCTGTCTTTTCATTAATTTTTTTCATCTCATAATATTAATACAACAAAACCCTAAATAATTCATTCTTACAAGAAGGATCGAGCAACTGCAGATCGTGTACCTGACGCATGCAGAAGAAGTCTGCTGCGGCGACGCTCTGTGGCCAACTGCTACAGACGAGACAGTGGGGAGGGATAGGGACACAGTCGGCTTATGATAGCTTTTAACCCATCGATATGGTCAATATCTATTACGAGAGCTTTCAGCAGTAGTCATTCCATAATTAAACCGAACACTTTTATGTTATAGCATTCACTCAATACCATCCATCCCATCGATGGCGCGATTCTGTTCGTCATTTCCGATATGGGTATAAACTGCTGTGGTTTTAGGTTCGGCGTGACCGAGAACGTCCTGAACCAATCGTGTATCCTTTGTTTTCTTATATAATTCGGTAGCGAAAGTATGCCTTAGTTTATGCACGCTTAAGCGTTTGCCATAAGCTGTAGAATATCTAAGAACCATCTTTTGCATGGCGTTTTTCGTCATTGCCTTGCCACCTTTAGTAAGGAAGAAGGCAGTCTCAGAATCGCTTGGCTTATATCTTGTTCCTCGTACATTCATGTACTCCTCCAGATCCAGTTTAGACCGTATTGAGAAGGGAACTGATTGCTTCTTCTTGCTCTTACGCTTCACGAGGACGCGCCTCTTGCTCCAATCGATATCACCGAGGGTCAATGTAGCCACTTCGTTTACACGCAGCCCAGAACCTAAAATTAGACTAATAATGGCGGTATCCCTTTCACGATTATCTTCGTACCATGATAGGTGCCGCTTGTTTAACCCGGGTAACTTAGAATAATCAGAAGCAACAAAGCGCCGAAAGGATTCAACAGATTCCTTCGAGTCTAAAATCTTATGCTGGATAATATCAGCTTTAGTCTGTATATCAATTTTAGTTGGTGTATATTTGATCTTTGTGATCACATTCCTGGTCAGCAAAGGCTTTTGATTCCCGTCTTCGGCTTCGTTTTGAAGGTAGCTAAATAACGACTTAAGAGCAGCCATTTTGCGTGATATCGTAGCTTCACTGTTCTTTTTCTTACGGGAAACTTTTGAATCCGCTTTATGTTGTATTACTAAGAATTTTGGAAAACTGTCTGCTATTTTTTTATCTAAATTCTCCAAGAAGTAAAGGGGAATGTCTTTAATTTTTTCACATGGACAACCAGCTTCGGAAATTAACCAACCGAAAAATATTTCATAGTCAAACAAGTACCCCAGAAGGGTGGAAGGGGATAGATTATTAGCTTTATGGTCTACAAATTCAACGACGTACCAAGGAAAGTCATTAATTTTTTCATATAATTTAACTTCATCAATATCGCGCTGAGACTGAACTGGCATTGAAAATCCCTACTTTCGAAAAAATTCAACAAAATCCGCTTTTAATGGAAACATATGTTCCTAAATGTAAGGTGAGGGTGGAGTCAATTTTATTTGTTTAAAAGCCAAATAGCTAATGTTTTATAATATTTTTTAAGTTTTAATACTTTGATGTAATCATCAAGTATCTCGTTCGCAGTATTTTGATTATAGATAGGATATTTCTTTGAAAATTTGATTATCTGCACACGGCTGGGGTAACCGTATTCTTTATAGGAAATCTGTTTTCGATCATTTTTATTAACTCTGTGAAGGTGGATTTGAGAGTCTTGAATTTGCTTTTGTGTTAATTTTGCCAAACGATTTCCATCTATGGCAGCTCTAATTTCTTGTAGTAATACTACAGCCTGCATATGTCTAATACCAACAATTGCACCTACACGGATAAATGCATTTTTAGGAGTGCGATATTCCTTATGAATATAATGAATAAACTCATGGGCCAGCATGTAATGTACTACATGTGGATGAGTATTATATATGTCTACAAGGGAATCTGATAGTTTAATAATTTTTTTGTTTACAGTTGTCCCATTTAAAAGCGTATTTGGAACAATATAAAGCTCTAATATATCAGGACTTTTTGTTGTATTTTTAAGATTAATAAAGAAATTGTATATTCCTGGGTGGCTTACAGCTGTAACTTTTAGCATAATTCATCTCCGTAATTAGTTTGTTTAGGCTTAGAATAATAAGTTATTTTCACTCCAATATCTATATATTACCAAAACATTTGTTCCCGTACAACAACTTTCAATTAAACTGTTCTTTTGTTGAATCATAAAACCCTCAGGTCCGCAAGCCTTTCTTTAGTAGGTTTATTACCATCTCCTTAAATCTCGCTGTACTGGTGCATATATAGATGGTGGTGAAGTAATCTCTGTTTTAATTGTGTTTTTAATATCCTCTACTGTTTGGCCTCTTGCAGGAAGTCCATAATCCAATAGCATCTGTACAGTTATTTTGACACTAATTTTTTTTATTTCAGTTAATATACTGTCATGGAATGTATGTTCCTTATAGAAATAACATCTTTTCTTGTTAACTCAATGATACGTATATCCTTTGATCGCTTTAGTGTAATAATAAAAAAAGACGACTATGGTCGTCGCCTCTAAATATATTATTCGCGAATATGTCGTTTCTTGCTATTTATTACGGCACAAAATGATGATTATCGGGCCTTGATAAATAAAGGTAGTTAGATAAACCTTGCCTTCTCAAAAAAATCGCGAGAAGGATGGTAGTCTATTCGTACTTGTGTACCCATCCAATAGAGCGAAGAGGCAAAATTTTTCAGTGAAGAGTCGCCGCGGCCACAGTCGTACGACATGTGAGAATGCGTATGGAAATCAAATTTCCACCATTTGCTACCTATGTTTTCTATCTCGCCGCTCATCATGCAGTCCCTTTTATTTATATCGATTTAGTCCAACAATATCGCTTTTTGCATTAGCATCTGATTGTTCTGGTAGAACGGCACATCCGTGTTGCCAAGGACTGTTGGCGGTAAGTTTGAAATCTCATTGAGTTATCCATCGGAACGATCACGCTCTTGGCCCCGTTCTCAGATAGCATGGCAACCTTGTCGGCAAAGTTAATTACTCGTTCTATAGCACCACCCACAGAGATATTCCCGAGGACTGCAAGGCCAGCTTTAGGTTCTTTTTGTAAAGGGCCGATACGATCGCGATATAGACTGCTGATCCGATACCCGACGAGATTGCAGAACCCGCCCTGGCTTCTTCATTGACCTCATCAAGGCGAATAAAGTCGATGGTGATATCAGGGTTTTGCGCGGCCAGATACTTCTCTCGATTACTCTGAACCACTTCAGTAACGCCATTGTCCATGTAGATGCGGCTCATGTTGTTTTCGCTCTCGGAAGGGATATCAGCAAGAATCGTATCTCTTTTGAGATTTAATGATCATTAACTTTGTTGGCCACCAGCTCAGCAATTTCATAGGCAACGCCATCTCCGACAATAACGGCCGTCTTCAAGTCGTCAGCTGCATCAATGATCCGCTGTAGTGTCCCAGTCTGGTTTTCTTTGTAGCCGCTCCAGTGTTTGAACCATTTGTCCAGAAAAACAGAGACGTGCTCTTTGTAGAGTTCTTGAAATGGTTCAAGGAGCTCTTTTTTATTGAGAAACTCCGCATATAGATTGCGAATAGCCGTATCCAGCTTGTAGAAATGCTTTTTATAGAACTCGACAATCGCTGAACGAACTCAGGTAGGTAATATCCTTGGGGTCAAACTCCAGCAGTGCAATCACATCATTCCAGAAGAGAATGCCAAGCGTCTGAGCCTGTCTGCTCTGATTGCGCTGGCACAATTTGGCAAGAGTATTCGGATGGTCTGCGGCAATTGATGCCCTACACTGCAAACCGAATCCCTGCCACTACACCGAATAAGTAGACGCCAAACGTCCTAACTCCCCAAAGCCATAACAAACATAGATAGCTACGCTGGAACAAACATTATGTGAAAAATTTATAGCAGACGTTTCCAATCCAAATCGCTAATAAAATCCAAATAATAATGAATAATGCACCTGTTACCCAATTTTTCGGCTTTCCGTTCTTACGAAGTTCCTCCGCTTTTATCCTACAATCTTCAATAACTGGTGCAGGAATCATTTTAAGCGCAATCGTTATTCCAAGGGGAACGATAATTAAATCACCAAGATAACCTAGACAGGAATAAAATCAGGAATTAAATCTATCGGGCTAAAAGCGTACGCAACAACCAAAATCGTAAATAGCTTCGCATACCACGGTACCCTCGGGTCTTTATATGCAAGGTATAAAACAAAAATGTTCCGTTTTATTTCCCTTACCTTATTCTTCGCTCTTTCCAGCGCCTTCGCTTCTCCCATAATTACCTCAGTTTGTAATTTCCCCTTCAACATTCCCTTCAGAAGCATAAACACTTTCTATAAATTTGCCAAATGTTTGTTCGCATTCATCTAGCCATTGTTTCGCCTGTAAAGAATTTGGACAAGAGAAAAAATCTCTTTTCATGATTTTTTTATGCCATCTTTTCAGTTTACCAAGCTCCGCTTCATTCTCTTCAATTTCATGGTAGGTAAACTTTCCTTTCCTTGTTTCTGCCTCTATTTCATTTAAAAAGTGTTTACACCCCTCCAATAATTCTTCATATTCCGCTATTCGTTGCTTATTAAAAAGCTCAATAAGCTGTTCTTCTGTTTCTGCCGTAAATTTATTTACCTCAAGAAAAAGCGCTTCGCCTTCACTTGATTCAATGAGTTTTTTTATGGATTGTATTTTCTTTTTTACTTCCGCAATATCTGGGGCAACACAAATAGACTGCTGAATATAAACGACACCAAGTGCCTTCAATGTGCGCCAAACTCGCACTCGAATGGTGGATGGTTCATTAGGTGCTTTATAAGAGAAAATAATCCATGAACAGTCCTTATCCAAAGAATGCTAACCCCCTTTGTTTTTTTGATGATTTCAGATTACCATTGGCAATGTTAAAATACAACGTATGTTTCATTTTTTTATTTGGAATGTATCATTATACACAAAGTTTATTGTTGAAAGTAGAGGGATATTGATGGCTCATCTAGGTTGGCTTATAACATTCTTCTATTCATTGGTATCCCTCCATCTGCACAAAAAAGCACCAGAAGACAACGGTCCTATTACCGTTATCTCCGGATGCTTTCTGGTGCGATTCGTAATAACATCATAATAACATACCAAAATCTCCCTTGACTATTTACCAAGGGGATTTTGTTCTTATTCCATCATGCCACCCATGAGGTTAGAGGCTGTAACAACGTTAACAACAAACTACAAATGCACATAAAATCACATAAAATCAAGGTTTTTGGGAAAATCAAATCTACCGTAACCGAGAAAATCTAACTATTTCAAATCACGGCGTTTCCAAAAATGAGCGGTACATCATAACCTGTAGCTCTTGGACAATACCTTTCCCTCAATGGAAAATTTCAATTCGCCATTTTCCTCAATGAACGATACAGGTCTGCAAGCGTATCTTCTGTATAATTGGAACTTTCGGCCCTTATATGTTACGCAGCCATCATCCCCTACAAGCACACTGTCACTCGATGGAGTTACAACTGGTTGACCTAAATTCGATTGAACGTCACTATGCGATGGGGTATGACTTGCGTATTTCACTTCAGATAGCAGCGACATCAACCCAATGGGCTTAGTAGCCATGCTTCGTCCAACGACCGATGAAGCCTCAACACCCTCTGTAAGTTTCCTTTGCAATTCCAGCAGGCGGCGATTAATACCATCTGGATCTCGAAGGATTGATATCCAGACTCGTGCTTTTTCTGCATTATCATCATGTTCAAGAATTTTCTCGAGCAGATTGCAAGCCTGGCCGATGACATCTTTGGCATCATTCCAAAGCGACTGAACTTCCTCATGTTCGTCAGATATAATTCCGTCTTCAAAAATAGGAACCATAATGTCTGTGTTAAGTGTTTCTTCATATGGAGCAAGCCCCTTCACCTTGTACCGGCGGAGCTGCGCTGGGCTCAGCGTACAGTGGTAGGTCAAGAGCCAACGTTCTTTTATAAAATGTACATCACCCTCCTTATTTAGCAACATGAATTCGCCAGTTTTCGGCCTAGCAAGTTTCTTAGCCATATCGGACGGCGAAAACTCTGCATCGGTCAATCCTTCACGGACCTTGTCACGGTCTCTTTTAGTCTGGAGCTTCCCAACAATCCAAGTTGCGCAATTCGAAAGCCCCTTATAGTCTATATCCCCGGGGTTTTGAGTTGCCAAGATGCAGCCGACCCCAAAAGCACGACCTTGTTTGACCAAGATATTCAAGGCGGGCTTACAAGTAGAGGTGTAGGGGTATGTAGGATAGAAGGCGGTTTTGCCGCCACCACCGCCGATCTCATCCAAAAAGAACAATAGGCGGGGTCTATTTCCCCCTGGAGCGCTACCTTGTTTTCGCATCCAGGCGTTGATTGCAAAGGCAACCTGCGCTACAACGAAGCTTTGATCCTCAAAGTCCGTAATATGCGAGAGGTTTATCACGCTTATCTGTGTTTTACCATCGACACGGTTAGATCCAATCAGCTTATCGACACTCATTTCTTCGCCGCGAACCCAATTGGCTGCTGCACCCACTAGTTGTCCATTGACGGCCTGGGCCAGCTTTTGTCGACGATTTTCAGGAATGTGGTCATCAATACCCAGCACGCCGATGGTAGCGAATGGAGGTTCAAGAATCATCGAGACTAATTGACCAAGACCAGCCTCTCCGCTCAGATCAACGCCTACACGCCAAGCATACTCAATCAGGGCCGTGACGAAATCTGTCTCACGGTCTCGTTGCCCCGTGGGAATAACCCGACGAACCAATGCTTCGGCCATACTTGTAACCATGACAGACGCAGTATCCGGATCTTCAAGGAATAATTTATCAATATCAGGTGGCGGTGAGGAGATCAAAGGAATAGATACTCGACGACCGAGTTCGCTACGCGGAGTAAAAATTTCCACAGCTACCTGATTCGCAAATTGCCGAACATTGGCTTCTGCAAGTCCCCATTCCCTAAGACGTTGACGAAAAGTATTTGCTTCTGCCAAGGCTACCCTGCCAATCGATGCTCGATCATCCACTTCTATCCAGGGAGCAACCGAAGATGCATCGAGTTCACTAAAAGAAAGAACCAAGGAAGACAAATCGCCTTTAAGATCTACAATAATCGCTGGAACACCTTGAAGGGCCGATTCCTCAATTATCGCCTTTCCAATAACAGTCTTCCCAGAACCGGAACCACCACAGATAAAAGTATGGGTAATTAGATCGCTAAGCTTATGGAAATATTGATTACTAGTTACTCCATTGGGATCAAGTTGCTTTCCTAAATATAGCTCATTCATTAAACTTCCACCCACCACCTGCAACTAAATTCATATCCTTATAGTCGTTGGCTTTCTGAAGAAATCCAATAATGTTAGCTGTTTCAGATAGACTTCTAATATTTCTCACAATTTCCCTTAAATTATTTACTCTATTCAGATATAATTCTCTTCCTTCTGTTGAACGGATTACGGGTATTTGAATTTTATAGAAATCATCCTCGTCTATACGATTCCGACTTTGCTTACTGGAGCCAGTGCAAAGCTTGTTTATATCAGACCAAATTGAAGGTGTTTGCAAAATACTTCCAATGTAATTAGTGCTTATACTGGTTGAAGCCACATACATAGGAAATTCATTCGACGCTACCGCATCATCACAATCTTGGTCGATAACAGCTATTGATCCTTTCCATGCAAAAAGTCTACTCACAATAAGGTCACCCAAATGTGCTTTGAATAATTTATCCGCTTTAATGCTACTTCCAGGTTTCACATCTTTTATATACGAACCTTCTCCATACCACCTAACACCAATCAGTCTGTATTCATGCGCATCCATAATCTGTAGTGGCCTAGAAATAGGAGTTAATAATTCTTTAAGAGGAACCAACTCAATACCACTGGTATAGTCCAAAGCAATATTCTTAATTTCCTTGAATTGGTTAATAACATTATGAGTCTGATCTTCAATAAAACCAAGTGCATTTGATAGATCTGAATTAACTGAATTTACGGATCTGATTTGATCATTAGAAAGAATATCAAATGCATCACTTTTCCAAAAAGCATCTACATCAATTCTTGCAGTTAAGTCAGATAAGTCAGGTATAACTACAAATCCTGTTCTTTTAGTATCACGCAAGCCGCCAGTACTCATGTGAGAACGGAATCTATTAATTATTTCGGGTAGTTCAGAGCCTTCACAAGAATCACCGTTCGGTTTTCGACCAACGTTATTTGCTTTAGCCATAAATATTTTACTCTGTACATCACCAGGTTTCTTTTTCCGAAGGACGATTACTGAGGTTGGAATCTGAGCTGCAGTTGACATGAAAGTTTCAATAGGTAGAGATACTACCGCATCAATAAGTGAATTCTCTCGGATAAACTGTCGCACCGCCGCTCCACTCTTAGTAGAAAGAAGTCCGTCTGGAAGAATAATCAGAAGCTTGCCTCCTGGCTTCAATACTCGCAAATAGTGCTCAATAAACAAAACCTCACTGTCCTGGCTATTCCTAGGGCGTTTCTCTGGTGCGCGCCCCTTAGTCTTGAAGACCTTCATTTCGTGCCCGAACTGATAATTGAGGAGGATGCTCTCGGTCTTGACCGACTTACCAAACGGTGGATTAGTCAAGATCAGATCGATGCTGTCTGGCCCGATGCGCTGCTTCCGTTTACCGTCTCCAAAATCAACCTCGTACTCCACAGAAGGCTTCAAGCCACCATATTCTTCGTTATAAAGATAATTCTGATGAAGCCACTGAGCGTTCTGAGCGTTGATTGCGTGAACAATCATGTTCAGTTTACCAAGCCGAGCCGCCTTTTCTTCAATCTCACAGGCGAAAACGGTTTCCTGCCCCAGTCGCTTCAATAGCTGCTCTTTCTTTCGAATATCTACGCCGTTGGATAGTGTATGCTTGTACACGTCCTCATAGGCGGCGATCAGAAATCCACCCGACCCTGCGCAGGCATCAAGGAAGCGCTGACCATTCTCAATGTCAAGTACAGCTTTGTCCGGATTGTCTCGTGCCAGGTCCAGCATGAAAGCAACGATTTCTCTAGGCGTGAAAAACTGGCCAAGGTCTTTACCCTTGAAGGTATCGGACAGCATGATTTCGAATGCCCGCCCCAAAACATCGCCCTGGGTATCTTTCAAGTTAATGCCCTCGAGTCGTTTGACGACATGTTCAATTGTTTCAGCCTTACTTAGGACACGCTCGTTTTCATCGGTAAAGACTTCAGGATGGCGACTCTTCAAGTCATCAAAAAGGTTATTGAGAAAGTTCTGGGGGGCTTTGTCACCCATGTGTTTGTTCTGCTCGCAATAAGATTTGAGCTTGGCTGTGGTGAAATTGCCGCTGGGCTTAGCATCTTCGTTGAGTTTGATGAAAAGGAACCGAGTGAACTCATCGAAGATCCAGTCATTTCTCTTATTCTCTATGTCCCAAATGTCCTGCCAGCAGCCCTTCATAAGCTGTACGAAGCGAGACAAGCTATTTTCTGTCTTGAGCGTCTTTTGAGCCCACTGTTGAAGCCCTTCTACCACCTCGGGCTTGAATTCGCGCACCATGTCTTCGGCATCACGGACATCATCCCAATCCGGCATCTCGTCGTGGATCTCGTTCCCTTTTTCAATTAGGTAAATCCTGAGATGTCCCGCCACCTCTATAACACAGTAGGCTGCCGGACCATTGGGCATCAAAATGCTGAGGGCTTTGTATCGGTTTGCCTCAGATTCGCTTAACGTAACGGAACCTTCATGCTTGAAGATTGCATAGCAGTTACCGACGCTGGTTGACACCAAGAAGGTCGCCTTTTCATCAAGACCTTCCACCGTCGTGAGAACGCCAGAACCACCACCATCATTAATCTGGTGAGCCTTGAAACCTAGGTCCGAGACCAAAAATTCTCTAAATTGCTCAAGAGTTGCCATTTGTTATTTCACTCCTCGTGTTATATACACCGCCACTGGAACGACCGTCTCTTCCGGGGTCAATCCACCATGGTCGTTGCCCTGAACTCTGTAGGGATTGCCGGAACTTTGTTTGACTCCGGGCCAACCATAGCTGTCGTGTCCAAAGGGGAGTTCCACGGCATCATGGCTGCTCGACAAGCCAAATTCAGTCACCGGTTCAATCCGTTTCACATTTGCGGGTCCAACTGCGGTGCGGTTTGTTGTCTTGTATTCCAGACAGCGGTTGTGGATGAAAACATCCCGACCTGGTCCACTATTTGATTTTAAATCGTCAATGACGTACTGGGTGTTATACCAGGTAAATCCATGGTCTGCTGTAATCACAACGGCTGTCTTTTCCTGGGCAGAGATTCTGCGCAAGTGTGGCAATGCTACCTCTTTGACATAAGCAAGCATGATCTCCTGAAGGTTTGACATGCCTTTTTGCAGGAGCCGATCCTGAAGATTGAATACAACCGCCTTGAAACGACCTTTCGAATCGATTAGGTCGCGCATTTTCCGATTGAGGTTATCTGCGTCGGCATCCTTTTCGTTGTAACAGAGATAACTCTTGTCCCGGTCCCACCAGGAAGAAGGTGAAAAACCCAGGTTATCGAGACAGCGTTCCAGCAGATGGGGTTCGCTGGTTCCGTACGTCCAGCTTCGGAACTCCGCTGGCGGTGCCCCGGCAAAGATGGCCTGTCTGCAGTACTCGGTAATGCTAGGCAGATAGGTACACGCGCGGAACTCAGGTCCAAGCAATTGGTAAGGGCGAAACAGTTCACGTCCCGGCATCATTAGAAAGCGATCGCGCAGCAAACTCCAGTTGGTGACACTCATCCCGTCGAAAACCAGCAGGTAGACCTGTTTGATCTCCGAGTCCTGCAGTAATGGTTTGACGGCAAACTCCATGATATCGCTATTCAGCCATGGCCTGCAAGTGCCTGCCGCATAGTGGCGCTCACTTAGCCACTTTGGCAGCCCCCGGTCTGCCTGAATATAAAAATCAGCCCAGGCGACGCGAATGACATCACAAGCTTTTATTGCACGCTGGGTAATAGGGAAGACATTTACTTTTTCTGGCAATTGACTGGAACTCCGTTCGGCCTCAAGTGCCATTGTGGAAAGCGGCAGATACACCGAATCCACCAGAGTAAGCCAGGATTTCCAATCCAGGTTGGCGAGATTCTTGACAGCCACCTCTGCCTTGTCTGTTAGGCGATGTATGGTGACCATCGCTTCTAAAAGCGAAATATGGTCCTCATATTGCTCACGTGCCTGATGTCGGCGCAGAGCATCCAAAAGTTCTTCCCATTCAGGGGCATCCGGAGTTTCCAACGAGTCGGTCAACTTGCAGGAGGCCTTCTCAAGGGGGAGCTTATCGGCACGTTCACCATTGACAACAACATCCAGCAGCGCATGGAGCGTAACCGCCAAGCCTTGGGTGAGGATACCACCGTCAGCCTCAAGCACCTGGATGAGTTGGTTGAGCAGGCGCTCAGAACCTTGTCCGCCGACCCCTTTGACCACTGTCGCCAGCGACTCCGTAACTGCGCTAGGGTGTTTTGGGAAAACTTCGTGCTGAAGGTAGTGCAATGCTTCCTTGTAGGGGGCATCGTCCTTGAGCGTGATGCGGCGCCCCCATTCGGCTAGTCCATGGAGGTTTTGACCTTCTTTCAGCACATCAACAAACAGATCCCCCAGTTCGCTGCCTTCGAGGAAGATGCGCATCCGTTCCGGAGTGAGCATCTTCCAGCCGTCCAGAATGGAAGCTAGCAAACAGATCGGCAAAACAGGCGGAGGATCACTTTCCAGCACGGCCGCTTCGACAAGTGCAAAACGTGGTGCGTCCAGCCAGGTTCGGACCACGTCTAGGAATTCCTGTTCCAGTTCTCTCCGTTCATCCGCTTCGACCGATTTAAGAACTTCGTGTACCCGTACCAAAGCACCCTCATACCAGAGTTTGTCGAGGACTCGGTCTGATTCCCAACCCGCCGACAGAACACTGGGGTCGTTCAACAACGATGCGAGAACTACCCGCTCCATGCTGTAAGCTCCAAGCTGAGGCAGGAATGGAGCCAGGTTCCAGAAGGCGGGGATCGGTAGTCTGTCCACCATTACCCGGGGATTCTGTACACCAAGCGCTTTGGCAATGTCGCAACCCGTTACAGTGCGCGGGGACACACTGGAACGGGCCTGCAGATCCGGTAGTTGATCTGGCTGAAGCTGTTGCCGTGAAACGATGATACGAAAGGGAGGATTGGTTTCCTGCCGCTCATGCTCGGTATGTCGGCGTAGAGAGAATTCATTGGTGCAGACATGCACTGGGATTTGATGCCCATCCACCTGCAATTCGGCTGGCGCTTCAGCGAAGTAGCCACGCACATCGTTAACCAGCAGATAGGGCAACTTCTGCTTATCGCGGGTGCGCCACATGCCAGCCAAGGCTTGTTCCATGGCGGTCATTTTACGACGCCTCCTTTGCTTTGTCTATTAAACCACTAGTAGATGCATCTTCTTCAATTAGGTCTTGAAGACTCGAAAATTCACTATGTGTAATCGCCATGGTATACTCTGGCATTTTGTGGAAGAGTCGAAAAAAACTCACATAAAGCTCGTCAATTTCAGAGTTATCAATAAAGATAAGCGGTTTTTTGAATATTATCTGCATTATTCCACCTTCCAAGGCTTATCTTCTTCTGTCGAATTGATCTTTTTTAGTAGTTTAGCCAGATTGTCCTGAATATACTGCTCGAACTCGCATCGCCCGCCCTTGAAGAAGCCGACCAACCGTGGTTTTAGCTGCTCCAACAACTCGTCGACATTAACTTTTAGTGCATCCGCCTCGGCTAAAGCATCCGCCAGGTGTCCGCGCATTGCTGCGTCTTGCAACGCTTCGAGTGCACTGGAATCCGCTGGATCGTTAAGCAGGCCGATCAAGGGATTTGCAGCGGGTGTGTCGCTGACATAATCGCGAAGCTCTGCCTCGCAGCCCCGCACATGATCGAGGAATTCCTTTATACCGCGCTGCACAAGTTCAAGAATGTGGTCTGGCTTGATCTCCAGCCTCTTGCTGGGCTTATAGCCGCAGGCAGAACAAACCCACCCGTTTGACAGATCAGTTTTCACATCATCCAGCTTCTGTTCACACACCTGTTGTACGTCGACCTGGGTCAATAGCCCCGTCAGTTCCGATTCGATAAAGCCAGGGTTGAAGTGGGCACTGAGACCCTCGACGAAGGATAGGTTCTTCAAAATCTGGTAGTTCGAAGAGGTTAAAACTGAATCCCTTAGCAATTTAAGGTCATTGTGTAGTCCAGCGTGTTCACTTAGGTATTGATTAAGATAATGTTCGTGCAGGTCCTTCCATTCAGCGGTGATGCGGCTCATTTCGCCGGAGCTACCAGCGGACTTAACGTATGTTTCGATACTGTCCAGCAGATCCTGGCAAGGCTTTTCAATAACGAAAGGCAAGTCAAGAGCCTTGAGTTCGTGTAACTTGCCGGTGAGACTGGCCAGTTCAGCAACGCGATCCAGGAAGTCTCTGGCACCGCGTACGCGGTGGGCAAACTCCTCGACACAGGTATAACGATTGGCTGCCTCAATATCTTCGTCATCTGACAGACTCAGCAGATCGCGCATTGCATCCCGTACGGAGGAATAGCAGGTAATTCGGCTTTCTCGGGCATCTTCTGGCAGTGAAAAAATGTCGACCCACTCAGATATGTGTTGGGGAATCGAAGTTCCCGGCCACGTTTCCAACGACAACTCGGCTTGGCGGAACTCTTCCTTGGCACGTGTTTCGATTTCCTTCAGCAGGTCAAGCAGACGGTCAGCGGCAGCCGGGCTATACCCTGTGCCCTCCTTCCATAGCCCTAAAGCATGGAGCGATTCAGTCAAATCGTGCCAAAGGATTTCATCAGGCCGTGTTCCAGGTCGGAGCTCATCCAATTCCTGTAGCCAATCAACTGGGCTGCCAATGGTGCGATCATCCTGGGAAACAGACATGCCATGAATGGTATAACCACTGATTTCACCAATACTGATCAATAGCGTGATCAAAATGTCAAACCAAGTATCGGTCAAACCCAAATCAGTTGTTTTCACCCGCTTGCGTGTCTCGGAGATGCTAATTGCAGTTGGGTTCGCCTTGCGAATGTTGTCCCGAATCCGCTCCTTCGCCTTTCTGAACGCCTCTATGCTGTTGGTCGCAAGTGTAACAGAAACTTCTCCAGACACACCGGTGTTGAGCAAGCCAAGTGGCGCGAGATGCTTTTCAAGGTCGGCCTTTGCCGTGCCGTCACTATCTGTTATGCGACCCTTCCAGATTGCTTCAAGAACTCGCCGTCGTATGGCCGGGCTAAAGTCCGCGCTGAAGGAATAAGCTTCATGGAAATTAGGGTGGAAATGGAATACCTTGCTCAGTGCTTTAGAGGAAAACTTCTCCAGCAAACGTTCCAGAGAACGCTCACTTTGTGGGATGCTTTGGTATAGGGAAAGAAGCTCAGCAGGCTCACACAGGATTTCCCATGCCTGATCCTTGGGATTCCACTGCCGGATCTCACCATTTACAAAGGACTCGAGCAGAATTTCTATTGCTTTACGCGCTGGCTGAGCGGATTTGGTTCCGGCGGGAAGATCGATCCATTCCCCGAGCAATTCCAGTTTGCGGCGAACTAACTGCGAGGCACCACCAGCGTTCACCTGTGACTGATAGTCGCCGAAGAGTTTTACCAGAGCCATGCTGCGCTTGATCTCATTGACATCCTGAGCAGGAAGCGTGGCCGGTAGCCAGATAAGCGTTCGACCATTACCGTGACGTACCGCATCCATCTCGACATCCAAAGGCGACGCTGAGGGATGTAGCACAACTATGTGCAGGGCTTTTGTAGCAGGTACATCTTTAATGAAACCGATCACGGCATGGTCATTGATGAGCGTTGTCACACGCTCCAATCGATAATCGACAAAACGACGGGTTCGCTGCCAATCCACATCGACCTGGGTTGAGAATCCATGCTGAGGCGGAACCGTCCCACCTAATGGGCTACCTGGGAATCTGAGGAACAGTTCAATATGTGAGCGGTAGGCGCTTTCGGTCTGGATGTCGGGGGCAAAGCCATTTTCAATCCGGGCAACTTCAGCCAGCAGTTCTTCACGTTCGCCGCCATCTCCTTCAACAGAAAGGAAAAAGCTCAGATTCTCTCCACTCCCTTTCTGACGCAGTGGCGGGAATGTCTGGGCAATCTTCTCTAGAATTCTTGCTGTTTCCTGATCACTACCGGCTGGATCGCTTTCCTTGCCGGGCCAGCGAAGTAGAAGTGCATCGTTCAGCTTGGAGACTGATAGCTCCTCCTTGACCATAGAAAGTATAATCAGGGCTTTGATAATGCGTTCGATGGTGTTCTTAGTGAAGCCCAAATCTTTTTCCGGCCACTTCCTATAAGGCGCCCGCGCGAGCACTTCATCTCTAGCAGTGCTGCAGAATCGCTCAAACATCCCGTAATACTTGGCCATTTCTGGATCGTCCTGAATGATCTTGTTGCGCAGATCCTCATAATCAAATACATCGTCGAGCACAGCGACCCGTTTCCAGTCTGTCGTATTTTGCAGACGCTTTTCTATGAATTCCTGCACGAATCCCAATGCGCCACGAGATCTTCCTCCCCGATTGGTGATCGCGGTCAAGCAATACAAACCGAAAGGATGCATCGGATAGACATCGGCAAAGTGTTTTGCCTCATCGGTAATCGGTTCGCGTTCTCGGAAGTAGCGCTTCATGAAGTCCGTAAATGCCCCTCGGTAATGAGGTTGGAGCTCGGCTCTGAATAGATCAGCGAGTTTGTGAACACACTTGGAGTTTTCACGAAATAGCCGATGATTGTAGATTCGATGAAACTGCGTCACCGGGATGTTGATTGACTGGAAACGACCGGACTGCCCTGACAGCTTACCCATCAATTCCGCATCGTATTTGCGCCCGGCCTGACGAGCGATAGCTTGGATCTCTTCCTGTACCGCCCCGAAAATCCAAAACGACTGATCACCAGCAAGTCCTGCCTCAGCTAGTTGTCCAAGAAACGCAGTACCCCGGTTAAATTGTTCATCACTCTGAATCAGGTGCAGGTAGAGCTCGTCAATAAATACGAGGACTCCTTCATACCCACGCTCCCTGGCGATTTCTACAAGCTTCTTGACCTTTTCAGTCACCGTGGTGCGATCTTGAACGAGTTGAATGTTCAGGGCAAAAACTGCCTGTTCGATGATCGTCTTCTGATATTCCTTGTCATATGCACGAAGCTGGTCAATGGTAAGGTTTCTATTGTCGTGAATCCAGCTCTCAACGTCACTGCGAGTGCCACTGGCTGTATGGTTGAAGAAGGTGTCCAGGTAAGCGTCAGTATTGGACAGCATCGCAGTCACTGGTGGAGATAAGTGCCTCAAATGGTCCGTGACCGAGTTCCAGAACGCTTGCTCCAGTGTCTCATCGGGTACTTCAATGGCTGTAAAGTTAATAGTGAGTAGCTTACGTGTCACAAGAGCATCCAGACCCCATTCTGGCTTGTTATCGAGAAATTGCTTACGTAAGGTCTGCTCGGTCAAAATTGCGGAGAGCCATGCCATAAAGATCGTCTTCCCTGAACCGTAAAGTCCTGTAATAAAAAATCCACGGCCCTGTTTGCGATTAATCCGATCAAGAATGATTCGGGCAGATTCTTCAACCTCGGGCAGCATAACGAAGTTTTCAAAAATCCGTGTCCTGCTCGAAGAGTCGTGAGTTGACTCGTTGAAGTTTTCCACCCAGCTACTGACGGGTTTGAAGTCAAACATTTCCTTCATGAGTGGCATAATATCGGGCCTCCAGTTCTACAATTGGTTGATCTCCACGAGTCAGGGTGTACTGCCCGCATCGGCAAAGCTGACCAGACATTCTTCCTGTCAATACCAGCAAAATTCTTTTTTTTCCTACAGCATCGTTATACCAGGTAGTCACTGGATCCATGCCCAGTGCAAAAACTAGTTCTAGATGATCAAGAATGGTCAAGCCGTCGGATAGCAATTGTTCTGCAATAAGGTCATGCACTGCCTTCCGGAGTCTGTTTCCGTATCGCTTAAGATCTGCGGTTATGAGCAGCGCATTGAAGTCAAATACTTCGGCGAATATAGGATCCCTGGTAAAAAGATCTAGTATGATCTCATTCGCCGAGATATAACGAACCTGACCAAATTCATCCTGTGAGGATATGTACTTGGCTAGCCACGTTTTACCTGAACCTTGAGTGCCAATTAAACAGCAGAGTGTTCGCCCTCCTATATGACCTTTTCCTATCAGACCCGTAAGTTCTTTAAGGGCTTTGGACTGGGCTGGAGTTGCTCTTTTATCTCCATGCATCGACGTATTCCTCCAACGACTGGTGTGTGAGCTGAACTTGGTCTGTGTTTCCGTGGCGATGGTATTCACAGTGTCCCATAGTTGCGAGTTTGTTGACCCCAGCAATCAACAAGGTACGATTGCACATGAAGATAGGGGCAATGACGCCCTCGTTGATCACAGTGACCGTTGATGGTGCCCGCCATCCATTGATTAACGCGTCATGGTAGAGCGCATAGCCAAGCACTGCTTCGGTTGGGCAATAGGTCGTTACCGAATAGTTGGATTTCGAGAGTATTAATCGTCCGCCTTTCACCAGAATCGAGCGCACACGATCTCGGGTAGATTGAGGCATTCGTTCGTATTTCCGTTCTAGTAATTGATCAAGATGATAACGTGAAAAAACGGCTTCACCCGTGTTGAGGAAGCTGTCTGTCACCAGAAGCAAAAGCGTTTCAAAAATAATCGGTGTGGTTATGCATAACTGAAAAAAGACCAGGTCTTGTACCGCTTCATCATTTGTCCGGATTTTGCGAAACATCTTCAGGAATGGAGTATCTTTAATCAAGTTATTTTCAATTTCTAAATAGCGATATTTCATGTGTTGCCAAAGTTTTTCTTTGTTGGACTCGGATTTTTGAGGCCATCGAGATATACAATCGTCGCGTACAAATTGTGCGCTTTTACTATATAATGCGGCATCAAGTAGCACCAGAGTCTCTTCTAGAAGATATCCGTATCCTATTGTAGAAAACTGTTTATCCATTATTTTAGTTCCTTTCTACTCTAAACCAATCGATTCTAAAATAAAAAACAGTAGCTTAAGGGCCACTACTTATGAACTACTTGTCCCTTCCATTTATTCGACAGCGTTATTCTAACTTCCTACTAAACCCATAAATTTCAATCGGATAATGCCCGTGCAAGACTAATGATTGTATCCGAACAGTTTATATAAATTCACTGTGAAATAAACGTCATCCATTTCCTCTTGTGTAATCCCAATATAGCGAAGGGTCGTTGCTGGGCTATGATGATTTAAAATTTTCTGTAGCTGAGTTATATCCGTTCAGTTTTTATAAAACATGATAAGCAAAGGTTTTTCTAAGGGTATGTGTCACGATATTCTTAGAAATACCGACCGATCGGGCTACCTCATAATTTTCCATGTGTGTGCTCACTGGATCCCTCCGCGGCCCTACCTAGAAATAACAAAGGTTCCTCACGTTCATATTCCCGTGATATTAACTGCTCCTATTTAGCCTTTTTCGCATTATCGCTTAAATGGAAATTTTTCATTTTCCTTTACCTTCCCTCTATCATTAAATACATCAGCAATGGCCAACTTCAGCAAATCACTCACGAGCAGCCCACTCTATATGTATTATTATATCATTGGTTTGGTGGTCATTACCTGTCCATAAGTTGATACTTCTGGACGGTATTTTAGCATATTTCGTATTTGGTAATAAAAAGCTTCTATTCTTTGTCTAGTAGTTAGTCTAAAGTTATATAATCATCTAGACAGGGGATATCATAATGGAGTTATCGGAAACGCACGAGTCTTTACACGTGAAAAGAAACTGGATTTCAGCATGAAGCGTTACATGCATATGGATGCAAAAATTTTCATGAAAAAGAAATCGGGCGGAAAAAAAGACCGTCCCGAATTGCAAAGCGCATTTGTCGTATCTTCGTAAAGTCGACACCCTTGTTTTACTAAGCTAGACAGACTTGCCCGAAGCACATTTGATTGCACCGTATCGCCAAGTAATTGAATGAACGTGATATCCATTTCGTCATCCTAAAACAAAACATAAATACCACAACCAACGGGTAAATTGATGTTTACGATAGTAGGAGCCATTGCAGAGTTCGAGAAGGATTTAATTAATGAACGGACAGCGGAGGGATGTCAGCACTACTTGAGCACATTCGGTTCAGCCCTCACCCATTAAATAGACACATATCTCTGTTTATCAATAAAATAAAGCCCCGCTTCCTTCACTTTACCACCAAGCATTCGCTCCCACTCCTCCACGTACGCCATCACCTGTGGCCTGTAGAAATCCACAAATTGCTGCTCTTGCTGGGACTCATAGCGATCCGTCTTGAAATCCACAATGACATAACCGTCTTCCTCTTCAAATACAAGGTCAATAACACCGCGGAGCAGCATAGTCATCTTTTCCCCTTCATCCATCTGACGTGCGGTAATGAAGGAAAACTCATGACTTCTCCACCTTGCATTCATGCAGCGGCGCCACATGTCGCTCTCGGTAACCTGCAGCACAGTCGCTTCCGCCTGCTCCAGCCATCTCTCATCGACGCTCTCTTCTTCCGCAGCCATTCGGCAGAAGTCCCCCAGGTCTTGAACATCCATACCTTCTCCTAAGGCCTGCAAGCATCTGTGAACCAGGTTGCCGTAAGCCATTCCTTTGCCTTCAGCTGAGCGAACAAGCACGATTTCGCTTGAAGACTTAGCTAACTTGGTTACGCTTGCCACCTGATAAGTAGGTTTTGATACACATTCCAGTCGACTATTCCACGTAGCCAAGCTTGCTTCTACATTTGGAAATGCTTTTAGCTTTTCAGCTCGCACAGGACTGATCGGCGTCAAATCCAGATCCAGTTCCACCTGCCGCTGCAAGGAAACAGCCAAAAGGCTCCACGGATCAATCGCTGGTCTAGAAGGATATTGGCTGACAACCAAAAGCTGTTTGGCTCGTGTAGCAGCCACATAGAGCAGCCGATCTTTTTCTGCGTGCATATATTCCCGCTCTTTCTCGGCGAGTTCCGCCCAATTTACCGGCTGGGCAATGATCTCCGAGTTGAAGGCATCCTTCGGTTTGGAAATTGTAAAATAACCAAGCGGCGGTTCAGATAATCTATCAATATGCTCCTTAGCACCTTTATCATCGTAACCACAAGGACATGCCATGATGACAATGGTCGCCTCCAACCCTTTCGCCTTGTGAAGGTTCATGATCTTAACTGCTTCTCCTCTTCCCGCGAAGAGGCTAGCCGATTCCAATCTTTCCGTGTTCATAAGCTTTCTCAGTCGTTCTGTTAGCGCACGCCAATCCATGGCTGCATCCGAATCTCCTTGCAGCAGCTCTATCAATTTAATAAGCGTACCGCTGCGGATGGCCCCCGATTCATTAACCGCGGCTGCAGGTACGATGCCAATGTCTTGAATCATTTGCGTAAAGGCCGATAGTGCCGGTAGTTCATTCACCCATTCGGCATATTGGCGAAGCTTGCGAAGCGCCTTGTTGACCTTTATGTTTTTCTCCGAAAGTACGGAAGAATCTAGAGAGGAATATAAGCTAATGCTACCCCCGGCAAGTCGATAATGATACAGTGCATCGTCGCTGATACCGAACAGTATCCCCCGCAGAACTGCTAATAATGGAACTCGATCGGTTGGATCATTAAGCGTTTGTGCCAGTAGATATAGAGTGTTCAACTCCTCGAACACGGCGCGGCTGCCAGATGTATCCGATGCGATTCCGTAGTGCTCCAGAAGCTCCGCATAGAGGCTAATGAATTTTCTATAGTTAAGCAAAATCATAAAATCGTTCGGACGGGCTGGACGCGTTATCGATTTCCCTTCGTGATCCTTGCCCTCCTGAATCAAAAGGTTCCCGTCACAGGCCCACGCCACAAACTGTGCTGTACGCTCGGCATCATATATGGCTATATCCTCTTGCCGGTCTCTCTCCTGCTTAGGTACGGTCATGGTATACACGCCATGCAGCGATTTTTTGCCGGAAGGATTCACCTGCTGCGTAATCATTTGCACGTAAGGCGCTTGGAAATCCGATGTTTGCCCCGGCAAAGTGAATTTGCTCTCAAACGCATAGTTGATGAAGTCACCAATCACCTTTACAGAGCGGAAGTTACGTGTTAATTGAAGCACGTCTCCGCATTGTCTTATTCGTTCTTTCACGAAGTTGTAGGTCGAGATATCTGCTCTGCGAAATCGATAAATCGACTGCTTCGGATCACCTACCACAAATAACGAGCCTGGACGCGGAAGCTGCTCCCGCCAATTCGACTCGGATGGATCTGCTCCTGTAAGCAGCATCATCATTTCCGCTTGAATCGGATCTGTATCCTGAAACTCGTCGACAAAGAGCCGGCTGTACCGCCGCCCGAAATAGCTTCTCACCTCAGGATAAGTCCGCAGCAGCTCCGCGGCTTTCATCAGCAAATCTTGAAAGTTCAGTCTTCCCGCTTCCATTCTTCTACTTTGACAGTATTGGACAGCCGGAAGCACGAAAGCGATCAACTTAGGGTGTAAGAACTCCCTCCATGCCTGCAAAAAAGGCCAAAGTGTTGTCGTCTGCCAATCAAGAAACTGCTCCTTCATTCGCTTTGCCACCTTGGGGTCCGTCCAGCGTTTTAAAGTAACATTCAATGTCCGATCAAAAAGCCTTGCCAAGACCAAAACATTCATATCATCCGTCATGTCCTTACTGAGTAGATGACGAGTGGCTGTGCGAATTGTTTTTTGTAAATCGTCCCAATCCTTTTCCGGTTGAGCCGTTGGGATGTAACGGGAAGCTTCCTCAATCATCGGAAATAACGATTCTCTAATAATATCGAAATCCGGTTTTCCCGTTTGTACCGTATGAATACTCACATCCTCATATTTCGAGACTTTATTGTAAACAGCTCGCAAATCCTCTACATGGACCTGTAAAGCAGCCAACTCGTCAACATGGGAATCTTCTCCACCTTCACGCAATTGCTCTAAGTATTCGTCCCAGCATTGGTCCCGAAACTCTTGGTCCTCATGCTCATCCATTTCTTGAAAAGCCGCATCGAGCTTCGCTTCAATGGGGCGTTCCCTTAAAAGCCGGCCGCAAAACGCATGAATCGTCCCAATGAAGCTTTCCGGCACCTGCCGCACCGCTTCCGCCAACGCATCCTTCTCTGGACCATGCGTTGCTTTGCGCAGCTCCTGCTCCAGCCTGATTCTGAAGCGTCCCATGAGCTCGGAAGCTGCTTTATTCGTGAATGTAATGGCGGCGATGTCCCGCACTTGTGCTTTACCCGTTTTAACGAGTGCAATCATCCGCCCCACGATAGAGGTTGTTTTGCCGGAACCTGCGCCCGCTTCTACCAAGAACGTTGAATCCAGATCGGCAGAGATTCTCTCACGAGACGCCTCATCCACATGAAGCTCCTGCTCTTTAAGCATAGCGGTTCACCTCCAAAATATGCCCAAGTCTATGCACGTTCTCAGGCGCAGTCCTTTTCTCTTCAAAGTGCTCCGCATGGGCTCCGCAAACCGCTCTATAATCACACCAGTTGCAAATCTTAGGCTCATTTGTTGGAGGAAAAACACCTAGTTTTATAGAACTCAGCATGGCTTGGAGCAGTGATGCCAGGTCGCTCCTCCGCGTTTGGGATCGGCTAACTTCCTCACCCATCCCCCGCTCAGTCGGGAAATAATAAGCTGAATCTACGACCTGTGCCTCTGAATCAAAACCGCTCTCTTTCATCCACTGTTCTACCGCAGCTCCGTATAAAGGAAGCTGCAGCTGTGTGCCGCCTGAAAAACATTCATTTTGCTTGTATTTTCTAGGATTACCGGTCTTGTAATCGAAAATTTTATAACGATGGGGAGCGATCTCATCCACACGGTCGACATATCCTCTAATTGGAACGGTTAACTCGTCACTCAGCTCTAACTGCATGGGCAATTCTTCTCCGTGAAGCTGCAGCTCCATAAAGACGGGAATGGAAGTCCGATGCTTCTCGTTCGCATAAAAAATCTCCACGTCCTTCCGTATGCTCGCCGCTTCCTTCTGAAAAATATGTGAGCTTGGAGCCGGCATTTGATCCGCATACAGCTGAATAACTTCCTCAGTAATGGCGTGCAGCAGCGATTGATCGTGTGTGATCGGATCCGTTGAATGCGTGCGACGACTTTTTACCTCCATCAAGTAACGATTGTAGATTTCATGAACCAAGCTTCCTCGCTGCATCGCATCCAACCATTGAGTACGGTTATAAACCGCTGCGTCTTTGATATGAACCCCCAGAATCTCCTTATAAAAAAATTGCAGCGGACACCTTGCGTACTGCTCCAGCTTGCTGGCACTGAAAACGATCGAATCTATCTTTCCCGGCAATTGGTCAGGCTGCTCTCCCTTATGAACGAATCCATCGTAAGGAGTACACTCACTTCCCACTCTAGCCTCTACTGCCAATTTCCCGTCCTTCAAATGCGAGTAATAAGCATATACGGCTTCTTGACCGTCATAGATTCGAGAGTCGCTTGAGAGAAGTTTTGGCATCCACAAATCAATTGCATCCATAGATAGATCAGATGGCACAGTAAAATATCCCACGACCTCTTTCATGTCCTGATGCATAGCCTCGTAATCCGCATCGTCTTGAACTGACTTCCTTCGGAATATTTGCAGCATCTCAAAAGCAGGCATGTTCTCCTTTTGATCCGCAATGTCATAAGAGCAATAACTCAGTACACATTGACCTTGAATCATGCCAAGTCGGCTATTCCTTTCCTCTATCATTCGCGCTGCCCGATCCGGGCTAACTGGAAGACTCGGGCTGATTCGAACCCGCTCATCGTCAAGCAGTACAGGATCCTGCTGAACGGAAAACGCCCAGTTACTTTCACCCATACCGACAATCGAAGTATAGGGTCTGCCGGTTTGACCGCCAGTGTTAAGGGACGCAACGTGAAGATGTCCGGGTGAAGGCGTACTTGTGCATTGTATCCGCATTTGAACCAGTTCACTACGCAGATACTGAATAGCTAACGACGCACTCATCGATAGCTCTCCAGCGGCATTCAAAGATTGTTCTAATGCTTGAAGTCCATTGAGGACTTGATAATCATTTTCTTCTTCAAGAACACAGTAGTTTTCCAGGAACTCCACAACTGCATGGATCAGCTTCTCAGGAGAACATAGTGCCGCTTCCGTTAACGGAGCGAATAACCGCTGAAAAACTCGATCAAGAGTCAGAAGCGCGTGGCTTCTTTCCTTAGTAACCTCTTTCAAAGCAGCCAAGTGTTCCAAAAGCTTGTATCTTTCTCTTCCCCAGCCAATACCCGCACGCTCTAATTCGCGTACCTGACTTGACGTGGTCACTCCTTCATACCGCTCATCTTTGAAGCGAATAATCCCTTGTTTTAGGGCGGATAAAATAGGAGCAAGGTTATAGCCGGATTCCAGCCAATCCAGGTATAGCTTTACTGCCTTTCCTGCATTGGTAATGCCAATTGGCAGCCCTTCTGAAAATGTAAATTTGACGCCTAAAGAAGAAGTAACCGTATAAATTGCGCATGCGTACTTTTCATAGTCAGAAGCAATGATTTCTACATGGTCCAATGCTATTGAGCTGCCCATAATTCGGCGAATGACTTCACGTACTTCCGCGGTGTGTCCCAATGCATGGAAGAAATCCGAGTTATGAACAGGAAAAGAGGAACGCGGATCCGTAAATTCGAAACCAGCCGTTAAGTTGACATACTTTCCACACGTGAGTGCTCGCAGCAGTTTTTCATCCATTTCAGTCCGAATCACGAATGGATCTACGATGATGATCTCATTTGTTAGTTGAACCTGCGCAGCAAATGCACTTAGTCCAGCAGAATCTACAAGCTTATTGCGATGCAGCTCTTCCTCATACCGACCGAGCAATTTTTTAACGAACAGACCTTTTTTCTCATTCTCAAAATCCTCGATTAGCAGTTGAGTTGCTATCACTCCTGCACCGCGCAGCTCCAAAAGCGCACGATGGAAGGCATGGTTGAACCCGGGAGTTAGAGTGATACCTGTGAGGTAGGATGAAGGTGACTTTGACTCTTCTTGAAGCAATCTATGTAGAATCCATTTCGATTCCGAATGAGGGAGATAACGCAACTTACGCTTCGCCAATTGCAGCTTGAGGCGTTCCAATGACCATGATTCAAGCGTCCGCACCTCGGTATTTAATACAGCGCCATAAACTCTGCTGATCTGTTCCAGCCATTGATGACCCTGTGCAAGACTTGGTACAAGCAGCACCTTGCGCTTCAAAGGATTCTTGTTCATGATTTCATACAACTGTTGAATACGCGTCAATGAATCCAGATCTCATCCCTCCATCCTGATTAGGCTTCATACAAGATCTTCCACCGCTCCAGCTTCTGCCGCATGACTTCCCGATAAGATTTCGGCTCCAAAATTTCTGCATCCGGACCGTATTGACTGACCCAATTCATAAACTCACGCTCATGATTGACCGTTACTTCAAACAAAAGACTACCATCCTTCTGAGGGGTCATTTTCGGCTTCACAAAAAGCTCCTCTTCCTTAACATAACGCGCTATATCCGCGTGAAACTTAACTTTAAAACGAATTTGCTCTTCCCCGCGCTCGATGGACCATGTATTTTTCATATACGATTTTAAATTAAAATCGCCTTTGTCGAAGGACTGACTAAGCAACTTAACATTACGAAAGCGGCTGATCCGGAATGTTCGAATGTCACCAGCCGAATGGCAATAGCCAATCAAATAGAAGCGGTGATCTCGTGGCACCAAGTAATAAGGATCGATATTTCTTTGAGATTCCTCATTGCGGCTCTGCGTATAGTAGACGGTTTGTATCGTTTGCTGAGAAAGAGATGCCTGGATGATATCGTAGAGAAACGAAGTTCCGTCCTCTCGGTAGGCTGGTGTACCCATTTGAATAACATCCGTGACATGCTGCACGATATCAGCCCGCTTCGATTTTTCCTTTTGATGTACGCCCATAACCTTTTCAAAGGCAGAATCAAAGCCTTCCGGGAGCAAAGGTTTGATTTGTTCTAAAACAGATGGCAGCATGGAGAACGACAACGCCTCCTGCTCCGTCCAATCTAGCGGATACATCGAGAAATTGCTGATAAATGCATAGCCTTTGCCATGACCGTAATTTGAAATCGGGATATTCATCGCATGAAGCGCCTCAAGATCACGATAAATGGTCCTCTCCGCAGTCTCGCAGCGTTCTGCTAACTCTCTTGCCAAAATACCCGGTTTGGATTGTATCAAATTAATAATTCGCATCAATCGAATTAACCGCTCTGTCACGTCTGGTTTTCCCCTTCACATTCACATGATCTAAAAGTACTAATTTTAGTAAGTTCGACCTATGACTAGGAGAGTCCTGCTATTTTTTTCTTTTCATCTGCCTATACTTCTGCTCATGCAATGATTTTCTCGCTTTGCTAGAAAAGCTAAAATTCTCCAAATGGCTATAAAGCATTTGAGCCTCCTCACGCAGCTCTGCATCTTCGGTTTGAACAGCTACCACTAGCATCTCATCTGCTTGCTGTTGAAGCAGCATTTTTCCCGTTTCCTCATCACCTTGGTCGAAAGCCGTTATCGCATGCTCGATTGCCATGGCCGATTCAGTAATCTTGACCTGTTTTTCAACATGGGGGTTCGATGAATTCATGATCAAATTGAGATCGTTCGTAAAATTGGCTTCGATCTTGTATTGAAGCGTGCACAATTTAGCTCCTTCCGTCACATCGACATAGTCCCATTGGACATGGAGAACCTCGTGTTTACCGAAAGCATGGGGAAAGAACGAGATTTCAAGCAAGATCGACTTGACCTCTTGATCGAAAATATCTCCCATGGATAGCTTCAGTCCATTATTTTCATCTTCATCTTCAGCTTTATAACCATAGATTCGGGTAATGTGTGTTGTTTCTGAAGGGTTTATCGTCAGCTGTACATTTTGGCCAACGACGGATAAGAGAGCATCCAGTTCTTTGGAGAAAATACCAGGAATGTCTTCTGGCTTCTCAATAAAATAGAAGTT
>NZ_AUGY01000086.1 GCF_000422905.1 Paenibacillus alginolyticus DSM 5050 = NBRC 15375
CCCTGGACAACGCTAAAGTTATTGCGAATCTATTTCTATGATAGCTGGTCTAACTTTGTAAATGCTGTCTTTCGCCCGCCAAGTAGAACTTCAAAGGGTCGACAGAAGACGAGCAAGACAAAAGAACGGCTAAGTTCACAGCGCATCATAGTGAGAGAATAGCGGAGACACAAGAATAAAATGTAAATTAATGGTAAAAACGCGTCATTTTCTGTAGTCTTTACTTTTTTGGCTTGTACCCAGAAAAACAAAATGGTAATAAATACAATATATTTAAGTAATTGTATTTATACGTGAAGACTTACTGATCATGTCAGCTATTTTGCATCGGTAATGTATTTTCTACAACAATTCACACGCCAAAAGGCTATTTTGCATCTTGAAGTTGCATATCGTACAACATTTTGAGCACATTTGTTGCTAAATGCTTTATATTGGGCAAAATTGTTGTACATTCTGCAACATCGAAGGGAAATAGGCGAGATTTAGGCAGCAATTGTTGCATTTTTTACAACATCATTCTACCGCGTTTAGGGCTTCATTCATCCGGCAACCTCAAGTGAGCCTAAATGTAGATGATACCGATATATGACACCATTATGTAGAACAAAATTGGATGAATAAATCGACGGTCTCGGTTACTCAGCCAGGTAAATGCCTAGCGTCCGCAGCTGCTAACCACGGGGACGTGTGTTCGTTCCCGCTTTGTGATAAAATAACATACGATTAGCAAAAAATCAGGACAAATAACAACAGGTTGTGATAAATGTGGGAAATAAGCCTTATGAGAAAGATAAACCGTTTGTATATGATTTGAATTGGGACGAATGGCAGAGCTGGGTGAAAGAGAACGGCGAGTCTTCTTTTCGTGCTGGGCAAATTTTCGATTGGCTTTATATTAAGCGGGTATTCAGCTTCGATGAGATGTCGAACTTGCCGAAGTCGCTGCGTGACAAACTGAAGGATCAGTTTGAGTTCGTTACGCTTTCCGAAATTGCCAAGTATCAGTCGCAGGACGGTACGGTCAAGTTTTTATTTGAATTGGAAGACAAGAATGCCATTGAAACAGTTGTCATGAAGCACAACTACGGCAACAGTATTTGCGTAACAACGCAGGTAGGGTGTCGTGTAGGTTGCACGTTCTGTGCATCTACGTTGGGCGGATTGAAGCGGGATTTGAGACCGGGCGAGATTGTGGCCCAAGTTGTTAAAGCTCAGAAATTGCTGGATGAGACAGAGGAACGCATCTCTTCGATCGTTATTATGGGTATTGGCGAGCCTTTTGAAAATTATGAAGCGACAATGAATTTCCTTCGTGTCATGATTCACCCCAAAGGTTTGAACATCGGACAGCGCCATATCACGGTTTCGACGAGTGGTATTGTGCCAAACATTTATAAGTTCGCCGATGAGAATTTGCAAGTCAATCTGGCGATTTCTATTCATGCGCCGAATGATACGCTCAGATCCAAGCTAATGCCGGTCAATCGGAGATTTCCTTTCGTCGACTTAATCGAAGCTTGTAAGTATTACATCGCCAAAACCGGCAGACGAATTACATTTGAATATGCCCTTATGGGGGAAGTGAATGACCAGCCAGAACATGCAGAGGAACTCGCGCAAGTGCTGAAGGATATGCCCCTTAGCCACGTGAACCTGATTCCTGTGAATTTCGTGGCCGAACGGGATTTCAAACGTACGCCTAGGGATGATATTTTCACCTTCCAACGTATTCTGGAGAAGGGCAAAATTAATGCCACCATACGTCGTGAACAAGGTAGTGACATTGCTGCTGCCTGCGGACAATTGCGCGCAAAGCATATGGAGAACAAGTAATGAGGTGAAATCCGGATGAAGATGGTAAGCCGTACCGATATTGGCAAAGTCCGCTTAGTGAATGAGGACCGAGCCGCCATCCATCATAATCTCAATGGCCTATCTTTGGCTATTGTGGCTGATGGTATGGGGGGACATCAAGCTGGTGATATCGCCAGCCAAATGGCCATCGAAATGATTGCAGATCAGCTGCAATCGATCCATTGGGGAATGTCTGTTGAAGCTTGTAAGCAAGTGCTGAAGGAAGCCATTGAAAAGGCGAATGAGAAAATTTATGAATTCGCCTCAGGACAAGAAAGTTATCATGGTATGGGCACGACGGTTGTTGCTATTATTGCTTCGCAAGAGCTTCTTATCATTGGACATATCGGTGACAGTCGCGCTTACAAGATCACCGGTGAATCGATCACACAACTAACGGAAGATCATTCTCTGGTGTATGAGCTTGTGAAGAACGGGCAGATTACGATCGAAGAGGCCGACCATCACCCTAGACGTAACTGGATTACTCGTGCACTAGGCACAGAGCCGGGCGTAGAGGTAGATCTCTATGAGTACGCGTGGCGTCCGGGTGATATCGTTCTGATCTGTACGGATGGTTTAAGCGGATTGGTGGATTCCAGCGATATTCTACGAATAGTCAAATCGCATGAACGTATGGAAGATGCAGCGGAACAGTTGATTCAAAGCGCGCTTGATGAAGGTGGAGACGATAATGTAACGGTCGTTTTACTTGCGCACGATCATGATTCGGACGAAAAAAGGGGTGATGGGAATTGATCGGTAGAAAGCTTGGAGGCCGCTATGAAATCTTAGATCGCATTGGCGGAGGCGGCATGGCTTTAGTCTACAAAGGGCATGATCTATTATTAAATCGTAAAGTGGCTGTGAAAGTACTGCGCTCGCAGTATGTGCACGATGAAGAATTCATTCGTCGTTTCCGTAGAGAAGCTCAAGCAGCCGCTTCCCTTTCTCATCCTAATGTCGTCAGTATTTATGACGTCGGACAAGAAGAAGACGTGCATTACATTGTGATGGAGTACATAGAAGGCACAACTTTGAATGATTTAATCAAAGAGAGGGCACCGTTGCAGGTCGAAGATGCGGTTCACTATGCGAGTCAAATCGCAGATGCCCTCGATCACGCCCACCATAATGAAATCATTCATCGGGATATCAAACCGCACAATATTTTGATCGGCAAAAACGGCCGTGTGAAAGTGACGGATTTTGGTATCGCGCGAGCTGCCACGTCTTCCACCATCACACAAACCGGATCGGTTGTCGGTTCTGTGCACTATTTCTCACCGGAACATGCCAAAGGGACGAATACAGGGGAGAAATCCGATTTGTATTCCCTTGGCATCGTGATGTATCAAATGCTGACAGCCCGGCTGCCTTTTCTCGGTGAGAGCCCGATTTCTGTGGCTTTGAAGCATTTGCAGGAAGATGTGGAAGATCCGCGTAAGGTGAACCCTCTCATTCCGCAAAGCGTGGAAAACATTATTTTGAAAGCCATGCGCAAAAAGCCAGAGGAACGCTACCAGTCTGCGAAGTTAATGATGGCAGATCTCGATACTTGTTTGAATCCGGATCGCCGGAATGAAGCAAAGGTCGTTTTCTGGGATGCGGATGGGATGGATGAAGAGCGTACCTTAGTGATGCCTGCGATTCGAGCAGACCAACTCGGACAGTTCGAGGATGATGATGATGAGCCCGAGAAACCTGCCTGGCGGGAAGAGCCAGCTCCTTCCAAAGGGAAAGGGTGGGTTAAGCCGCTCATTTGGATTGTCGTTTTGTTAATGGTGCTCGGGGCTATGTGGTATTTGGTCGGGTACGTGAAAGGGATGTTCGCGATTGAAACGGTCGAGGTTCCCAATGTAGCAGGAAAACCGTTAATTCAAGCTCAAGCTGAATTGACGGCGGTTAAATTGGGCTCTACCGTTGAATATGATTTGGACAGCAAGCTGGCTAAAGATATTGTCATTCGTCAAGATCCTACAGGAATGAGAATGAATGTAGGCACCAAAGTGACGCTGTATGTTAGTAAAGGTACGCCTAAAATCAAGATGGATAATTATGCAGGGCAACCATTTAAGGATGTTAAGCTGAAGCTGCAAGCTCTAGGCATCAAGGATGAGCAGATTACGATTACACAAGAGACGTCGGATGGTACGCCTGATATCATTTTGAAGCAATCCCCTCTGGCTGGCGAAGAGTTTGAGCTTGACAAAGCGGTCATTGCATTTACCGTAAGCAAAGCCAAAGAAACGTTCAAAATGCCGGATCTCGTCGGAATGACGGAAGCTGATGCTAAGGCCCAACTCACAAAGCTGAATCTTAAGCTCCCTGTGAATGGCATAACCCGTGAGAAAAGCTACAAAGTCGCGAAAGGGAAGGTTGTCAAACAGTTTCCTTTTGAGAAAAACCAGGATGTATCCGTTGGCTCGGAGATTTCTTTGATCATTAGTGACGGATTGCCGGAGGATGCCGGACAGCTTACGGTAAGTATTGCTGTGAAGCCGACGACGGAGGGCAAGGATTCCGAGTTCAAAATTGTCGTAAGTGATGCCCAGTATGAGAACTTCGAATACAAAACAGAAAAAGTATCGAAGCCTCAGAATTTGGATGTCAAAGTCATTGTTTCTCCAGATAAGAAAGCGGTCATTTTGATTAAAGAAGGAGATAACTTGGTCAACTCCATTACTCGCACATATCAAGACTACTTGGATCAAAAAAATGGAAAGACCGTATCGCCAAGTCCTTCCACGTCACCATCGCCTTCGCCTAAACAGCAGAGCAATGGACCGGCTATTCCGGTTGGCGGCACTGGAAACGGGCAAACAGGCGGCACTGGCTCTAAACCACCTGCTGGAGGCACACCTTAATGCCCCAAGGATACATCGTAAAAGCGCTGAGCGGCTATTATTATGTGTTGCCCGAGGAGGCGGATCTTCGTGAAGCCAAGACGGTTACCTGCCGCGGGAGAGGCGTTTTCAAAAACAGAAACATAACTCCCCTTGTTGGAGATCGCGTTATGTACGCGGAAACGGAGAATGGGGAAGGGACTGTTACTGAAATCCTTCCCCGCACTTCGGAGCTCATACGACCTCCAATCGCCAATGTAAACGTGGTTGTACTCGTTTTTTCGGTGACAGAGCCTGTTCTTAATTTGCAGTTGTTAGATAAATTTCTGGTCCATATTGAAAATACGGGCATCGATGTTCTGCTATGTTTCACGAAAAGTGATTTATTGACAGAAGATGACGAGGCTTCCGTTCCCAAAGACATGACGGTTGCCGAGCTCGAGCGGATTACGAAGCTCTATGAGGGAATCGGTTATACCGTCGTGAAGACGAGTTCTAAGCTGCAAGAAGGCGTGGATGCGATTCTGCATCATCTGGACGGAGCAGTCAGTGTTTTTGCTGGACAATCCGGTGTGGGTAAGTCTTCTCTGCTTAACGCCATGATAAGCGGTCTTAATCTGGAAACGAATGCCATTTCTCAGCGATTAGGCAGAGGGAAGCATACAACTCGTCATGTTGAGCTGATGCCGCTCACGAATGGTGGCCTTGTAGCCGATACACCGGGATTCAGCCAGTTAGACTTTATGGAAGTCGAAGCGGAAGGTCTTAGCGGCTGCTTTAAGGAGTTTGCCGCGATAGCGGAGGGCTGCAGGTTCAGAGGCTGTTTGCATCTGCATGAGCCGGATTGCAAGGTTCGTGATGCGGTAGCCGAGGGGACGATTGCAGCTTCTCGCTATGATCATTACTTGTTGTTTTTAACTGAAATCAAGGATCGGAAGAGGAGGTATTAGGACGGATGGTACATGTAGCACCTTCTATTTTATCAGCCAACTTCGCTAAGCTTGGGGAAGAGATTAAGGAAGCGGAGCTTGGCGGAGCGGACTGGATCCATGTGGATGTCATGGACGGCCATTTCGTGCCCAATATCACAATTGGTCCACTTGTTGTTGAAGCAATACGCCCAGTGACCAAGCTGCCTCTTGATGTTCATTTGATGATTGAGCAGCCAGATCGCTATATCCCTGATTTTGTCAAAGCGGGTGCTGATTTGATATCCGTCCATGTGGAAGCTTGTACGCATCTGCATCGGACACTTCATCTTATTAAGCAAAGCGGGGTCAAAGCGGGAGTTGTACTGAATCCTGCAACCCCGATTTCGCTCATTGAACATGTCCTTGATGAACAGCTGGATCTTGTGCTTATTATGACGGTCAATCCTGGATTCGGCGGACAAGCTTTCATTCCTGGCATGCTGAGCAAAATTCGCGCCCTTCGTGAGCAAGCAAATGCGAAGGGGCTGAACGGGCTTCATATTGAAGTAGACGGCGGTATTAACGAGGTGACAGCCCGCCAGGTGGTGGAAGCTGGAGCCGATGTGTTGGTTGCCGGAAATGCTGTGTTCGGGCAGTCCGATCGTGCGGAGGCTATCAGGCGGATACGCGGGTAGAGGGGGAACGAAAGGACGATGAGATTTCTCTGGTTGTTGATGTACAGTCTGCTTTGCGCAGTCCTATTAGCGTGTTTTTCAAATATACACGATATCTCGAAGTATATATTCTCGCTTGGCGCCCTATATGTAGGGATGCGATTCTTCCGCCGGTTTGAGCAAATCGGGTTTCGTATTTGGTTCATCGTTATTTCTGTTCTTCTTTATTTTATTTTCAGTTTAATTTATGCGCTTTACACGCAGCTGGGTATAACTGCCCCCTAGCCGCATACATATAGTTACAAGAGCAAAGTGCTCTTGTAGCTTTTTTTGTTTTCTGGAAGCGAATTGATGGGAGAAAGTAAAATAGAAGGTACTTTTTCACTATCGGGGCATATACTGTTGTAACGATGCTAAGGAGCAGTCATGCAGCCAGTGAAGCTTACGACATAAGTTTTCTCCGAAAACTCTAAGCCATTGCTCACGAAGTCAGTTCTCTGACGCAAAGTATAAGCTGATGCTTATTTAATCCGTTTTCTGGCGAAAACTTTAAGCTGATGCTTATGAGTCAGTTTGCTGACAAAACTCTAAGGAGGGGTAGAGAATGAAGTTCTACACAATCAAACTACCAAGATTTTTGGGTGGATTCGTGAAAGCCGTACTTAATACGTTTAGTAAAAACTAGGCTAACACTTACTTACTCCATTCCCCAGAAATGCAAAAAAAGCACCGATAAGGTGCTTTTTGTCTTTCAAATAGAAAGTGTAAGTATGCGCAGCTACAATTAAACGCGAGCCACTTTTCCGGATTTCAACGCACGAGTACTTACGTAAACCCGTTTTGGTTTGCCATCAACGAGGATGCGAACCTTTTGAACGTTAACTCCCCAAGTACGCTTGTTTTTATTGTTAGCGTGGGACACGTGATTTCCTGAAGAAGGACTTTTACCTGTAATGAAACATTTGCGGGACATGTTTGACACCTCCTTGGGCAGTATACAAAGCAGCCTGGGTGGCAAGCCTAAGCTTGACATGACAGCTTTCCATAATTTTAGACATTGTTAGGTTTGTTGCGATTCATGATATAACCAGCAAAAACACACTTAAATATAATAGCATAGCAAAAGGAGCCTAGTCAACGAATTACCTGCACTTTTGCCGTTTATTTATTCAGTATGTTATAGTACAATGAAGATTAGCCCATATTCCAAGTACATAAGTAATTGACTGATAAAGAGTCGAATTTGCTAAAGCAAAGCAGGAAAGGGAATACTTACAAAGTTAGTCTTGCTAAAGCGAAACTTGAAGGAGTTGTTAGATAATGCCAATTGAACTCACAACTGAGTACGGAAAAGTGTTTATTACCAATGAAGTGATTTCAACACTGGCGGGATCCGCTGCGTTAGATTGTTATGGACTTGTTGGCATGGCAACGAGAAAGCAACTGAAAGACGGGATAGCTGAACTGCTAGGACGGGACAATTTAAGCCGCGGTGTTGAAGTTCGTCGTGAAAACGGGCGACTCGAAATTGATCTTTATATTATTGTCAGCTATGGAACGAAAATATCCGTAGTCGCAGGCAATGTCCAAACGAAAGTCAAATATATTTTGAACGACGTTGTAGGGCTTCATGTGGACGATGTGAACATTTTTGTTCAAGGCGTTCGTGTAGCCAAGTAAAAGCCCGATAACCAGGAAGGGGAATCACTTTGAGTAAGCGCTTTATTTCAATAAATGGAAATGACTTCACTGCCATGGTCTTGGCGGGTGCGGATAACCTTCGCAGAAATGTAGACAAGGTTAATGGATTGAACGTTTTTCCTGTACCCGACGGAGATACCGGCACCAACATGAATTTGACACTCACTGCGGGTTGTGAGGAACTTAAAAAGAAGCCATCCTCCCATATTGGGAAAGCAGCTGATGCATTGTCCAAAGGGTTACTGATGGGCGCAAGAGGCAACTCAGGGGTTATTCTGTCACAGCTGTTTCGCGGATTCGCGAAGCATGTGCATGATCTTGAGCATGTAAATGTACAGCAATTCGCTGGCGCTCTGCAGCAAGGTGTAGAGACAGCTTACAAGGCTGTTGTGAAGCCGGTGGAAGGAACGATTTTGACGGTATCGAAAGAAGCCGCTAAGCATGCCACACAGTATCGACGCGGAAGCGATTTGCTGGATCTCATGCAGGAGGTTCTGAGCAAAGCGAAGGAAGCCCTCGCTAGAACGCCTGAGCAGCTTGCTGTGCTCAAGCAGGTCGGTGTGGTAGATGCAGGTGGACAAGGCCTTGTATGTGTCTATGAAGGCTTTGTCACGGCGCTAAGCGGCGGTCTGGTTCAAGTGAACGATGACTATGCTACGATGGATACAACACTTGGTGCGGTTTCACTCGTTCCCGGCATGAACCTAGCGAAGGAAGTGCACGCACATCTTCCCGCACAGGCACATTTGGCCACGGAAGACATCGAGTTCGGATATTGCACAGAATTTATGCTGACGGTTGCTCCAGGCAAGGTCAAAGGACTTGTTTTCGATGAAGGCACGTTCCGTGATCAACTGAGCAAGTTGGGGGATTCGCTGCTGGTAGTAGCCGACGACGAGTTGGTGAAGGTTCATATTCACGCGGAATACCCGGGTGAAGTGATGAACCAAGCCATGAATTACGGTGCTCTGAGCCGTATCAAAATTGAAAATATGCGCGATCAGCATTCACATATATTGGAAGATATGGCCGAAGGGTACGAAGCTCCTGTTTCTACCACGGCCACAGCTGTAACGCCAAGCAAGCCATATGGTTTCGTTGCGGTTGCTTTAGGTGAGGGCATTACCGATATTTTGTCTAGTGTAGGCGTCGATGTCGTTCTGTCTGGTGGACAAACGATGAACCCAAGCACGGAGGATATTGTGAATGCAGTTAACAGTATTGATGCAGACACCATTTATGTGCTGCCCAACAATTCCAACATTATTTTGGCTGCGCAGCAAGCCAGTGAACTGGTAGACAACAAAACGCTGATTGTGATTCCATCTAAATCGATTCCGCAAGGTCTTGCAGCCATTCTGGCATTCCAAGAGAAGGCGGATGCCCAAACAAATACGGCAGCCATGAGTGAATCGCTTCGACGTGTAAAATCGGGCCAAGTTACTTACGCTGTGCGCGATACGAACATGAACGGTATTGACATTAAGCAGGGCCATTTTATTGGCATCCAAGATGGGCGTATTGTTTCTTCACAACCGAGTCTCCTTGATGCTTGTAAGAAGCTGCTAGAGGAAATGATTGAAGAAAGCAGTGAAATTGTCACTATCCTCACCGGAGAAGATGCCGTCGAGGCAGAGACGGAGGAGCTGGAGTCGTTCATTCAGGCGGCTTATCCCGACATCGAAATTGAGCTTCATCCTGGCGGACAGCCTTTGTATGCGTACCTGTTTTCCGTTGAGTAAAAGAATACCATTAGCAGTGGAGTAAATTCGTGAAATGGAGTGAGCCCTGTTGACAAACATTCGTATTGTGACGGACAGCACGGCCGACATACCTTTGGCACTCAGACAAGAACTTAACATCGAGATGGTGCCTCTCAAGATTCATTTTGGAGATGAAGAATATTTAGATACGGTGACGCTGCAGTCTGAGGAATTTTATCCGAAGCTGACCTCGTCACCGCACTTTCCCCGGACGTCACAGCCTTCTCCTGCGGAGTTTCTGGACTTGTACCAGAGACTGCTGGAAGAGCCTGATACGGAGGTTATCTCGATTCATTTGGCATCCGTGCTGAGCGGAACGTATCAATCAGCGCTGCTGGCTTCCACGATGCTGGAGGACTCGTCAGGCAAGGTTCATGTGTTCGATTCCTGCTCGGCCTCCTATGGGATTGGCGCTCTAGCTGTAGCTGCTGCCCGAGCAGCTAAGGAGGGGCAAAGTGTTGATGAGATTTTAGAGCTTGTACGAACGATGAGAGAGAACTTTTACATATACTTCCTCGTAGATACGCTAGAATTTTTGCAAAAAGGTGGAAGAATCGGCAAAGCATCTGCTCTTTTCGGTTCTCTACTAAACATTAAGCCCATTCTTTCTCTAGATCGAGCGGGCGAAGTAGCGGCAATTGATAAGGTTCGCGGTCACAAAAAAGCGGTTGCGCGAATCTTAGAGCTGTTGGCGGCGGATGTATCGGGTAAGACAATCCGCAGTTTACACATTGCTCATGCAAACAATTTGGAAGGTGCGGAACAGCTGCGCGCGGCCATCATGCAGCAATTTGTTGTGGAGCATGTGGACTACATTACACTGGGACCTGTTATTGGCGCACACGCTGGACCAGGAACCATCGCAGCGTTCGTGAGTACGGTGTAAGAGATGGATCTGAATCAATTTGAAGTACGCGAAGTCCATGGAGTAGGCGCTCAGAAGGCACTTGAGCTCAATTCCATGGGCATTTTTACGGTTATGGATTTACTGGAATATGTGCCGTTCCGATATGAGGATTACACGGTGCGTGATTTAGCTAGTGTGAAGGACGGCGACCGCGTCACGGTGAAGGGTTATATCATCGGAGAGCCGGTGCTGCAGCGCTACAGCGGCAAATCCCGGCTATCCTGCAAGGTGATGGTCGATGAGTTCCTGCTGACGGCGGTGTGGTTCAACCGCCACTTCCTGAAGGATCGCTTGCGGCCGCAGCAGGAGATTATTCTCACCGGCAAATGGGATGGCAAGCGCAGGCAAATGAGCGTGTCCGATTCGGAGTTTCCCGGACAAGGCGATTCCAATACCGGCACCATACAGCCGGTGTATTCGGTTGTAGGCACTGTTACGCAGAAGTGGATGCGTAAGGTTATACAGCAGGCGCTGACGCAGTACAGCGCTATGATCAGTGAAGTGCTGCCGGCTGGCATTACCGGCAGGTATGGGTTTATGCCGCGCAGCAAGGCGCTCGCTGTCATCCACACGCCGAGCGGTGTGGAGGAAGGCAAGCAGGCGCGCAGGCGCATGGTGTATGAGGAGCTGTTCCTATTCCAGCTCAAGCTGCAAGCTTACCGCGCCGTGACGCGCAGCCGCGCGGACGGGCTCCGGCAGCAGGTGGACTTGCCTGCTGTCCGAGCCTTCGTACGCGCGCTGCCTTTCCAGCTGACGGAGTCGCAGAAGAAGGTCGTAGGCGAGCTCCTGCACGATATGCAGGAGCCGTATGCCATGAACCGACTGCTGCAAGGCGATGTCGGTGCGGGGAAGACGATCGTCGCGGCCATAGGCCTCTACGCGACGGTGAAGGCCGGCTACCAAGGCGCGCTGATGGTGCCGACTGAGATTCTGGCTGAGCAGCATATGCGCTCGCTGAGCGGCCTGTACGAGCCCTACGGGCTGCAGGTTGCGCTGCTGACAGGCAGCTCGACCGACCGGCAGCGACGGGATCTGCTGGCCTCCTTGCAGCTGGGCATGATCGACGTGCTAGTTGGCACGCATGCCCTCATTCAAGAGGACGTCTACTTCCGCCAGCTGGGGCTTGTCGTGACGGATGAGCAGCACCGTTTCGGGGTGAACCAGCGCAGCATTCTGCGGCGCAAGGGCATGAACCCCGACGTGCTGACGATGACGGCGACGCCAATACCGCGCACGCTGGCGATTACGGCCTTCGGCGACATGGACGTTTCGACGCTGCGCGAGCTGCCGAAGGGGCGCAAGCCGATTAAGACGTACGCGGTTCAGCACGCGATGCTGGAGCGTGTGCTCGGCTTCATCCAGCGCGAAGTTGCGGCAGGGCGGCAGGCCTATATCATCTGTCCGCTCATCGAAGAGTCGGACAAGCTGGACGTGCAGAATGCCATTGACGTCCACATTCAGCTGCAGCAGCACTTTCCGCATATGCGGATCGGCCTGCTGCACGGGCGAATGAGCGCGCAGGAGAAGGAAGCGATCATGCGCGCATTCAAAGAAGGCACCGTGGAGGCGCTGGTGTCGACGACGGTGATCGAGGTTGGCGTGGACGTGCCGAACGCCACGCTGATGGTGATCTACGACGCCGACCGCTTCGGCCTGTCGCAGCTGCATCAGCTGCGCGGGCGGGTTGGCCGCGGTGAGCACCAGTCCTTCTGCGTGCTCATCGCCGACCCGAAGACCGAGGTCGGCAAGGAGCGCATGAAGGCGATGACCGAAACGACCGACGGCTTCGAGATTGCCCGGCGCGATTTAGAACTGCGCGGGCCGGGGGACTTCTTCGGCACGAAGCAGAGCGGGCTGCCGGAGTTCCGGATCGCCGATATGATGGCGGACTTTGAAGTCATGGAGCAAGCGCGCGATGATGCGGCAGAGCTTGTCGGTGACTCGTCCTTCTGGACGGGCGCCTCCTTCATGCCGCTGAGGGCCTACTTGCAGCGCTCTCATATTTTTGACAGTGAAGTGCTGGATTAACCAGCTGGATAACAAAACAAAACGCTAGGAGGGACTGATGAACGATCAGTCGCTAATCCTAGCGTTTTTTGCTGTTTTTATACTTTGCCCTGCACATTCATCCGGTATTCCGTAGGCGGAAAGCCGGTGTCTTTGCGGAAGCTTTTTGCGAAATGGTTCGTATCCTCATAACCGGTCTGCTCGGCAATTTCTTTCATACTAAGCGACGTGGTCGTGAGTAGAAATTTGGCCATGTCAATGCGCTTGCGCTGCATGTATTTGGCCGGTGGCATGCCAAAGTGCTTTTTAAAATATTTGATTAAGTAATTGGGGTGCAGGTGAACGGATTTGGCCATTTGTTCCACAGTGATGCTCTTATGAAGATTCTGTTGGCCGAGCCGGTCCATTTCATCGGTACGCTTTTGCAGTACCTGTACAGGAACCGCTTCCAAATAGCTGGATATGATTTGCAGCAGGATTGCCTTTTCCCGCAAACGCGAAGTTAGCGACGGTTCATGATGCAAGGCGGCAAGCTCCTGAAACCATGCCGTCATTTGCTCGACGCTCTGAATTTGGATGAACAAAGGAATGTCCAGCCATTGAAAAAGATCAAAGGAACCGATATGCGCTGTGAAATGGCACCAATATTTTAAATAAGGACGATCGCTGATCGTAGAGTAAGAATGGAGCGCATGGGCAGGAAGCAGACATAGCTGACCAGGCACAGGATTAAGCTCTTGATGGTCAACCTTAACCCAGCCTTCGCCTTCCAGAATCCAATACAGCTTATTATGCTCTGGTGTAAAATTAAGCTCCTTCCACGAGGTGGTGCACTGCGTAAGATGGGCTTCCAAAATGTGAATCTGTAGGTTCTGCAGAAGGTCCGATAGGAATGTAATTTGTTGCGAATTCATCATCATGTTCACCTGAGAATGTTAATTATATCCTGATTGAGGTTAGTTTCGTACCTGTCTATTATAGCACAGGCTTGATAGACTAAAGCTGTGAAGTTTAAGAGGTTGTTTAAAAAGTCTACTTTGATAACGAAGTCATTCCTGGAAGCATCTCGGCATCGAATCTTGAACGAAACCGGGAAGTCCGGTACTCACGTAGCAAATCTCTACGCTCCGTTCCTCCTTCTCCGGACTTCGGGAGGGCCTTCTCGGTTCTGAAAGTGGACTTTTTAAACACGCATTTAATTCGAAAGGTGTGTAGCTGATGACAAGCATTCATCCGATTATTCAAGAACGAACAGAGCGTACGCAGTGGTTTCTGCAGGATCGATTCGGTATGTTTATTCATTGGGGATTATACGCGATTCCAGCTAGAGGAGAATGGGTGCGCAGCGTCGAGCGTATTTCGGTAGAGGACTATCAAACGTATTATGATGAATTCGATCCTGTCCGTTATGATCCTAAGGCGTGGGCGCGTGCGGCGAAGCAAGCGGGTATGAAATATGCGGTATTGACAGCCAAGCATCATGACGGGTTTTGTTTATTTGATAGCGCTCTCACAGATTATAAGTCAACGAATACAAGGGCCGGGCGAGATTTGGTTCGCGAATTTATTGAAGCGTTTCGGGCGGAAGGCTTAAAGGTGGGACTCTATTATTCCCTAATCGATTGGCATCATGAGGATTACCCGGCTTATGGGGACCGCATTCATCCGATGCGGAATAATGAGAGCTACGCAAGAAATCCGGAGACGTTCGATCGGTACCTTGCGTATATGCATGGACAAGTAAGGGAGCTGCTGACGAACTATGGCAAACTGGATGTGATGTGGTTTGACTTTTCTTATGATCGCATGAAGGGAGAGACATGGAAAGCAACCGAGCTGATGGCGATGATTCGCTCTCTGCAGCCGCATATCATCGTAGACAATCGATTGGATGCAAGCGGCGAAGAGGGCGGAAGCATTTTCACGGAAAATCCACTCAGCTATTCGGGTGACTTTGCTTCACCTGAACAGATCATTCCACCGCAAGGTGTGACGGATCATGCGGGCAATCCGCTCCCATGGGAAGCTTGTATCACGTTGAATAATAACTGGGGGTACGCAGCCAAGGATCTCCAATTTAAATCCTCAACGACGCTTATCCGTAAGCTCATAGAGTGTGTCAGCAAAAATGGGAATCTGCTCTTGAATGTGGGTCCGAATGCGCTCGGCGAGATTCCGAAGGAGTCGCTGGACATTTTGGCAGAGATCGGCGACTGGGTTCAGAAAAATGGGGACAGCATTTACGGCTGTGGGCAAGCCTACTTACCGAAACCGGAGTGGGGCAGGTATACGCAAAAGGGCAATCTGCTGTATGCCCACGTGTTTGAGGAAAGCGTGGGCCCCATTAACTTGAATGGTTTGGCTGGCAAGGTGAAGAAAGCAAGGCTGCTATCGGACGGTTCCGAGCTCTTTCTAAGCCGTCCTTGGAGCGCCGCTCAGTATCCGGACGATGCGTTCGTTAGTTTCGCTAAACCTGAACACTTCAGCTATCCCCTGCCGGATCAAAGAGCTACGGTTGTGGAGTTGGAGTTGCTCTAAAGAAGGAAATAAATTAACATTTGACCGTGCCCGCATTCGATTTTAAGATGATAGTAGGAAGCTTACTATTTTTTTGGAAACGAAGGTGTATGGAACTTGACTTATTTCCTCTGTTATTTACTGCTGATGAATATCGTTACATTCATAGAAATGGGACATGACAAGGGACAAGCCAAAAAAGGCGGGCGTAGAGTGCCTGAAAAACGTCTTTTTATACTGGCTGCTCTCGGTGGCGGGATTGGCGGGTGGCTCGGTATGCGGGTTTGGCGCCATAAGACGAAACATACCTCATTCGTCATTGGGATACCGCTGCTTGTTGCACTAAATTGTATATGCGTCATTCTGATAGCGATTTATATGTAGCATGATTGATCCTAACAATGCCTTTCACTTGTAAACTATGGTCCATGTGTTTCGATGGACTCAACAAAATGCGCCACTTTCGGGGTTGAAGATGCCCTGTTAAGTGGCTTTTTTTACTTCCAAAAAAATTCACTTGCATAACGAATACGTGTTCGGTATATAATAAATAACACGAATATATGTTCGCATATGGTGGTGGGAATATGAAAGTTAGTTCAAGTTCAAGAATTGAGAAAGAAGAGGATGTTCAAATTATTAAGGAATACACGCTGTTGCCCATATTGCTCGATATGCTAGCAAGGGACATGGAGGAGCTCAAGGTTTATAAAGATAAAATCGTGTACAATCATATTCTTTTTTATCTCAGAGAGGTTGAAATGGCTATTTATCCAGAATTACAAAATATTAAGAGCCAGATGAAGAAACGAGATATGAAAGTTATTCATACCGAAATGAATGCCTTAGGCATTAACGTAGAGTACAAAGTCCGAGGCTACATTCATCATTTCACGATGCTGCGCAGCTTGGTCAAGGCTGAGCTTATGACCACGCTCATGAATATGCGGGGGGGATTGCGGTGAGCAAAGATCGCCACGGCGGGACTAAGCGGCATATACGTGTTGATTACGTAAAAGAGGACATGATTAAAGCATTTTGTTTTACCGCGAAAGAGTCTCGTGTTTTTCGGATCGATCGGATCATGGCCATACAGGAAGTGAAGCGCTATGCCTGAAAGGACGATTTTTCTGGTCGACGGCCAATCATTCTACGCTTCAATCGAAAAGGCCGCTCATCCTGAGCTAAAAGATAAACCGGTAGCCGTAGGCGATCCTTCACGCCGATCAGGCATCATTCTCGCGGCTTGCCCAGTCGCTAAGTTTCATGGAGTAACAACGGCTGAAAGGGTAGGTGAGGCGCTTGCTAAATGCCCGAATTTAAACATCATTCGACCGCGGATGCAAACCTACATTACCATATCCCTATTCATTACTGAGATCTTTGAGTCTTTTACTGATCAGGTTGAGCCGTACAGCATAGATGAACAATTTCTCGATGTTACCGGCTCTACTTCCTGTTTTGGTTCTCCGGAAGAGATCGCACTGCAAATTCAATCTCGCGTGCTGCTATCAACTGGGGTCTGGACTCGCTGCGGAATCGGACCAACAAAAATATTAGCCAAGATGGCAACGGACAATTTCGCGAAAAAAAGGCCTGAAGGTATCTTCAAACTGGGCTTTGACAATATTGAATCTGATTTGTGGCCGCTGCCCGTACACCAAATGTTTATGGTCGCATCGCGAATGACTCGTCATTTTATAAGAATGGGATTAAACACGATTGGTGACATAGCACGATTGGAATTGGCCGATTTCAAACGACGCATGCGTTGGGAGATGGGAAAGCAAAGCGATATTCAAGCGGAGTACTATTGGCAGACGGCGCGGGGCATCGATCCTAGCCCGGTCGTACCAAGTATTCGTAACAAATTGAAATCTATTAGCCATGGTAAGGCGCTGCGAAGCAGCCTTTATCGTAAGCTTGAAGATATTGAGGTTGTGCTTTTAGAGTTGGTCGTGGAGGTCTGCCGCCGCAGCAGGAGACATGGATACATGGGCCATGTGGTGACCGTTGGTGCAGCGGAGACCGATGGGGTACGGTCTACAGGGTTTAGTCGGCAGGTAACACTGCAGCAACCTACGTCGCTCTCTCATGAAGTAGCGGCAGCAGTGCTCGAGATATTTCATAAATATTGGAGTGGAATGCCCGTAAGTCACTTGCATATATCACTCACACAATTGGTGGACGATAGCGTTTACCAGCTTACTCTATTCGAGGATCGTGAGAAAGCATACGCCTTGGAAAAAGCGACTGATGAAATCAAAGATCGATTTGGCAGCGCCGCTATTATGCGGGCATCCTCTTTATTAACGGCCGGAGTAGCACGAGAACGAGCGGGACAGATCGGAGGTCATTACAAATGAGCAAACTAGACGGTAATGAGCGTTGGAAATCAAAGATGCTACTCACCGAACATCAAGAGGAATACGAAAGTCGAAATGATCCCAAAAAAACGTCTCGCCCCACATCAGAGGAGCTCAATATGATTCGTGACTACATCTTACTACCCCACATGCTTACGATGGTACAAAAGAGTGTAGATGACATTAAGAGTAGTCCTAACCTTTTAAAGCAGCTTTATCTAGCAACTGGTCAAGTGGTCATGAACAAAATAAGCAGAGACATGTATGATATACGGCGTGAATTGACTAAGCGTAACATAAAAATCCTCAGTGACGAACATGCGGAAATGGTCGTGTATCACCGTTTTCTATGTCGAGGTTATGAGGATCGTTTTGGGATGACTCGTGATGTTATGCGTTCGGAGATCAGTGTCCAGTTGAAAAAATATATAAAAGAAATTATCGGCCGAGTAGCAGATGAAAAATAACCAGACGATGCGCTTATCATAGCTAAGAAAACGTAGAACGAGAGAACCTCGAGACAATAGCAAGACCAAGACCGTAAGCCCGATGGAGAAATCTTCCTCGGGCTTACGCGAATTGACGTGAGTCATTCTTTTTCTCATAATGGAGGAAGAGTGTTGCAGCAGCTAAAAGAATTAGTTCTCATGTGGGAGAACCGTACAAAGGAGAAGATGTGCACTAATGTGCGGACGCTATACGATCACCGTGACGCTAGAGGAGCTTATGCTTCATTATGATATTTATTACAAATATTCTGGAAGATACAGCCCCAGATATAATGTAGCACCGGGACAGCAAGTCATGGCTATCGTCCATGACGGGGAGAAGAATAAGCTTGGCGAGCTGCGCTGGGGGCTCGTTCCAGAGTGGGCAAAGGACGAGAAGCTAGGCTACCAAATGCTCAATGCACGAGCTGAGACCCTCGCGGAGAAGCCTGCCTTTCGCAAGCCGTTTGAGCGTAAGCGCTGCCTGATTCCGGCAGACTCCTTCTACGATTGGAAAGGGACAGGTAAACATAAGCAGCCTATGCGTATTATGCTGCGCAGCAAGGGCATCTTTAGCATGGCAGGACTATACGACACGTGGAAATCTCCGGATGGCACGCGCATTTCTACATGCACCGTCGTTACAACGGAAGCGAACGAAATGATGGCGGATATTCATGAGCGTATGCCGGTCATTTTGCCGAAGGAGATGGAGGCGGTTTGGTTGGATCGCAGCATCACAAACACCGACAGGTTACGACCATTATTGCAATCGTATCCGGCCGAGCAAATGTTTGCGTACCCAGTGTCGAGCCGAGTGGGCGATGTTCGCAACGACGATGAGCAATGTATAGAACCGTTGAGCCTGCTCATATAAGAGATGGCTTGGAGAACAGAATAGGAGAGTTACAACATGAAAGTACGTATGGCAATAAGCATCACACTGATATTCATTATTGTTTTTGGTGTGAATGGCTACATAGGTTGGCACGGTCAAGTCTTTCTATCCGACCAACTAGGTTCTTGGTTTCATCCAGCACTATACTGGGTTGCCTTCTGGATTATCGCTTTGTCATATCTATTAGCATGGGTAAGCTCGCGGGTGCTGCCTGCTGGCGTGTCCCGACTATTAAAAATTATCGGCTCTTACTGGTTTGCCATCATGCAATTTGGTATTCTGCTGCTGCCATTGACTGATTTGGCGATAGGTGTGTTCCATCTGGCATCTGTTCCTTCAAATACCTACGTTCCGATTCTCGGATGGATAAATGTAGGGATTATACTCATTGCTATTATTCGTGGTTCTTATAATGCACGGAGCCCTGTTATACGCAGATATGACATTGAGGTTCCCAAAAAAGCGGGAGACTGGAAGCAGCTTCGCATCGCAGTAGCCTCCGACATCCATCTGGGCTCAATTGTCGGTAACCGCCATCTGCGTAAGCTTGTAGAGCAAGTCAATGGCTTAAAACCGGACTTGATTCTTTTGCCGGGGGATGTCATTGACGATGATATTAAGCCTTTTATCCGCTACAATATGGGTAAAACAATGCGAGAACTGCAGGCTCCACTAGGTATTTATGCTGTGCTCGGTAATCATGAATACATTGGCGGACATATTCCTGCCTTCGTGGAACAAATGAAGCAGATCGGCATTCGTGTGCTCATGGACGAAACCGTTCATATCAAGGATCGGCTTTACATCGTAGGGAGAAAAGACAAAGCGGCCGAGCGGACGCCCGATGGACGTAAGGCGCTGGTTGCATTGCTGGAGGGCACAGATCGAAGACAGCCTATAATCGTGATGGACCATCAACCTTACCACCTAGACAAAGCAGCTGATGCCGGTGCAGATGTGATGCTATCAGGTCATACACATAGAGGCCAAATGGCGCCTAATCACCTTATAACAGGAAGGCTTTTTGAACTAGATTGGGGCTACTTGCGCAAAGGCAACCTTCATGCTATCGTTTCCTCAGGTTTTGGTACGTGGGGACCGCCCATTCGTCTAGGCAGCCGCTCAGAAATTATAGAACTCACCATTCATTTTAAAAGTAACGATAGAGAAGAGGGTTAAGCACATGCAAGAGGCAGACAGAAAACAAATTACACCAATAGAACTCGCTGCAGCAATGATGCAGTTTACAATGAAAAGCATAGAAAATAGCTGGGATACAATCAAACCGATCGTTGCGGCCTATCTAGAAGATCCCATATTATCGGAGTCTAAAGAAGACGAGTTATTAAGGGAGATCTATATAGCTGCTTTAGCGTTGGAAATTTACTGCATTCCCCATGCTTTCGATGCCGACATCGCACATCTTGTCAGCTTAGGAATGGGGGAAGTGATGGGTTCAGACAATTTGTCTGAGCATCGATTATCGGAATCTATTAGTCAACACTATCTTCCACGTTTGGAAGCAGTCAATGCATCTGCTCCGATGGACCTGGCGCTAGCACTTGTTGAAGAAGCTGCGATAATTCTCTATGATCGACTTGAGCTTCCGCTCAAGCCAACCGATCGGGTAAACAGTCTATTGTGGGTCAAGCTATTTCCCTTTCTTGTCCAACTCGTTGGGAAATGGCCGATCCTGTTTACTAAATTCGAAGTTAAGCAAAATTCCTCTGAAATAAGAGAAATATAATCAAGGAATCAACATTCCCAAGTCTAGGAAAATATTTTATCCCCTTGACTTAAAAGTAATAATTACGAATAATAGAAGAGAAATCAATTATAAGCAGGTTAGAAGCATTCGCTATCATACTGCTTGGGCGGAGGTAGAAATGAGTATGGCAGCACACAAAAGAGTTACCGTGTATGTATTATCCGGGTTCCTCGGGAGCGGCAAAACCACCTTATTAACGAAAGCGATTGATCATTTTACCGAAGCGGGACGTAAACCCGCGGTCATCATGAACGAGATTGGTGAAGTTAACCTGGATGGGCAATTAATTGCCAATGAAGTGCCGATGTCAGAGCTGCTGGGCGGCTGCATTTGTTGTTCAAGTCGAGGTGATCTTGCGACGGCGCTCAAAGAACTTGTAACAGAGGAGCAGCCGGACCTGATTTTCATAGAATCGACAGGCATCGCAAATCCAATGGAAATCATTGATGAAGTAACAGATGCTTCGCTTATACTCCCGGTGGAGCTCAAAGCCGTTATCACCGTAGTGGATGCACCGCAATTGCTGGAGCTAAGCCGGACAAGTCGAGGCAAGACCTACCGGCTTATGCAGGAACAAATCCGTTGTGCGAACTTACTTTTACTGAACAAGGCAGACCTTTTGCAGGAAGCGGCACTTCAGGAAGTAGATGCTCTTGTACGCGAATGGAATCCATATGCATCTGTACACTACACCGTATTCAGCCAAATCGACATGAGACTCATCGAAATACTGGAAGAAGAGCAAGGGCAGGAACAGCACCTTGCCGCAAAACATAATGACAAAAAGAATAACGCGCAGCACAATGTCAACCATCATCATGAAGACCATCATGACGCTGACAGTGCTCATGACATCCAACGTGCCACCCATTCATCAAAAGATCATGACCCACATGAATCCCGTAATAAACTGCATCATGATCATGACCATGATCATGCGCATGACAGTCGCCATCATCATTCTCACAATCATGTGATGGCGTATACGCACTTTTTTGAGCGGGCAGTAGATAGCAACGCATTCGAAGAATTTGTCAGTAAGCTACCGCAAGAGGTATACCGTGCTAAAGGGATTCTCAGTTTTTCAGATACCTCAAGCCGGTTCTTGTTCCAGTATGCCTATCGAGAAATGGATTTCGTCAAAATCACTCCCAAAGGCGATGTGCCAGACGTTGCCGTATTTATCGGAGAGAATTTCTCCAAAGACGCAGTCCGAACAAAATTGCTTAAACTAGAATCCCTTTCCGAAATAGCTGCAAAATAAGCAATGCAATGCCAAAGAGTCCCAGCAACCAAGCTGAGGATTCTTTTTTATATGCAACACACAGGTGGTTGGATATGGCATAAGAGGACACTGTAGCCACTATCCCTTTGGCTCAGTTAGCAAGGGAGTTGAGTGATCAGAGTTACTCGTTACGTGGGTCATGCCTATCCGCTAAAGGGGGACTATAAACACTATCCCTTTGGTTCAGAAAGCAAGGGGGCGGAGTGATTAGTGTTACCTTGTTACGTAGGTCATGCCTATCCGCTAAAGGAGGACTATGATCACTATCCCCTTGGCTCAGAAAGCAGGGGGGCGGAGTGATTAGTGTTACTTGTTACGTGGGTCATGCCTATCCTATAAAGGGGGACTATGATCACTATCCCCTGGGCTCAGGTGCAGTAATCGTCTAAGAAAACACTATGAGTGCTGTCCTAGAACCTCTCACTTACTATGTACGCCTACTCTCCCCATTCTCCATTTGCCTCAGGCTACACTAAAGTAAGGGAGTCGTAATGACAAAAAAATTCCCATCTGTATTCTACTTTTGTGTATCGCCAAAAAAGCCCAGTGAACATTACCTCAAATTGCTTGGAGCTTAGTGCAAAACCAATTAACTTACAGGATAGGATGTTAAAGGATACATTGTTATACTGTTGTTCTTAGGCGCATATAGGCATGTTTTGGGGATTGAAAAAGCTTAACTTGGCATTAGATGCTGTACATAAGTGGGCCAAATGCTGAAAGATGGGTGCTTCACGTAAAGTGAGATTTACCTTAAAGCAAAATTCATCTAGGTAATGTTGTAGATACTTTTGGCCAATGCCATGGAAATTTTTGTTAATAGATTTGCCGGCCTGTAAAGCGAATGCAATGAGAGCGCGAAATCTCTTGGAACTAAACCGTCCAGTAACAAATTCGATGCTGCTTGTATGGGATTCGATATGTTGTTGGGTGAAATCCAATGCTGCGGATCGTTGAAAAAGCTTTTCTTTTATATGTATTTTAGGGACAAGTTTGAGTTTGAAATAGGAAGGATCGCCGTGAATGTCGAGGGAGGAGCCTGCTAGAAGATAGTGCTCCTGTGGATGGTTGCGGAAGTAAGGGTTATACGGTTTTCCATAGACAGCTGAGTTTACTTGGACGATACCTGAGAGTAATGTGCCTCGGTCTGCCGTACTTATGGCGTGACGAATTTTGTGGAGGATAAGCCAAGCTGTTTTGTAGGTGACACTTATAATCTTGGAGAGCGCAACAGCATTCGTGCCCGTGTCCGTACGCGATATCAGAAAAATAGCTGTAAGCCATTTATGTAAAGACGTGCGACTGCCTGCCATTATAGTTCCAGCTGTAAGGGATGTTTGGTGATGGCATTGAAGACATTCATAAAGAGGGAGTCGGCGTGTACTAGTTATATAGGCATGCGGATGCCCACAGTGAGGACAAGAAAAACCGGAGGGCCATTTCGTCGAAAAAAAGTAATCTATACAGGCCTCCTCAGTGGGGAATTGCTGATGAAACTGCTCCAGGGTGCTTGGTAAATAAAAATTCGTCTCCATAATGACACCTCACTCCGATTAAAAAAAGAACATTTGTTCTTATTTCATTATATCGAATGTTTGTTCTTAAATCAACCTTAATTCATACATTTTCTTTTGTTTTTGCAAGTATTAAATTATTAATAAGCCATAGCAAATTAGTAAAATAACAATTAGACAAAAAGTAAGCCGAAAACGGGTACAGGGGTTTATGAAGGTTTCAGGAGATTTTAATGAAAGTCTTTGCGCAAAGAGCTTTTAATCTTACGGTTCGGGTATACGATCAATATGAGGATTATGGTTCATGGTAAGACTTGATTTGAAGAATACAAGGTGGAGGGGATTAAATTATAAATAAATTCGGTCGGATCTGAGCGGCGATTTAGGACAAAGAATTCTGTGGAATATAAAAATAATGAGTGATGGGGATAGCGTCTATATACGAGCTTGAAGTTGATGTGTAGTTGAAGTGATTTCCTTTTTATGGTAAAAATTTCGGGTTTAGGGTGGCGAATAGAGAGTAAGATGTAAGAGTGAGTAGTGAGTAGTGAGTAGTGAGTAAAGGAAAAACCGTCAAGGACATGAAGAGAGGTCCTGACGGTTTTTTGGGTTTGGTTAATGTTAATTGTGCTGACTAACTAATTAAGCGCTTTGAGCGGTTCGAAGTTTGGGTATATATAGGGTGAGTCAGGGGTTGCGGTTTTTTCGATTTGGGTTGCTTTTATGGTGAAGATTTCGTTTCCGTTGTAGCTGCCGTTTTGGATGGTGCCTGTGACTTTGACCCACATGTCTTTCGGGTAGTTTTGAGCGGTCGGGAAGTCAATCATGACTCCGTAAGGGGTGGCATCAGCGGAACAGCAGCTTACAGCAAAACGTCCGACGACGAATTGGCTTTTTGGCATGTTCTCTTCGCGGTAGACGAAGCCGGTAAGTTCGATTTTTTTGCCTATGAAGTTGTTTTTGAAAAGGTCAATGGACGAAAGGATTTCCATGTATATTTCTGGTTTTACGACGATGGTATCTTTTTTGTAAAGGATCATGCCGATTTTGGAAAAATCTTGATCCCACTCGTTATCGGCGTGGAACATCTTTTGGAGCTCGGCATCGGATTTAGCGATTGTTGGAGTCTCGGTACTAGAAGCAGGAACAGGACTGATAGCTGTATTATTGTTCACAGGTGGAACTGTTGAGGAGCTTGGTGCAGCCACAGTTGCCTGGTTGGACGCATTCACTCCTGTTGAGGCGCCTTTATCGGTGACAAGGTCTGTATTTTGTTTGGCTATACTAGATTTTGCAGCAGAGAGATTCATCCCTTTGGCAGTTACCATAGCACTACTTAATGCTGTATTAGGCAGCAGGAAACCTATCAATAACGGCAGAACGAGCAGTCCGTAAGCAACAGTATTGCGTAAGGTTGAGCGAGAAACCGGTTGTTCACATTCGCAAGCAACTGGTTTGCCCCAGTAAGCACGCAGTGCCATATAGCCTTGAAAGCAGGCGATGATGTAAAGGATAACGGAGGCGATTTTGACATAAATCATCATACGCGGAGCTATGTAGTATTGAAGGGCGTCTGTCTTGGTGAGGATTACGATATAGCTGGAAAAACCAAGCAAAATTAACGTGCGAAAGAAATAATGAAAGCTTATTAATCGGACTTCGCTCATGTCAATTCCTCCTAGATTGTATGACTTTAAAAGTTAGAAAAGCGTTCCAAAAGCAATGAACAACCCAGCACGGTGATAAGAATTAATGCCGAAAGCAGGAGTACGAATTTGGATTTGAAAACGGAAAGCATCATAAGTGTGCTTTTGAAATCAAGCATAGGGCCGAGAACCAAGAAAGTAAGTAGTGAACCAGACGTAAATGATGTTTGAAAAGATGAAGCGACAAAAGCGTCTGATGTGGAACATAGGGAAAGAATATAGGCGAAGCCCATCATAAACAAATGGGAACTGATGGGGCCCTGACCAATGGCAAGCAGGCTTTCGCGCTGCATAAAAACTTGAATCAGTGCGGTGAGCAGGGAGCCGAAGACGAGATATTTACCCATTTCAAAAAACTCATCAGAAGCATGAACGAAAAATGTATTTAACTTACTGGATATACCGCCACCCTGGTGCTGATGACCCTCCAACGCTTCTTCACTTGAAAAGTTGGCGCGGCTTATACGCAGCGGATTACTTTTGATAAAACGGTAGAGGATGAGTCCGATTATTATGGCAGCAGCAAAAGCCAGTCCCATGCGGGAATAAGCGATTGCGGGATGATTTCGGAAAGCCATAAATGTAGCCGCGAATACAATAGGGTTAATGATGGGTCCGGTTACGATGAAAACGACTGCGATATAGACGGGCATTCCTTTGAGTATCAGTCTACGAACGACAGGAATCATGCCGCATTCGCACATTGGGAATAGGATGCCTAAAACGCAGGCGAACAGGATGCCAAGAATAGGGTTCTTGGGAATAAAGCGGCGTATGGTTTGTTCGGATACGAATGTTTGGAGCAAGGATGAAAGCAATACACCTAGTAAAATGAAGGGAATGGCTTCTAATAGGATGCTGATGAACAAGGTTTTGAAAGTTTGAATGCGTTCAGTCGTTAGCAGAGACAGTGTAGGCATGTCGTTGTTTAGAAGGATAAGCACAATTAAAAGGAAGCATATGACGGCGATTACATGCATGCTCGCTCGAAACACAGTAGTGGGCATTTGACGAAGACTCCTTAATCATAATTATTACTATTGTAACCTATGATGAATGAAAGGGGAATAGGACAACTTTGTTAAGGACGAGATGTTCATCTACTTGACGCAAGAGGTCCATTTGCTGCACTATGTTAATAGAACAATTTATGACAGAGGGGAAATGCAAGTGGGCACTCATACGCATACGATTGACGAGATGCTAAGGGCTATGGCTCAGCAAGGATGGAGAATTACAGAGCAGCGCAGGAGTTTAGCAACGTTATTCGCTGAATCCGGAAGTTATTTGTCGCCAAAAGACGTTTATGAATACATGAAAGTTAAATATCCTGGTGTGAGTTTTGATACCGTCTACCGTAATCTTCGATTGTTGAGTGAGATGGGTGTTCTGGAGCAGTTTCACTTGGCGGATGGCTTGAAATTCAAGGCGAGTTGTTTGTCCCATCATCACCACCACATGATCTGTATCAGTTGTGAAAAGACGGTAACCTTCGAGTTCTGTCCGATGAAGCTGGTCAAGGATTTGCCGGAGAGTTTTGAAATTCAAAGCCATCGTTTTGAGATATTTGGATATTGCTCAGATTGTAAGTCGGGCATATCTCCTTCTTCGGAGCTGCATTAAAAAGCCGCGGAACAGTAAAAGTGGAAAAGTAAAAGCAGTCTGCTAGAGATGATCTCAGCGGAACTGCTTTTTTTGGTATGCATTGCTTTTATAGTTGGGATTCCGTTAATCGTTTTTGCCAGTCATCTTCGAGAGTTTTCGCATCCAGATCCATACCAATGAGGACGAGATAAGGCTTTCCTTGGAAAGTGGTCTGCTGCCAGTTCGTGCGTTTGCCGGCAAATTGCATAACAAAGGATTCGTGCTTAGCGCCAATAATGAAATAACCTTTCGCGCGAAGTAGTAGGGAGCCCCATTTTGCAAAATAACGTTCCACAAAGCGCTGTGATACGGCAAGGTTATCATCCATGGGTATTGTAATGGTCTGAATCCGTGAGAAAGATGGGCTATGTTTGGACGTCTCGTTTGGCAGTTGTGCAGGTTTAATAGCTTGAAATTGAAACTTTTTGTTGAAATTCGGCGCGACGGTGGATTGTGATCCTTGTGGACGGAGAGTGCCGAAAATAAGCTCTAAATCAAATTGACTATGTGCGGTTGGCAGTATGGAGGAACGTTCATTGAATTTGCGAATTGTTTTTTCGATGGACTTCTGTTGTTTATCAGTGATTAAGTCGATTTTGTTCAGTATAAGAAGGTCCGCAACTTCCATCTGTCTGCGAAGGGTATGGACAAGCTCTCGGTCCGAAGCAAAAATACTGTTATATTCAAGCACGTTTTCGGCATCGAGAATGGTGATGACTTTATGTAGTTTCACATAAGGAAGTAGTACAGGCTCGGTCAATGCATCGACGATTTCCTCTGGGTTGGCAACACCGGTTAATTCAATGAGAATGACGTCAGGCTTGCGCACTAGCAGTTGTTTAATGGAATCGCTAATATCACTTTTCTTACTGCAGCAGATGCAGCCATCGAGCAGTTTGGCCATGTTAACATCAGGTGAGGCTTCTTGGAGGAGATGGCCGTCTACATCTTGTTTCCCAAGCTCATTCATAAGAACGGCCGGGTCCAGGTTAAAGGAGGCAGCTTCTTGAAGCATGCGGATGAGCAGTGTTGTTTTGCCGCTGCCTAGAAATCCACTTAGTACGATAACGGGAACTTTGCTCAAAACAAGGACTCCTTCGTCATGGGATTAAAAAGTAATTATTACGAATTGAATTGTAGTATAAAAAAGGGCAGGCTGCAAGATAGTTTATAATAATTTTCTCCCTTGAGTGCTTAGGAGGCTATGTTATAATGGATCCATCTTGAAGAATTCGGAGGTACCCTTTGACGATGAAGTATGTAGCCTAACTTGTTCTGCTAAAACGAAAATGTTCGTTGATAAGCAGACTCTACGATTGTACAGGTAGAGCGAGTGGGATACGTATGTCTAAAGGGGCTGACTCCTTCAGGGGTTGCTGTTTTTTGCATACCAAAATCATGACTTGTTCTTCCTGGCCGTAGGCGATTGCTTGCGGTTTTTTGTATTTGAATTTAAAGGAGGAAATGAGTCTATGACTTTACTCATAAAAGCAATGAACGTAATGAAGGAATTTGCGGGGAAACCACTTTTTGAACAAGTGGAGTTGGAAGTGAATACAGGGGAGCGGATCGCGATCTATGGCCGCAATGGCATAGGAAAGACGACGCTGCTTCGCTTGTTGGCCGGCACGCTGGAGCTGGATAAAGGCAGCGTAGAACGCAGGCTGCCGCTCGATCAGTGGGGATGGATGGGGCAGCAGACGGAGGCTGATGAGGCGGTGTCTACACACGCCTATGTCGAGGAAGGCTGCCCAGAGCACTACGCTGCGAAGCGCCGCTTGAAGGAGCTGGAGGCGCAGATGCAGGATGCGGCTGCTCCTTGCATGGAGAGCATGCTAGCCGACTATCAGGAGGCAGTAGAGCGATACATGGGGCTGGACGGCTACCACTGGGAAACCCAAGTGGAACGCAAGCTTCTGCAGCTCGGCCTTGGCCGCGAGCTGTGGGATCAGCCGCTCGGCCAGCTGAGCGGCGGGCAGAAGACGCGCGCCCAGCTGGCGCGTCTGATGGTGCGCGAGCCGCAACTGCTGCTGCTCGACGAGCCCACCAACCACCTCGACGCGGCGTCGCTGGAATGGCTCGAAGTGTGGCTTCGAGCCTATCCGGGCACCGTCGTGTTCGTCTCCCACGATCGCCATTTCATGGATCGTGTGGCGACCTGCCTGGTTGAGCTGACGCCGACAGGCAGCCGAAGATACCGGGGCGGGTATACGGAGTATACACGCCAAAAAGAACTCGAGCTGCGTACGCAGGAGCAGCTCTATCGCAAGCAGCAGCTTCTGCGAGAACAGCTGGAGGAGAGCATTCGCACGTATCGGCAGTGGTTCCATCAGGGCGAGAAAAGCGCCAAGATGGCTGAGGTGCCGATACAGCGCGGGTACTTTCAGGCGCGAGCCGGCACGCATGTTTCGCGGATGAACGCGAAGATGAAGGAGCTGGAGCGCCTAGAGGGGAACCGCGTGGAGAAGCCGCGGGAAGCGGCGCACCTGAAGGTGAAGCTGAGCGCGAGCGACTTCGCTTCACGCTCGCTTGTAAGTCTGGAGCGGGCGGGGTTCCGCTACGGCGAGCGCGAGTTGTTCGCTGAGCTGAGCCTCAGCGTGGATCGCGGCGACCGTTTGGCCGTGCTCGGCCCCAACGGCTCAGGCAAAACGACGCTTCTAAAGCTGCTCGTCGGTGAACTGCAGCCCGCTGCCGGCAAGGTGCGGCAGCACCCGCAGACGTCGATCGGCTACTTCTCGCAGGAGCTCGAACATCTCGACGACGGTGAGACGCTGCTGGATAGTCTGCTGGCGCTGCCTGCCATGACGCAGACCCAAGCCCGCACGATTCTGGGATGCTTCCTCTTCTCTGGCGAAGAGGTGCGCAAGCGCATCGGTGATTTAAGCATGGGCGAGCGCTGCAGGCTCGCCTTCCTCAAGCTTTACTTCAACGGCGCGAACTTGCTGGTACTGGATGAGCCGACGAATTATTTGGATATTGATTCGCGGGAAAGGATTGAACAGGCGCTGCTCCATTATCCCGGCGCCATGGTCATCGTCTCGCATGACCGCTTCTTCATTCGTAAGCTGGCGACGAAGCTATTGTGGCTGAGCGCGGAGCGCAGCCCAATCGCTTTCTCTGGCACTTACGATGAGTATGCGGAGGCGAGTTTGGCGAGTGAGAGCTCGCCGGAGCAGCTGGCGCGAGCCAACGAACGACGCCAGCTGGAGTTAACGCTGGCGCAGCTCATGAGCGAGGGGGCGTGGAGCCCCGAGGACGCCCCTGCGCAGCTTCAGATCATCCGAGACATCAAGACGAGGCTCTCGGAGCTGCAAGAATAAGCGGACAAAAAGAATAAGCCGGGTGCGCACCCTTAAGATGCGCTTCCGGCTTATTTGCCTTTTGCAACATGAAGCAGCTCAGGTACGGTTACGAACGTGTAACCAGCTGCTTTGAGCTTACTAATCAACGGTCCGATGGCTTGTACCGTCCCAGATAAATCTTGGCTATCAGCCCCTCCAGAATGCTGGAGGATGATAGAACCAGGCTTTGTTTGCTGCATGATATTGTTCAGCACCTGATCGGAGTTCAGCGATTTCCAGTCTAGAGAATCGACATTCCAATTCACGATCAAATAATGGTGGTCAGCGATCCATCTGACCTGCTCTTCGTTTATCGCGCCGTACGGCGGGCGGATTAGCTTAGGTGCGTAGCCGATTAAGCCTTGCAGCACGCTCTCCGTGCTCATAATCTGACTTTGAAATTTGTCCACCGTCAGCTTCGGCAGGTTCGCATGACTGTAGGAATGATTCCCGATGACATGGCCTTCATTGACAATGCGCCTAATCATATCGGGGTGGGCGTTAGCAAGAGAGCCAAGTACGAAAAAGGTGGCTTTCACTTGACTCGCCTTAAGCGCATCAAGCACTTTAGGCGTAAATCGGGTGTCAGGCCCGTCATCGAAGGTTAGCGCTACTTTCTTTTCCTGAGCAGAGCCGCGTACCTTGAAAGTATCTGGATATTTAACAACCAGTTGAGAGAGAGTAAGCTTTTTCTGAGAAATTCTGGCTTGGCCTTGATTTTTTTGAACAGGAACGGAAGGTTTCTTTGAAGATTCTGGATGTGCTGCTGCTTTTTTTGGGCTAGGCTTGGGTGAAGGTTTAGGCGTTAAAGCAGTTGATGCTGCTTCAGGTTGAGCTGAAGTCGCGGGTGTTCCAGCAGCGAATGGACTATCCACGCTCCTCGGACTTGCAAGAGGCTCAGTATCCATTTTGTCGTTGCGGGCACTAGAATCGGCTGTTAAATCTTGTTCCTCTACATGAGAATTTTGCGTAGAGCGTTGATCGTAAATAGGCTTATTTTTTGACACACCGCAACCTGTCGTTAACAAGCCTGCGATGGCGATGGACCAAAGCCATTTGGTCATGGCAATCCCCTCCGAGCATTATGAATATGCTCTAGCTTTTGTTAATAAGGGACATCCTATCCATGTGGCCGCGGCAATTGGACATGAACTATTTTGGATCATGGACCGTCATTACATATACCCAAAGACGTATTTGCAGCAAGAAAGGAGAGGAATGAGTTCATGACAGCCTTGATGAGCAACAAAAAATTAGTTGTACTGCTGGTTTTTCTGCTGTGCGCAGGTTGTTTTCATGAAGAAGCCTCAATTCCGTCTCCCCATCTAAGCACTTCTCCAACTAAAAAACGTGACAATGATTTTTTGGTCGTTGCAAGTGAAAAAATTGGTATTCAAGATCAAGTTCAACCTAGACACTTAACACCAACCAAAGCGATCTCATTCGTAGATGAGCTTCATGGCTATGGTATTACTTCGACCACCAGTGATCTACAATTTTTGAAATCCAGCGACGGTGGGATCACCTGGCGGACTCTGAGTAGATTGCCCCACACAATCATGCCAAACGCGATTGCTTTTTTTGATTCTCAAACAGGTTGGCTGCTTACCAGTGAATCTTCCGATGAAAAATCAAATCTTCGATTAACCTTAGACGGTGGTCAAACGTGGGAAGTCATCGCGCAGGGCTTACCTGGACTGAAGACTAGGGGAGAAGAACCGTTTTTTCGTTTTTTTGACCGACATCAAGGGTTGATTGCGTTCCAGAGCGGTAAAGACATGATGCTCCTTCGCACACAAGATGGGGGATTGACTTGGTCCATATCAAGCCGCATCGCAATGCCGGTGGAAGAAAAGGGTGTGTTTACGTTCCGCTCAGCCATTGAGGGTTGGTTTATTGGGCCTAGTAAGAAGGATAAAGAAGCATCGATACTGTATCACATGACAGACGGGGAGACATGGCAAGAAACAGGTAGGCTGCCTAGTTTCCTTGAGCCTCAGGCCATTTCTTTTACTGATTCACAAAATGGGTACATTCTCTTGCGTGCGAATCAACAAGGTAGTGAGAATACATGGCAATTCCTTCGGACATCTGATGGAGGCAAAACGTGGAGCCAACACGAATTTCCTAGCACATTTCAGCCGCTAGCTGCGAGTTTATACCTAAGTTTTCCTACAACGGCTAGTGGTTGGCTTTTGGATGCTAGGAATTTGTGGCGAACGACAGACGGGGGTTTGAACTGGCGTTTACTAACGCCTTAAACGCTTATATGATTTTCTGATAGGTAACGATATCGAGAAATTTGCCCCATTTAAAGCCAACTTCACGGAAATGTGCGCACTGAGTATAGCCATTTTTCGTAAACATATGAATACTTGGTTGATTATCCGCGCAAATTGTGGAGATCAGAACGTGAAAGTCGTGCCCTTTGGCGACCGCTTCAATGAACTGAATGGCTGCCGAGCCCAATCCTTTGCCCGTGCATGCCGGATGCAAATAGATCGTCACTTCCCCGGTGGTATCATAGGCTTGTTTTTTCTTGTGCGGCATGACTTGTACATATCCTTGAAGGCTCCCATCCAGTGCGATCACATAAGTTTGGTAACGCGGGTTTGGATGAATAACACTCTCAGTAAATTCTGATATCTCTACGGGCTCCGTGTGAAAAGAAACCGTTGTATGCATGACAAAATGATTATAAATATCCATCAAAAGGGGAATATCAGACTCTTCTAATTCTTTGAATGATATGGTAGACATGGTGTAAGCTCCTCGCTGTGAGATTTAGAGAACACATTCAAATAGGTTCCACGGAAGAAGCTGAAATCCTTTTTAAAAAGGACAATTCTAAAATAGACATATAGCCATATACCATGTATCTTAGATATAATGTCTTACTATTAAAAGAAGATAAAGTTGAACCATCGGAAATAGGGGGAGTCACATTGTCGGGCAATTCAGGCTACATTCTCGTGATCGTCATTGGCGTAATCGTGCTCGCTGGTCTTACATTCATGAATCTTCGCAAGATAAGCAGATCTACCGCTGATCTGGCCCAGCTCAAAAGAAGAACACTTCTCTGGAGCGAAATATCACTTGCGCTTTTCGTTTTGCAATTTTTCTTCCGTGATCGTGAAGGAGGGTTCCTGCTGTTCTTTGGAATTCTCACCCTATTTACAGGAGCTCATTATCTCGGTGTATTGTATTATTCACGAAAAAAAAGCAACTAAAGGCGAAGAAGCTCTCCTCAGTAGTTCTACTACTTATGGAAAGCTTCTATTTATATTCCTGGACTTTCTACGATTAAATATAACCTGTTATTCGTTCCAACTCGATGGCTGCGTTTTTGTCGGCTTCATCCATTTTTGATACCATTTCTTCTTTTTCTTCTGCTCCATTAACGTTCTTAATTGCAGCATGACCAGCTTGGCCCTGTCTTCATCTGCATATTTGTTGCGCAAACGCTCAAAAATTGTGTGATCTTGCATAGGATACCTTCTTTTCTGACTGTAAGATGAATGCGAAATAAAGAGAATGTATGTTCTTGTTTCTATCATATCACATGAAGTATATAAGAGGGAATACAAGGCTTTAAATTCGTTTTCCTCATGAGAGGCAGGATGATGGATATCACCCGAAGGTTATGACGAAAGCAGAGAGCCACGAGAAGCGGAAAATCGCCTACCATGAGACCGGCCATGCGGTAGCCCAGTACCTGCTGAAGCAGCATGACCGGGTCTGGATAGTGACGATTATCCGCCGGGCGGCGCGCTAGGTCTTGCAGGAACAGCTGCCGGAGTTGGACGCCGATAATAAGAAGGATTCCGAATAAGATGTTTCTTCTCTATATAGTACAGCTGAATAATACTATCTAATTAAGAAGCGTTTGCAATGAACATGTTATGCTTTAATTTTTCTATATGAATTATCATGCCTGTTAAACTCAAATAACCCTTATAAATTAAGGGTTTCTTTTACCGTATTATATGAAAATAATAACGGCGACCGCTTGCGCGATCGCCTCATGGGAGAGGAAACAACCCGATTTTAGCCTATTCTGTACTAGTCGATTTTATAGCTATTTATAGCTAATTATTTATAGACTATTACTACTTATAGCGTTCTATTTTTGTGTACCTTTTCCTATTTGGTCCCCGTATGGTCCCCGTTAGTCCCCCAGCACATTAGGCTTTCTGCTGTTCCCGTTTCGAATCGAAAAGGAAGTTAAATGTATCCGCCGCGGCTTGGTCTGCTGACTGCATAGCATGTCCGTAAATGTTCATTGTAGTTTTAATATTCGAATGTCCTAACCGACTGGAAATAGTTTTAGCGTGAACCCCCTTGTTTATTAATATAGTCGCAGAAGTATGACGTAGATCATGAAATCGGATGAATTTAATGTGTTGATTCTTTTTTACAAAGTCGCGCCACATATCGCTTAGCGTCTTCGGGTAATAAGGCAAGCCGTACCGATTGGAGAATAAGAAGAAACGTTCCCCGCCTTGCCATTTATCGCCGACCTGGAATCTATCCTTTCTCATTTGCAAATTATACTTTTCCAATTCGTCTAGAACGAATATCGGGACTGAAACCTTTCTTATGGAGTTTTTTGTCTTCGGCTCTTTAATAACGGGCTGTTGGTCCTTAAACATTGGGATTGATTGCTTTACTTCGATGAAACTCTTTTCAATATCCTTTTCAATGTGGATGTGTTTCCATTCCAGACCCAGCAATTCGCCGCGGCGTAATCCCGCTGTTATAGCCAGCGTAATCAGAATGCGAAACATCGGCTTTTCATGCTGTAGGGCTTCGAATACCTGAGCTACTTCTTCTTCACTGTGTTTATGATCAAATGAAAAGGGATGGTTTTATCATTAGAAAATCCCTGGTGTGATCATCAGGAATTCCCTGGTATGATCATCGAAAAATCCCTGGTCTGAGCTGGAAATTCTTCTGTGGTATTTGAGAGATTTCAGCCCCTTTCGGTCATCCAATTGACGTACAATTCTTCTTGCAGAGATGCAAGGAGGAGAAAGGATGATGAAGAGCATGGAGCAGATCCACCGAGTCAAAGAGTTACAAATGCAGCAACAGGGGCCCTATCAGATCGCCAAGGAATTAAAGATGGATGTGAAAACCGTCCGCAAGTATATGGCCAAAGAAGACTTTTCTCCACAGGTGCCGGTTG
>NZ_AUGY01000087.1 GCF_000422905.1 Paenibacillus alginolyticus DSM 5050 = NBRC 15375
TAGCATCTGTTAAATTTGATATGCCAGGTTGGGAATATCGAGGGGAAATGGTTCCTTTATCCCAAATTCCAAATAATGGGTCGATTATCGACTATATGAATTCCACGGGCCAAAACGCCTCATTCTCCAATAGAGAACAACTGGCCCAACGCTATGGAATATCAGATTATTCAGGCACAGCAGCTCAAAATACGGCTTTACTAAATATGCTGAGATCAGGAACTTCAGGAAGCTATTCAAGTACATCTTCATTTCGTCCGGTAAATGGGAACAATGTAACTGAAGAGGATACTACGATCTCAATTTCCAATAAAGTATATCCCGAATCAACTCCGGTTACGACCACTCCAGCGAGTGAAAGTATATTGAAAAAGGTAGGTAATTTCATATTAGGTGCTGGTGATGGAGCGCTATCAGAATTGACTAACGGAGTAATGACAAGTCCGTCTAACGATTCAGCCTCATACACTATTGGAACATCGGCCGGCGGTTTTTTTGCTGCTTTTGTAACTAGAAAAAAGCCAGCAGAGGGCACGGGAAATGGTTCTGTACCTCAAAAGCAGGGCGGTGGAAGTTATCGTTCGGATTTTGTAAATGATCATTCGTACAATAGGCACAAAAATAACCCTGATACACTTTCAACTAAAAGTAAGTCGCAATATGGAGAAAATGTTGATGTTGGAGAACTAAGACGTAATACAATGGAGAATCCAGATAAGGCTTACTCTAACTGGCCGAATCCGAATAATCCTAATCCAAACCGTATTACTAAGTATGAAAAGGAGTATGATGAAAACATCAGTACGCCTGATACACCGACAGGTAGTCATCGAGTTTTTGAAAACTTAGATGACCCTTCAAGTAGTTCGCATTTCCCATATGTACCAAGAAAATAGGTTGGTGAAAAAATGAAAAAACAATTACTCTACCATGCGTGCTTACCTGAAACTCATGAATATCATGTTCCTTTGACTCAAATAATGGAAGAGGGGATTACTCCTTTAACTAAGTCAAATTATTGGTACAGTAATGGTGGCAAAGTAAAGAAGAATATTGCTGATAAGCTAAGACCAACGAATGCACCAGATTGGCTTGATTTTAATAGTGCTATAGGAGTTAATATTGAGAAAAGTGTTTCTAAAGCATTTTGTTTTCCTGTTTTTACTGATAAGATAATGGTATTTGATTCAGAGGTATCTATGCTCATATACGACCAAGCATTTTACGACGATAATCAGTATACGTTTGAAGAAGCACTTGATTTTGATACTGGAGAAGCTATCGAGGACTTAATTCAAAAATATTGGGAAAGTATGATGACATTAGAGGATTACCTCAAAGAGATTCCTTATAAAAAACCAGAAATACTCCTTTTTCAATTAGTTCCTAGTAATTTATTACAAGTATCTGAATAACAATAGTGAACCTTGATCGGCGTAGAGCCTTTCAAGGTTTCTTTTTGGTGGGGGCTACCCAGTGCCGAAGGAACCCTTATTCAACCAATAACACATATAACCCATGTAAATACCTGAATAAAGAGTTCGTCATTTCGTTTGTACGCACACAATGCTTGAAAAGTATAACCTAAATACCGCTATACCGTTACATTGAACAGGTTGATTACGGTCAGATACCACCATAATTGACTTGTTTTTTGTTATCTTTGTTTTCCCTCGGTTTTATTCAAATTTATCGCAACTGTAGAATACGCACAGCGATATACAAGCGGCAAATTCGTAAAAAGTTTTGCCCATGGGGGAACGCATGAACAACGTAAAACTTTCCATTGATAATGCCTACCTTGAATTTCATTGGGTGGCTGTGAACTTTTACAATCACCTTGCACTTTCGTTCCGAGATTGGTTTGATGTCAAACCTGCCATACGATACTGCTATGGAATCAAAATTACAACGCTTGATAACCCTGGATGGGCTATTGACATCCGATTGGAAGGAACGCATCTAGAGGATACACGAATTTTCAAACATTTGATATTGAACGTTCTGACATTGATTGGGTTTACTGTAATGTTAGTGATAATCTATTTGATAAGGGTAGGGGAGGAAATATTTATTATTTTTCAAGAGTGGTCAACATTAAACAAAAATAACTAATGAGCTCCTAACCTAATGCCTTACGGCAACCTACACAGCCTCACCGCGCCTTAGAGTGAAAAACCAACAATATGAAGACCATTATCATGCGATGGGAGAAACAGAATGCCTCATCCTGAGACTGGAGATACACGCTATTGGCCTAGAGATATCGTGGTTAGTAATAAATGAATATTCCACAGTTCTAAAAAAGGACATCCTCCCATATCGTAGTGATAGATGAAGGAGGGGTACAGGCCATGATTGAACCCGTGAAAAACACGAATAAGCGGCAAGAAATTAAAATGCTGAATCGCAAGCTCTTGGAGATCTCCGGAGTTTTGAACGTAGAGAGCTTTGACAGTGAAGAGTTCCTCCTTGAAACGGAAATGGGCTACTTGATGATTAAAGGGCAGAATTTGCACATCAAGAACTTAAGTTTGGAACAAGGATTGGTCGCCATAGAAGGAATCATTCACGAACTAGCTTATGTGGATGGAAATACCCAGGAGAAATCCAAGGGTTTCCTTGGTAAGTTGTTTAAGTGACCTTAGGCGTCCAGTTCCATACGATCTTCATGATGTTCCTGAGCGGAATCGCCATAGGTGCGATCTTTGATGTGTTTCGTGTGCTTTCTGGCAAGCTGAGACTGCCGCGATGGACGATTCCGTTCATTGATATGGTTTATTGGATTGTGGCGACAATCCTCGTGTTCCGTCTGCTCATTTACAGTAATGAAGGACAAGTTCGTGTATTTATTTTTCTGGGGATGGGTATCGGCGTTTGTTTTTATTTCGCCTTCCTCAGCACTTGGGTCATTCGTCTAACGCTGCTTCTCATTCGAATTACGATTGCTATTTACCGTTTCTTTGCAAAAACTGTCGAATTGGTCCTCATTAAACCGATTATTGGCTTATATCGTCTAACTGTAATAATTTTAGGCTTTTTACTAGCTGTAGCTATATTCCTTTATAGAATTGTGCTACAATTGCTTTATCCTGTGTGGAGATTACTCCTCTGGATGACTCGGCCTGTGCATAAATATTTTGTTATCCCTGTTTGGTTGAAGAAACTTAAGGGTAATATCTTATTGATCATTCGCAGGTTATTCTCAAAGTAGGAGGCATTCCTATTCATGCAAGCTAAAGCAACCGTTCCAACCAAGCGCAGCAACAGTATAGGCTCGAAACGAAGACTGCGTTTTCTAATGATTTTTGTCCTATGTTTTATGAGCTGGGCTGCTGTGAACATTTGGGGGCAGTTCGCTAAGCTGCAAGAGAAGAGTAGTGTCGTAGCGAATATGGAGCAACAGCTGGTTGAGGCCAAAAAACTCAAAGAGCAAACAACGAAAGAAGTCGCTCGACTTCATAATGACGAGTATTTGGATCAAATTATTCGTCGAGATTTTCATTATAGTAAAACCGGAGAGACGCCACTGAGTGTCTCAAAGTCGCAATAAAAATCAACAAGAAGAAGAGGCTGTTGCCGTGTTGACCGTGGTTTCTGCATCGGTTATAATCGGCGTAGCCAGTGTTTTCAACATTTTAAGGGAGGAACATTTTACTTTATGGCAATTGAAGTTGGCACCAAGTTAGAGGGTAGAGTGACGGGGATTACTCACTTTGGAGCATTCGTCGAGCTTGCTGAAGGAGTTACCGGTCTTGTTCACATTTCGGAGATCGCGGACAATTATGTGAAAGACGTTAATGACCATTTAAAGCTGGATGACAAAGTATTGGTCAAAGTGATTAACGTGGACAAGGATGGCAAGATCGGATTGTCGATCAAGCAGACGGTTGACAAACCAGTTGAGGAAAGACCAGCTCGTCCTGAACGTACAGGTGGCAGCAGCTATCAAGGACGTCCAAGTGGAGATCGTCCAGGAGGCTACCAAGGCGGTCGTCCAAGTAGCGGCGGAGAACGTAGTGGTCCTCCAAGCGGTGGTCCCGGTGGTGGTGGCGGTCGTCCAGGTGGCGGCGGTGGCTTCAATCGAGGCGGCGGTGGTGGCGGTCGCGGCGGCTTTACCAAGCAGCAAGGCGGAGCTAGACCGTTTTCGTTCGAAGATAAAGTATCTCGGTTCCTTAAAGATAGTGAAGAGCGGATTTCGTCTTTGAAAAAGAACACCGAGTCCAAACGCGGTGGCCGAGGCGGAAGAAGAGACTAATAGATGCAGTAACGAACCACATTCGCTTAGGCGAGTGTGGTTTTTTTACATTTGGGGGTAAGTGAGCTTCTCCCTAATTGGGATGGTTAGTTTTCATGCTCATCGTTCGGTAAGGGACAATATCTTCTTGCAACTGGTATACCTAACCAAACTCGATTTTTGAGTTGTTCAGCAACTTCGTGAGGGTAGAGTGGCTTACCAATGTTGCATTTTCTACAACAATTTTAACTCCAAAAGACTATTTTGCAGCTTGAAGTTGTAGTTCGTACAACATTTCTAACCCATTTGTTTCGAAATCGCCAATATTTGGCCTAATTGTTGTACATTGTGCAACAACAAGGGGAGAAAGCCGGGATCTAGGCAGCAATTGTTGCACTTTTTACAACATCATTTAACCGAGCATATGGATTTCATTCATCCAGCAACCTCAACGAGCATACTTGAAGATGGATTGGGAATTAAGTCACCTTAATGTAGACTAAGATTGAATGAATCGACGGTATCTGCTGTACAGCAACCTTTCATCGGATAAGCAGGCGAATATTTTATTATATATGTCTTGAAGCGTAATGCTTCGATTCAATCTTTACAAAAGGCTCTCGACCAAGGACGGCGCAAACTTTTTTTATCCAATCGTCAAATAGTTAAAATAACGTAAAGATCAATCGACATGGAATTACGGGTATCTCCCCCATACGCAGGGCGAAAGTTCGAGGCAATCAGACTTTTGGAAACGTTTTCTATGTGGTAAATCGAGACTAGGCAAGGGCTGAGGCGTGGTGACAAAGCGAACGCGGCTTGTCGGAAATTTCTTTGAATCTATCAACTCATTCTGACAAACTTTCTGCTAGATTGTCTCTATACTAGAGAAACAAATAAGGAAAGAAATGGATGGTGTTCGAAAACATGCAGAGAAGAAGCTTAAGCGCAGTGATTGGTGGCGGTTGGTCGGGATTATGGCAGAAAGCGAAAGCAGGCGCACATAGCGCAGCCGTGGAGAATCGATTCGTACAAGCTTTTGTAGCTAAGAAGTGGTCTTTACTGCTCATCGTGATGGCTTTCTTACTTGGACGTGCGATGATTTTGGAACAGCTATCTCCATTTGCTCTAGCGTTCATTGCGGTGATTTATTTTACAAGAAGAGATATTTTACACTGGGTAGGTATTGCTGCATTTGCTGGAAGCTTACTTTCACTAAGTTCGAATACAGGTTATCTGGTTACGGAAATCATCGTGTTCTTGCTCATCCAAAAGGCACTAGAGAAATTTGAACGCTCCGACCTTTCGCTAGCGCCATTGCTAGTATTCAGCTCAACCTTGCTGGTTCAGCTCTTTGCGGAGCTGGTAGTCTCGAACCTAAGCTGGTATACACTCATGATGGTCTCCGTTGAGGCACTGCTAAGTCTAGTGCTGACGCTAATTTTTATTCAAGCTATACCTGTATTTACGCTTACCCGTAAGAACTACCATTTGAAACATGAGGAAATTATTTGTCTAATTATCTTGTTAGCTTCTGTAATGACAGGAACGGTGAGCTGGGTTGTAGGTCCAATTACCGTTGAACATGTGCTGTCCCGTTATTTGATTCTATTATTTGCGCTGGTGGGGGGAGCGCCTTTCGGAGCTTCGGTAGGTGTCATTACAGGATTAATCCTAAGTCTTGCGAATAGCAATGCGGTTTATCAAATGAGTTTACTGGCTTTCTCGGGGATGTTAGCAGGGCTTCTCAAAGATGGTAATCGATTGGCTGTTGCTTTCGGAATGCTTTTGGGGTCATCGATACTTGCTTTCTATATGGGGTCAGGGGCTGACGTGATCAACTCCACATGGGAGTCGCTTGCAGCTGTTGCACTCTTCCTGTTGACACCTCGGAGCTTGATTCTGACACTAGCTAAATATGTGCCTGGTACGCAAGAAAATCTGAAATCCCAACAGGACTACGCGAAGCGGGTTCGGGATGTTACGGCCGGACGTGTGGAACAGTTCTCTGAAGTGTTCCGCCAGCTGGCGCGTAGCTTTAAGCAGTTGACGACGGATGATGCGGTGAGCCGCAAGGAGGAGGAAGTTGGCCATTTCATGAATGCGGTTGCGCAGAAGGCTTGTGATTCCTGCTGGAAAAAGAGCCAGTGCTGGGATCAAAAATTTTATCAAACCTATACGTATATGACCGATATGATGACCCAAATTGAGATGAAGGAGAGTATGACGAAGAAGAATATTCCACCGGAATGGAGGAAGGTGTGCATTCGCACGGATCAAGTGCTGGATGTGATGAAGCAGCAATATGGCTTGTACAAGAATGATTTGCATTGGAAAAAGCAGATTATGGATAGCCGGCATCTCGTGGCTGATCAGCTTTCGGGCGTGTCCCAAGTGATGGAGGACTTGGCCAAGGAGATTAAACGGGAAGGACAGGAGCTGTTCATTCAAGAAGAGCAAATTCGTAATGCCCTGGAGGAGCTGGGCTTATCCATCCATACCATCGACATCATTTCCTTGGATGAAGGAAATATCGAAATAGAAATCATTCATCAATACACGAAGGGCTTCGATGAATGCCGGAAAATCATTGCGCCGCTCTTGAGCGAAATTATCGGCGAGAACGTCGCCGTCATGCGTGAAGAGATGCATGCGCGCGGCGAGGGTTACAGCACGGTCGTATTCGGCTCTGCCAAGGAATACGAGGTTGAAACCGGGGTCGCCGGCGCAGCCAAGGGGGGCGACCTCTTCTCGGGCGACAGCTTTTCCACGGTGGAGCTGGGCAATGGCAAGTATGCCGTGGCGCTTAGCGACGGCATGGGCAACGGCGAGCGCGCGCGTGCGGAGAGCCAGACGGCTCTGAGCATCCTGCAGCAGCTGCTGCAGTCGGGCATGGACGAGAAGCTGGCGATCAAGTCGCTGAACTCGGTGTTGATGCTGCGCTCTTCGGATGAGATGTACGCGACCGTAGATATGGCTTTGATCGACATGTACAACGCAAACACAACGTTCATGAAGATTGGCTCTACGCCTAGCTTCATTAAGCGCGGGACCGAAGTGATTTCGATATCGGCTAATAATTTGCCGGTCGGTATCTTGAGCGAGATTGACGTTGATCTGGTCTCGATTCCGCTCCAATCCGGTGATATCCTCGTCATGATGACAGATGGCATCTACGATGCACCGGGACATGCGGTAAACAAAGAGATGTGGATGAAGCGGATGATTCAGGAGATCGATACGACGATGCCGCAGGATTTTGCGGACTGTTTATTAGAAAGGATTTTCCGCCACCATCATGGCGAAATTCAAGATGATATGACCGTCGTTGTGGCACGGGTTGAGAAGAGGCAGCCTGAGTGGGCCACATTCCGCTGGCCAGGCATTACGCGAATGGAGCGTCCGAAGACGGTTAGTTAATGGAGGAATAGAAGCCATAACAGCTCATTTGCTGTTATGGCTTTTTATTTGCTGCTATTCCCTTAAGATCAAACTAGTAAATTAATACCCAAATAGGTTGCGCACAGAATTAGAAGCATGCTTAACTTATTTATAGGTTTGTTTACAAATCATGCTAAATCTAAGTTTCCTCGGAGTATCATTATTGCGTGAGATCCAAGAGAAGGCGGTGCCATTTTTGTGATTAGAAAAAAGCTATCACTGTTATTTATCGTTCTTGGGATTATCATATTTCTTTATCCAACGCTAAACGATCGTTATGAGAGCTATCAGCAGAACAAAATATTGAAACAATGGCAGGAAAATCTGCAGAATATGGATCAGACAGCCTCTGACATCGAGGAGGAAACGAATGCGGGGTTGGTCGTGCCTTCTTCCAATCCCGTGGTGGAAGCGCTGCCAGCAAGCAGCTCGCCGAGCAGTCAACCAAGCAGTCAGCCAAGCTCCTTAGCTGCAGAAATGACACCGAAGCCTGTTTCTTTGCCGCAGAAGAATATAGAGGGTGTCCTCACAATCGATAAAATTAATTTAAAGCTCCCTATTTTGACAGATGCAACCGTGAATAATTTGAAGATTTCCGTTGCTAGTATTGCCAAAACAGGCAAAGTAGGAGCTGTTGGTAACTATGCCATTGCGGGTCATCGCAACCTGACCTACGGGAAAAATTTTAATAGATTAGATGAAGTTACTGAAGGGGATTTCATAGAAGTGAATACAGGAAGCAAAACGTATATCTACAAGGTAGTGGACAAACAGTATGTCCTCCCAGAGGATGTCTGGGTGCTGAAGGGCAACGGCAAAGATCGGGAGATTACGCTAATAACTTGTCATCCTATGGAAAATCCGACTCATCGTATTGCCATTAAGGGAATCCTGGTGCAGTCTAAGGAATAAAATGTAATATTTTGTCTATCCAGAGAGACAAGCCTATGTTAAGATTGCACTATCACTATAGTGATTATAGGGATTCGGTGCGTTCCTCCGATAAAGGCAAATCTAGCGAAAACTAGAGACGCAAAACTAAAGGGCCTTCCTTAGCCGAACTAAGTTGGCAGCCAGTTACCGAAAGGGGATTTTTTTGTGTTCAAAAAGCCAATCATACGAACGATCATTGCTGCGGTTCTGTTTACTCTTGCTCCGCAAGGGATATTTGCAGCTTCTAATCCATCTATGATAGATAAAGATGCTCTCAATAAAGGAATTATCTCGGTTCATTATTCAAAAGATAAGAACACCAAAGTTCTCGTTCGAATAATGAGAGAAAATATCAAATATGACTACACCTTCGAAGAAGGGGATCAGTACCCTTTACAGCTTGGAAACGGCCAGTATAAAGTGCTGATCGGTGAGTCTATAGGAGCTAATAAATATAAAGTTGTTGCGCAAGAACAAATAGATTTGGATATGGAAGACGAGAATGCCGTATTTCTACAGTCCATTCCGTTAATCAATTGGAACAATGAATCGAAGGCGGTCGTTGAGGCTAAGCAATTAATTGGGGATAAAGAAAGTGATATCGACAAAATAAGAGCCATTTATGGCTATATCACGACACAATTTCAGTATGATTATGAGAAAGCCCAAACTGTAGCAGATAATTACGTACCTAATCTGGATATGGTCTACGCAGCGTCCAAAGGAATTTGTTATGATTTTGCAGCTACTTTTGCGGCAATGGCAAGAAGCGAGGGGATTCCAACCCGTCTGGTTATGGGGTATGAAAGCCATGCGCCGGATACTTATCATGCGTGGAATCAAGTTTTCCTAAAGGATAGTAAGGAATGGGTGACGATCGATACTACGTATGACGCTGTTCATATACAAGCGGGTGAAACAATAGATATTATAAAAAAAGATCATAATTATCAAATTTCCAAAATATATTAAAGAAATTGAAGAAACCTGTACTCAACTGAGTACAGGTTTTTTTGTGCCGTTCATGTTGAAAAAATATCAATTCCCAAGGATTTACAATACAAGTTGTATCATATAGTATTAAAATGATACGTTTTGTTTCAAGACATAAGTGGTAAATAAATAAAAATTGATTATGAATGGAGGTATGAAATTATGTTGAAGAAAAAGACGAGTATGCTGCTGATTACATTATTAATTTTTATGCAGAGTATTTACGGGATTGGCTTTTTGCCTAAGGCCAGTGCAAACACAATTTCAAACAACATTCTCGACAGTGTGACGATGGCTGTATACGACAGCTCGGGACAAGTTGTGACCGGCAATGTTTACGAGCCAAACTCCAAAGTGCAGCTAGACTATACATGGTCTTTGCCAAACGGTCATGGGTACCATAGTGGTGATACGTTTACGTTCACTCTGCCGCAGCAATTTTTGCTTTTCAACGATATCAGTGGCGGTTTGGATATGGGACCGAATCAGTTGGGAACTTTTCATGTGGATCAGGCTAGTCATCAAGTGTTGATTACTTTTAACAACTACATCGAAAGCCATGACAATGTACATGGAACGCTCACTTTCAGAACACAGTTAGATATAAGTAAACTTACGGAGAGCACAACGGTAACGATTACAATTCCGATTCAATCTGGCGAACAGATTTTCATCCTTCATCTAAAGCCCTTGGTCACTTCCACAATCGAAAAGAGAGGCATACCCTCTGGGTTTAACTCGAAAGATATTCATTGGACCGTGGATGTGAATAAGACGCTGGATTCTGTTCAGAACGCCGTGGTGACGGACCCTATTCCCATAGGTCTATCTGTTCCTGTAACTGTAGCTGTTTATGATTTAGGGGTTCATCTAGATGGAACCGTCGTACAAGGAGCATTGGTGGATAGCAGTAAGTATACAGTTAATAGAACAGGGGCAGATCTTTCTGTTCGGTTCAATGAATCTCCTATTCATACGGCTTACCGCATTCAATATACGACGCCAATAACCGATTTTGATAAAGAAACCTTTGTGAATACAGCAACGTTTGGAGGGAGTAATAAAAGTCCTGTTCAAGCCTCTGCGACAGTCCATGTAACACGTGGCAGTTCTTTGGATAAAATAGCGGAAAGCTATAGTCCAATTACGCAAATTATTGGTTGGGGAATCAAATATAATTATAATGAAAGGACAATTGCCCAGTCAGCAGCATTCCTAAAGGACTTATTCAATGATACACAAGAAATTGTTGCAGGATCCCTTCATATCTATCCCGTAACGTTCAATTCAAGTGGGAATGAGACACTGGGAAGTGAATTGCCGAGTGGGGAGTACACCGTCACAACGGAAACGGCTGCTGGCAAGAAAGGATTTAAACTGCAATTTAATCATGATATTTCATCGGCCTATAAAATTACTTATCAGACCAAGGCAAGTAATCCGGTTTTGAATAATGCGATCATTACGAATACCGTTACGTCCGGCAGCGGAGCAAGTGATTCAGCATCACGGGCTATTGAACAGGGGGCAATTTTCAAGTATCCTGGAACCGCAGATTACAAGGCCAAAACCGTATCTTGGCTTATTATCATTAACAGAGACAGTCAGTTGATGAACAATCTAGTTGTGACCGATACATTTTCGAATAAAGGATTGCGTTTCAAGCCCGATTCGTTAGTTATTAAAAAAGGAAACGTGGTCTTACCGTCGGCGAATTATATCCTTGATAGTTCTGTCGGTGCTGAGGATGGGTTCAAAGTTAAATTCACGAATGCGATCTCAGAACCAATTTCGATTGTTTACCAAACAGAATTCAATATAGATTTGATCAGTCCTCCGGGAACTACTAATTTCATGAATTCAGCTAAGGCGGATTGGATCGACAGCCCTGAGAAAACAAAGACGCAAACAGCAAATGCAACATTTATTCCGAGAAATGAAGTGAAGAACAATGGGTTCAAATATGGTGCCTACGATGCTGCTTCAAAAAAACTAGAATGGACAGTGGGAGCTAACTATAACGGCATAGCTATTGCAGATGCTATCGTACAGGATACGTTAGAGTCTAATCAAAAGTTTATTGATGATCCGCTTAAACCGCTTGATTTGCTTGCTGTATACCAAATGAACATTCAGGCAAATGGCAACCACTCACAGGGCGGGAAGATAGACCCCTCAAAATATGATTACGCAGTGGATAGCCAAAACAGGCTAGTTGTTCATTTCCATCAACCCATTTCGGAACCATTTTACATCGTTTTTAAAACGAGTCTACAAGGTCAATTGATTAACAATACTGTTTCAAATACGGCTAGAATTTTCGATGGAACTAAACAGGTTTCCGGCAACCTCAGCGCGACCCTGCCCATTCCTAAGGGCGGAGAATACGTGAGTAAAAGCGGGTGGCAAAGCGGAGATAAAATTAACTGGTCAGTCCAAATAAATTATGGTCAATCTACATTAAACGGTGCGAAAATCATCGATACACCGTCAATCAATCAACAATTAATGCCAAACTCGTTCCATTTGTTTGCAACGACCGTGGCTAGTAACGGGAATGTCATGAAGGGATCAGAATTAACGAATGGCGTGGACTACACGCTAGTTATTAATACGGATAATCAAGGCAAACAAACATTTGAGCTGAGTTTTGTCAATCAGATAACAACCGCGTATATTTTGGAATATCAATCTTTAATTAGGGCCAACGATCACGAAACGGTCATCAATAGAATCAGTCTTAGCGGCACTAACGTAACCACTATTACGGAAAAATCGACCAAGGAAATTGTGGTCGGTGTATCGGACGGATCTGGCACCGGCAGCGGAGTTCGAGGGTCATTGACGGTTATGAAAATTGACTCTGCCAACAACACTTTAGTGCTCAGCGGCGCAACCTTTGAACTGTATCGTAAATCGGGTGACACAAAAACGTTTATTGACAGGTTAACAACAGATGAAACAGGTTCTGTCATCTTTAACAATCTACTTGCAGGCGATTATGAGGTGATTGAAATAGCAGCTCCTTCTGGTTATGGAATAAATAAAGAGGATAATCCGATAACCCTTCATCCAGGAGATGAACTTTATCTCAATGTGATCAACACGAAGACAACACCAACACCAACACCAACACCAACACCAACACCAACACCAACACCAACACCAACACCGACACCGACACCGACACCAACACCAACACCAACACCAACACCAACACCATTGCCAAGTGTAACGCCAACACCTTCAACGGGGCCGGACATTCCGATTGATACGGATAATGATGTGCCCTTAGGAGGAATTCCGCCTATTACGAAGCCAGAGACCCTCCCAAAAACAGGAGAATCTAGTCATTTGTATGTGGAAATCGCAGGCATCACTTTAATCTTACTAGGTCTTATCCTAAGAAGGAGATTCACTAGGTAAATCTTCAATCTTGAGACAGTCCGCCATTATCATCGGGTGGGCTGTCTTTTTATTTCGCTGAGTTAGCTTGTGATTAGACTCTCTCATAAATGGAAAAACTAGGAGGAGAACTACTAGAGAGCTAATCTTTTCTTGGGCCAGGGAGGCATATATCATGATGAAACAGATTCTTTTAATAACAGATGGGTGTTCCAATGTAGGGGTAAGTCCGGTAATAGCAGCGGCACAAGCACATACTGAAGGCGTTACTGTGAATGTCATCGGTGTGATTGACCATGGGGAGCTGGGGGTGCTGGGCTCTGAGGAGATTCAAGAGATTGCTGCGGCAGGCGGCGGGATGAGCCGAATCGTCAATTCAGGCCAACTTTCCCAGACAGTTCAGATGATGACGCGCAAAACGGTCGCCACAACGATTCAGCACGCAGTAGGCAAGGAGCTGCAAAGTATTCTAGGCTTTAATCAATTGGAGCAGTTACCTCCAGATAAGCGCGCGGAAGTGGTTCAAGTGATTGATACCATGAGTGAAACCACCTCACTTCGCGTAGCTCTTTTAATAGATGCTAGTGCTAGTATGAAGCCAAAACATGCAGCTGTGCGTGAAGCGATTCATGATCTGTTGCTTAGTCTTAGAGCCCGCAGCGGGAAGAGTGAACTGGCAGTTTTTCACTTTCCGTCAACCAAAACTAGGGATCAGGAATTAGAAATGGATCTCAGTTGGACGAATCAGCTTGCAAATTTAGACAAGATGTTCTATAAAATAAACATGAAGGGTACAACTCCGACAGGTCCGGCGCTGCTGCAAACTTTGCAGTTCATAACGGAGAAGCCTATCTTACCAAAGACCGAGGATGGGATGCTGAGTGACTACGTGGTATGAAGACGCCTTCCGTCCGGGATCAGAAATCCAAGGGAAATGGAACGGCGGGATGTATGTGGTCGAACGTCTATTAGGTGCTGGTTCCAATGGTGTAGTGGCTCTCGTACGAAGAGGGGCAGCTAGATTTGCGCTGAAAGCAGGCCATGAGACAGTTGATCATCAATCAGAGATTAATTCCTTGCTTGCGATATCCCAGACAGAAACGTCGTTCAAGAACTTTTTAATAGATTCCGATGATATGACGATAAATGGAAAAAATGTCTCCTTCTATGTCATGCGATATATTGAGGGGATTGAAATTTCCAATTTTATACATAAACGCGGTCAAGATTGGATCTATGTGATTGGTTCCAACCTGCTTCGAAAGTTAACGGAAGTTCATAAGAGCGGCTATGTTTTCGGTGATCTGAAGATCGAGAATATGATCGTTTCCAAATTTGGCGATGTGGATCTCATTGATTTTGGGGGTGTAACTCCTAAAGGCAGAGCGATTAAGCAGTTGACTGAGGTATATGACCGCGGCTTTTGGAATATGGGGGAACGGGTTGCGGAAGAAAGCTATGATCTATTTTCATTTGCCATTTTACTATTAAAATCGCTCGATCAACGAAAACGCTTTACTGGTTTATCCAATACGCTGCCGCAAAACCGCGATTTAGATCAACTTACCGCCATTGTGCGTGAAAATTCGGTTGCTGCTCATCTCGCGCCGTTTCTTCATAAAGCATTGAGTAGTGAGTTTAATACTTCGCAAGAAGCGTATCAGTACTGGAGAACGTTGGTCTCAGGTAAGAAGAATACACAGTCAACACTCCAAATGCCATGGTTGAAAATATGCTTCGCCGCTTCTATTTTTATTTTTGGTGTAACGCTCTATGTGTACTGGTAGCATGATGGAAAGTGCAGGAATGGAAAGGAATACCCGATGGAAATCGATCTTGTTGCTAAGGTGGAAAAGCGAATTATTGACGAAAAACTCGTCGATCCAGGAGATGTGGTGGTTGTTGCGGTATCAGGAGGACCTGATTCTGTGGCGCTGCTTCATGTCCTTTTTGCCCTTGCCGAGCGTTATAGCTGGCGGCTCGTTGTTGCGCATGTGAATCATCAATTCCGCGGTGCGGAATCAGATGCGGAAGCCTTTTTCGTAGGGAAGCTTGCTGATGACCTAGGACTTTCGTGTGAAATCGGCGTCATTGATGTGCCGGCCTATATAGAGGAAACGTCACTCAATGGACAAGCCGCGGCACGTGAGAAACGCTACGAATTTCTACATCAGATCGCAGCGAAATACAGCGCTAACCGGATTGCCTTCGCTCACCATGCAGACGATCAAGCTGAAACAGTCATGATGCGGATTTTGAGAGGGACAGGCCCTTCAGGTCTGGTTGGCATGCCGGAACGCAGGCGCGAAAAAAAAGTGGAACTGATTCGTCCGTTTTTACGTATATACAAAACAGATATTGTGAATTATTGCGCTCAGCATGAAATGACGTATTGTAAGGATAGCAGCAATGAGTTGCGGAAGTATTTTCGAAACCAGATTCGGCTTGATGTGATGCCGATGCTGAAGCAGTATAATGAACAACTTCCGGAGTCACTGAATCGATTGACGGATTTGATGCGAGCTGAGGATGATTATTTGGCCAAAGAAGCCGAGCAGGTTTTTCGCCAAAAAACGACTTTCCAGCAAGCCTGCTGCCGCATAGAAAGACGTGATTTCACTGAGCTGCACGTTGCTTTACAAAGGCGTTTGATTAAATTAATATTAAACTGTCTTTGTTTGGAAAGAGATCGGTTGGATTTTAAACGAATTGAAAGTATGCGTGAGTTGATTTTAGAGGATCAGGTTTCTAATCAAGTTCTTCAGGTGGATGAACAGGTTTATATTGTGAGAGAATATGAATCTATTCAATTTCAGACCTTCGCTCCTTCTCCGAAGCCTTATGCTTATGAGGTTGGATTGGATACAAGCGAGCTGAACCTGCCGGAAGTGGAAGCCAAGCTGATCTACTCATGGGTGCCAGCTAGTTCGAAGGAGACAACTGCTTATTCCTCATCTGCAACGGACGTGTTTTTGGATCTAGATCAACTTATTTTGCCGCTTGTTGTAAGAAGCCGCAGGTCAGGAGATCGGTTTGAGCCGTATGGTTTAAATGGGTCCAAAAAAGTAAAGGATATGTTCATTGATGCCAAAATGCCGCTAAGCCGGCGTGATGTCATCCCACTGCTTGTCGATGCTTCCGGGCAAATCCTCTGGATTGCTGGCTTTCGTAGGTCCAAGCACGCTTTGGTTGGACCAGACACAGTACGTGTACTTCATATGAAGCTAGTGCTGAAGTAATATGCGTAAATTTCGTTCTTCTAGAATGTAAATTTATAAGGATTCATAATATAAACTAGGGGGTTCATCCTTGTACAGCGACATTCAAGAAGTTCTTTACAGTGAAGAACAAATTCAAGGCAAGATCAAAGAATTAGGGGAGAAACTCTCCATCGATTACGAAGGTAAGAACCCATTGGTTATCTGTGTGCTTAAGGGAGCTTTCATTTTCATGGCTGATCTTGTTAAGCAAATCAGAGTACCATTGGAACTTGATTTCATGGCTGTATCCAGCTATGGTCAATCCACGAAATCTTCTGGTGTTGTCAAGATTATTAAGGATCTTGATGTTCCCGTAGAAGGACGTCATATTCTTATCGTGGAGGACATTATCGATAGCGGTTTAACGCTGAGTTATCTGATAGATGTGCTAGAGCGACGCAATGCGAAGACGATTTCGGTCGTTGCGCTGTTTAATAAACCGGCACGCAGAACTGTGGACCTCGAACCTGAATATGCAGGTTATGTGCTTCCAGATGAGTTCGTCGTCGGATATGGTCTGGATTATGCAGAGAAGTATCGCAACCTTCCATTTATCGGCATATTGAAACCAGAGATCTATAGCAGCTAATGCCATTTCCCGCAGACTCATCAACGCTGTTATGTTGTAGTGCTTTACCGGGATGTGGTAAAATAATAAACGTGTGCCGTTTGAGAGGAGGCTCGGGATGAATCGAATTATCCGGAATACCGGCTTTTATTTACTTATATTTTTGGTTACTGTAGGTATCGTCCATTTCATTAGTACCCAAAACGAGCAAAAGGAGTTAATTACTTACGATAAATTCCGCCAAGCGGTAGTAAACAAAAATGTGGAATCCGTGACCTTAAAGTTTGATGGATACACATATTTGATTAAAGGTAAGTATATTAACCCACCAAATGGTGCTGATAAGAAGAGCTTCGAAACCCATGCTCCGTTCGAGCCTATGGTCGTTCAGTTGATTGAAGCGAATGGCGTTCCATCAGAAACTTACGAGACTATGGAACGGGATAGTGTTTGGATTAGTTTCCTAACCTCCATCATCCCATTCGTCATTATCTTCATCTTGTTTTTCTTCCTGTTAAATCAGGCTCAAGGTGGCGGCGGCAAAGTGATGAACTTCGGCAAAAGCCGTGCCCGCTTATATAATGAGGAGAAAAAGCGCGTCACATTTGAAGACGTGGCAGGTGCTGACGAAGAGAAGCAAGAATTAATCGAGGTTGTCGAATTCCTCAAAGATCCACGGAAATTCGCAGCTGTCGGTGCTAGAATTCCTAAAGGGGTTCTGCTCAACGGTCCTCCGGGAACCGGTAAAACCCTTCTTGCACGAGCTGTAGCTGGTGAAGCAGGCGTACCATTCTTCAGTATTTCGGGTTCTGACTTCGTTGAGATGTTCGTCGGTGTCGGTGCTTCCCGTGTTCGTGACTTGTTCGAGAACGCGAAGAAGAACTCACCATGTATCATTTTTATCGATGAGATCGATGCTGTAGGTCGTCAACGTGGCGCTGGTTTAGGCGGCGGACATGACGAACGCGAGCAAACGCTCAATCAATTGCTCGTAGAAATGGATGGCTTTGGCGCAAACGAAGGTATCATTATCGTTGCTGCAACGAACCGCCCAGATATCCTTGACCCAGCCTTACTGCGTCCAGGCCGTTTCGACCGTCAAATCACGGTAGATCGTCCAGACATCAAAGGCCGCGAAGCTGTACTGAAAGTACATGCTCGCAACAAACCACTTGCCAAAGACGTGAAGCTGGACGCTTTGTCTCGCTACACAACTGGATTCACAGGTGCTGATCTCGAGAATCTGTTGAACGAAGCAGCTTTGATTGCTGCCCGTCGCAACCGTAAAGATATTTCAATGGCTGAAGTCGAGGAAGCTTTTGACCGTATTATTGTAGGTACGCAGAAGAAAAGTCGGATTATCAGCGAAGCAGAGAAACGCATTGTGGCCTATCATGAAGCCGGTCACGCGATCATTGGTTATTATGCCGAGAATGCCGACATGGTGCACAAAGTGACGATCGTTCCGCGCGGACGCGCTGGCGGTTATGTCATGATGCTGCCCAAAGAAGGCGAAGATCGCATGATGCAGACGAAGAACGAATTGCTGGATAAAGTAACAGGACTCCTAGGAGGCCGCGTTTCCGAAGAATTATTTATCGGAGAGATTGGCACAGGAGCTTATAGTGACTTCCAGAAAGCAACGGGCATTGTTCGTCGCATGATTATGGAATACGGTATGAGCGATAAGCTAGGACCGATGCAGTTTGGCAGCTCGCAAGGCCAAGTGTTCTTAGGCCGCGATATCGGACATGAACAAAACTACAGTGATGCGATTGCTTATGAGATTGATCAAGAGATGCAAAACTTCATTCGCACTTGTTACGATCGTGCTCGTGCGATGCTTACGGAGCATGCGGATCAGATTCATCTCGTAGCCAAAACGCTGCTTGAGAAAGAAACACTCGATAAAGATGAAATCATCGAGCTTCTAGAGAAAGGCAAATTGAATGCAAGCGCGGATGACGAAGAAGTCAAAGTGAACATTCAAGGGCAAAGCCAATCTAGCGAAAGCAATAAATTGGAGTTAAGCAAAGATAAAGATTCCAATTCGGACCATTCCGAAGAGTAACAAGCAATAGCAACTCGTAAATCCGGTGTACACGTCAGGTGTACCCGGATTTTCTGGTTTTTTCGGCATATTTGCGCATTGACAGGGGATGTGAGAATGTGTAAATTAGTTGTAAATCTCTAATTTTATTACGATTAGATCATACTACTGTTAATCCTATTTTTAGATAGACAAGAAGTACATTTTACGTCCCAGACAGGGGAGGAAGCACCATGGAAGCTCTAGCTATTGAACGCAAAGCCGAGCAGAACCGTGAACTCAAAGAACGGTTGCTGCAGCTAAAGAAAGAACGGAATGCTATTATTCTTGCTCATTATTATCAACGTGACGAAGTTCAAGAGGTTGCCGATTTCCGGGGGGATTCCTTTCTGCTTGCGCAGAAGGCCGCGCAAACCGATGCTGATGTGATTGTATTCTGTGGCGTTCATTTCATGGGGGAAAGTGCTAAGATTCTTGCTCCTAACAAAACAGTTATTATTCCTGACGAACGTGCAGGCTGCCCGATGGCGGATATGGTGAACGTAGAAGGACTACGTGCTCTGAAACGCCAGCATCCGAATGCCAAAGTTGTTGCTTACATTAACACATCTGCTGATGTGAAATCAGAAACGGATATTTGCTGTACTTCGGCGAATGCCATCAACGTCATCAATTCCGTCGATTCAGATGAGATCATCTGGGTACCGGATAAAAATTTGGGCGACTATGTATCAAAATTCACAAGCAAAAAAGTAATTATCTGGGAAGGCTATTGCAATACGCATGATATGCTGACCGTTAAAGATGTGGAAGAAATGAGAGCTCAATACCCGAATGCTCAGTTCGTTGTTCATCCGGAGTGTCGACCAGAAGTTGTGAAACTGGGAGATTTCGTGGGTAGTACAACAGCGATTATCAAATATTGCAAAGAGTCCGAATGTAAAGAGTTTATCGTTGGAACGGAAGATGGAACGGGCTATCAGCTTCGTCTGGATAGTCCAGATAAACAGTTCCATTTTGCAACCAAATACTTGGTATGCCCGAATATGAAAGTAAACAATTTGAAGAAAATTGTGAAATGTCTTGAAACGATGCAGCCAGAGATTTATGTGCCAGAAGATGTAGCCGATAAAGCAAGATTGTCCTTAGAGCGCATGTTACAAGTAAAGTAGCATGCGCTACTCTCTTGTTTAATAGGTAGGGTACCCTCGCAAAGCATTCCTGAATTCGATTAATCCATCGGATACCTTATGCGTTGCGAGCTATTAATGGTGAAGAACAGGTGAAACGGCATGATTCCTAGATACCTCGTAGATGTAGATTTAGATTCCATTCCTCATGTACATACAGATGTTATTGTGATTGGCGCGGGCATTGCAGGTTTATTCACTGCTCTTCGCGCTAGTGAAAATAAGAAAGTGCTGATGATTACGAAGAAATCGCTCCTCGACAGCAACACACGCTATGCACAAGGCGGAATTGCTGCTGTTATATCGGACGAGGATTCACCGGAATATCATATGCAGGATACACTGATCGCGGGTGCTGGTCTTTGTTCGCCAGAGGCAGTTGACGTTCTCGTTCATGAAGGGCCTAATGGTGTTCAGGATCTCATTCGGATGGGTACCCAGTTCGATCTTGAGAACGGGGAGTTCGCTTTGACCAAAGAGGGAGCGCACAGTCAGCGCCGAATTTTGCATGCGCATGGCGACGCCACGGGCGCAGAGATTGTACGAGCTCTTTCGGAACGCACGAAGCAAGATCCGAACATTGAGATCTGGGACGATCACTTCGTGATCGACCTGATCACGCAGGACGGCGAGTGCTATGGCGTACTCGTACAGAAACCTGGCGGTCAGCGCGTGTTTGTGCGCGGCAACGCCACGATCCTTTGCTCCGGTGGTGCGGGACAGCTGTTCCGCTACACAACGAACCCAGACATCGCCACAGGCGATGGCATAGCGATTGCTCATCGCGCCGGAGCGCAAATTCAGGACGTGGAATTTATTCAATTCCACCCTACGGCGCTTTGCTACCCAGGCGCTCCGCGGTTCCTGATCTCGGAAGCGGTGCGCGGTGAAGGGGCTTATCTTCGCAATATCAAGGGGGAGCGCTTCATGGAGCGTTACCATCCCCAGCTTGAGCTAGCGCCTAGGGATGTCGTAGCCCGTGCTATTGTCGACGAGATGGAGAATTGCAAATCGACTTTCGTTTATATCGACATTACGCACGAATCCGAAGAGTTAATTAAACATCGATTCCCGACGATATATGAGTATTGCCTCAATTACGGTCTAGATATGAGTACCGACTGGATTCCGGTAGCTCCCGCGGCTCATTATATGATGGGCGGCGTCAAGACAGATCTACATGGAGAAACGATTGTCCGCCGTCTTTTCGCATGCGGGGAAGTGTCTTCTACAGGTGTACATGGCGCTAATCGTTTAGCGAGTAACTCCTTATCTGAAGCCATTGTGTTCGGTAGAAGAATTATTGAACGTATTCAAGAGCTTCCTCCTTTGGAAGGAAACATTCAAATACGAGCTGAATCAAAAGCGCCAAGAACGGAAATCTCGAATCAGGCCGTTGTCGAGAAAAAGCTTAAGCTGCAAAAGGTTATGCTGCGTTACGCAGGACTGAAACGCTCAGCCAAAGGCTTACAAAAAGGGTATGATGAATTGGCAAGACAACTCTCTATCTTCGGTTCTTTGATGACGAAACGAGAAGATTATGAGTTTGCAAATTTACTCAATTGTGCGCTTCTAACGACAACCGCTGCTTTAGCGCGCGAGGAAAGTCGTGGCGGTCATTACCGGGAAGATTTCCCTGGACGAGATGATAAGGCATGGAAGAAGCATATTGTTTTTAAGCGCGGGGAAGATAGCATCGAGGAGTGGATTTAACATGCTGGATTTAAATATGGAACTCATTCGTAAACATATTCGGCTTTGGCTGGAAGAAGATATTGGAACCGGCGATGTCACAACTCTGACAACGATCCCTTTGGAACATGCGTCCAAAGGGATTATCCACGTCAAAGAAGACGGAATTGTCTGTGGACTTCGAATCGCCCAAGAAGTTTTTGCTGTGGTCGATGCTTCTCTTCGATTTGAAACTAAAGTAGTTGAAGGATCGTCTGTTAATAAAGGGACCATACTAGCTGAAGTGGAAGGCAATACGCGCAGTATTCTGCTAGGTGAACGCTTAAGCCTGAATTTGATGCAGCGACTATCAGGAATTGCGACTAAGACTCGTGAGTTTGTCGATGCTTTAGAAGGCGTACCGACAAGACTTGTCGATACACGGAAGACGACGCCGGGTCACAGACTGCTTGAGAAGTATGCTGTACGAGTTGGTGGCGGTCATAATCACCGATTTGGACTGTACGATGCTGTAATGATTAAAGATAATCATATCAAAGGTTCGGGCGGCATCACACAAGCTGTACAAGCGGCTCGACAACAGATCCCCCACACGATGAAGATTGAGGTGGAGGTCGAGAATTTTGACCAGCTGCACGAAGCATTAGCGGCTGGAGCGGATATCATTATGCTCGATAATATGATTCCTGCGAAGATGAAAGAAGCAGTTTCCATAATTAAAAGTAAAGCACCGCATATTGTAGTAGAGGGCTCAGGTTCTGTGACACCTCAGACTATTAAAGCGATGGCGGAAACAGGCGTTGATGTGATCTCCGTTGGGCGTTTGACGTACTCGGTTGCAGCGCTTGATATCTCATTAGATCTGAATGAGCGGAAGGAGACAGCACTATGATTCTCGTTATCGATGTTGGGAATACGAACATTGTGCTCGGCCTCTACCAAGAGCGGACACTCCTACATCACTGGCGGGTTAGCACGAACCGCTCAGCGACAGTTGATGAGTATGGGATGCAGTTGCACAGCCTTTTTCAACACTCAGGCATCTCGTTTGCGCAGGTAGAAGGAGTAATTGTCTCTTCCGTTGTTCCTCCGCTTATGAATGTAATGGAAAACCTTTGCTTACACTATTTGAAAAGGACGCCATTCATCGTTGGTCCAGGCATTAAGACAGGTCTGAACGTACGTGTAGACAATCCCAAAGAGGTCGGTGCTGATCGCATTGTTAATGCTGTTGCGGCTCTTGAGCTCTACGGGGCTCCTTGTATCATTGTTGATTTCGGAACGGCCACCACATACGACTATATTGATCCCTCCCAGCAGCTAGTTGGCTGTGCGATTGCACCGGGAATCGGGATCTCAACGGAAGCCTTATATCAGAAGGCGGCGAAGCTGCCTCGCATCGAGCTGGTCAAACCGAAGAGTGTCGTCGGCCGTAATACCGTAGCGGCGATGCAGGCAGGGATTATTTTCGGATATGTAGGCCAAGTTGATGGAATTGTTGAACGTGTCATTCAAGAATTTAATGTCAATCCGACAGTTATTGCGACGGGTGGTCTTGCGGAGCTCATTTCCAGTGAATCTCGTACGATTCAGATCGTCAATCCACTGCTCACTTTGCAAGGTCTACAAATGATTTATGAGAAAAATGCATAAGCTGTTTAAGGAAAGGATTTAACATGGGCGATTACTTGATTAGAGGAACGGCGCTGGGCGGAAAAGTTCGCGCTTTTGCCGTGGAAACGACTGTCCTCACAGAAGAACTTAGCCGAAGACATCAAACCACACCAACAGCTACGGCCGCATTAGGAAGAACGGCAGCTGGAGGGCTTCTCATTGCAGCCATGCTCAAGGGAGAAGAGCATCTCATTGTTCAAGTTAAAGGCGATGGACCCATCGGGCAAATTGTGGTCGATGCGAATGCGAAAGGTGAAGTACGCGGTTATGTTGATAATCCGTTAGTCGATCCTCCCCTTAAGGAGAATGGGAAGCTTGATGTTGCTGCTGCAGTGGGAACAGATGGATTTTTGTACATAACGAAAGATTTAGGCATGAAAGAGCCATATAAAGGCAGCGTTCCTCTCATTTCAGGAGAATTGGCTGAAGATTTCACGTATTATTTTGCCATGTCTGAACAAACGCCTTCAGCTGTAGCGCTGGGAGTATTGGTCAATACGGATCACTCCATTCTGGCCTCAGGCGGATTCGTTATTCAATTGCTCCCAGGATTAACAAATGATGAAATTGGGGAAATTGAAGAGATGCTCGCTCGGATTCCATCCTTCACGAATATGCTCGGCGGGGGTTTGAATTTAGAGGAAATCCTTCAAACTATCCTTCCATCTTTCCAAAAGCTCGATCAGATGGATGTCATGTTCCGCTGTAAATGCAGCCGTGAAAGAGTTGAAACAACGCTTATTTCTTTAGGGAAAACAGAGCTGCAAGAAATTCTTGAAGATGAAGGGTTTGCTGAAGTCGTTTGTCATTTCTGCAATGAAGCTTATCGTTTCAACGAAGATGATTTGAAGCAGATGATTGAACAATAGAGCAAGCAGCATTATAGATGTAAAGAGGGAGTCAGGATGCAGAACGTGAAGCGATTGTGGGGAGTCATTATCGTGATGGCTGTAGGTAATCTCGTGCTCGCATCCTTGCTGGTCACCCATACCATAAACCAATCAGAATCAAGTCAATCACCAAAACCTGAGAAGCAGGGTGAGCAGAAGAATGATCGGGTAGTCGCCAAAATTGGAGATCGTGAGATGACCATTTTGGAGCTTCAAACGGCTCTTGAACATCATTATGGGGCCGAACTGCTGGGTCAAATGTTGGATCGTGAAGTGATACGTTTGGAAGGAAACGAGACAGGGACTTCGATTGGAAGCGCGGAGATTAACCGTGAGTTGAAACGGATGCAGCAAGGTTATGAGAGCGAGCAACAATTTTATGCATCCATGAAAAGTCAGTTAGGTTTGTCAGAGCAAGAAATTAAAGAAGATGTAACCAATAAATTGTTACTCGAGAAGCTCGCAACCAAACATATTCAGATAACGGATGCTCAGGTAGAAGACTATATGAAGACTCACGCCGATGAATTCAAGCAAATTACCGAATATAATATTCTTCAGATTATCGTGTCAACCAAGGATCAAGCGAATAAAGTCCTTGCGGAACTGGCGAAAGGAGAGAGTTTTGCGACCCTTGCCAGGGATCGTTCCCTAGATGATGCGACCAATAACTCCGGCGGTGATTTGGGTTGGATTGAAGGAGATGACCCCTTTGTTGCTGCTCCCGTTCTTGAAACGGCGAAACTCTTGAAGGTTGGAGAAGTGAGTAAGCCCGTCCCTCTGCCTCAGGGGTTCGCGATTGTGAAGCTGAAGAATCGGCGTGAAAAAGTAAATCCCGATCTTGCTTTCGTTCGTGAAAATGTGCGAAGAGAGCTGGCGCTTCATGAAGCACCGCCTCTCAAGGATTATGTGAAGCAACTTCGAGAGAAGTGGAAGGTTAGCATTCTAGACCCTCAGTTCCGGTGACATTCTGTGAAAATGTGGTTGACAACCAGTAAATGCATTGATAATATGAATATATTAATACCGACTAATTAACTCGGAAATCATCGATTATTTAACCTGGAGGGGAAAAAAGTATGGCAAGATTAGTACAAAGCATTACGGATTTGATTGGCGATACACCGCTTGTTCGTTTAAACCGCGTTGTTCCGGAAGGAAGCGCAGAGATTTATGTGAAACTCGAGTACCAAAATCCAGGTGCCAGCGTAAAAGACCGTATTGCCATCTCCATGATTGAAGTGGCTGAGCAAGAAGGTAAATTGAAGCCGGGCGATACGATTATTGAGCCAACTAGCGGTAACACAGGAATCGGAATAGCTTTAGTAGCAGCAGCAAAAGGATATAAAGCGATTCTGGTTATGCCAGAAACGATGTCTTTGGAGAGACGTAACCTGCTTCGTGCCTATGGGGCTCAGTTGGTTCTGACGCCAGGAGCAGAAGGAATGAAGGGTGCGATCAAACGTGCGGAGGAGCTTCAAGCAGAGAATCCTTCCTACTTCATCCCGCAACAATTCAAAAACCTAGCCAACGTGAAGGTTCATCGTGAAACAACAGGTCCGGAAATCGTTGAAGCGATTAATGCTCATGATGGCAAATTGGACGCATTCATTTCGGGTATCGGTACGGGCGGAACCATTACAGGCGCAGGTGGCGTGCTGAAAGAAAACTTCCCGAACATCAAGATTTATGCCGTTGAACCAGCTGCATCCCCGGTACTTTCCGGAGGCAAGCCAGGTCCTCATAAAATTCAAGGTATCGGCGCAGGCTTTGTTCCAGATATTCTGAACACAAGCATCTACGACGAAATTATTGCCGTAGAAAACGAAGATGCTTTCGAAACTTCACGCCGTGTAGCCAAAGAAGAAGGTATCCTTGGTGGTATCTCTTCAGGTGCAGCGATTTTTGCAGCACTTAAAGTTGCTAAAGAACTTGGCGCAGGCAAACGTGTAGTTGCTGTGATTCCAAGTAACGGTGAACGTTACCTTTCTACGCCACTGTATCAATTCGAAGAGCAATAAGATTACTTGCTACGAACGTGCCTCCAGCTGCTGCAGCTGGGGGCTTTTTTTCTGTGTGAGGTTGGAGTATACTAATGGACAACTAATCATCGGATGTCACAGGAAGGAGGGCAAATATGATCCTAACAACAATAGAGCAGTGGCGTAATTGGTCCTCCACGTACACGATGCTGCCTTATGTGATTAAATTGGGTCTTGCCGACGACCGGATCGCTTCTTGGCAAGAAGCGTGGAAAGTAGCCGCGCCTGATTCCTTTGTCCTAGAAAGCGGCAAAGGCGGGCGTTACACGTGCTTCGGTTTACAGCCGTTTTCTACGGTTCATGGAAATGGGTTGGATGCAGAAGTTACCCTTATCAACCAAATGGATAAGGGTAAACCTCAAGTTTCACACTTGCATGGCAAACCGCTCGACATTGTGAAGCAATGGATGTCAGCTTATCAAAGCCCCAAAGTCGAAGGAGCCTCTAAGTTTCTTGGCGGCTGTGTAGGTTATTGGAGCTATGACGTGATCCGCACCATTGAGAAGCTTCCGGAGAAAGCGGCAAATGACTTGCCGATTCCGGATTATAGCTTCGCTATGTATGATCAAGTTTGGACCCTGGATCATATCGATAAGAGCCTGTACATTGCGGTGCATATGCCGCTTGAGAAGAGCCGAGCAGCCGATGACGTCTATCTTCGGCAGCTTTACGCACAAGCGCACGCTGAGGCCGAGGCGATGCTCGCACGCTGGCATGCGATCCGCTCCAGCAGCTGGTCAGGCTCGCACCTGAGCGGTGCAGACCAACCGTCGATCGCCCGCGAGCAGCTGCACATCGACGTCGAGAGCATCGCAGGCATCCAGCCTGCCTTCGGCAAAGCCGACTACATCGCGGCGGTGCAGCGCATTCAAGCCTACATCTCCCAAGGTGACGTGTTCCAAGTCAACTTATCCGTTAGACAGAGCCGGCAGCTGCGCACGACGCCGGAGGAGATCTACGAGGCGCTGCGCATCGTCAATCCCTCGCCATACATGGGCTTGCTGCGCTTCGCAGGCTTCGCCCTCGTCTCCGGCTCGCCGGAGCTGCTCGTGCAGCTCGAGGACGGCGTCCTGCGGACGCGTCCTATCGCTGGCACGCGCCCGCGCGGCAAGGACGAGCAGGATGACCTGCGCCTGGCCGGCGAGCTCATCGACAATGACAAAGAGCGCGCCGAGCACGTCATGCTGGTCGATCTGGAGCGCAACGACCTTGGCCGCATCTCGAAGTACGGCTCCGTCCATGTGAAAGACTTCATGGTCATCGAATACTACTCCCATGTGATGCACATCGTCTCGGAAGTCGTCGGCGAGCTCGCAGAAGGGAAGGATGCTTATGATGTCATTGCGGCAACCTTCCCTGGAGGTACGATCACAGGCGCTCCAAAGGTTCGCACAATGGAAATTATTGAAGAATTAGAGCCGGTTCGTCGCGGACCCTATACAGGATCCATGGGATGGATTGACTATAATGGAAATATGGAATTTAATATTATTATACGGACGCTTGTAGCTGTTCAAGGGATGGGCCACATTCAAGCAGGGGCGGGAATCGTCATTGATTCCATACCTGAACGTGAGTACATTGAATCCTTGAATAAAGCCAAAGCAATGTGGAAAGCGATAGAATATAGCGAGCGGAGCATGAGCCGAGCTTAAGCCCTAGCAGGGCTGACGAAAGGGGAGCTTAGAATGATTTTAGTGATTGATAATTATGATTCGTTTACGTACAACCTCGTCCAATATTTGGGGGAGATCGGGGAAGAAGTCGTCGTTCGTCGCAATGACGAAATTGATTTAGCTGGCGTTGAGGCTTTGGCGCCGGATCATATTTTAATATCTCCGGGTCCTTGCACGCCGAATGAAGCCGGAATTAGCTTATCACTCATCGACCATTTCAAAGGCAAAATCCCTATCTTCGGCGTCTGCCTAGGCCATCAATCGATCGGTCAAGCTTTTGGCGGCGACGTCATTCGCGCAGAGCGTTTAATGCATGGTAAAACCTCGGAGATTTTCCATGATGGTAAAACCTTATTCGAAGGGCTGCCATCCCCTTTTATAGCGACTCGCTATCATTCCTTGATTGTGAAAACCGAGACGCTTCCTGATTGCTTGGAAGTAAGTGCGCGTACAGCAGAAGGTGAAATTATGGCATTGCGCCATAAGGAATATCCGATTGAAGGTGTGCAGTTCCACCCAGAATCGATTATTTCTCAGCACGGTCATCAGATCCTGCGAAACTTTCTTCGCCGCACGGCTAAAGCAGGAGTTTAATCTATGATTATTAGTGTGGGCGGGATTTTAACGGATGATAAGGAAGCTGTGGTCTCGGTTTACGATCACGGCTTTCTTTACGGCCTTGGCCTTTTTGAGACATTTCGCACCTATAACAAAGAACCTTTCCTGCTGCCCGAGCATCTTCGGCGACTATCGGAGGGCTGTCGTGAGCTAGGGATTGACTACGAGCCTGACCACGCACACATTCAGCGTCTGATTGATGGACTGCTTGGGGCCAATAAACTCGAGGATGCATATATCCGATATTCCGTTTCGGCGGGAACTGATATTCTTGGGCTGCCATCAGGTGTCTACCAAAACCCTACAGAGATCATTTACATCAAGCCGCTTCCACCGAGGGACGAGAAGACCTATGCACACGGTAAAGCGCTGCAGCTGCTGAAGCTGCCTCGTAATACGCCGGAAGGTTTGTACCGATTCAAGTCTTTTCACTACATGAATAATATCTTGGCGAAAAGAGAGCTGCAGCAGTATGCCTGGGCGACTGGCGCTGAAGGCCTGATGCTGACCGAAGAAGGCTACTTAGCTGAGGGCATTGTGAGCAACATCTTTTTCATAAAAGATAGTGCCTGCTATACGCCATCGCTGGATACAGGCATATTACCTGGCATCACAAGGGCCTATGTGTTACAGCTGGCACAGCAGCAGCAGATTCCCACATTGAACGGCCAATACCGATGGGAAGATCTTATGGAAGCCGATGAGGTGTTTCTCGTTAATTCCATACAAGAGATCGTACCCATTACGACACTGTTCACACCCAGTGGACAATCTCACGCTATTGGAAATGGTGTCGTAGGTCCGATAACCCGCCAACTAAGCGAGCTTTATAACTAACATTTGATAACAACAGGAAGTGAACGGTAATGAAAGTGTTATCCTGCAGAGGACATGAGCTGCCCATTGGTGATCGGACGATCATTATGGGCATATTAAACGTAACACCAGACTCCTTCTCGGACGGTGGGAATTACATTAGGATTGAAGATGCGGTGCGCAGAGCTCGCCAAATGGTGGCGGAAGGCGCTGACATCATTGATATCGGGGGAGAATCGACCCGACCGGGTTTTGCCAAGGTCACACAAGAAGAAGAGCTGCAACGGGTAATTCCGGTCATTGAGGCACTAAGTAAGGAAGTTAACGTTCCTATTTCTATAGATACTTACAAAGCAGAGGTCGCCAAGCAAGCATTAGAAGCCGGGGCACATATCATCAACGATGTTTGGGGCGGCCAAGCCGACGTTCGAATGGCAGAGGTTGCGGCCAGCTACGATTGTCCGTTTATTATCACGCATAATCGTGTGAATCCGACCTATACTGATTTTCTTCGAGATGTTACTACTGACTTACAGCTCTATGCGAATCAAGCCAGAGAAGTTGGCGTTCGGGAAGAGCGGATCATTTTGGACCCGGGTATCGGATTTGCCAAATCCTACGAGCAGAATTTGTTCCTCATGAACAATCTGCGTACGATCGTAGACCTCGGATATCCCGTCCTTTTAGGAACATCCCGCAAAAGCGTCATTGGCCTAACGCTGGGTCTGCCTCCTGAAGAACGTTTGGAAGGTACGGCATCGACCGTGGTGCTTGGAATTGCCCAAGGCTGTGGGATGATCAGAGTCCACGATATTCAAGCGATGAAACGTTTGGCAGTTATGACAGATGCTATCATTCATTCGCAGTTAACCTAAACATTGGAGGCTCTTACATTGGATAAAATAACGCTCTCCCGCATGCAGTTCTTTGGTAATCATGGTGTTTTTCCGGAAGAGAATAAGCTTGGTCAACGCTTTTATGTAGATGTAGAGCTTATGCTTCCGCTAAACAAGCCCGGCAAGTCGGATCATCTGAATGATACGGTTAATTACGGAGAAGTATTTTTCAAAGTCAAAGAGATTGTGGAAGGCCGTACTTACAAATTAATTGAAGCTTTAGCAGAAAATATTGCATCCGAGCTTCTGCATACTTATACTAGTATCAATGAAGTGACGGTTCGCGTCATTAAGCCGCATCCGCCCTTTGCCGTTTTTTTTGACGGGGTAACTGTAGAGATTAACCGAAAGCGGGCAAATGAATGACAGCCGAAGAACAAGAACAAGGCACGATAGCTTATGTCGCATTGGGATCCAATATAGATGATCGTGAACACTATTTGCAGGATGCGATTACAGCGCTGAATCAGGAATCGGGCATAACAGTGACTGGATTGTCAAGCATCTACGAAACCGAACCGATTGGCTATGTAGATCAATCTGCTTTTCTTAATATGGTTATTCAAATCATCACGGTTTTACCTGCTAGAGAGTTGTTGTTCACTATGCTTGCCATCGAGAAAAGACTGGGTCGAACGCGCGATTTGCGCTGGGGCCCGAGAACGATCGATTTGGATTTACTCCTATACGGCGACCATCAGCTTACAACCCCCGACTTGATCATTCCGCATCCGCGGATGCATGAGCGGGCTTTTGTATTAGTTCCTCTCACTGAGGTTCTCTACAAGCGACAAGATGCTGCATTTGAATTCATCTCCGCGCATTTGGAGAAACTGGAAGGAAAGGAAGGCGTCATCCTATGGAAAAAAGCTCTGTAGCTCAGCGTATACGCGCTTTTCGTAAGTTAAAAGGGTACACGCAGAACGAATTAGCCGATTTACTCGGTGTGTCGATTGCCATCTTAGGTGCTATTGAAAGAGGTACACGTAAACCGGACACCAAAATAATAAATAAAATCTCGCAAGTCCTGAATATTGAACCGGATGAGTTAGTCGCAGCGGTTGCGAGATGAGAGGAGTGGAATCTTCGGTGCTGAAAATAGGAAATGTCGAAGCTCCCAATAAAGTCGTGCTAGCCCCAATGGCGGGTGTATGCAACCCTGCGTTCCGACTCATTGCCAAAGAATTTGGTACAGGTCTAGTCTGTGCAGAAATGGTTAGTGATAAAGCCATTGTTCACGGGAATTCCCGCTCGATGGAAATGCTTTATGTTGATGATCGAGAAAAACCGTTAAGTCTGCAAATCTTCGGTGGCGATACTGAGACGCTTGTACAAGCGGCTAGAATCGTTGACCAACAAACGAATGCAGATATTATTGATATAAATATGGGCTGTCCAGTACCGAAAATCACGAAGTGTGACGCGGGTGCAAGATGGCTGCTCCAACCAGAGAAAATCGAAGAAATGATCGCGACCGTTGTTGCGGCAGTTAGCAAACCAGTAACAGTGAAGATGCGTATCGGCTGGGATTCCGAGCACATTTATGCGATAGAAAATGCTAAAGCTGTCGAAAGAGGCGGCGGAAGCGCAGTAAGCGTTCACGGTCGTACGCGGGAGCAGCTGTATACAGGTAAAGCAGATTGGGACATCATTCGTGATGTTAAGCAAGCTCTGTCGATTCCCGTCATCGGCAACGGAGATGTTGTGACACCTGAGGATGCAAAACGTATGTTAGACCATACGGGTGTAGATGGCGTAATGATTGGGCGCGGCGCGTTAGGCAACCCTTGGATGCTTTACCGTACCGTGCAATACCTGGCCAATGGCGAATTACCGCCGGAGCCTACACCAGAAGAGAAGATCCGTATCGCGATCTTACACATGGACCGACTTATTGCTCTCAAAGGTGAACATGTGGCTGTGAAAGAGATGCGCAAGCACATGGCCTGGTACCTTAAAGGTATGACAGGAGCGGCTCGTGTGAAGGATGCGATTATGGAGATGTTGAAGCGTGATGAAATGGTGCGAGCGCTGAATGATTATGTCGAGCATCTAGCATCGCCTACAAATGAAGAATCAGCCGTACTTCAATAAAAAATGCAGCTATGGTTGAGATTGACATTTTGAAACCGTTGCAATATAATCAGTCAATATTAATGTGTTCCTGCATATATTGAAAGACAAACGAGCAACTAACTTATTTAAGAAACGTGAATTCATACTACTTGAATCAGCTCTTTTAAGACCCAACTCCTAGCAGGAAGCATCGATTCAACGATATGAAAATCTTTCACATGACGGGAGATCAGTTGGAAATGGCTGAAAAAGAGGTCATTCTTACACCAGAAGGTTTAAGAAAGCTCGAAGATGAGCTTGAGCATCTGAAATCAGTGAAGCGCCGGGAAGTTGCTGAGAGAATCAAGGTTGCCATCGGATATGGCGATATCAGTGAGAACTCAGAGTACGAAGACGCGAAGAACGAACAAGCTTTTATTGAAGGCAGAATCATTACTTTAGAAAAATTGCTGCGCAATGCGCGTATTATTAATAACGATGATGTCGATACCAACACTGTGAGTGTTGGCTCAATCGTAACGCTGAAGGACTTGGAATTCGGTGATTTGGTTGAATATAACATCGTAGGTACGGCGGAATCCGATCCGTTGATGAATAAGATTTCCAATGAAAGCCCTGTAGGTAGAGCTATTTTAGGTAAACAAAGGGGCGCGAACGTTGACGTTACTGTTCCTGCTGGCGTCATTCAGTATCAAATTATTGATATTAAAAAGTAGCGTGCAGCCGCATTCCTTTGGAAAGCTTCCTTTCGGAAGCTTTTTTCCGGTTTTAGCACCCTTTACTAATAAGTAGGAGATGAAAGCATGAGCCAGGAATTGGAATTGAACGAATTGCTCGTCATTCGCCGTAATAAATTGGACGAGCTTCGCGGTCTAGGAGTCGATCCGTTTGGCAGCAAGTACGTAAGGACGCATTCAACCAAAGAAATCCTTACAGCTTACCAAGACAAAACCAAAGAAGAGTTGGATGCTGAGCAGCATGAGGTCAGTATCGCTGGACGTATTATGCAAAAAAGAGGCATGGGTAAAGCCAGCTTCGCACATCTCCAAGACATTACAGGCAAAATTCAAATCTATGTGCGTGAAGATGCACTAGACGCGAACAAATACCAAGCCTTCGATCTTCTGGATCTAGGCGATATGGTTGGGGTTCAGGGCGTTGTTTTCAAAACAAAAACCGGGGAAACTTCTATTAAAGTGAAATCGCTTGAGGTTTTGACCAAATCCTTGCTTCCGCTGCCGGATAAATTTCATGGTCTTAGTGATGTAGAACTGCGCTATCGCCAACGTTATGTTGATTTGATTATGAATCAAGACGTTCAGCAGACATTTATTCTTCGTTCCCGTATTATTCAGTCCATGCGTCGCTACTTAGATTCACTGGGTTATTTAGAAGTTGAGACACCTACGCTACACTCCGTAGCAGGTGGAGCGTCTGCGCGTCCATTTAATACGCATCATAATGCTTTAGATATGCAACTGCACATGCGTATTGCGATTGAGCTTCATTTGAAGCGTCTGATTGTTGGTGGATTAGAAAAAGTGTACGAAATTGGACGAGTATACCGTAACGAAGGGATCTCTACACGTCACAATCCAGAGTTCACAATGATTGAGCTTTATGAGGCTTATGCTGACTATAAAGACATCATGAAGCTTACAGAGGAGCTTATTGCACATATTGCGCAAGAGGTTCTTGGTAGTACAACGGTTCCTTATGGTGATCACGAGGTCAATTTAGCTGTTGGCTGGAGACGTGTATCCATGGTGGATGCCATTAAAGAAGTCAAGGGCGTGGACTTTAACGTTCAGATGTCGAACGAGGAAGCTCATCGCTTGGCCAAAGAGCATCATGTACAAGTGGAGCCGCATATGACATTCGGCCATATTGTGAATCAGTTCTTCGAAACATTTGTTGAAGAGACATTAATTCAGCCGACTTTTATTTACGGACATCCTCTAGAAATTTCACCTCTTGCCAAAAAGAACCCCGAGGATCCGCGCTTCACGGATCGCTTCGAACTCTTTATTGTAGCGCGTGAGCATGCCAATGCATTTACAGAGCTTAACGATCCTATTGATCAAAGAGAGCGTTTTGAAGCTCAACTTCGTGAGAAAGAGCAAGGCAATGACGAGGCACATGAGATGGATGAGGACTTCATTCGTGCGCTTGAATATGGCATGCCTCCAACAGGTGGTTTAGGAATAGGAATTGACCGTTTGGTTATGCTATTGACGAATGCACCGTCTATTCGTGATGTACTGCTGTTTCCGCTTATGCGTGAACGTCAAGGAGAATAATAGCTTGCGTTTCGAGGCACCGATTGGTGTCTCGAAACTTTTTAAAATAGTACTTGCAATCTCCATGGCGACTGTGGTATCTTATAAAAGTTGCCGCTGAGACATTAAAGAGCTTAACAAAAACAACTTATAAAAATGAGTTGCAAAGTAATTCTCAGTATGGTATATTGGTCTTCCGGCTTTCGAAAGAGAGCAGGTTGAACAAGAGAAATTGATCTTTGAAAACTGAACAACGAGTGAGTAAGCAC
>NZ_AUGY01000088.1 GCF_000422905.1 Paenibacillus alginolyticus DSM 5050 = NBRC 15375
AAGCTGGATCAACGATTGCCAGCGATAGATATCGTTCTTATCAAGCTTTGGCCAAAAATGGCTTCCACCATGAAGCCAAAAAGTACGACCTGAAAGAAAATCCAGATCATCTAAAGTGGCTTCATACGATCATCTCTAATGCGAAAGCTTTTATTGGTGGTACCTACCACGGCTTAGATCCTAAGCACCTACAAGCATATCTCGATGAGTTTTGCTATCGATTCAACCGCCGTGAGGTCAAAAGCGAGTTATTCAATAGGTTAGTTCATTGTTGCCTATCGTCTACGACGATTACCTATCCTGAGCTAGTTGGATAATCAAATAAACTTAAGTTAACTTTATCTTACGTTTAACCCCCTATCTTAAGATCGTCTACTTCTATCTCATGCTTTTCTCAATAGACCGTAAATTTGTTCCCCAAAGATATTCTTTTTATCGGTTTAGGGGAAGCGTTAATCCATGTAAAGTAATAACCAAGGAAGCCCTTACATGATTTTGGAAAGGCTTTCGCCAATCATAATTCAGCAAGAGAGAGGGTTGTAAAGACAATGAAAAAAAAGTTAACTAGTATGCTAACTGCAAGTGTCGCGCTTGCCTTGGTGGTGTCAGGCTGCTCGAGCACCAAAGAAAGCGGTACCAATACAACAGGTGCCTCAGCGACAGAGACAACCAAAGCGGCAGCGAGTAAATCGACCAGTCCTGTTGAAATTACGTTTTGGAACATGTTTGGCGGTGGCGAAGGTGATTTCGTGGACCAAATTATTAAAGGTTACAATGAGTCTCAAAAAGAAGTGACTGTCAAGCAGCTCCGCCTAGAGTCCAATGAGTATTATGCGAAGCTCAGCACAGCTCTATCTTCATCCAAAGGGCCAGACGTGGCAATAGCTCACGTTGACCGTATCTCTCCGTTCGTAAAAGCGAAGCAAATCGTACCCGTCGACCAATTAGCGACCAAGGTTGGATTTGATTTGAAACAGATTTCGGATTCGAATATCAAAAGTGTCTCTTATGACGGCAAACCCTATGCCGTGCCGTTAGATACACATTTCCATATGTTTTATTACAACAAGGACTTGTTGAAGAAAGCGGATCTGTTGAACGACGATGGAACGCCTAAACTGGGCGAGCTTACACCGGATGGATTTAAAAAAACACTGGCCCAAATTCATGCTAAAGTGCCCGATGTACAGGCGCTTGCGGTGAATACCCCTTATTTCCAAGAGCCTTTCCTGAACTTGTATTATGAAGCAGGTGGCGATTTGTTGAATGCGGATTTAAATAAAGCAGCCATTAACAATGATAAAGCGCTCAGCGTATTGAAGTTTTATATGGATCTGTACAACAACAAATACAGTGATTTGAATGATAAAACCCCTTGGGATTCGTTCCACAGCGGGAAAGCGGCTCTTTGGTTCGGCGGTGTGTGGGAAGCCGGACTCTTACTGAATGATAAAGCGCTCAACATTGGCGCCATGCCGCTTCCGGCTATTTTTGGCAGTCAGACGCATTGGGCAAGCTCGCATTTACTCGTCGTTCCGTCCTACGTCACGCCTGAGAAACAAGAAGCGGCAGCGAAGTTCATGAAGTATTTCTCCGAAATTGGCGGCAAAACATGGGGGCAAGCAGGACATGTCCCGGCAAACAGCGTCGTTACCAACAGCGACGATTACAAAAAACTGCCGTATCGTAACTTCTTTATTGAAGCTCAAAAAACGGTGAAATTCGCGCCAAAAACGGATAAATATACCACAATTATTACAACGGTATCTGAATCGCTGCAAAACATTATTTTTAGCAAGCAAACGCCTGAAGAAGGCCTGAAAGTAATGGAGAAGCAAATCAACGATATATTAGCGAATTAGCTTTATAGGTAAGAAGCGGGTGAGGCTGCTGGCTTTAGGAAGCCGGAAGTTTCACCCGTGCTATTTAGAAAGATACAAGGAGAATATCCAATGGAGATTAATGTGAGAGAGAGCGAAAGGACATTGGTCCTCCGCAAACCAAACCCGTTACGTTTTGTAACTGAAATAAAGGCGATCCTCTATCTGCTCCCATTCCTCATTCCGTTTGCCATTTTTTATCTTTGGCCAGTATGTCGCGGAGCTTGGATGAGCCTGCATGTGTGGGGCATTCAGGGCATGCAGAAGTATGTAGGCTTTGCCAATTATACAAAGATTTTCACCGATCAAAACTTTTACTTGTATGTGTGGCATTCCTTTTATTTTGTTCTTATCTGTGCACCCTCGGTCATCGTTCTAGGACTCATTTTGGCGCTAATCATTAATCAAAAGATTCGGTTTCGCACGGCAATACGCTCTATGTTTTTTCTGCCCTACGTGCTGTCTGTATCTGTTATCAGCTTTATCTGGCTACGTCTGTTCGACTCCAAATATGGTCCAATTAACGCACTTCTAAAGGTAGTTGGGCTTCCTGGAGATATTCACTGGCTTACTGATAAACACTTTGTCTGGTGGGCAATCACTTTAACGACCGATTGGTGGACAGTCGGGTTCGTGATGGTCTTGTTTTTGGCAGGATTACAAGAAATACCTACGGATCATTATGAAGCTGCGAAAATAGATGGCGCGGGAGCTTGGAAGCAGTTTTGGCATATTACACTGCCAGGCTTGTCTAGAGTCATGAAAATACAAGTATTCTATCAAATTATCTCGTGCTTGAAGCTATTCGGGCAAGTACAAATCATGACTGGCGGAGGTCCGGGTGACTCCACGAATACAATGATTCGATACATCTATGTCACCGGTTTTAAAAAAGATATGTTCGGTCTCGCTTCCGCACAATCGATCGTATTTTGCATCATCATGCTGCTGATCGCAGTCATTCAGTTTAAATTAACAGAGAGTAGAGATTGACGGAGGATGAACATGAAACCAATCGCACTTAACGTCATCGCCGTAGTGCTTGCCCTTGTCTTTATTTTTCCCCTGATCTGGATGCTGTTGGTGTCACTTAAGCCTGACGGTATCAATGTATACACACTTCAAGACTGGTTGAAATTTTCTGATCTAAATATGGCCAATTATGCAAAAGTGCTGAAGGATTCGCAAATATTGAGGTGGACCTGGAACAGCTTTACCATCGGCGTGATAACAACGATTCTTTCCTTATTTTTCAGCTCATTGGCAGCCTTTTCCTTCTCTAAACTAGCATTTAAATCTAAAGGCTTGTTCTTTCTGCTCATTGTTTCAGGTTTGCTAATTCCAACTGAAGCGATCTTAATTCCGCTTTATGAAACGACGCTGCATTTGAAACTCATTGATAACATCTGGGCGATTATTCTTCCGGGATTGACGAATCCAATAGGCATTTTGCTTCTAAAGCAGTTTATGGATGGTGTTCCAAAGGACTACATTGAGGCAGCGCAAATTGACGGATGCAGGAATTTTGGGTTATGGTCGCAGATTTGCTTGCCGCTTACGAGATCGGCGATGGTCTCTGTGGGTATCTTTTACTTCATCTTATCCTGGAACAACTTTTTGTGGCCGTATTTGGCGATTACCTCGCAAGAGAATATGATTCTCTCAGCAGGACTGCCAACCTTTTTGTCGAATAATACGATGTCCTTAAATCTAATCATGGCAGCCAGCGCGATTGCGGCAATACCAACGATTCTGGTTTTCGTGCTTCTGCAGCGTCATATCGTTCAAGGTGTGGCCATGTCCGGAATTAAAGGGTAAGTGAAAGATCCTCTAACATAGAAAGGGTTGTTACGATGACCCCAACAGCAGGAAAGCCTAACAAATCGAAATGGAATCGTTTCATTCCATGGATGAATATATGGACGAGCAGCATACGCTACAAATGGATGCTGCTTTTATTTCTGTTTTCTTTAACGCCTTTGCTCGCCATGGGTTTTATGTCATTTTCGATCTCCAAATCAACGATTAACAAGAAAGTGACGGAGTACTCGGAACAATTGTTGAGGCAAACAGCTGAAAATATTGACACCCGGTTAGGGATATATAAAGATATGATGATGCAGGTCGTAGGCAACAATGAAATCCTCTCCATGCTGCGAGTCCTAGATCGAACAGACGCAGCGCAGTATGACTTAGACAGTCTCTCACTTACGACGAAGCTTTCAACCATCATAGCGATCAATCAGGATTTACAGTCAATCTCCTTCTTGTCTTCTAATCATTACATCAAAGGTATTTATCGCTGGAACGACCGCTCGAATGAGAAAGTTTCACCATTCCTTCGGACGTTGGAGGATGGGAGCAATTTTCGCTGGTTTCCAACCCGGCTGGGTACGTATGTAGACAGTTTGAATTCGCAGAATGTCCATGTGTTCTCTCTCGCCAAACAAATTTATAAGACCTCGGACGATAGTCCAGTAGGCATCGTTGCTGTGTTGGATATTCGTGAAGATGTGCTAAAAGAAATTGGCGATAAAACGACGAAGAGCAACATGGATATCCAAAGCTTTGTTATTGACGGAAGCGGGCAAATTATTTCTTATCCAGACAACCAATTCCTTGGAAAGAGTGTCAAACAGGTATTAGGAGAAAGCGGCTACAATCAGATTATTGGCGCGCCTTCGGAGGAGTTGGCTTTTCCGCTCAAGCATGATGGTCAGCGGCTGATTGTCAATTATAAAAAATTGCATACGAACGATTGGATTGTGGTCAATGTGATCTCGGAATCATCCCTGTATAAAGATACCAATCGTCTGCTGCAAATTATTATGATTATTGCGTTGATCTGTATTCTGTTTTCGATCATAACGGCCATGTTTTTGGCGAATTCGATTTCTAATCCAATCTTGAAAATGATCCGTCTGATGCGCCAAGTGATGTCGGGAGATCTTAGTGTTAGATTTATGGTCAAACGGCGCAATGATGAATTTGATATATTAGGCGATAACTTTAATTATATGGTTACGAGAATTGATGAGCTGCTTAAAGCGGTCTATGAAGAACAGAATCATAAACGCGTGGCAGAGTTGAAAGCATTGCAGGCGCAAATCAACCCTCATTTTCTATATAACACGCTGGACATTATTAAATGGACAGCATTGTTGCAGAAAGCGAACAATGCCGCGGAAATGGTTAGTCTGTTGTCAAGGCTGCTCCGTATCAGTCTAGGCAAAGGCGAAGAGACGGTTACGGTTGAAGAAGAAATTGAACATGTACAGTGCTATCTGGGTATTCAAAAATTCAGATTCAACTTCCATATTGAAACGTTTGTGCATCTGGATGCGGATGTTCGCACACTCCGAACGCCGAAACTGATTTTGCAGCCAATTGTTGAGAATGCAATACTCCATGCCTTTACCGAACGGGAATCGGGCGGAGAGATTCATATTCGTTGTATGAAGCATCCCGAGGGCGGCATCAGATTTGAAGTAACGGATAATGGATGCGGGATGGAACAAGCTCTTGTAAAGGGCTTTCGTACACATCAAGAGACTTCCGGTGAGAAGCTCGGTGGTATCGGTTTATCGAATGTGGATGAACGCATCAAGCTGATCTGTGGTAAAATGTATGGCTTAGACATTCAAAGTGAACTTGGAACCGGTACGCGAATCGGTATTCGGCTTCCTTTTATGGAGTAGGTGGAATTTCATGCTTAGCGTAGTGATTGTCGAAGATGAATATATTGTCAGGTATGGGATTCGGTCTATGATCGAGTGGGAAAAGATGGGTTTAACCGTTATTGGGGAAGCATCCAACGGACAAGAGGCCCTTGATTTCATCCGCCAGGAGCCACCGGATATTCTGATTACCGATATTAAAATGCCGATAATGGACGGGATTGGTTTAATTTCAGAAGTGCGTAAATTTAGTCCACACATGAAAATCCTGATTCTCAGTAATTTGGAGGATTTTCAATATGCCAAGGAAGCGATCCGCTATGGAGTTTCGGAATATTTAATCAAGTCGGATATGATGCCGCGAGATTTCGAGCAAGCCTTAATGAAGGTGAAGGAATCCTTAGAAGAGGCATCTCCGAATAGTGAAGAGAAGCAGTCTGCAAGCGCCCAGCCATTATGGAAAGAAAAGCTGCTGCTGGATCTTGTCGAAGGTTCAGGGAAAGAACGGATAGACGTACAGAGCTCTATTGAAAGTTTGGGACTTCTGGATGCCAAGCTGCCACTTTATGTGCTGCACATTGGTAAAAATGCTTTGGAGCTAGGTATCACGGAAGGGCAAACCTATATACGAAGTGCGTTAGATCGAGTTTTGGCAGCGGAATATGAGGCTAGCTACGAAGTGTTTCCGGATAGATTAGGCGAAATGAATGTCCTTTTATTCTCGAGTAGGAAGTCTCAAGACTTGAAGGCCGTGAGGGAGATTGCTCAATCGGTTCTTACGTATCTGTTAGATCGCTATGCGATGCTTTGTACGATTGGGGTCAGCAAAGGCATCATGGCTTGGACGGATTTGCAGAATGCGCATGAGCAAGCTGTGACCGCCGCTAAGTATAAAATGTTTATCGGCAGCGGAAAGGTTATTGTTTATGGTGTGGATTATGTTCCTGTGGAGAATCAGCAAGTCGAGAATATAAAGGTGAGTACGAGTCACATACATTCGATGGTCTATGCTTTTCAATCTAAGGAACTGCAAGTATATTTGGAAGAAATATTCGAGCATCTGGCTTCCCGCAAAGATTATGACATGGTACAGATCATCTCTTTAGAGCTCTTAATTATGTTGACGACCCTTTGGTCGGATGTTTCCAGCGATCAGCAGGATATCCTTCATCTGAAGAAGCAATATTTTGACCAGCTAGCCAAATTGGAGACGATCCAGCAGAGTAAAGCTTGGTTTTTGCAGGCTTTCGAGGAGCTCGTCCAGCACATGATTCACGTTTATAACAGTGACCGCAACGGGATTCTTAAGGCAGTCCAATATATACAGATGTACTATCATCAGGAAATTTCGCTGCAATCGATCAGTCATCACGTTCATTTAAGTAAAAATTACTTTGCCAACCTATTCAAAAAAGAAATGGGTGAAAGCTTCTTGGAGCATTTGACACGCATACGCATTGAGAAAGCGAAGGCGTTGCTAACGGGCGAGCTCAAGGCAGGGGACATCGGTCATTTGGTTGGGATTCAGGACCCGAAATATTTCTCCAAAGTATTTAAAAAGATTACGGGTGTTTCCCCATCGGAATATCGGAATCGGACTAGAGGAGATGTCTAGTCAATTCCTTTCACATCCAGTATTGCAAACGCTTACTAAAAAGAGTGTCGGTTAACAGAGAGGGGGATAACTTTAATGTTTAGAAAGTACCGAGCACTGCTTATATCACTCATCGTTATGTTGGTGCTCATGTTCTCGGGTTGTTCGGCAATGCCTGATGGCAGTACCGAGCAAATGGCCAAAAATAAAGCAGCAACACGTGGGAATGAAGCTCCTGTGGAGATTTCGTTTTGGAATCCTTTCGGCGGCGGTGAGGGGGATTTCGTCGAGCAAATTGTTCAAAACTTCAATGTCTCGCAGAGTAAGGTTTTCGTCAAACAACTTCGACTGGAATCAAATGAATACTACGTAAAATTGAGTACGGCACTTTCTTCCGGGAAGGGACCGGATGTCGCAGTTACCCATGTCGATCGGATGTCACCTTTCGTTAAGGCGAAGCAGATTATGCCGCTTGACGGTTTGGCAAGTGAAACCGGATTTGATTTCAAAGAAATTGAGGAGCCCAATTTACGGAGTGTGACCTTTAATGGCAAACCGTACGCAATACCGCTTGATACTCATTTTCACATGCTTTATTACAACAAAGCGATTTTGAAAAAAGCTGGTTTGTTGAATGAGGATGACACGCCGAAACTTGGCGAGGCGTCGCCGGAGGGTTTCATTCGCATGCTAACGCAAATTCAAGCAAAAGTGCCAGGTGTTCAGCCTTTCGCAGTGAACACGCCGTATTTTCAGGAACCATTCCTGAACCTTTATTATGAGGCTGGCGGTGACCTGCTCAACTCCGATATGTCGAAAGCAGCCATCTATAACGAGAAAGCGCTCAGCGTATTAAAATTTTATCAGCAGCTTTACGCCAATCATTTGTCCGATTTAAACGATAAAACGCCATGGGACTCCTTTCACGAGGGGAAAGCCGCACTATGGTTTGGAGGCGTTTGGGAAGCAGGGCATCATTTGAGCGAGAAGTCATTGCCGGTCGGCATTATGCCCCTTCCTCCCATATTTGGCAGCTTCTCTCATTGGGGGAGCTCGCACACGCTGGTAGTACCTGCCTATGTGACCAAGGAAAAGCAACGTGCAGCAATGGTCTTTATGACATATTTTTCTGAAGTTGGCAGTAAGACTTGGGGGCTTGCCGGACATGTGCCGGCGAATCGAGCTGTCTTGCAAAGCGAGCAGTACCAACAACTGCCCTATAGGAAGCTCTTTATCGAAGATCAGCATCATGTTAAATTTGCGCCGCAAACCGACAAGTATGCGACGATCTTTACGACGCTTTCGGAGGACCTCCAAAGCATCGTTCTAGGCGGGCTGGATCCGGAAGCAGGACTTGCAGCGCTTGAGAAGAAGATAAACGATATTTTAGCCAATTAGTTCAGGTGAATACTTTCTTAGTTGGTTTCGTCAATACAGAAGGTTTTACAGAGTAAATATCGAATAAATTCATCTTGAGTTTACTTCCCTTTGATCTCATACAACTTGCCAAGTTTCTCATTAAAATCACCATTATTCTTTGGTATCTTTCCTTTTTTCAAAATACGATCGAAGGCGTGTGAAGATATGAAAAATAGTTGGAATTGGGCTGGCAACTACAAGTATAGTGCCTCGGAACTTCATATTCCCACAAGTGTGGAGCAAGTACAGGAAGTAGTGGCTCGCAGTAAGCAAATAAAGGTGCTTGGCACACGGCACTCGTTCAATAGTATCGCCGATTGTACCGAAATCCTTCTCTCGCTTCAGAACCTTAACCGTGTGGTAGCATTAGATACTGTAGAAAATAAGGTAACTGTTGAAGCGGGAATCCGGTATGGAGAGCTATGTGAATATCTTCATAACCATGGCTATGCGCTTCACAATTTGGCGTCATTGCCGCACATTACCGTTGCAGGTGCATGCGCTACGGCAACGCATGGTTCTGGTGATCGGAACGGCAATCTTGCTACAGTGGTTGATTCTATGGAAATCGTTCAGGCGAATGGGGACATGGCCGTATACTCCCGCGAGCAACAAGACCTTGCAGGTTCAATTGTTGGGCTTGGAGGATTGGGCGTAGTCACTAAAATTACACTGGATGTGATCCCAACATTTCAAATGAGTCAGCATGTTTACAATAATCTGTCTCTAGTGCAACTAAATGAGCATTTTGACGATATTTTTTCCAGTGCTTATAGTGTTAGTTTATTCACCGATTGGAAGAATGCAATTTTCAATCAAGTCTGGCTAAAGCGGAAACTGACTGATCAAGTCTCTGATCAGGTGGCACCTGAGTTTTTCGGCGCGCAATTAGCAACTTCACCCCGGCATCCAGTGCCAGGACATACAGCGGAGAATTGCAGCGAGCAGATGGGCATCGCGGGACCATGGCACGAGAGATTGCCGCACTTTCGCATGGATTTCACTCCGAGTGCTGGAGAGGAGCTGCAAAGCGAGTATTTTGTGCCGCGACAAGATGCCTATCAAGCATTGAATTCGCTTAATGGCATACGGGAGCATATCTCGCCACACCTTTATGTTTCTGAAGTTCGTACCATAGCAAAAGATAATTTGTGGATGAGCCCTAATTACAATCAGGATTCAGTTGCTATTCATTTTACGTGGAAACCGAATTGGGAGGCAGTTAAACAAGTGCTGCCGATGATCGAAAAGCAACTTGCGCCTTTCCGGGCTCGTCCGCATTGGGGGAAGCTGTTTACCATGCAGCCCGCTCAGTTGAGGCCGCTCTATGAGAAGCTGCCTGACTTCCGAGAACTGCTGCTTCATTGTGATCCGCACGGAAAGTTTCGTAACGACTTTTTGAATACATATTTGATGGAGAAATAGAATTGGATTTTCCCAACAAAAAAAATGCTACACAGCACGAATAGACTTTATTATAATGTAAATATAAGGATCAGTTTTTCACAAATCAGGACAAAGGAGGAACGTCTTGAATTCTTTGGATGAACGGATTCAGCAGGTGATGGACAAGCATCGGATTGTTGGCTTAGCAGCCTCCGTGATTCGTGAAGGGAAACAGATTTGGAGCGCAGGTTATGGATGGGCGAATGTGGAAAGACGCATACCCGTTACATCACAAACTGTATTTCGCATCGCTTCTATCTCTAAGACAGTGGTCGCGACAGCGATTATGCAGCTTGTTGAAAAGGGCTTATGCGGAGTTGATCAGGATGTGGGTGACATACTTGGATTTCCAGTGCGCAATCCTAAGTATCCCAATATACCGATAACGCTCAAGCAGATCATGACCCATACTTCTGGGATGCAAGATGAATATGTTCGATTTGTCATTGACTCGCGTAGCGAGAATCCGCCTAAGATACGACTTGCCGATATCCTGCTTCCAGGCGGGACCTATTACTCGGACAATCTCTGGGGATTCGGAGAGCCAGGGGATCCAAATTGCTTTGAATATTCGAATCTGGGTACCATCATACTAGCTACTGTCGTAGAGCGACTCTCGAATGAACGGTTTGACGAATACTGCAAGAAGCATCTGTTCGAGCCGCTACAAATGAACGATACTAGTTTTCATATCGGTGATTTGAAGGACATGGATTCGGTTGCTGTGCTGTATGAATACTCGGAGGCCGATGATCGATTTCTTGTTGGCACGGACGATTTTCGTGGAAGAAAACCGGAAGTAATGGATTACAGCGGATATGTACCGGGCACCAATGGAGCGTTATTCAGCCCTCAAGGTGGACTTCGCACAAACGTTGATAACTTGACGCGCTTTTTGGAAGCGCATTCTAATTCAGGTAAATTGAACGATGTTCAAATACTTAAGCCGGAGACTGTGGATCTCATGCACACTCCACATTGGTCGGGCCACCGACGAGATGGCTTTTTCCGCAATTGCGGGCTCCAATTTCAGATTACAGATGATCTGATTCCTGGACAAAGACTTATTGGACATTCCGGTGATGCTTATGGACTGCTTAGCGATATGTATTGGCATAAACAGGATAAATGGGGCATCGTTCTGCTCATGAACGGCCTTATCCAACGAAAAGAGCAAGGCGTTTATTTTGAAGCTGAAGAAGAACTTGCACGGTTGTTGCATACTGCTTTTCTCAAATAGTGTTTGAGTGAAGCGATTTGTTATTTACAGCATGTGAATTCGATGTTAGAATATATTACATCATTAGTGATCTGGCTTCTGGCGGTCGTAGGGAGACCCTATCTCTTCCCACATCCCGCTCAGAAATCGAACAGAATGCTAAGTAGGAGAGTGCTCGTTTGTTATATGACAAAGACACGATTTATATTATCGGCGACGCGCAAGTTTCCGTGAATAATCCTATTACGCAGCAGTACAACGCATTTTTTATCGGACTTATCGTAGATACGACAAGCCATAAAATTGTTGATGCAGGATGTTCATCTACCATACCGCTCACATCGGATTTTGTCCGCTCAATCTTCATCGGGCACAATATGCTTCTCCTTGATGTGGTGGCGGAGGAAATCCGCCGAAGATATCATGGATCCTCCCAAAAAGCTCTGATCGTAGCGTATAAAGACGCACAAAAAAAATACAAATTAGCACTTAACGGCCGGGGAGAGCTGGGATTCCAATCTTCCGGTACAGTGTAAGCTGCTTTATTTATCCGTATGGAAACATACCCGTAAATAAAACCCAGCAAATGGTTTCTTTGGACGAATGGTCCTGAGGCTGTTTGCTGGGTTTTTCTACCTTACAATAGGGGAGGACAACCAATGAAACTTTATATTTCCATAGATATGGAAGGGATAACTGGACTTGTTGATAACACGTTCATCGATTCTAGACAATACAACTACACACGCGGGCAGCACATCATGACGGATGAAGCCAATCATGTCATAGGGACTGCTTTTGATGAAGGCTGCAAGGAGGTTATCGTGAATGATAGTCACTCCAAAATGAACAATCTGTTAATTGAGAAGCTGCATCCCGAAACTCAGCTGATCTCAGGTGACGTGAAGCCTTTTTCCATGGTGCAGGGACTAAACGCCTCCTTCGCAGGAGCGGCTTTTCTAGGCTATCATACTAGAGCAGCCACCAAAGGTGTGCTTAGTCATACGATGATTTTCGGCGTTCGTAATATGTACATAAATGATAGGGTAATTGGTGAGCTCGGTTTTAATGCCTATGTTGCCGGTCATTACGGCGTACCTGTTTTATTAGTGGCTGGGGACGACGAAACCGCGATTGAAGCGGAAGAGCTAATTCCGGGTATCACGACAGCGATTGTAAAAAAGCGGATATCGCGGACTTCGGCTGTATGCTTGACACCTGAAAAAAGCGGTCAGCTGCTTCGTGAGAAAACAAAGGAAGCACTGGCTAACCGCAGCAGAGTAAAGCCGCTCGTACCGCCGGATCATCCGGTGTTGAAGATTGAATTTGCCAACTATGGCCAAGCGGAATGGGCACATCTGATGCCCGGTACGACCATAGATGATAACAGCCCTACGGTTACTTTTCAGGCTAAAAACATTCTAGAGGCCTACCAAGCCATGTTGGTTATGACGGAATTGGCGATGAGAACGGCATTTTGTTAATAAGCGAGAGTGGGTGATAGCGTGACACAATATATTCTTCGCAGATTTATCTCCATGGTTGTCACACTGTGGCTAATTATTACGGTTACTTTTGCATTGATGCATGCTGTTCCGGGGTCGCCTTTCGAAAAAGAGGGCAAGAATTCGAATCCGACGGCGGTTCAGAACATGATGGAATTTTACCACTTGGACCAACCCATTACGACGCAGTACCTCCTTTACTTAAAATCGCTGCTATCCTTGGACCTCGGACCTTCCATCGGACACTTTCCCGATACTGTGAATTCCATGATCAGCCGTGGATTTCCAGTTTCGTTTAAGCTTGGCATGGTGTCCATCCTTATTTCTATCGTCACCGGTGTCGCGCTCGGAACGGTCGCCGCACTCCGGCAGAACCGCATAATCGATTACCTCGCCATGATCTTTGCGGTTATCGGCATCGCGGTACCTAACTTCATTGTTGCGACCCTGCTGATCAAATATGTTGCTGTCGAGTGGAGGCTCCTTCCGGTTGCCACTTGGGGGACCTGGAAGCATGTTGTCCTTCCCGCACTTGCCTTGTCAACAGGACCTCTTGCGATTATAGCCAGATTGACAAGAGCAAGCATGTTAGAGGTGTTGACCGCCGACTACATAGAAACGGCACGGGCCAAAGGCCTTTCACCCGCTACGATCGTCATCAAGCATGCGCTTCGTAATGCCGTACTTCCGGTCATTACCTTGCTCGGCGCATTGGTGGCCAACGTTCTAACGGGGAGTTTTGTTATTGAAAAGATTTTCGCCATTCCGGGAATGGGTAAATATTTCGTCGATGGCATTAATAATCGTGACTACTCGCTCATTATGGGTACGACCGTATTCTATAGCGCTCTATTAGTCATCATGATGTTCCTGGTGGATATCGCCTATGGAATCATTGACCCCCGCATCAAGCTGCACAGGAAGGAGGGGTAAACGATGAACGTTCCGGATTCTTTATTTGTCCCTATGTCCAAGAGCAAAGGGACGGCGGAAGCCATTGTTCGTATGCGGCTGTCGTTCTGGCAGGAAGCTTGGATCAGACTGCGTTCAAACAAATTGGCTATGGCGGGGCTGATCATCGTTGTATTGATGTCACTGTTAGCGATATTTGGGCCCATCCTCACGGACCATAGCTATTCGAAGCAGGTGCTGCTGGATGCCAATCAGAAACCATCGGGAGCACACTGGTTCGGCACGGACGAGCTTGGGCGCGACGTTTATGCCCGTATCCTATATGGAGCCCGCATCTCGCTATTTATCGGCCTTATGGCGGCTTTGATCGATTTCGTCATCGGCATTATTTATGGCGGCATCGCCGGCTACTTCGGAGGACGAATTGATAATGTCATGATGCGGTTCGTTGATCTTTTGTACGGGATCCCTTATCTGCTTGTTGTCATCCTGTTGATGGTCGTCATGGGCCCCGGCTTACTAACGATTATCGTGGCCTTAAGTGCTACAGGCTGGATCGGCATGGCACGGATTGTACGCGGACAAGTACTTAGTTTGAAATCATCGGAGTACGTGCTGGCGGCAAGAACGCTAGGCGGAGGCGCAGGTTACATTATCCGTAAACATTTGCTGCCTAATGCGATAGGTGTCATTATCGTGCAAGTGACGTTCTCGGTACCTTCCGCTATTTTCGCAGAAGCGTTCTTAAGCTTTCTTGGCCTAGGTATTCAGCCGCCTTTGGCAAGCTGGGGCGTTATGGCCAACGACGGTCTGTCGACCATTTTGTCGGGGCAGTGGTGGCGGTTGTTCTATCCCGCATTTTTCATATCGATCACGATGCTTGCCTTTAACCTGGTTGGGGATGGCTTGCAGGATGCTTTTAATCCGAAGAGGAGGAGGTAGCCGAGGTGAAAGCAACGAACTCGTCCGACGTTATTTTGGAAGTGGACAATCTTCATGTCTCGTTCACCACGCATGGTGGAGAAGTGAAGGCGGTTCGCGGAGTCAGCTTTACGTTAGGGAAGGGAGAGACGTTGGCTATCGTAGGCGAATCCGGCTGCGGCAAAAGTGTAACAGCCCGCAGCGTGACGCGTCTTCTTCCCGAGCATAGCTCGAAAATGAGCCAAGGCAGTATTCGCTATAAGGGCAGGGAACTGACCAAGCTTAGCGAAAAGCAGCTGCGAGAGCTGCGAGGCTCTGAGATTTCAATGATTTTTCAAGATGCGATGACCGCCCTGAATCCCACCATCTCCATCGGTGAGCAGATCATGGAAGGGATCATTCGTCATCAGAAAATATCGCGTGCAGAAGCACGCAAGCAAGCTACAGAAATGCTTGGGCTGGTGGGCATTTCGAATCCTGAGATGCGTTTGAAGCAATATTTGCACGAATTTAGCGGAGGCATGCGGCAGCGGATTATGATTGCAATCGCAGCGGTGTGCAAGCCTTCGGTCCTTATCGCAGATGAGCCGACTACGGCGCTGGATGTCACTATACAAGCGCAAATCATCGAGCTGTTCAAAATGCTGCAGAAGAAAACCGGTGTTTCCATCATCATCATCACCCATGACCTTGGTGTGGTTGCGAATATGGCCGACCGGGTCAATGTGATGTATGCCGGCAAGGTCGTTGAAGCAGGGACAGTGGATGAGCTGTTTCACAGTCCGCAGCATCCGTACACCAAAGGCCTGCTTGCTTCCATGCCGCGTCTGGACACAGACAAATCGCTTCCGCTTACTCCGATTGCGGGAACACCGCCGGATCTGTTCGCACCGCCCAAAGGCTGCGCTTTTGCAGCGCGCTGCAGCTATGCCATGGAAGTTTGCGGTGCGTATCAGCCGGAGCAGACTGCTGTATCAAGCAGTCATTCGGTAGCCTGTTGGCTTCAGGATCCGCGCTCTAAACTTGTGTTCCAGCCGCCGATCAAGAGAAGTAGTATGACGGCTCTAGGATAAATAAGACAAGAAACGAAGGGGAGAAATGCACATGAAAAAAGTTTCAGCATTGCTAATCAGCTCCGTATTGGTATTCGGTACGTTACTAGTCGGATGCAGCAAAGATCCAGGTTCCGGAACGCAAGAGTCTGGGGCCAAGCAGACGGAAGCAGCCAAAGAAACGAAGTCCAAAATCCTCCTTTACAACAATTTAAAAGAACCGACATCCCTCGATCCTCCGAAAGGCTTTGACCAAGTTTCTTACGACGTTGTCAACAATGCGTTTGAGGGATTGACGCGTCTTGGCAAGAACCAGGCTCCTGAGCCGGCTATGGCCAAAGAGTGGAAGGTTACTCCGGATGGGAAAAAGTATACATTTACGCTTCGTGACGGCATTAAGTGGTCCAATGGAGATGCGGTAAAAGCTGCCGACTTTGAGTATGCCTGGAAACGTCTGCTGGATCCAAAAACTGCTTCTGACGCGGCTTTCCTCGCATATCCTATTGAAGGGGCAGAAGCTTTCAACTCCGGTAAGGGGACAGCCGACGGTGTGAAAATTAAGGCTCTGGATGATAAGACACTTGAGGTTACTTTGACGCAGCCTGCTTCTTGGTTAGTTGGCATGGTTTCCAGTCCAGCTTTCTTCCCTGTACATAAGGCTACCGTGGAAGGCAATGCCAAATGGGCGGGTGAAGCGGCTACGATTGTAAGTAACGGACCGTTCAAAATTACCGAATGGAAGCACGATAGCGAGCTGAAAATGGTGAAAAACGATCAGTACTGGGGTGCCGCGAACGTAAAATTGACGGGCGTAACTTTTAAAATGATCAATGATACCAACACCGCGTACCAGCTCTTTACGACAGGCGAGCTTCATACTACCGGATCCATTCCTGCTGACATGAGCGATAAATTGTTTGCAGACAACAAAGTAAAGGTTGAAGATGCCGCAGGAACTGCGTTCTACCGCTTTAATGTGAAAATGGCGCCATTCAATAACGCCAATATCCGCAAAGCTTTTGTTGCGGCTGTAGACAGACAGAAGCTTGTTGATTTGGTATTAAAGCAAAAGCAGAAACCGGCAGACGGTTATGTATCTCCTGGACTTAAGGATCCTGCGGGCGGAGACTTCCGCAAGGTGGGCGGCAGTCTGATTAAGTTTGATGCTGCCGAGGCAAAGAATCTACTGGCAAAAGGGATGCAGGAAGCCGGATATACGACGCTGCCTGAAGTCACTTTGACTTATAACACGAACGATGTCAGTCAACGAATTGCACAAACCCTGCAAGCTATGCTCAAAGATAATTTAGGAATTGATGTGAAGCTTGCAAATAAAGAAGGTAAAGTTCTAACATCCGAACAAAAGGCTCTGCAGCTGCAACTGTCCCGTTCTTCGTTCCTTCCGGACTTTGCCGATCCGATCAACTTCTTAGACGGCTTCCAATCAACGAATCCGTTCAGCCGCACAGGGTGGGTTAACCCTACTTATGATAAATTGATCAAAGACGCGTATGTCGAGTCGGATGAGGCTAAACGATACAAAATGATGCACGATGCGGAGAAGATTTTGATGGACGAAGCTCCGATTCTGCCTCTTTACTTCTATAACTCTACGTACCTGCAAAGCGACAAATTGGAAGGCGTCGTTAGACACGCTTTCGGTTTCCTCGACTTTAAGTGGGCAGATTTAAAATAACAATAGATGACGGAGGGATGCACCTGTAAGGGGTGCTTCTCCCTTTTTTTCGTAGATAAGAAAGTATAAGTTTTATTACACTTCGCGTCATCAGTCTTGACAAACGCGCTCGTCCCTGAAGGACGACGGAGTCGTTTATCCTTGATTGCAGAATAGGAGATCTTCCATGATGGTTGAGCTTATAAAGCCTCGGCGATTAAGCCCTGGCGATACGGTGGGCATTACGGCCCCGGCAAGTTGGGTTGACACGGAGCAGGTGAAAGCGGCATCAGCCATTCTAGTGAACATGGGGCTGAAAGTTCGGCTGGGAGATACCGTATTCATGCAGCACGGTTATCTGGCAGGAACGGATGAGGCACGGGCTGGGGAGTTGAACGCCATGTTCGCCGATCCCGCTATTAAAGCTATCATCTGTGCGCGTGGCGGATATGGTACCGGGAGAATCGCAGATCTGCTGGATTATAAGCTCATTCGGGCTAATCCGAAGATTTTCTGGGGTTATAGTGATATTACCTTTCTGCATGCAGCGATTAGCCAAATTGCGGGTTTGGTTACTTTTCATGGACCCATGATGATTGATTTGGGAAAAGATGACGTGCATCCGCTTACGGTTCAAAATTATGAGACGCTTCTTCGACCGTCCGTTCTACGCTATACAGAAGAGATTTCCCCTCTGCAATCATTAGTAGACGGAGAAGCTTTAGGACCAATCGTCGGAGGGAATCTATCTTTAATTGTTAGTACGCTTGGAACGCCTTATGAGCTGGATACGAGAGGGAAACTTCTTTTTATTGAAGATATCGACGAAGAGCCCTATAGGTTGGATCGGATGTTAAATCAGCTCAAGCACGCTGGAAAATTCTCCGATGCGGCTGGAATCCTGATCTGTGATTTTAATAATTGTGTGCCGAATAAACGCAAGGTGTCGCTTACCTTAGAGGAGATTTTTAACGATCACATCGCATCCGCGGGGAAACCGACACTCTCGGGGTTTAAAATCGGGCACTGCTCTCCGAATATTGCGGTTCCAATTGGAGTAACAGCAAGAATGAGCACCTATGAGAAGTTGCTGGCATGTACGGAACCCGGTGTAGAGACATAAGCTTACAGAGCTTATGCTTTCGAAGTAGTTTTGTGGCTTAAGCCCGCTTCGCTAACATTGCTGCACAAAACTTTCAGGAGGCAACAAACATGAACATTATTCAAAGTGTTGAAGTCATGCGGCAATCAACTCCGCTCAAAAAGCCGTTTAAAACAGCACTGCGTACAGTGTATAGAACGGAATCTATTATTGTTCGGATTCAGACGAACGACGGCAGAATCGGTTGGGGGGAGGCTCCCGCGACCATCGTCATCACAGGCGACAGCTTGGATAGTATCCATTCGGCTATCGTACATACATTCAGTCCCTTATTGATTGGTAAAAACCTGCTGGCCTATGAACGAATCTTGCAGGAGATTCATCAATCGATGATCGGCAGCAGCAGTGCTAAAGCGGCAGTGGATATGGCCGTGTACGATCTTGTTTCACAGTACTGCGGTTTGCCTTTGTACCAATTCCTTGGCGGATATAAGGATCAGATAGAAACGGACTTCACGGTCAGTGTCAATTCGCCTAAGGAAATGGGAGAAGACGCAATTCGTTATGTGCAAGAAGGCTTCAATGTACTGAAGATTAAGGTTGGCAAGGACAACCTCCAAGAGGATATCGAAAGAATAAAGGAGATCCGCAGCTGTATTGGCAGCAGCGTGAAAATTCGCGTAGATGCAAATCAAGGGTGGCAGGTGAAGGACGCGATCCGCACCATCCGCCGTATGGAAGACTTAGGACTTGATATTGAACTTGTTGAGCAGCCAGTGAAAGCCTGCGACATCGAGGGGTTGAAAATGGTTACAGATAACGTGGAAACACCCATCATGGCAGATGAGAGCGTGTTCTCACCCATTCAAGCCTTTGAGGTACTCAAAAACCGCGCTGCCGACCTGATTAATATCAAATTGATGAAATCCGGCGGCATTTACAAAGCACAAATCATTAATCATATTGCGGAAGAATTCGGTGTTGAGTGCATGGTGGGCAGCATGATCGAATCCCGTGTGGCCGTAACAGCTGCAGCCCATCTTGCTGCCAGTAAGAAAAATATTACCCGTTGCGATTTCGATGCGCCATTAATGATGCTTCATGATATAGTGGTTGGCGGTGTGCAGTATGACGGAAGGGTAATGACCTTCCCCAAAGCTGCGGGGCTTGGTATTCTAGACGTCGTCCACAGCCAAAGTGCAGTGGGATCATGAGCATGCTGAAACGAAAGATGGTCGCTGTTTCTGTTGCAACGGTGTGGACGAAGCCGGAATCTCCACGACCTATGGATGAGCTTGCATTGAAGGAGCCGGCCAGAATAAGAGAATGGCTGGAAAGCATGACGCTTCAAGATAAGCTGGATTTATGTCTGGAGAACCGGGTGCAAACCCAAGTTCTTTATGGTTCCTCCGTATTTGTCTCGGAAGAACGTGAAGGTTGGAGTAAGGTGCTTATACCACAGCAGGGAACACGCAAGGATGCCTTAGGCTATCCTGGCTGGGTACCAAGCTACCAGCTAGTTGACGAGGCGGAAGCCCCTGTCGGAACGAAGAGAGCAGAAGTGCTCTCTGATCAAGCATGGTTGTATAGGAATCCGTCAGAGCCGTTGATGGAGTTGAGCTATTTGACCTCTCTTCCAGTGCTGGAGATAATGGAAGAATGGGTGAAAGTGCAAACTCCGGAGGGGATCAGGTATTTAAAAGCGGATGATATTCGCTTGATCGATGGTCCCCTAGCTCCGAGAGATGGAGAAGGTCACATCGGACGGGGGATCGTGGAGCAGGGGAAGAGGTTTCTCAATTTGCCCTATTTATGGGGAGGCATGTCCTCATTCGGCTATGATTGCTCCGGTTTTGCTTATGCGATGCACAAATATGTTGGGATATTAATTCCAAGAGATGCTTCGGATCAAGCCAAGCAGGGAACTCTCATTGACAAAGACCAGCTGGAACCGGGGGATTTGCTCTTTTTCGCTCACGAAGAAGGAAAGGGAGTCATTCACCATGTAGGGATTTATGCCGGAGACAATCAGATGATCCATTCCCCTGAAACCATAAAATGTATTGAAATTGTTGACTTGCGTACATTTAATCTGGCCAAAGAGCATTGTGCATCTAGAAGGTATTGGAAGTAAGGAAGATGATCCTACGAAAAGCGCCTAAAGCGCAATAATAAAAGCGGCAGTCTGGGACTTTAATTTATCGTCCAAGGTTGCCGCTTTTAATTATGGAAGTTGGGTCTAACGTTTCCCAGGACACTTACGTTGCTTTGAGTACGATAGGCTTGATCAAAGGATCCAACATCCTTTTTGAATTTATGTTCGACGGGCGAAAAATGTTGTATTGCAACTTTGGTGAAGAGAAGACTGCCGTACGATGGGGAGCGTCAGCTTTTGGACAAGGAGCATAAGATGTCCTATTTCCATTGGACTGCCTATCCAGCCTGCATACCCTTTAAGTGCAGATCTGGTCCATTTCCCGTTGTACCAAACATCCCATGAGCCTTCAGCCATTTTGGCGCTGATCGGTGAGCGGGCAAGGATGAAGTAGTTGAGTATGTTGCCATAACCGTAAACTATACGCCGGCAACGGATAGCCATCACAAAGCAAATCTTCAACGGCAAGCTCTGTGCAAACATTTATAAGCGGAATAGTAAGTCTGCCCGGCACTAGGAGCAGCTGTAGAATAAGCTGGAGCCCGTTACCGGGTTATGGTGCAAACCTCTAATTCATGATAACGTATTTGAATGAAGTCATGGGATGGAGCGAGTTACTATGGAAACCAAATTGAATTTATTTAAATGGAAGCAGTATGAATCAGCAATCATTTTACTAACAGTGAGATGGTATTTAAAATATAGTTTAAGCTATCGAGATATCGTGGAAATAATGAGCGAGCGGGGATTAGAGATTTCCCATACGACGATCATGAGATGGGTCCATGAATTTGGGCCCGAAATAGACAAACGAATCCGCCCCTATTTGAAACCCACAAATGATTCGTACAGAACGGACGAAACGTACATCAAAGTCAAAGGTCAATGGAAGTATTTATATAGAGCAGTTGATTCTATGGGGAATACAATTGATTTTATGCTATCTGAAAATCGAGATATGCCGGCAGCTAAGCGTTTCTTTATAAAAGCATTGGCCTCAGCACATAATCAATTACCACGTGTGATTACTTTGGACAAAAACCCGGCATATCCACCAGCCATACAAGAATTAATAAATGAAAAAGCCCTGCCAAAAGAAACATTGGTTAGACAAACTAAGTATCTAAACAATATTGTTGAACAAGATCATCGATTCATAAAGAAAATCACAAAACCGATGCTTGGTTTCAAATCGTTTCACACTGCAGAACAGACGTTGAAGGGAATCGAGGCTATGCATATGATAAGTAAAGGACAGGCGAAAAATAATTCGTCTGTTCTATCTGCTGTTGAATGGCTCAATAAAATATTTGGTATTGTGGCATAGATTAATTTACAATTTGTTGGGTATTTACTGTCCTTTTTAATTCTTGCACCACAACCCTTTTTTGTCCCCGTGTGATGAAATTGACTTTTATTCAGTTACGAGTTTCGCAAAGTTCCGCTCGCTTAAGTAAACTTCGAAAGCAGAAAGGGTGGGACACCATCTTGATTCTTCAATAGTCAGGCGAACATATCTTGCTGTTACTTCTGGGAACTGACAGATGCGTTTGTAGCCAACAACCGTGCATTCACAGAGAAATTTCCATTTTCCTTGATGTAGATAATCAATGCGAAGTTTTTCTATCCGTTGACCGGATTGTATATGTTCCTTGAGTACGATAGTGTCAAACATCCGCTCAAGATTCAGATCGATTTCAATTACCGCATGTTCCATACCTTCTCTTTGACACCAATAAGTATTTTTATTTCCGTCAAATATCCGATTGACATCGTGGTTCTCGTTCATCGTTTCTGTCGCCGTCGCATGAGCGCCTGATGCGAGATTGTGCCGGAAAGTGGACGTGAGAATTCGTCCGAGCTCAGCCATTCGCATGGCATCATTCTCATGTATGAGTCCTCGCCTATCCGGGGGAAGGTTTAGTAGAAACGTCGAATTTCCGCCTACAGATTTATAATAGATATTCAAGAGATCTTCTACGCTTCTGACCTTGTCATCCTCAGCGGCATGATAAAACCAACCAGGTCGAATTGAGGTGTTCACCTCAGCAGGATACCATATTAGTTTATCTTTACCACGAATAGCTTCTCTACTACCCAAATTCTCTTCGCGAGAGTTAATTCGTCTTGAAAACTCACCATCATCAACATGCTGAGACTCTTCCTGGATCTTTTCGCAATCCTGAAGCTCTTCCGGAACGACGCTCCACTCGGATTCGCGTGTATGGCCGGCCTCATTGCCGCACCAACGAACATCCGGACCGCATACGGAAATCATCGCATTGGGCTGTAATTCACGAATCACTTGGTAATATCCATCCCAATCATAGACTTGTTTTAAACCATTGGGCCCTTCTCCGCAGGCACCATCAAACCAAACGCAAAAGATGTCCCCATAATGGGTTAACAACTCACGCAATTGATTTTTGAAATAGTCATTGTATAAGGAGGAGCCATATCGTTGGTCATGACGATCCCATGGGGATAAATAAACCCCGAATCGAATCCCACCTTCGCGACATGCATCCGATACTGCCTTCACGATGTCGCCATTCCCGCCTTGCCAGGGGCTGTTTTTAACCGAATATTCCGTGTAGGCGCTAGGCCAGAGGCAGAATCCATCATGGTGCTTGCAAGTTAAAATAAGGCCGTTCATTCCCGCTGATTTGCAGACTTCCACCCACTGCTGGGCGTTATACGTTGTGGGATTAAAAAGAGCAGGATCCTCGTCGCCAAGCCCCCATTCTTTGTCCGTAAATGTGTTGATACCGAAATGAATGAATGAATAGAACTCTAACTCTTGCCATGCCAGCTGTCGTACTGACGGCACAATTTGTGCCGCATTTTTGATAAATGTATTCATCGGTGTTGATCTCCTTTGTTTATATTCGGGTACATCAGAAGTTCTACGTCATAAGCGTCTAATGTAAGCGAGTTATCGAAAAGTTTACCGGATAGAAATCCGGATGCCGGCATGTCCAGTTTCATGGTTTGCTCTGTACCGGTTGTGTTCACATAGATAACTGTGCCGTCTTCCAGTTTGCGTGCAACAACTCCTGGGGGAGTAGCCGGCCCCGTCTCAATACCTAGCGTTGGAAAAAGTATTTCCAGAAGTGGTTTAAGAAAAGTCGTATTCGCGGGTATGGCGACATAAATGGCTTCTCCTTGTCCATAACGATTCCGTGTTACAGCCGGCGTTTTATCCAATGTGTTGGTGAATTTCGCTAATAACTCGGCAGTATGAGCTTCAATTATTTCGTAGTAGTCGATATCAGGCTGAACCTCACGCCCTCCAATTGATATGATTGGTTTTTCCCGTTCCAGGTTAAGTTCTGTCTTCTCCAGACCGCCAGCATTCTCTATTGGCGTATGACTTCTAGTTCTCATGAATGATCCACAGCGAATTCCGAATACGTCGCTGAGTTCTCCCGGCTGAGGTGTATCGAAGACACGATTGTTTTCATTTACTTTTGCAGAATACGCAGTCATTACAACGGTGCCTCCGTCTTCAACGTAGGAGCGAATCGTTTCGGCCGATGCTTTATCCATGACAGCATGTCCCGGCACAATCAAAATTTTGTACTCCTTTTTAAGAAGGCGCAAATTCACAATATTGCAGTCAACATTTGCAAGCATGAGGGTCTCATATGCTTGCAATACTTGCTCGGTATACTCCGTCTTGTAAAAGCTTCGGTTGCCGGCCATGACCTTCATGCTTTGAAATGAATAGGCGATGGCAATCTCAGGCTTGGTCCTTCTAGGGAAACCGAGTTCCTTCAGCAGTTTGAATTCCTCTGCGATTTGTTTGAACTCCTTATATTTCCACCCTGGAATGCCATCATGATCAACCAAGCCGAATACGTACTGCTCCTCGCCACCTAACATTGAACGCCAAGTCCATGCACAGACTGCTTGCGACCTATAAGCAAGGGAAAGGTAAGCGTACATTCTCATTGCTTTACGCGGTGAGCCGTAGCCCCCGAAGTCGCCAGTTTGGAATTCGAGACACCAAATCGGTTGATCTAGTTCTCCTATGCGATGGTCCATAAAGAAACATGCGGCAACCAAGGCTTTCCTATCTTCGGGATTGGTGCCAGGATAAAAACCGATTCCGGGCAAATCGATTATGTCTTGATATTGCTTTAAATAATCGAATCCGTATCCTGGATTTTCAGACCAATGGTTCGTAGATTCTCGGACAAATGGTGCCAACTGTTTGACAATCTGGCTTAAACCATGCATATATACCAAGATTTCATCCGAATAAAAGCACCACATGTCCAGCATCCGTTCCGGAGCACCATTAACTTGACCCGAAATTGGAAGAACGACATCGTGAAAGCTATTCAACTTGCGGGACCAGCGCTGAGTCATCCATGCTTTGTTTAGATTGTCAACCGTTTCATACTTTTTTGATAGCCAACCTTTAAAGCGGTCTCTGGCAGCACTGGAATAGGAAGGCGAACCCGAGCCAAGCTCGTTGCACAATCCAAAGGCATATAGTGCAGGATGGTTTCGATATCGGGAAACCAGTCTTTCGGCGAACCTGTAGGCAAATTCTTGGAAGAGCGGATGACCGACGTCCTCCATATAACGGGTTTGTGCTTCCAATCGAAGGCCGTTGGAATCTACAAGGTCAATCTCGGGATACTTTTTGTGCAGCCATGTCGGAGCGGGGCGAGTTGCGATATCGAGAACGACCTGTATACCTACCTCATGAAAAAAATCCATGACCTCATCGAACCACTCGAAAGTAAAATCACCTTCGGATGGTTCAAAGCTATCCCAACACAGATGCCCGAGCCGGACGATATTGAATGATGCCTTCCGCATCAAGTCAATATCGTGTCTCCATCTCTCTCGAGTCCAATCGTGCGGATGGTAATTCGTCCCTGCAAATAACAAGATGATCACCCCATATATAATAATATTCGTATACAGAAGATATCATAAATGTTGTATAGTAAATAAGGAATATAAGATTTGACTGATTTTATATAAAAAAATGAAAGTAATTTATAATGACTAAAATATTTACATAAATCTCGTTTTTTTGATATTTATGCTTTCATATTGTGGGAGATATACTAAACATGAATAGAACATGAGGAGGTCACTGAATGAAGAAAATGTTCACGAAACAAGCTTCGATAGCGCTTGCAATCGGAGTCACGATGTTGTCTGCTGCCGGCTGTAGTCCTAATTCCAATCCAGAGCAAAATGCACAAGCGCAAGCAGGTAAACCAGGGAATCAACAAGAGGCTACGATTTCATTAGGGCGTGTTGTTGGCCCCGATACCAAATTCAAGAATGGAGAGACCATCGAAAATAATGTTCACACCAAGTGGGCCAAGGAGAAATTTGGTATTAACTTTAAGGTGGATTGGACAGTAGGAACCGGAGATGCATACACAACTAAGCTCCGTCTTTTGCTTAATTCAAACGACAAGCTGCCTGATGTTCTCGCTTTGAATGATCCGACACTTGAGAACCAGCTTGTCGATTCTGGCAAAGTCATGGATATTACTGAGGCATTTAACAATTACGCTTCACCGCGGATTAAAGAACTGTACGCCAAATATCCTCAAGCATGGACAACGGTAGCTCACGATGGCAAGCATTATGGCCTGCCTACTTACAATGCCGACAGTTCCTTTAGCGTTCTATGGATTCGTCAGGATTGGCTGGATAAATTAGGACTGCAGGCGCCGAAGACAATTGATGATATGGAAACCGTCATGGATGCGTTCGTCAATCGCGATCCCGACGGTAACGGAGTAAAGGATACTATTGGATTGTCGCTTTCTCTTAAAAAAGGCGTTACAGCTGTGAAGGATACCTTCATGGTGTCAAGTGATTTCTTATTCGGACAAGCAGCAATTCCGACTTACTGGACTAAGGGAGCCGACGGAAAGCTTCAGTATGGATCTGTACAACCCACAGTGAAGGCAGGGCTGACCAAACTTAGCGAATGGATGAAGAAAGGTTATCTGGATAAGGATGCAGGGACCATGGATGAAGCCAAGGCAGCGGAAAACTTTGTCCAAGGCAAATCCGGCATGGTATTCGGACCGACCTGGATGGCTTCTTGGCCGTTCAATAAAGATATGAAGTTTGATTATAAACCGGTGCCGATACCTGCAGGAATTGACGGAAAGATGGGATTCGGCAGTGAACCGCAATCTTCAGTCAGATTTTATTTCAACAAGGATTTCAAATATATGGAGGCATTCTTCAAATATTTGGACGCTATTATGGGGCCTGGCTTCTACGATCCGTCATCGGAATTCGCCAACGGTTGGGCGGAAGGATACGATTATGTCATGGTGGACGGAAAACCGGTCTATGATCAGGATAAAATTCCGGGCGGATGGATTGACGTGAAAAAGTACTCGATATACGGCAACGATATACAAACGCCGAATAAAGAGTTAGAGGTTATGGCTAAACTCGGTCAGGGTAATAAGCCTGAAACCCCGTACGAAATGTATTTCTCTTCCAGGCCGAAGAAATGGGCGGAAGCTGCTTCAGTATTGCAAACTTACATTGAAAAGGCTTCTGTTTTCGATCTGTTTACCGGCCCTCCAACAGCGACTATGGCTCAAAAAGGTGAATTGCTTCGCAAAATGGAAAACGAAACTTTCCTGAAAATTATTTACGGGCAGGAATCGCCGGATGCGTTTAACAGCTTTGTGGATAAGTGGAAATCGTCCGGAGGCAACGATATTACCAAAGAAGTAAACGAGTGGTATCAAGCGGTCAACAAATAGAAGGTTCGCCTTCGATAGGCCTTACGAACAATATTGAAGTAAGGCCTGTCGTATTATTCAAATTGAGAAAAAGAGGGGGTATCTGGATGATGGAAGGAAAGAAGAGCAGAATGAAGGTTTTTCGTGAGCTACCTCTTCATATGCTCATACTGCCATCTGTAATTGCGTTGCTCGTTTTTAATTACACGCCAATGTTGGGGCTTCTGATGGCTTTCCAGGACTTTAAGCCTCGTCTTGGCTTCCTGCATTCACCATGGGTTGGTTTCAAACATTTTCAGTATATGTTTACCTATCCTGATAGTATACAAGTGATTTGGAACACCTTGCTTATTGCATCGTTCAAAATTGCAGCCAATTCTTTAGTCCCGGTCGTCTTCGCCCTGCTTCTTAATGAAGTTCGCACACTGATTTTCAAGAAATTTGTACAGACGCTCGTTTATCTTCCCCACTTCCTGTCTTGGGTTATTCTGGGCGGAATATTGACAGACATATTGGGTAATAAAGGCATTGTAAATCATTTATTGTCCGGTTTGGGAGCCGAACCTGTCTTTTTTCTCGGAAACAGCACTTGGTTTCGGATAACGGTTGTAATCAGCGATGTCTGGAAGGAATTCGGCTTTTCAACGATTATCTATCTCGCAGCCATGAGCGGGATTAATATGTCATTGTACGAAGCAGCTGAAATGGACGGAGCAGGTCGCTTAAAGCAAACGTTCCATGTCACCTTGCCGGCGCTTGTACCCGTTATTCTTGTTGTCGGTACGTTAGCGCTCGGCAACATCCTTAATGCCGGATTCGACCAAATCTTCAATCTTTACAATCCACTCGTGTATCGTGAAGGAGATATTATCGATACCTTTGTTTACAGGGTAGGTCTCTTGGACGGCTCGTTCAGTTTCGCAACAGCCGTCGGTCTGTTCAAATCCGCAGTCAGTTTCATCCTGATCGTAGCGGCTTACCGACTTGCCTACCGGTTTGGCAATTATCGCATTTTTTGAGTAAAGGCAGGCTGATCCTATGTATCGAAACACAATGACTTATCGATGGTTTACAGCATTCAATGCAATGCTGCTGGCAGTTATAGCTCTTCTATGCATTCTTCCGCTTGTCCACGTTGCGGCAGTATCCTTCAGCTCAAACTCGGCTGCAACGGCCAACCAAGTTTTTTTCTGGCCGGTCGGATTTACGGCAGAAGCATACTTAAGGACTCTCTCGAATCCGTTGTTTTTACGGTCGCTCGTCGTATCAACGGAAAGAACGATCGCCGGAGCGTTGCTGTCTATGGCATTGACCGTTACAGCTGCATATGTTTTATCACGTTCATTTCATGGCAGAGGGTTTTACTCCTGGTTTTTTGTATTTACGATGCTGTTTAACGGCGGTCTGATTCCGACTTATCTAGTGGTAACGAGACTTCAATTGACAAATACGCTTTGGGCTCTGATACTTCCTTCTGCTGTTAGCGTGTTTAACACGATCCTCATGATGCAATTTTTTCGAGCAATTCCGAAAGAGCTTGAGGAAGCTGCTTATATGGACGGAGCGGGTCATATGAGGTCTTTAACCGCGATTTATCTTCCTTTATCGCTTCCTTCATTAGCTACCTTATCGTTGTTTACGATGGTGTGGCACTGGAATTCATGGTTTGACGGATTGATTTATATGAATAATTACCGGCAATACCCTCTTGCTACCTTTCTTCAGACGATTATTCAAAGTGGCGACATGCGGAATACGAACATAAATCCCGACCAACTGAAGATCCTGTCGGAAAGAACTGTGCGATCTTCTCAAATATTGATTGGAGCGCTTCCAATTCTGATCGTCTATCCGTTCCTGCAAAAGTTTTTCGTTCAGGGCTTGACGATGGGAGCAGTTAAAGAATAAAATAGGCAAAAACTCGGGAGTCGAAGCTGATGAGTAACAAGGAACGCAGTCTCTTTTCGAAACTAGTCGGCTCGCTCATTGTATTTTTGCTGCCTATATTACTTCTATCGATGTATTCCAACAGAGTTAATGAGAAAATAATTACTGGACAAATTAAACAGTCAAGTATTAGCCGGTTAGCTACCTTGGCCACGCAAATGGACAATAATATTCTGCAGATGGAAACGTTCTCTCGCATCTTGATCCGTGATCCGAACGTTATTGAATTTCAAGATTTGTCTTTGCTGAATTCCAACTATTACGATCAAATCAAAATAAAAAAAATCATTCAGGAAAAGCTGTATTTGCAAAGTGCCTCGACTGAATGGATCAATGATATTACTGTTTATTCGCCGCAAACAGGACAAAACATATCAACAATTCAAAAAGCAGTGTTTGATCCGGAGCGTCTTCAGAAGTTAAGCAAGGAAAACTGGAATTTTATTTCGTATGATGGAAAGACAGACGAGCAGGCAAAGTTTATCCACCTAACCGTCGAACCGTACGAATCGGGCGGTGGTATCAGCAAAGCCAATTCAATCGTCGAAATCAGCTTTGACATGCGCAGTGTAGTCCGTATGCTGGATCGATTTAAGTCTCTAGGAAGCGGAGAGGCATTATTTTATAAGCCAACCGGCATATCTTTATCCACAAGCTCTTGCCCTCCTGCCCTTCTTAGAAATGCTGTGTCCGCATTGAAGCGAACACAACTGGCAGATCAAGGGGATATTACTTTGGATGTGAACGGAATCTCCTATCTTATTACGTATTCCGGTGTACGGGAGCTCGATGGGTATGTTGTCAACATTGTTCCGTTATACGAAATTCTGACCCCTATACGCATCACCAATCAGTTCTCCTATCTTGTCATCGGGCTGCTGCTCATCGTTAGCATTGCAGTATCTTGGTTGCTGTACCGGAATGTTCAGGTGCCCCTGCGCTCCCTTGTGAAAGGAGTGCAGCAGATCAAAATGGGACAGTATAGAACAAGAATTCCATTGCAGGTAAAGAACGAATTCCGGCTCATAATTTCTAGATTCAATGAAATGGCCGATCAAATTCAGCAGCTCATTGAGAATGTGTTGGAGCAGAAGCTTTACGCGAGGGAAGCCGAACTGAAACAACTGCAGTCGCAAATCAATCCTCATTTTTTGTACAACAGTCTTTCGTATATCATCAGTATGACCAAACTAAGTAGGAAAGATGCGGTTCTTCAAATGGCTTATCACCTGTCCGATTATTATCGTTATACGACCCGGGTAGAGTATCAATTAGTTAAGCTTGAGGGTGAGTTGAAGAATGCCGCCGATTACTTGAGTATTCACCGGATGCGGATGAACCGTATTCATTACACGATTGATGTGAAGAGCGACATGATGGACATCAAGGTACCCAGATTGATTCTCCAGCCCATTGTCGAGAATGCTTTAATCCATGGGGTTGAAGCATCGGAAGGAGGGGGAATTGTAACGATCACTGGTATAAGTAACGGCAACGAATATTCGCTGATCGTAGACGACAATGGCGGTTCCATGTCATTCGAACGGCTTCATGAACTGCAGAAGCTATTGGCAAGCCGGCAGGCCGAAAGGTCGGAAAGCTGCGGTCTTCTGAATGTGAACCGGCGACTTCAACTCCGATATGGAGCAGATTCTGGCTTAAGCCTTTCAATTAACGACGCATTGGGGCTGCGAGTGGAGTTGCATTGGAGAGAGGAGGGGGTGGACGATGAAGCTGTTGATCGTGGATGATGAGGAGCACTTGGTTGAAAGCATGATCGTGGGCATTGCTTGGAAAGAGGCCGGCGTAACTGCCGTTCTCTCCGCGTACTCCGGCAAACAAGCGCTTGACGTTATGGATAAGGAGGCTGCAGACATTGTATTAACGGATGTTCGCATGCCTGGTATGAATGGCATCGAACTGATAAAAGTGATCAAGAGCAAATGGCCCCAGACAGAATACATCCTACTTACCGGCCATGCGGAATTTGAATATGCGAAGGAAGGGCTGAACCAAAAGGTTACACATTATTTGCTTAAACCTGTGAAGGATGCGGAGCTGCTCTCTGCCGTTAAAGAAGTGGCTGACGCTTTGCTTGCAGAGCGGGAGCAGATTATGGCATATGTACAATCGCAAGCCATGGTTTATCGTAATTTGCCTATATTGCGTTCCAATTTATTGAACAATCTGATACAGGGCCGGATAAGGCAAGAACGAAAATTGGCCGAACAAATGCTCTTGTACGATATTCCAATCGTTGTCGGCGATACTATTTCATTTGTTCTTATTCGTCTAGAGGATCATCAGAAACGGTACGTTCCGTCGGATATGTCGATTTTGGGCTTTGCAGTTACGAACATCGTAGAGGAATTACTGGCCGACGGCTACAAGAGCTGGAGTTGCGAGGACTTATACGGCAATATTTTGTTCATTGTGAAACGCAGCGTAGAGAATTTGAACGGTCATCATTTGGAACAAATTGCGGACGACATGAGGCGAATTGTTAATCAATTGCTTCATTTAACCATTTCGGTTATTCTTTCTCCTTCGGGATCGTTTCCTGATTACGTGGAAGATCTTTATCAACGTTGTATTGCTACGGTTCGTTCGCAAATCGGATACGACAGCGACTTCGTTGTCCGAATTGGTGGGGATAACTCGAAACCAGCATCCCATGTTGTCGCCTCTTTATATTCCCCTCCTTTATTTGCGCATTTGCTTGAGGCGGGAAACTGGCGGGCAGCAAAAGAGAAGCTGGAAGATGTATTCAGTGAATGGAGAACAAAATTTAGCGGATCGAACGAACATCTATTCGAGATTTATTACTCGCTTAAGTCTGCTTTCACATACTTTGTGCATAAGAGCGGCAGGTGGCTTGCAGATTACGGCTTGCATGCAAAGGCAGATATGAAGAGCGATAGGGAACTTGAGTATTGGGCAACAAGCATGCTGGACAGGCTGCAGGATGAGATGAACGCGGATCTGTTCGAATCCCGCCATTCTGTTGTGACTCTTATTAAGCAATTTGTACAAGAGCATCTATCGGAAGACGTTTCACTCCAGACCATCGCCGATTATGTCCATTTACATCCAACCCATGTATCCAAAGTATTCAAAAGAGAAACAGCGGAGAACATCTCTGACTACTTGCTGAGGTTGCGAATGGAAAAAGCTGTGTTTTTGTTAAAGGACACTAGGTATAAAATATATGAAGTAGCCAGCCTTTTAGGATATAAAAATGCCACCTATTTTATCAAGGTTTTTAAGGATCATTTAGGAGTCACACCACAAGAATTTAGAGAGTGAATATTTGCTAAAGGTCCGGCTAGCGTCAATTCGTCGTCATTAATACAGATTACGATACTGTTCAGGAGTAATTCCTTCCAGCTTGCGGAACGTTGATACGAAATGACTCGAATCCAGAAAACCAACCTGGGAGGCGACGACCTTCACGGTGAGGTTTTCTTTATTTATCAGCAACTCTTTCGCTTTTTGAATGCGCAAATGGATCAAAAACTGATATGGGCTCATACCAGTTGCAGCACGGAACAAATAGTTCAAATGTTGGGGGCTGACGTGCAAATGATCAGCCATTTGACTTAATCCAATTGCCGCATCGTTATAGACGTTCTCCAGAAACCGCATCAAAGGGAAAAGTTTCTCATGATAGTTGGAAAGGGAATGCTTGTTGTCGGCATGACCGAATTTTTTAATATCCGTTAGAAATCGGTACAGCGTTGCAGAAGTGTCCAGACCGGTGAACACGAGCTTGTGATTGGCTAGCTTGCGTATCCTTTTATGAATAGTCGCTAATGGAGATGAATGATCCCAATTGATGACTGTCGACTCTGCCAAATCGAGGGCGCTTATGATCACGTGAGCCTGCGACCCGCCGAACGTGATGTACCATGTTGACCATGGGTGTGTCAAAGGCATATAGAAATGAGGGGCGTGCGGCTTAAGAAGAATGCCTTCGTTGGCCGATAAAGTAATCTTCTTCCCAGAGATTTGTAATTCTCCTGCTCCGGCTGTCGTTTGCAGCCAATGATAACAATGATAGCCGTCGGGTCGATTGAACTCACTTTCGGATAAGTTAAATCCGAAAGTTTCAATGTAAAGCGGCAGTTTCCTGTCCAAAGTGGTGAGCATCATCTGTTTTCTGTAATGATTCATGAGTTTCTACTTTCATTATTTTATATGATATGAGAATTATATCATAATTCCTCTTTATATTAAGCGATTATCATAAATATTTGAGGCTCAACCTCAAAATCAGTGCTTGAATATTTAGCTTGAAAGTCGATGACGATTACATTCAACTAAAATGCCCGCTTTGTATCGATCTGGGTTACGCAAGAAATAATGACGTCGTTGAAATGCTTTAATACGGTTATGACGACCTTCTACAGTAGCATTTGTCCAACGGCAATGGTGGTAATTGAGGATTTCATCCTGCCAGTTACGCATCGTTTTCAGCGCACTTTTGACAGCTGTGTGAGCGATTTGTTCACCCTGCTCAAGCCAACGATTAAAACCATGCGTTGCGACTTCGACATTCGGAGAATAATCATACCAAGCGGTAAAG
>NZ_AUGY01000089.1 GCF_000422905.1 Paenibacillus alginolyticus DSM 5050 = NBRC 15375
TATCTTTTTCCCTCGTACAATCCAACAAAACAAAGGAGATTTCACGAATGGCTCGATCACCGGCCTCGTGCCCATAAGTATCATTGATCTTTTTAAAATGATCGATATCAAGAAGTATAAGAGAAAGACTATGATTGTAACGATTTGCATGGGCCAGCTCTTGCTTCAGTTTTTTGTTGAAATATCTTCGGTTATATAAAGAAGTTAAAGTGTCTGTTATGGACAATTCTTCCAATTGCAGTTCTAATAACTTCCTTTGCGTAATATTGATATGTGAGATTACGGCTCCATAAATCTCACCCGAGGAAGTATAAAGAGGTGCCGTTTGCATTAAGAACCACCGCTTTACGGAAGGAGAGTGGCAAGGATATTCGTATTGAAAGGACAGAATCCTTCCCGTTAGAACTTGTCGAATACCCAAGACAACGGTATTTTCCTCTTTGCAAGCATCAAAATAATTGGTTCCAATTCCACAGTTGTTTGGGTTTCCGCCATTTGTCATTGCAAAACGGATCCAAGACTCATTAGTAAATCGAATGAAGCCGTTAAGATCAATAATTGAAATATTATCCAATAACGAATCTAGTACGGAGTAGTCCGTTATAAATTCTTCCATTTATCTATCACCCGCATTTCGAATGTTATGACAGACACTGGCTCGGTTTCTATGGACGAATCTCATGGTTGCGCCAGCTCCGAAGAGGGGCTTTTTTGCGTGCCATTTAACTTAGTCTAGGCGAGCTCCGGTATAACTAGCGTATATTTGATTGCCAAAAGTGTAGCATTAACATGCTTCCATTAATGCCGACCAGCATATGATTGACTACTCGTATATTTCGACAATTACCGCCAAACCCCTTCAATAACTTGCTACTACTTCAACTGTGGGTATGCTTCAAATAGCCCCCACCTAGCGGTCAGATGGGAGCGAGTGTATGATGAATACAGGTTAACTCAGGCGGCAGAAATCGGGCAGTTGCGACGACCACGGCATAAAGGGCTCTAACGCCTGTGGCTCCTGCAGGTTAGGCAGGTTAGGCAGCTGCTCAAACAAGTAGGTGAGATAGCGGAACGGGTGTAGCCCATTTTCCTTGGCCGTCTCGATCACACTATAGATCGCTGCGCTGGCTTTGGCTCCACGCGGCGTGTTGGCAAATAGCCAGTTCTTACGCCCGATCACAAACGGCTTGATCGAGCGCTCGCTGCGGTTATTGTCCAGTTCCAACCTACCATCCTTCATAAAAACCATCAGCTTGTCCCACTGGTTCAGGCTGTAGCCAATCGCCTGCCCCAGCAAGCTTTTGGGCATGGCCCGGGATTTCTGTTGGCGCAGCCAAGCATAATACGCATCCAGCACGGGGCGGCTTTGCTCCTCGCGAGCGGCCAGTCGTTCCAAGTCCGTGACCTCCCCCAGCCCCCGATCGACCGCAAACAGCTGGTTGCACCAGGCAAGGCCTTGTGCTGCTACACTGTGCGGATTGCTTCTGGCCTCTGGCGCTACTTTCAAGGCCTCATCGTATTTGCGACGCGCATGGGCCCAGCACCCTACCAGCGTCACCGCTTTGACCTTGTGGTACCCCGCATAGCCATCCACATGCAAGTAACCCTTGAAGCCTGCAAGAAAATCCCGCGGATGGTCCCCGCCTCGGGTGCGCTGGTAGTCATAGAGCACCACCGGTTCCACCCCCTGACCCGTGCGATACAGCCACATATACGAGTTCGACTGCGCGGCTTTCCCAGGTTCCTTCAGTACTTGCAGGGTGGTTTCATCCGCATGCAGGACCTCCTGCTTCAGCAAATGGCGTTTCATTTCCGCTACAACGGGCAGCAGCCATTGTTCCGCACCGTAGATCATCCAGTTCGCCATCGTCTGCCGCGACAGGGGATAGCCCAAACGGCTCCATTCCTGTTCCTGCCGGTACAGCGGCTGGCTGCTGACGTATTTTTGGCACATCACATGCGCCATCGACGATGGGGAAGCCAAGCTGCCCGGATAGGCAGGCCGTGGCATGGGTGCCGTGACGATAGGCGTTTTCAGTTCATCGCGTTCGCAGTGGCGGCAGGCATACACCTGCCGCACATGCTGCACGACCTTGACTTGTGGAGGCACCACCGCGATTTCGCGGCGTGTCTCGGTGGTCATTTCATGCAGCGCTCCGCCGCAGCACGCGCATATTTGCTCGTTTTCGGCAAGGGCATACATCACCGTTTCCACCGGCAGCTTGGAGAGGTCCTCTTCACGCTTGCCGCTGGCTTTTCGGCGCTCATACGTGATCGATTCCTTCTCCGGCTCAGGTGCCGCGGTCACTTCCGCTTCATTAAATAGATTCAGCTCCAGTTGATCCGGGTGCGTCTTCTCACTGGAAGCGCCAAAGCGTTTTTGCTGCGCGAGCCCAAATTGCTCTTCATACCATTTAAGTTTGGCCGACAATTCGGCATTTTGTTGCTCCAACTGGGCATTTTGCTGCTGGAGTTGTTCAAGGGTGAGGGATTCCGATGGGCTATTCATAACGAAGAGATTCAACAAACGCAGCCTAAAATCCTGCTGGCCCTGTTAAATGGCGATTTCTGGAGAAACCTGGGGATGCGCGTGTCGTTGCGTAAGGGAGAGCCCATCCAGCAGCCAGCGTAGTTCCCGCTGCGTGAGGCATAGCGGAGCTTTGCCACCAGTGGGCCATTGAAACGAGCCGCACTCCAGCCGGCGATAGTAGAGCCAGAAGCCGGCATGATCCCAATGCAGGATTTTGAGTTTATCCCGCCGACTGTTGCAAAACACGAACAGCGCGGAGGAAAAGGGATCCAGCGCAAATTGTTCCTGCACGATGGCAGCTAGACCGTCAATGGATTTACGCATGTCCGTCGTGCCGCAAGCCAGATAAACGAGCGAAGCTGCCACGAGATTTAGCATAAGGGCGTCAGCGCAGCGACCACGTCGCGGAGCAATTTGGGTTCAAAGCCGGATCGAACGTCGATCCGTGCTGCGCCTACATGTATCCAAAGGGATTCCGTTGCTGCGATTCCCCCAGTGACGGCAACCGGACGGAAGGCAGTAGCTGATGGGACGGATTGTACTTGCCTTTGTGCCTTGTACAGCCAGTATTTTAATTGATGCAGGGTCAAGTCATGCTCGGCGCACCAAGCTTTCATCGTTTGACCGCTCGCTCGATATGCGGCAATGCGCGCGGTCCATATTTCTTGCAAATTCGCATCCATGCCCATCCACCTCTCGTAAACGTGCTGGATTCATTCTGGCGGATTTGTGTGGTTATGAACAGGTGTGAAGGGTTTGACGCATACAATAGGTAATATCCGTCACGAGTTTTTGCATCGGTGAATCGGTTTCAAATTGACGCCTTAATAGATGCTCCGCTATGTATGCAGGCTGCCCAGTGGATTTGCGTTTCTTCACTTTGACACGACATTGCAGCTGCTCACGTTGCATAATCCGCTGCACGCGTTTGTGATTGATCGTATGCTCCGTTCGGAGCAACGCTGTGATCTTACGATATCCATAGCGAAATTTATGTTGCAAACAGAGTTTACGAACTTTCTCCACCATGTGATCCTTGTGTTCGGTTCCATATGCGGCTTTCCAACGGTAGTAAGTGGCACGAGGAAGTCCTAACCATGCACAGGCCTGAGCAACACTTACTTCCCCTCGGAGGGATTGCATCCATGGTATGACGATTTCCGGTGACACCTCCTTTCCATCTCCTTGTACTTTTTTAGAACATCTAACTGCTGCCTCAGAAATCGATTTTCCGCTTTCACTTTCTCAAGTTCTGATGTATACTCGGGTCCTTTACCGTAGCTATATTGTTTTCCAACAGGCTGCTCCAGTCGTTGAACTTCTCCTTGTCGATACCAACGCAGCCAAGTTTTCACTTGTGATTCATTTCGTATGTTCAGCTGTTCCATAACTTCTTTCACTGGAACACCTGCCAGTCTCATCTCTATTGCTTTCATCTTCACTTCTACCGGGTAGCTCACTCTTGTTGCCAAGGCAAAAACACCTCCAAGGTTATCTCCATATCTTACGACATGGTCTGATTCTCTTGAAGGTGTTTTGATTTGTCTCACGTTATGGGGTCAGTCCCATATATAGGCTGTTAGCTTTTTTTATTGTCTTTATATTGATGAAAGTTTGTTCTGTTTTTAAATACTGTCGGCTCTGCTTCTGGTGCATCAGGTTTGGGTGATTGGGTTGTTTGGGTTGTTTGGGTTGTTTGGGTTGTTTGGGTTGTTTGGGTTGTTTGGGTTGTTTGGGTTGTTTGGGTTGTTTGGGTTGTTTGTGTTGTTTGGGATGGATTACGACCACTGAAACGTACCATCCTTGACATAGTTTTTTACACCGAATAACAAAAAGCTTACCAAAGAATGACAGGTTGTTTAGCACTTCAAACCTTCTGGTGATAAAAGATAGAAAACATAGTTTTGAAAAACAAAAAGGTTATGGTTATTATTCAAGTTTGATTGATTTTTAATAAGATCAGTCTTCCACAATAGGGCCATTTAGTGGAATAGCGCTTAATTGTATATTATGACAGGATTTCAATCTTAAAAAATCAAACTTAAAGGAGAAAAAGACAATGCTAATTTGTCTTTTCCTCCTTTATTATTCCCATTTTGTAGAGTGACGCTTTATTAAAGCAATCATACTATTGATTGATGGAGATAGCCACTTGTCCTTATGATACGCAAGGAATGTAGAAATAGCTGGATGTTCTGGTTCTACTTCCTCCCCATGCAATTTCTGGCTTTCCAATTCTTCTTTTACAGAAAAATAGGGTACCAATGAAATTCCCAATCCACTTCTAACACATTGTTTAATTGCTTCAATGCTCTGAAAGTCTAAACTTTCTTTTACATCCATTTGTTTAAATTTTATATAGTGGTCAAAAACAGACTTATAACTGCATGACCTTTCCGTATATAAAACAGTCCTTGTGTTTTCTTGCTTTAGAGGGCTTATTAAAACCATTCTTTCTCTTATCAGTCTTTCATAATGAAGCTCAGGAAGAGACCAGTCATCTTTTTCTAATATTAGAGCTAAATCAATGTCCCCGTTTTGAAGACTTGATGCAACCTGGTAATTTTCTATTGATTTGAGTGAAAGATTAACTTTTGGGTAAGACCTTTTATATTCGAGAAGAATAGATGGAATTCGACCGATAGTAAGTGATTCCGATATCCCTATGGTCAAATCACCTGTTGGTTCTTCATTTATATTTAAGGCTTGGGAATATAGGTCTATAATCTTTACAGCATAAGGAAGAAAGTGACGACCATATTGGGTTAAAACAACCTTTTTTCCTAAACGGTCAAATAATGGCTTTCCTAACTCTCCCTCCAGTTCTTTAATATGAGCTGTTATAGAGGATTGGGCATAACCAAGATGTTCAGCTGCTTTTTTAAATCCTCCCCTCTCTACAATTGTCTTGAGTGTTATAAGATGACGAAGCTCCATATATAACTATCCTCCTTAGTTCAATTTTAGCGAACTAATAGTTCATTTCTATCTATTTTACTAAACTAATGTGGTGAATTACAATAGATGAGTACACAGAAACAAAGTCTGTTTGATGTGATTAGTTTCCACCCTAAAAGTGAGGGTATGTCATACATGCAACACAACTTAAACAATTAATAGGAGGTAGTAACCATGACCGTAAAGATAAAGGTGTATTCAGACTATGTATGTCCTTTTTGTTTTTTAGCAGAAAAGCCTTTTGTAGAAGCAATAGAAGGAAAAGATGTGGAAGTAGAATGGATGCCGTATGAGCTACGTCCATATCCAAATGAAACATTGAAGCCAGAAGGACATTATTTACAAAGCACATGGAAACAGTCCGTTTATCCAATGGCCGAACGGATGGGGATTGACATAGTCCTTCCGAGAGTGTCCCCTCAACCATATACTCATTTAGCCTTTGAAGGGTATCAATATGCAAAGGAAAAAGATAAAGGTAATGAATACAATAACCGTATGCTACGTGCCTTCTTTCAGGAAGAACAAGATATTGGTAACATCGATGTACTAACAAAATTAGCTGGTGAAGTAGGATTGGACAAAAAGGAGTATCGGGAGGCTTTAACAACAAGAAGATACAAAGAAGCACACAAAAAAGCACTGAAACATGCTTATGATGAAGCGAATATTACCGCCGTTCCGACATTTGTTATTGGAGATACGACTATCGCGGGTATGCATTCAAAAGAAACTTTGGAACAAATAATAAAAGATGAATTGGATAAACAAAAGCCTGTTATTTTAATGGAAGGCATGGCCTGCGGTATTGACGGCTGTTAATTAATTCAACAATGGAACATACTATACATGATTTGGAATATGGAAGGAGTTTACATTATGACAAACAAAGATTTACTGTTTGAAACGGTGACATTAGGTAGCATAACACTAGACAATCGGGTGGGTGTTGCCCCAATGACACGAACAAGTGCTACACCAGAAGGAGTAGCGACTGACCAAATGGTTGATTATTATGCGAAATTTGCTCGGGGGGGATTTGGTTTAATCATAACCGAGGGAACATATCCAGACAATACTTATAGTCAAGGATATTTTGATCAACCCGGTATCATAGACAACGAACAAGTAAAGGCTTGGAAGAAGGTTACGGATGCTGTTCATCAAGAGGGTGGAAAAATATTTGTTCAATTGATGCACGCGGGTGCCTTATCTCAAGGAAACCGATTTGTAAGTGACACGTTAGGACCATCAGCAGTTCAACCAAAAGGACAGCAAATGAAGGTTTATGGTGGGGATGGAACATTCCCATTACCAAAAGAAGCGACAAAGGAGGATATTACGGAGGTAATTAAAGGGTTTGTTGAGGCATCAAAGAATGCTAAAGAGGCTGGTTTTGATGGAATTGAAATTCACGGGGCCAATGGGTATATCCTTGATCAGTTCTTGACGGATTATACAAATAAAAGAACTGATGAATATGGTGGCACTACAGAAAATCGTGTTCGTTTATTGGTGGAAGTTTCAAGAGCAGTGCGTGAAGTAGTTGGAAAAGAATATCCAATTGGTATTAGAATTTCTCAGGGGAAAATAAATGACTATTATCATAAGTGGGCCGATAAAGAAAAAGATGCCGAAATTATTTTTGGTCAGTTAGGACAAGCAGGACTAGATTTTATCCATGTAACAGAATTTGAAGCATGGCAACCTGCATTCCCTGAAGGTGAAGGAACAGATGCAACAGATTCAGCCTTTGGAGATGGACCTACTCTTGCAGCGTTAGCTAAAAAGTATGGCAAATTACCTGTTATCGCAAACGGGAGCCTTCATGACCCAAAAAAAGCAAAAGAGATTATAGAAAAAGGTGAAGCAGATGTTATCACTTTAGGCCGTGGAGCTCTTGCTAACGATGACTGGGCAAATAAAGTGAAAAATGGAGAACAACCAGAAGAATTTGTACCGGAAAAAGTATTAAGTCCAAACGCTAAAATTAAAGAATTTGAAGTGTAAATATTCTCCATCAACAGTGCTTACTTGAAAAAGCCAAATTAAAAAGTTGATTCCTGTAGTTTAAGGAATCAACTTTTTTAAGTTTAAATTGCTTAGCGTCTAAAATTTTCAAAATGTTGGCGTTACCGCATTAAGAAAAATATAAATAATATTCCGCAATCGGGCGCGTTTGTGGAATATCCTTATTCTAATTCCTCGGTAAAAATGTAGAGGAATTAGACTTTTTTTATCTCTCAAAATCCTTAGCATTGTAAATCCATTTTTCTTGACATTACCCTATTGGTAAACTAATTGGCAACAAGTGGTAAATCCTGTGACAATCGCTGGTAAAAACATGGCAGAAGTGGTACATTCTTATGGCCGATGGGATTGGTTGGGTTTGTGACCTCCGTAGATGGTACTGTGGAAGATAGGACTGGATTAGTAATGATTAGCTACCGCACTTCGTTTGCTTACCAAACAAAAAAGTAATGAATGGTGAAGCTATTCATTACTTCTTTATTTGGTTCATATTTTTTTATTATCCATTTATCAACCAAAATACTTTTTCTATATTAACATGTGCTTTTTGTCATTCCTATTTTTATTCACAAGTATAGTTGCCCAGTTATTCGATTCTAACTAGCTGTGAAATGCACTCAACGTGTGTCGTGCTCGGAATAGGGACACAATTCACTCCCTTCATTTTTCAGCGACTTTTTTTGAAATGGACTGCACGTTTTGCCTTGAACGCTGTTATGAAAACCGGTTTTGTATACGAAGGTCAGCTTGTATGGATTAGGTTGCTCTGGATCGGCGTCCGTGCCGATGATGATTTTATCAACAATACTTTCAAATACGCTGCGATCAAACGATGGCAAGAGCTCGTTCGTGCGAAGCACCTTGCGAAAATGCTCCAGCCGCTTGCCCGTATCGATTTCTTCTTGTGCGGATTGCTCCAACTGAGACTTCTCTTCAAGTAATCCCGACAACGAAGCGTCCAGCTCCGCATATTTCTGCTCGTAAGTTGCCCGGTCGATTTTTTCATCCAAGCACAGATCGATCAGCTTGCAGCGTTTTTGCTCCAATGCCTGAATGTCGGTGATCAATTTATTCAGCCGTCTTTGACTATTCTGGTCGCTGAACACAGCTTCCATTCTTTTCATCAGCTCATCAATAATGTCCGTATGATTGCGGCATACCAATTTGTACGACTCCACAAAGGCGTCCTCAATTATTTTCTCATCCAAGCCTTTGCTGTGAGGACAGAGCTTCTTTCCCTTTTTGGTAGAGGTGACGCACTGCCAAACTGACTTTTCGTTTGGAGTTCCGCTGTGCCAGCTCCGCCGCGAGAAATTGCTTTTACAAAACGCACATTCCAGCATGCTGCTGAATGCAAATTTCCTGCTGTATTTGTCACGTTTGCCTTTCATACCGCGACGGCGATTCTCGCCCCTTCTATGCAGGATAGCCTGCGCCCGCTCAAAGACTTCTTCGCTGATGATCGGCTCGTGGTGATTTTTGACATAAAACTGATCTTCCTCGCCATAATTCTCAAGTCTTCTCTTGGATATGGGATCGAGGGTAAAGGTCTTTCCCTGTAGCAAGTCGCCTTTGTATTTCTCATTTTTGATGATACCAAGAATGCTCGTATCCTGCCATTCAATTCTTCCATACTTGGTCTTATGTCCTGCCTCGGTTAATTCCTTAGCAATAACGTATGCGCCCATGCCATCAACGTAGCGCTGAAAAATATAGCGAACAAGCTCCGCTTCTTCCTGGTTGATGGAAATCTTCTTCGTGCTCGGATCGTAATCGTACCCCAAGCAGCTTTGGAAGCCGACCAACTCGCCGCGCTTCATTTTCATCTTCAAGCCCTTTTTGACGTTAGCTGAGATATTTTCGACTTCCTGCTGCGCTACGGAACTCAATATGACAAGCAACAACTCGCCGTCCATCGTCAGCGTATTGATATTCTCGTCTTCAAAAAATACAGCAACGCCCTTATCCTTTAGCATACGGACGTACTTCAGTGTATCGAGCGTGTTTCTGGCAAAACGGGAGATGGACTTCGTGATGACCATGTCGATTTTTCCGTCCATGCAGTCGTTAATCATGCGCTGGAAATCCTCGCGCTTCGTCACCTGTGTGCCGGTAATCGCTTCGTCCGCATACATATCAACCAACACCCAGTCGCTGCGCTTGCTCACGAGATCTGTATAATAAGCGACCTGCGACTTGTAGCTGTTCAACTGCTCCTCGGAGTCGGTGCTTACTCGGGCATATGGGGCAACACGGAGAACATCCGACGATTTCCCGCCGTTTCGATCAACTATTTTTCGGCTAGCTTTAATCACTTCTACTTCAAGCGCCATAGCCTCATCCTCCATTCTTATTAACTCGCCATCAGTATAATAAGAGTTGGGCGGACCGACAAATGTGCAAATTATGAAGTCAGGTCCGAAATGATGCCGTACTCTCTCATGGTTTTGCCCTTGATCTGATGGAACTCACTTTCAGTGATTAAAGAGAGATTCAATAACTGTTTAATCATCGCAATTTGCATGCTATATCTGATCAGCTTTGAGTTCATACCCGACCTCCCGATCATTCAGACATGCTGAAAAGCAGAGATGCGCACCCGAAAAATTTCACTTATGCGCATCTCTGTTTCCGCCTCTGTTTTGGTTGCATACCTAAAAGTCTTATCCAGCGGACAGTGGTTAACTGTACTCATAGGCGTCAGCCTCTTCCAGGATCGCTGCAAGCCGCCCCCATTGCGATGAGCTATGGCTGGGCGGAAGTATCATTATCCCTCCGTATGGGTCTTCGCCTTAAATGGTACCGCCATTCATTGATTGCATGGCAAAATCGCTCGCATTCCATCGGTTCTGCTAACAAGGCATACAAAAACAAGAATCGACAAAATGGTCGTGGCGCGCCTGCAACGTGGCTATCCTTCATGGCCATGCGGGGAACGTACCGGATAAGATTGTATTTGGTTGTTAAGGAGCGATGAGGGCGACATTTATCCCTCTACTATCCGCTACGTTTTCGGGATAAAATCGGACTCCGGTTGCAAGATTTCGAGAAAAATATTTTACGGGATGGAAAACGAGGAGGTTGGCAGGGAGTTGGTAAAATAAAAAGACGGTGCAAGGAATTCCTGTTCACGCTTTTTGGCAGCTTCCAATACAATCTTGAAATGTTTACTGCTTAACCTTATGGTATGCTATATTTTCTATTCGACTTGTTATCGCATGTTATCGCATCCATTGACGTATTCATAAATCATTTGTAATTTAGTATCTCCTTAATGCCGCTAAATTTAACAATTTATGTATCCAATCCATGGCGTAAAGGGCAGACTTATTTTGCATTTGCATATGGATTCCTTTTTCTTACAAATGTAATGCCACGATTCCCTGAAGCCGGGCCATACCCGGCATTGAATCGGAATACTCGCCGCGGGTGACCGCGAAACCGATGACGACTTGCGACAAGTCGACTTCCAACAGGCCGGCCACGCTGTGGAACACTTCACGCTGAATAAGCTCGTCGGATTCCAGCAGGAAGTCCATCGCCCGATAGCCGTGCTGCACATCGAAGGACGACAGTTGTGGAATGACAACTTCACGATCCACCCAGTCTTCGGCTGCCAGCTTGCTGCCGGGATCAAGCACATGATTGGCCACCATGGTAAAATGGCGCGTTCTACCGTCACTTCGGAATTCCCGGTCCGCCAAGCGCTTATGAAGGCCTAATCGATGCCGAACTCCAAAAACTCCTTCCAAAACTGATCCAGTAGCCAGGTACCGCCGAGTACCTGGGACATCAACAGCTTCACGGCAGAGCGCCGAGGCTTCGTAGCAGGCGTCTCAAGCGGATCGCAGATAAAGTGCTGAATGCATGTTTATGAAGGTGAATTAGACTCATTTATGAAAAAGAATGGTATAACTAAGTTGAAGAAAAGTAGAGCTTTTCGGTATCCCCAAAAGGCTGTGTTTCCGCCTCATATAGACAACCAACCCGATAAAAATGACCAGAAACCGGGCGGATGCCGTTGTTCACTTCTATGCATCTGCCATAGACTGGTGTTGTAAGTTCATCAAAACTCACCTACCAAGGAGGAATGGTTTCGAATGCAGTTTATCAAACAGGAAATGCCCATGTATACGCATGACCACGCCGCTTATGTCAGGCAAATGTACGACTGGCACGTGAAAATGGCTCAGTATCAAGACCAATTGCGTGCCTTTCATCTGGAAAGAGCGAAACAATTTCAAAAGATGGCCGAAGAAAGAGTGAAAACATCAGAAATACCCAGCGGCACCAGCGCCGCTTAAAGGCGAACCGACATGGAGCGATGTGATGAATTGGCAGCATTCCGAATCAAAATCTGGGACCGTTATTTAACCCTTCGTTCCCAATATGGAACCCGGATGCCCTTGTCTTTCGACCAGTTCTGGTACGACTTTTTGGCCAGGCGCATGATATCCGACTGTGGAGTAGAGCAAGTATATGAGGACTTCTGCAACAACTGGGAGAATCAGTGCGTGGAAAATGTTTGCGATTCGAGCCATAGGTAGAATGCCGGAAGTTTTTTTAAACGAACCGATTCATACTTCGTTTTGTCCCGAGGAGGTGGCGGCCATGACAGAGGGGCAACCGGCGAAGAGCGAGGAAATGCTGCAAACCGCATTCCGATTAAACAAAATGTCCGACTTGCTCCGTGCGTAAGTTGGAAAATTCATTGTATAATTTTCGAAGACAACTTATCCTGAGAAATAGGACCACCAAAAGGCCGGCTGTTGCCCAAAATGGGCAGCTCCGGTCTTTGATATTTGTATACAGGGGACAAGGGTAGATGGGATCAAATCCAAGCGGACTTTCACGATGCGGATAACTGCATAGGATGATTCGTTTCTGGACAACTTAAATGCTGTTTGCATAAATTTGGAAAGGCGGATGCCTGCATGTTACCAACATTCAGTACAAGCATTAAAAACTGGACTACTTCTGCCCCGACAACCAAATCGATGTAAAAATTGCATCTGGAGCAACTGGGATGGGTTGAAACAATTTTGTTCGAAACCTGTCTGCATTAAGAAACAACCAGTATAAGAGAAAGTCCATCTTCTTTTACTTGATCATGTTCGGTTATCTGCAAAGAATTCTTGCCCAGTGACTGGCATTTTTGCCGAGGACGCATATAATGACGTGATCCAACTTTGAGGAGTGATGAATCATGTCCGTTGCGGCTCAAACAAGTACAAAGAGTTTACCTCCCTTTTCCATATGGGGAGTTCATGCATCTGTCGCCGGAAGACCGGTTGTGTGGGGCAAACTAGTGATGCGTGTTTTGCAGGACCAGCAAATTCAAGGCACCATCCAATTTCGCGGAACGCCGATTCCGATTGAAGGAAGTTGGAATGAAAGCACGCAGCAGATCATGTTTCATTCCCCCTACGCCGCCTACTCCGGCCAATTAACCATCTATGACGATGTCAAGATTCAACTTCGGCATTTGGTTCTCACCGGACGTCTGCGGATGCTACCCTCTTCTTTACAGGCGGGCGAATATGGAACCTGGGTAGCGACAACTGATATAAGCTTGGCGGGGTATAGCGGCTATATCCCACCGCAACCGCCTTCAACTTCGCTGCCGCCGGTCGGCGTATTTGTAACGTCGAATATACTGTATGGAAACTCGCGTATATAAAACAGGCACATATCGGATGAAAAATGATCGGTAAGCGGATAACGGAAAGGGGTGGCATCGGTGGACGAAAATTAGATTCATCATGTAATCGAACAAGCCTATCAATTGATTGTCTAAGCACACCGCAACATGACTGACATTTGGCGCACTCACGTACTATTTACGCGACAATGGTGGTTGGGAGTAGGTTTATCGATATGCCCCTGGCTATTTTGGATCGGATTTCGGGATAAGAGAGCTACGGGACAGTTTCTCCTATCCGGGTTTATGATGATTATCGTGTCGTCGTGGCTGGACCAGCTTGGGATTGCCATGGGACTTTGGCATTATCACTGGGAAGTCATACCATTCATGCCCGCTAATTTTCCATGGAATTTTTCACTTCTTCCCGTCACGGTTATGTTCTTACACCAGTACAAGTCTGGCATACATCCGTTGTTCTAAGCTCTCCTATTTGGGGGATTTTCCGCTTTTGTGGCCGAGCCGGTCTCACAAATGGCCGATTTATACCACCCCGTTCACTGGAAACATACCTATTCTTTTCCTATCTATGTTGGGCTGTACTTGCTGGCTTCAAGCATTGCCAAGAAGGGCATAGATTTCGGTAAGTCTTTTCAGAAAGACTCTAACCCCTGACAATAGCCAATCATCAAATTTTACCATTCATTATTATTCTGACGGGTTGACATATTACATATGGATGCCATTTCAGGAGGTGATTCAACATGACGGTAGCTTCTCAAGTGAAAACAGCTGTAGCTTCATTAAAAAGCGCACAGGCCAGCTTTGAACAGTTTGCGTTAAATACACAAAACCAGCAGGCCAAAACCACGTTCACAAATGCAGCGCAACAGACACAAAACATTATTGACCAGGTCACTCCACGGTTACAACAAATTGAACAGGAAGAACCGCAGTATAAAGGTTTCTAAAAAAGGCCATGCCGATCTCTTCTCGGCATGGCTGCCCCTTTATTTCCTCGTAGATGACTGGATTGGGAGGCTGATTTTCTTGGCATGGATAGCAGGATTATGGCTAGTAAATACGGCACTGTTGATCATTATTGCGGTTCGGGAGGTGCGCCGCCCCGCCAAAGCGTTGACTTGGATATCAGTCGGACTTGTATTACCGATTATCGGATTCGTTTGTTACCTGTTCGTAACGAATCCTGTGCAAATGCGGCGGGACAAGCTCGTTTCTTCGCACAATAACCCGATAGCGTTGCCTCCAGCATGTGGTGACTCCGCTTTTGTTATCGCTCGGGCTTTGCAACCTTTGTCTGTCAGTGGCCTTCGAACCGGTTACGTCCAAATCCTCACGAACGGGATGGAAACCTATGGAAAACTCCTTCAATCAATTCAGGCCGCACAAAAGACAATCGATCTGGAATATTACATATACCGGAATGACCATATCGGTAAACGTATCACAGATGTGCTGATTGAACGGGCTCTATTCGGTGTAAACATTCGTTTTATTAGGGATGGCTGGGGAAGCCGGTCGTTTCCCAAACATGTGATTCGCCGGATGATAGAAGCAGGCATTGAATGCAGGACCATCTTTCCCTTGCGATTCCCCTGGGTATTATCCAACTTGACATACCGGGATCATTGCAAGATCGTCATCGTCGACGGTAAGGAAGCCTTCATGGGAGGAATCAACGTTGGGGACGAGTATACCGGAATGAAGCCGGATGTCGGTTTTTGGCGCGACACTCATATGCGGTTAACCGGCGAAACAGCGGATGATGTGAAAGCCGTTTTTGAGGCTCACTGGAAAATGGCGTCACCGGACATGCTCCATTCAACGAGAAAGGCAAAATTTATCCCTGAATCGGCTCAACTGTCAGACGATAAAGCCATTCATCCATTTCCAACCGGCAAAACAGAACGATACGGATGGGAATGGGGATCGGAGCTGGGAACGATGGAAGGCACCCACATGGGAAAAGCTTCCCCGTCCAAGGATTCGCATAACGTCTATATACAGATATTCGAAGGCAATCCCGGGCTGCCTACTCCGATCATTCGGGAAATGCATTTCATCTGCCTGACTCAGGCGACCCGAACCATCGACGTGACCAACCCTTATTTTATACCCGATGCGGATATCATGATGGCCATCAAAACAGCCGCGGCGCGTGGCGTTCGAGTGAGATTACTGGTGCCGCGCCAAGTGATTCCTAAAGTTGCAGGAGCTGCAAGCCGTACGTATTATGGCGAACTCGTGGAAGCAGGGATCAATGTGTTTCAGTACAACAAAGGGGTATTGCACGCCAAAGTCATGATTATCGATGGCGAGATTGCCGAAGTGGGTTCTTCCAACTACGATCTCCGTAGTTACCGTTTAAACTACGAAGTGTGTGCAGTGATGTATCACTCTGATGTGGCCCGGGAACTTACGGAACAATTCGAACGGGATCTCGCCGAGGCTACTCCATATCGTTTGGAAGATCATATGCATCGTACTTCTTCCGAGCGCATGCTTGATCAAGCAGCGCGTTTGTTATCTCCTTTGTTATAAATTTCAAAAATTACATGGAATTGAATCCGAAGTCCAATTACAAATGTATATAGCGAAAGGGGAGAAGGCTTCCAACGAATACAAGTAATATCGAATTTGGGCAACAGTTTATGGTGCAAATATCACGCCCGGCATATAGTGTAAAAAAAGGAGCTGCATCATAGATGATCATATGAAACCGATTGAAGTTGAAGGTCATCAGGTTATAAGTATCGAGGTCGCCCTGCCCAAAACAACACTTCTGGCCATCACAACCGATCACGGATATATCATGTGCGGAGCGCTTAATATTCGTTTGTTAAATGAGAAATTAAACGATCGCCGCATTGTGGCAGGACGCGCAACCGGGGTACGAACAATAGAGCAATTGCTGGATGCCCCACTCGATATGGTGACCACAGAGGCGGAATTACGCGGAATTTGCCCTGGGATGAAAGGAGCAGATGCGCTTTTAAAGATGGTAAACGAGGTTAGTTAATTTTAAATCCATACTTAAGGAAAGTAGGGGGATTTTTTGTTAACGGGTCTGCATATTGTTTTCCTTGGAGGCGATGCCCGACATCTTGAAATCATTCGGTCATTCACAGACCTGGATGCAAATGTTGTGGTAATCGGTTATGAAGATTTGCACGAACAACTTCTTGAAGTTCAGCATTCCAAGCTTACGAGGGAGGTGCTTCGCAATGCTGATGTATTGATATTACCGGTTGTCGGTACAGACGACCATGGCAGAGTAGAGTCTTCATTTTCATCTGAAACGTTATTGCTGAACAAGGAATATATGTCTTCCTTGCCGAAACACGCAAAAGTCTGTACTGGCATAGCCAAGTCTTACTTGAGGAACCTTTGCGTGGAACTAGGAATAGATCTGATTGAATTATTCAGCAGGGACGATGTTGCCATATACAATTCCATTCCCACTGCGGAAGGCGCCTTATTGATGGCCATTCAACATACGGACATTACCATACATGGTTCCTGTTGTATGGTGCTGGGTTTGGGGAGAATCGGTCTTACGCTAGCCGGAATGCTTCAGCGCCTGGGTGCACACGTCAAAGCGGGGGTGCAGAAACCGGAGCAGTTTGCACGTGCATGGGAGATGGGGATTGAGCCGTTTTATACGAAAGATTTGTACGATGAAGGCGTAAATGTGGATATTATTTTTAACACGGTTCCGGCGCAAATCCTTACTTCTCGTGTGTTGACCCGTATTCCGCATCACGCTATTATTATTGATTTGGCTTCCAAACCAGGTGGAACCGATTTTCGTTTTGCCGAAAAACGTGGAATCAAGGCCTTGTTGGCACCAAGTTTACCGGGATTGGTCGCGCCAAGAACGGCTGGACGTATATTGGCGAGAACGTTATGTCAATTGGTCCAGGACGAACGGAGTCAAGATCGTGAGCAAATGGATTCACTTGCTTCTTCTTCCGGGTTATGAGATCGCGAACGCTGTAAAACGAATTATTTAGAGAGGCGTCATTACTTGTTTATACTTCATAGAGAGGCCGGCAAAAGCCGGCCTCCGTCTATTTCCGTAAGAATCGGATAATGAAGCGCGTGGTGGATCGGCTCTTTCGTAGATCAGAAGTCGGTTTCCAAGGCTAGAGTTCGAGGAACCTCCAAGTTAAGCTGGTCTCAGTAACCCACGCAGAAGAATTCCCTGAACACTCGGCATTACAATCGATCGTAGGGCAAGTATTGCAGGATAAAAAGAATTACTCGGGAGTACTCGTGCAAGAGAGGTTAGATGGCAAAGTGCGATCCATGAATGATCACCGGGACGAGACAAATAGGCTACCAGAAAAAGTAAGTCAGGCAGCCTATTTGCTCTAAATACAAGGAGGGGACTGTACCCCACCATTAGTATATATACCGTGGAGGTTGTATAAGTACAATTATCGAGTTGGAACGAGGTCCGATCAGTGCTGAAAGATAAAAATTCTTCGAGGTAAACTTTATCAAATATCGTCCAAAATAGCTAAATAAGGTATATTTTTATTATACCTGATCGGCTTTCGGTTGGCTGTACGGGTCGCCTAGACGGGTCAGCGCCAATTGGACGGCTTCACTGCCCAGTTTTGCCTTCAGGCCAATGCTATTGAACCAATTCCAGCTACCACGTCGTCAAGTCACTAACCATATCCTTGCCAAGTATTGCAAGCATCTGCGGGCGGAACTCTGCGGACAGCAATTCCTTCATCAAATCCATTTGTTCGTTTGTAAAATGGTATGCCTCTGCTTGTTGCTCCGCTTTTCTGCCATTCACGGTAATATGTAAAATGCGCTCATAGCTTGTCGTCGTCTCCTCGCTGGAGCTTCCGTCCTCATGCTGCACCGTAACTGTTTCCGTATGTTCAATCGTTTCAACATGGGATTCCAACTGATTCATCTCCCAGAACACCTCATGGAGGATACCGATTCTTGTTGAATCAAGCGTAACTACATCCATTCCGTTTTCTGTATCCATGACCGTCTTCACCGCAAATACGGCTATAATGTCCGCCCAATTATCGATTCGCGTGTTATCTGCACTATCAGTATAATGGATCTCCACTCGGTCTACGTTTCCAGCGGATTTCTGTATTTCTTCCAGCTTTGCCTCAAATTCAGCGTCCATCTCTTGAACGATTTGAGAAAGCGGCTTTACATCAGCATCCGTATTTTCGCCGGATACGAAAATACCAAATGGAGAGGAAATAACGGCGGCTATCGCCATTACTATGCACAGCAATACGATCACTGAACTACTGATCCCCAAAAGCGCCGCCAATCCTTTGACAAGCATCGCGGCGGCTCTTACAACCATTTTAATAATGCGAAGATTCAATCTCGCGGCAGCTTGTGCCCTTTGAAGAGTGCGGCGAGTTGCCATCGCCATTTGCGCAGCCCGCTTGGCTGTCTCGACGGCGTTCATTTTCAGTTCCGCGCGATCAACCTTTTGAGCCTGTCCTAGCCGCTGCCCCGTTTTAATATATGGAGACAATATTTTGAATGTTCGTTCTTTCCTCTTGATCGTTTGACCTGCAATTTCAGACACGAGCGCATTTCGACGAGGCGCACGTACATTTGCTGTATGCGATGGCGCATCGGCGCGCGTCTTTTTCCCGGCTGGTTTAACTACTTGTTTCGGAGCCGGGCTGGGAATCCTGTCTTTGCGAGAACGATGCGAAAGCCGGGCATTGGCCCGGCTCCGTATGAAGCGTTGTTTTCCTGATTGTTGATCTGAACGCAAGAGATATCTGCCATCAATCGGCTTACGAAGACGAAGCCTGCGAGCTTGACGTGATGTAGGCGTAACCGAAGGCTCAGGCTTCGTTTCAACGGGTTTGTTTCCTGGGACAGTATTTCCATTCGGTAATGTCTGCTTTTTAAGAATGTGTCGAATCAATCTGCTGCTGACACGCATGCTCATTCCCATTTGAGTTCGCACCATTTTCTTCATGGTCGATTCGGAGCGGTGCTGTGCATATGCTGCGGGAGTTTGACCATGCGCTTTGTCATGTTCTGTCTGCCGCTCAACGCGAGGCCTTAAACGATTCACGCGCTTCATCGCTTTGGGGAGCTTGTCCAACTGTTTGATGTCCCTTACCACAGTTCTCATTTTGATTTTCTTCATTATCCGATTCCACTCCCGTCACAAGCGGCCATTTAGCGAATTTGCTCCGTCCGCCGTTTGAAAATCTGATCATGACTGCGGCAAAATTCCGGATACCGAAGGTAGATCGCTTCAAAAAAATAAGGGGCGTAACCGCATGCAAACAACTCGTTAGGAGCGGAATAGCGTTCCGCGCCTTCTTCCGTCCAGCCGTTCCACAGATTAAAGGCAAGTCGGCTCACGCGAATGGAACTGCTCGTTTGCCAAGAGGCCGCGAGCCCTTCGGGCTTAATGCCTCCATGAGAAAAATCGAACAAATCGCGGATATGCTTGCGGGTTTCTTGGGAAATTCCAAGCGTATAGAAAAGTGCCCGGTGGTAGCTGTCGCTGTTTTTCCTTTCATACAACATCTGATAGTAAAAGCCTTCGTGCTCTGCATCGTAATATCGACCAGGATTCATCCTTACATGCCTCCCTCATGAAAAATGAGCGGCTGGCAACAACCAAACCAGCCGCCGTCGTAACAAGTTCCTCTACCTATCAGTTCACTTTAGCAGCAAAATCGGACCCTCGAACGAACCGAGATTCACATATTTTTGAGAATGCGCTCCATTTGCTTCAAGCCACGCTCAATCGACTTGCGAACCGCCCGCTCATTAACCTGCTCTGCCTCGGCAATCGCCACTTTGCTCATGCCCAAGAAGAAGTGGGCATAGATGCGCCTAAACGATTTTTCCGGCAACTCACACATGGCTGCATAAAGCTGTTGATTTGTAAGCTTACGCTCGTAATTTTCTTCCGGGGAAATCGAAAAGAAAAGCGCATCATGCTCGATCCCGTCGTTCCGATCCAACGAGTAGTACGCCCGATGGCGATACGTGCGCAGTCTATATGCGTTATCCTTCAAATCAAAACGGCGGATTTCCTGCGCCACTTCTTCATCGAGATCGACCCACACGTCCGTTTTCAAAAAGGGATACATGTCCCGTAAATTCATTCGTTTCATTCTCGTCCCTCCGTTCTGGTTTGTTGGCAAACCAAAACAGAGGGAGGAGAGCGGCAGCCGACGCTACTTAACAAACGCTGGCGTATAGCTTTATGAAATGCAAAAAAGACTTTGCCGCAGCGCAAACCAGCGCTCAATCGCGGCAAAGTCCCAAAGTGAATTACATTGATTGATTCGTAGACAAACCCGTAGACAGCTCATCAAAAGCTTGCATTCGGCTATTGCATGCGACAAAGGATACTGCATACCAATGCCCCTCCTCACATGGCAACACCATCTCGTGAGGAAAAGTCTACTTGTCTGGTTGTCGGTGTTGTCATTCGTTGGTTAGTTGTTAGCTCAAATCAAGCGCTCCTTTGCTTTCGGGTTTTGCTGTGTTCATCTTTTCGCCACTTGAAGCGTCCATGACCACAAATTCCATATTCGTTGAATTAGAAGCTCTTCATCGTTCTCAAAACTCATCCCCGGTGAACGACAAAAAGGACACCGCCTATATCGGCAGTGTCCAATTGCTGTCGATAGGGCAACCCGGCGATCATCGCATTAATATGCATTAGACCCGTGGCTTTGCGTCCCTGTCTTTCGAGCAGGTTTGCCATTTTTCCTAATTGTTCGACTGCATCTGTCTACTTCTACTCCTTTTAAGTCGCAACGTCTACAGTATGTTACCTATCGTTGCTATCACTGCTCTGAAATATCGCTCTTTAATCCCCCCCTTTGTCGAACAATTGCAAAATTCTAGATGCTACATTGCATACAATTCGACACATAGTGCCGATTTCCCTCTATTTCCCATGATTTCCACGGGAGAAAGTACCCAAATACCGACTCGTGGTTTAGTCTTAAAAGCGGTAAGTAACAACCTTATTATGAAGACCCTAGTTCACCGATCCCGGTAAATAAGGACTAGGCGAAAACCAAATATCGTCATGGAATTTTTGACCCGAATCACATCAGGTCTTTCAAAAGGGAATTTTGTTAATTATTTCGAAACGCAAGCCCGCGGCTACATTTACTATAGCTCCCCAAGCTTCGTCGTCATTAGCCGATACAGCTTCGTGTTACGCGGGAACTTGTCGGTGAACGGCACGAGGGAGCTACCCACCTTCATCAACCCGTTACCGGCATCGACGTTCGTGATGTAGGAAAGCTGCAAGTCCGAAATGTTCAATAGCTCCGCAAGCTCCATCCGGTCGGTGCTGGCCTGATTCAGCATGACGATGAACTCGCTGTTCGCCAGCATTGTGCGGGCGGTGTGGCTTTGCAGCAGATCGTCAACGTTCTGCGTAATGCCCGTACAAAAAGCGCCATACTTTCGGACGCGCTTCCAGAGCGTGAACAGAAAGTTGGCGCTATATTCGTGCTGGAACAGCAGATAGATTTCGTCGATGAAGATGAAGGTATTCTTGCCCCTCGCCCGATTTTGCGTAATCCGGTTCAGGATGTTATCCAGTACGACCAGCATGCCGATGGGCAGCAGTTGTTTGCCCAAGTCGAGAATGTCGTAGCAGATCAGTCGGTTATGAACATTGACGTTGGTTAGCTGAGCGAACGTATTCAGACTGCCGGATGTGAACAGTTCAATCGCCAGCGCGATGTCGTGCGCTTCCGGCTCCGCTTGTTTGAGCATTTCCGCGCGGAAGTCCTGCAATGTCGGCGGCTCGCCTTTGTAGTTGCTCTGCAAATATTTGCGGTACACGCTGGCGGTGCAGCGGTCGATGAGCGATTTTTCTTTCGCGCCAAGCTGATGTCCGCCGATCAACTGCTCGCATAGCGAGAGGACGAATTCCGACTTCAAAATAATCGGATTCGCGCCGTCGCCGTAGTCGCGGTTCATGTCCATCGCATTGATATGATTAGGCGACGTGGCAGAGATGTGAATCGTCTCGCCGCCCAGCGCGTTCACCAACGCGGAATATTCGCGTTCTGGATCGATCAGAATGATGTCGTCGTCGCTCGCCAGTATCTGGTTGACGATTTCCCGTTTGGCGGTGAAGCTTTTGCCGGAACCGGATACGCCGAGAATGAAGCTATTGCCGTTCAGCAGTTGCTTGCGATTGGCGACGATCATGTTTTTGCTAATAACGTTTTGACCATAGTAAATGCCGCCCGGTTGCATGATTTCCTGCGCTCGGAACGGGATGAACACAGCCGTGCTTTCGGTTGTGAGCGTCCGCAAAGCATGCACTTTCCGCAAACCATAAGGCAGTGCGGTGTTCAGCCCATCCATTTGCTGGTACGTCAGCGTGGCTAACTGGCACAAATGCTTGCGGGCGGTGGTCAATAGAGCCTCCGTATCACTATCCAGTTGTTCTTTGCTTTCGGCGACATGCACCATTGTGAGCAATCCAAACATCATCCGCTGGTCGCGGGTAGTCAGGTCGCTTAGGAACTCCTTACTCTCCTTGCGCTGCTGCTCCATGTCGTAAGGAACGACGGCGGAGAAATTGTTGTTGCGATTTTGTCGCCGCTGCCAATTCGTAATGTTCGTATCCACGCCGAGCAGCCGGTTTTCCACCTCGCGGACGGCTTCGTCGGTCGGAATCGGGATGACATCGAGCGAGAGCAGCAAGTTGCGGTTCAAGTCGCAAAGCTCCGCCACCATGCTGTCCTTGATGTAGCTCGCGTATTCCCGCAAGAAGATGACGCGCCCATAATAGTTCCCCATCCGGAAATGATCGCTCGCAAACTCGAACGTGTCCGGGCAAATGTAGTCTTTGAAGTGATGCCCTTTGCGCATCGTTTCCAGCAGATCAAATCGAAAATTCGCTTCCTCGCTAATCCTAAAAAAGTCATGGAGAATGCGCAGGCGGTCAGTGGCATCGAGTTCTGTACATTTGGAGCCAAGACGAGAGAAGTGCGCCATCAACTCTGTGCCGACCCTTGCGAAATAATTGCGGGCTTCGTCCACGTTCTTTTTCACGACGGAAATGGTGATGTATTTCTCCTGAATCGTGCCGTTCGCGCCCGTCGCTTTGCCAAGCAACATATCGTTATATTCCCGCCGATACATATCCAACTCGTCCTCGCGAAGCGGAATGAGAATGGAGCTTTCCACGTCCGCCTGATTGAGCCTCCGATTATGAATCGTGATCTTCGTTGTTGCGCCGCTGTCGAACGAATTGAGCAGATCGGAGTAGGAGAGGAACATGGTTTCCTTGTCTTCCTTGGACGCAACGGCGTAGTTGATGTCCTCGAATCGAAACGACTTGGAAAATTTGTTGCCGACAGCAAAAATCCCGTCCGGCCAAATGGCGCGGATCGGGATCGCTTGTTGAACGCTTTTCGGGATGACGAACGGTTCCTTGTCCTGCTTGATCGTGCGCCTGAGCGTCTTAATCATTGCGCTTCATCCTTTCTTGCCCGCGCTGGTGGATACCGCTTCGAAGCGCTTCGTAATAGATGTTCGTCGAGCGGAAGACCAAGCGTCTTGGCATAAGGAATTCCGATTTTACATACGCCCACAGCAGTTGCTCAGCGGTCATGCCGTGGTACTTGATGAAACCGAGCGCGGCGCAGGGCGCTGCCCCCAAAATGCACATCCAACTGAGCGTTTCCAATCCGAAGTGACTGCGCAGTCCAAAATAAAGCCCAATTGCCGCGACGACCGCCAACGCAGAAAAAAAGAACTGCCGCAAGGACAGTCCAAAGTACAAGCTTTCCGTATAATCCCGGATTTCCCGGTTGATTTTCACTTCCACTTTCATCCCTCCTGGATGAGCAATCTACGCCTCAGGATCGTTTCGATCAGATTCAACCGATGTTTCATCATCAAACAAAACAGAAGGACTCAATAAGGCCACGGCAAGCTGTATGCCATCCTTCATCCCTTGCAAGTATAAGCATTCATTCATAATCGCTTGCTTAAAATGGTGTTTGTCCTCCCATTCTGCAAACTCAGGCATGCGCCCAATGTCCATGCCTGCAAACAAGACTTGGAATGCCTTGCTTTCTTCAGCACGAATACGATTCAATTCAGGGCTATATTCGATTCGAGCAGAAACATCATCCAATCGGCCTTGTATGGCTTGCCGAAACCACGGTGGAAAATCCATGACCACGCCTCCCCCCAACCACGCTCTAACGATGCTCAGACTCCCACTTAACCGCCCTGTGACGATAAAAATGGATAATCAATTCGTCAACCTTCCGGCTTTGGGCCTGAACGGCTTCATTTTCTCCAAGCGGGATTCCTTGCTCAAGCGATTTTTGTCCCAGTTCATTCAGCCTTTGATTTTCTGCCTCAAAGTGTCGCAGCAGCTCCTTCATTTGCTATCCCCTGTCTCCTCTCATAAGAGCCTCCTGACTGTACTGGGAGCAATTGATCGCATTTTTAATGCGAAAATCGGTTTATTTCATTTTAATGCGATATTCGCATTAAAACAATGCTGTCCTCGCATACAATTTGGATTAAATGAGAGGTGACAGCGAATGAAGCACCGAAAGGAGCCCCCGGGTGACAAAAATATTATTGGCACACGAGTTGTCGCAATCCGAAAGGCCAAGCGAATGAAGCAGAAAGAATTTCTCGCCAGATTGCAAACGGCGGGACTCGACATCAGTCCCACCAGCCTCTCGCGTCTGGAAGGTCAGTACCGGCTTGTTCAGGATTATGAGGTCGTGGCGATTGCCAAAGCGCTGGATGTTTCCGTCCGGGAATTGCTGGGCGAAACGTCGGAGTGATTATACCTTTAAAACTATCATTTACAGCCCCATCATTTCCCGCACGACGCGATCCGCCATTTTCACCGTGCCGACGAGAACGAGCATGTTAAAAATCAATTCCCCAATATACGTCCACACCATCGTAACCGCGCCCGCGCTTTCATCAACTGCCGGGGGAGCGGCGGCAAAGGCGGAGTAAATGATGCACGCGAGCACAATCACCGCCCCTTCCAAGCAAGCCGCCGCATACCCTTTCAGAAATGACTTGCCGATATTTTGACTCGGCTCTCCGGCAAAGGCGGACAGCGGAACGGGGGCGAGCGCCGTATACAAATAAATGCGGAAGAAGCGCCCGTACACCGAGAGAATCATGACAAACGACAGCACCGTAATAAACAGACTGCCGAGCAGCGTCACGACCCACAGCGGAATGCTTTGCCAAAAGCCAACATCCTCAATCGCTTTGGCAATCTCGCTTGGCAGGTTCAACGCTTCTGTATTCCCGAAGCCGGAGCGGCGCATCATCGTGGAAATGATGCCCTGTACGATGCTGAATAGCGCCATCATCAATTCCAGTCCGTAGGTGACGACCGCTTTGGCCAGCACGAAGCGAATGAACAGCTTGACCGCCAGTTCGGGCCGTTTTAATTCGGCGATATTCCCCGCTGTCCGCACGACGCCGATTACGAAGAACAGCACGAGCAGCGCCAGTCCCGTCGCCTGCAACGCGCCATGAATGTCGGTGATGACGCGCCAGATCCCGCCGCCTTTGAAGTCTGCCGGAGACTGCGTGACGAGTTGCCAAACTTCATGCATTTTCTCATCCCACGTATCCAGCGCATTTTCGAGGTTGTCATTAATCCAACTGTTTTTCGCCACAGGCTCACCTCATTTCGCAAAAAAGGGGAATAGACAGCGGCGCCGTCATTCCCCACCTGGTTGTGTTCTGTCTGAACGCCGTTCATTCGCTAAACGGGTCGCACAGAGGATAGAGCGAGTTTATCCCGCAATCAGCGTCAAAATCTCTTTCGTGAACGTGATGATTACCCCGCCCGCCAGCGTCAGAAAACCGTTCGCCCGCTGAGAAGGGTCGTGCGACTTGAGCGACAAGCCGATCTGGACGATACCGAAGCCGAGAATAATCATGCCGATGGCGCGGATCAGACCGAAAATGAACGTGGACAAGTTGTTGACCGTCGTCATCGGGTCGCCTTCGGCGTAAATAGTGGAGACGAAGACGGTTCCCATCAATACGAGCACCGTGTACAGCGCGAACAGCTTTTTCAGGTTGCGTTTCAAAGTCATCATTCCTTCCGCAAAAGTTGTTGTTCCAGTTCTTCCTCCGATAGCAGCTCGTACTCTCCGTTTTCATGCAAGGTGACCGTTCGCCAGTCGATGGCGTGTTCCGTCCCGCCATGCTGATAAGGCTGCTCGCTGCCGTCGGTCGTGAGCGCCACATGCGGATGCCGGAGCAGTTTGTACTTGTCGTCCTGCAACGGGCGCTCGCCGCGAATAAAAAGTAGAGCATAGCGGTTGTCAAGCAGCCGCACTTCATCCGGCGTAAGCAATTCGCGGCCAGATTGCTGGTAATTGATCGAGTAGCTGCCGCTGCGCCCCTTGCTTTGACCGTAAGTGTTCGTGTCAATCGTTTCTTTGCCGAGAAGTTCGGAGACGTATTTGTGCGTGGATTGCTCATTGCCGCCGAGATACAGAAACGTGTCGCAGTTGCCGACAATCGATTCCCATTCATCCTTGTACAGCGCTTTGAGCTGTGCCAGATTTTGCAGGATGATCGAGACGGAAATTTCGCGGCTGCGCATTGTCGAGAGTAGCTTGTCAAACTCTGATGGCAATGCACAGTTGGCGAACTCATCCATGACGAAGTGGACATGCACCGGCAGCCGTCCGCCATGCCGATAATCCGCCTCGTACATCAGACACTGGAAAAGCTGTGTGTACAGCATGCCGACGATGAAATTGAAGCTGCTGTCGTTGTCGGGAATGACGGCAAACAGCGCCGTTTTCTTTTCGCCCATTGAAGACAACGCCATCTCATCAACCAGGCTCATTCCCGCGATGGTGTGCAAATTGAACTTCTCCAGCCGCACGCCGAGACCGATCAAGATCGACTTGGCTGTTTTGCCCGCCGCGAGCTTGAAAATGTTGTACTGCTTCACCGCCAAATGCTCCGGGTCTCGCATCGCCAGTCGCTCAAACAACTCATCGAGCGGGCTTTGGTACGTTTCATCTTCTTCGCGCACTTCAGCGGCGGCGATCATCTCCATCACCATCGGGAAGTTTTGCTCCTCCGGCGGCGCTTCGTAGAGCAAATACAAGATGAGCGCTTCGAGCAGCGCCGTTTCAGAACGTTCCCAGAATGGGTCGTTCGTGTTGCTGCCTTTGGGCGTGGTGTTGCGAATCAGATTCGTGACGAGCTTCAGCACGTCTTTGTCGTCCTGCAAATAGGCAAACGAGTTATAGCCGTGGGAACGATGCGGATTGATCAAGTCCAGCACCTTGATGTCGTAGCCTTTGGCTTTGAGCAGGTGTCCCGTATCGCGTAAAATTTCGCCTTTCGGATCAAGGACGACAAACGACGTGTGCGCTTGCATGACGTTTGGCTTGGCATAAAAGCGCGTTTTGCCCGCGCCAGAACCGCCGACGACAAGTACGTTGAGGTTTCGTCGATGCTTGCGCCCGTCGAGACCGATGCGGACGTGGTCGGTCAAAATTTTGTTTTGCTCCGGCGGCTTGCTCTGATATTTGGCGTTGATCTGCTTCGCTCGCCCCCAGCGGGCGCTGCCATGCTCCTCCCGACGGCGATAATTGCGCGGGGAGGAGAGATAGATGCCGACACCGAGCGCATAAGCAAGCGTGAAGATGAACAGACATCGCGGCGTATCGCTCACCCAACGAATATGGAATGGTTGATGGATCGCCAAGCTAAGATGCTGGAGCATCGCCGGGAGCCCGCCGGACAGGGCGGGCGCGGTCAGCAGCGCCACCCATACGACGAAAACGAAAAAAACCGCAAAGAGCAGCCAATCGCTCCTTGCGGTTTCAACGCGCCTCATGATGTCCTCGGCGTTTACGGTTATTGAACGGTACAGCAATCGCTTTGAGCAGCAAATCGTCTACGGCATCGGTGGGACGCTGCTCGCCGATCAGATCATTCCGCAGCATATTGAGCGCGCGTACCACGATGCCGTGCTCATAGTGATCCAGGCAGAGAATCCGTTCTTCTTGCATAGGCACTCCCCCCGTAAAGATGATTTGGCGGACTTCTGTTGGCGTTCCTACCTTGCCTTGTCCGTCCGATTCGGTTGCCGCTGTTGTTGCTGCACCAGCATCCGATTCATTCGGCGAGCGATCTCATGCGTGGCATCCTTCATCGCCGTCAGCTCTGCGCGAACCTGCTGCGGTTCTTTGTCCTTCAGCTTTTCCGGTGCACGTTGAAAACGGAAGGACGATGCTTCGACGCCAAACTTCTTGCACAGCATGTACGACGCACAGTACGCATGAAAGGCGTAAGCGGAGCGGCTGTAACGGTTATCGCCGCGTTCAAGTTCTGCATGAGCTAGCTCCTGCGCGAGCGAACGGAAAATATCCCCGGCCTCCACCGCGACGGATGACAATGCTGCGCGTATCCGGCTGATAGAGCGCCTGCACGTCCGACGGAAGCGTATCGCTCATCGCTATCGGAACGGGGGAGCGATCCATGAGCGCCTTGATGCGCGTTCGCTCATCCCACGGCTGCGGTTGCTCCCGCTTAGGACTGGCGGTCGTCTGGGCGATGTCGAACATCTTTTTCGGATTGTAGCTGATGCCTTTCGTGCCGTCTTCACGCTCATATTCCTCTCCAGGCTCCAGGATGTAAAAGCCCGTTTCCTTTCGCCGAATGTACACGCCTTGCTCCTTCCATGTGTCGAAGTCGGCAATGCGCGTCGCTTCCGGTCGCTGGACGAGAATGAGCAGCGCATTGGAGACGCTGTAACGGTCAAAACGGCTTTGCACGTCCAAATATTGCCGGAACTGCTCGCCGTTTTGCGCGATGCCTGTCGTGGCAGCATCAATTGTGTCATACGTCCATTGTCTGAGCTCCTGCTTCCTCTGCGCCCACGCTTCCTTATCGAACGGCTGCTCGGAGGCGTTCGCGATGGAGCGGTCGGATGCCTCCTGCCGGAACAGATCGTCGAAGCTGCTCATTTGGCTTTACCTCGCTTTCTCGCAGATTTCGGCTTGTTCGTCTTCGTCCGGCTTGTCTTCACTTGCGCCGCCTTCGTGCTTTCAGCTTGGCGCTCGCTCCGTTTCGGCAACGATGGCTCCCTGTCTGGCTGACGGCGTTCCTTTTCCGCTTTGCGGTTTTCTTCCCGAAGCTCGCGGAGCAGTGCGCGAATCGACTGCCGCTGTGGCGCTGCCTGCTGCCCGGCTTCAGTCGTAGTACCCCTTGCGGATGCCGCGCTGCGCTCTGAGATAGGCTCGGACGGATGGGGCCGCTCCATCGTCGCCGTCTTGGGGTTTGCGCTGTCGCTCGCCTTGGACGATGGGCGCGTCGGTTCGTCCGGCTGCGGCGCGCTTTGCGTCTGTTCGGGATGCCGCTCGGTTTGCGCCGCTTCGGGACTGCCCATCAGCTCGTCCAAAAAATCGTCCACGCTCCTTTCCGACGAAGCACCTTCGCCCGTCGCGCCTTGCTCCGACTTCTGCCCCGATTCGGGTTGTTGCGGTTGTTCCGCCGCTTGTTCGTCAACCTGTTTCTTGGCGCGTGTTTTTTCAATCTCACTCTTGATGCTCGCCGTATCGACCGTCGCCAGCTTGAAGCGCTCAACGATGCGGTTGATTTTCGATGCGTCCTCGGCTCGCACCATCACGTCGCACAAACCGTCTACATTCTTTTTGTCCCGCAGCGCGCAATACAGGACTCCATACCGCTTCGCTTCCTTGCAGAAGGTGGAGAGATCTTCATTTTTGACCGCGAATACCTTCAGTTCCTTGCCGCTACGGAGCAAGCTTTCCAATCGAATGCTGCCCTTCGTCCGCTTCTGTCCTTGCAGTGCGGCAAACAAATAAACCGCCAAATGCTTAGCGCCTTCGCCGGAAATCTTGGCCATCACCTCGATGCCCCGCAGGCTCATGCTCACCACCTGATCGGCCGCTTCGGCTCCACTGCTCATGCCTGTCCATCTCCTTTCGTGAATGCTTCTCCTGTAGCTCGCTCGCTTGAAGCTTCGTCCTCATTTCATCGGATCGGGCAAGAATGCCCTCACACAGCCTCACCTCCTTTCGCAGTCGGGCAATCTGCTTCGACAACGCGGCAATATGCGCCTTGTAAGCTTCGATCTGAACGGCATCGTTCGCGCGGCGGATACGGTTGTAGAGCGTTTTGCGTTCGCCGCAAAGCTGGCTCATCTCTTGCTCCGCAACGGACGAAAACGCTAGAAGCTGCTCCTTGCTGGAAATACGGTGCTGACAAAGCAGCTTCGTCTGTGAGCTGATGGTCGCCATATGCCGCAAATCCTCCCGCAATAAAAAAGGCGTCCTTCGGGAGGACGCGCGTCGAGCGGGCAACAAGCCCATTTTGTATAGATAGCGAATGTACAACGCCTGCAACCCGCTGAAACGTCTGGTAGATTGGAGCGTTCCTTTATAAACGACACGTCTGCGTCGCGGCTTAGGTTCAGGCTGTGGGCGACGGGGGAGACGATTCCGCAAAATGCGTTGTTTCAGCGCTTCCTCGGTATAGTCGTCCCCAAGGCTGCGCAAACGAACAAAGCGCTCCTTGCCTGAAGGACGTACCGCGAGATGCTTGACGTTTGGCTTCACCTCGTAGCCTTGCTTCTGCAATGCCACGATAAATTGCGTCCACGTCATGGAACCCGCTAACGCCTGATCGACATCGGAGCGGATGAGTCCCCGCCATGTCGGTTTGTTTTCCTGATCGGCTTTCCATTCGCCATAGTGCTTGGCTTTACCCGGTTCTAGATGATCGATCACTGACAGCGCATGCTCTCGGCACAGCCGATCTGACGTTTGCCGAAGCAGGGCGTAGGACGCTTTGTTGTCGTAGTAGCGTTTGCCGTCCAGAAAAGAAACGGAGTTTAGCACAAAATGATTGTGCAAATGCTGCTTGTCCAAGTGGGTCGAGACGATCACCTCGAAGCGCTCTCCCCATAATTCCTGCGCCAGCTTCACGCCAATGGCATGCGCCATTTCCGGCGTTGCTTCACCCGGCGCGAATGCTTGGTACGCATGAAACGCCACAATGCCGTCCGTTTTCTGAAATTGCCGTTTCGTCCGTTGCATCTGCTCGTAGGCGGTCAGCGGGTCGCAGTTAATGCCGCTCACAAATAATTGCTTCTCCGTTTTGTCGCCGTCTCTCGCGTAAGCCAGCACTTGATGTAAGCTTTGCTGTTCCGCTCGATCTATTGCGGTTTTTTCGGGATTGGCGGCGTAATCGATAACGCGCTTCAATCGGTCGGCGACATCCCAAATCGCCGTCGTTGCCATGCGTCACACCTCCTTCGTCTACGGCGGATGCGCCTCGGGATTCGTGAAGTTCGGTTCGGCTATGCGTTCGGGTGAAGTTACTGCCTGCTGGATATGCTGTACCGCGCGGCGCAACTGATCGGCCACCTGCTGAAACGCCGCCCGATCCAGATGCCCTGTCGTATGCGCCTTCGCCGCCAGTTGATTGAGATTATTGCCGATAGCGTGAAGCTGACGCATCATCGCGAAATAATCCGGCGGCGGGAGGGGCTTGGGTACATAGCCATTGATGAGCGAACGAATATACGCCTCCTGCGATAGCCCCGATTTTTGGACTTGGCTGGCAAGGTGCGCATGTTCTTTTTCATTCAACCGTACCAGAACCGAAATCGACCGCTTCCTCAACTTCGATCACCCCCTTCAAAAGTCGGCTTCATGAAACGAGTCGCCGACGCGATAAACAACCAATCTGAAACCCATTCGGTCACCGAAACGATAGCGTTGCGACGCGGGGTCTTAGGGGCAAAGCCCCTAACAAGCGAATTTGGCTATCCAAATTCAGTGCTTGCTGCAACACGAGACAGTCGTCTCGCGTCGCCTCAAAGCACCTGCCGGGAAAAAGAGGGGACCCCCTAAACAACAAAAAGACGCCGATCCACTCAGCGTCTTCCTCAGAACATTTTTGTTATCTTACCAACCAACGGTAATCCTGGCGGCAGTCTACAATGAAATCGACATACACGATTTCATCCTGAATTTGATACAACACCAGATACCATTTTACCACGAACATCTTGTGATACTTGTTTGACGGGATAAATTCCGCTTCCAGAAAAGGATAGCGTTCCGGCATTTGCGCTAAGGAACGTATCGCATGCAGCAATTCGTTCTTCGTTTTTCGCGCCGCATCAGGACTGTTCTCCGCAAGAAATCGCACATGAGCCGCCAGCATCTGGCGTGCGCGATCGGAAACGATGATCTTATAACGGGGCATCTTTTCCATGCTGAACCTCGTCAATAATGCCCTCTAGGTAAGTGTCCAGTTCATCCGGCGTCACACCAACTCGGCCCACCAAACGATCCTCTTGAACAGCGAGCAGTTCTTCGCGCAGCTTTAACATCCGCTCGCGACGGGAGAACGTCTCAATGTCCATCACGACAAGATCTCCTTCACCGTTCTTGGTCAGATAAATCGGTTCCCCGGAAGATTTGCATAGATCGGCGATTTCATTATAGTTTTGCCGGATACTGGCGGAAGGCTTGATTATCATCTAGCTCACTCCTTGTATAGCTGTTTATTGATTTTATTATACCTATTACATGCTATGCAATCAATGGGCTGTGCTTACCCTCAATTTATCTACATCCCATCTGCATACAGTGAGAATCACATTTCCTGATGCACAATAAGAAAAGACGCAGACCCGATCGGCATCTACTGCTATCGGGATGTTTCTCCGCGTCTTCTTCGGGATTCCATCAAATCGTTGTTTACATCCTTTCCGTACTTAGGCGGCTCATCGGATATAAGAAAGGCGGGGGAGAGGAGCCTCTGTATCGTGGCTGCCGCCATTCGCCCTGGATCATCATTGTCCAAGTGCAGGACAAGTCGATTCACCTGGGGAAAGCACTGCAAGTACTGCATTAGGGCAGCCGGGGGAGTAGGGTCTTCCCCCTCTGTCTTGGGCCTATATATTCCGGCCAGCGACAGCTTATGCGCCTGCCGCCAATCCCGGTCGGCGAGATGTTCCAGCGTACAGAAGGATAAAAGATCAATGGCGCTCTCAAATAGATGCAGTTCCGTAGCGTTTCCCAAGGCCGGAATAGAAAACGAAAACCGCTTGTCGCTCCCAGCAGCTTCCCCCATATAACGGGTACTTGTCGTACCTCGTATCGCCGCATAGCGCGGCGTCCCTTCCTGGTCAAAACCGACGAATACCGCATTGTGGTAGCGTCTGCTTTCATACAATCGCCCCGTTTCGAGACAGTAGTCTATCAACGTGCGATGGATACCGCGTTTGCTGAGATAGGCCATGACGCGATGCGAGGTATGATTCGGTTCGGGAAGCTCAAACCGCGCAGGAGAAAAGCGTTGTTGCAAAGATTGCGTAAATGTAGGTGCGCTACCCGAATCAGCTCCTTCGATTTGCAGTACCGCATCGGAAAAAGACAA
>NZ_AUGY01000090.1 GCF_000422905.1 Paenibacillus alginolyticus DSM 5050 = NBRC 15375
GACTTTGCAACCACCTACATTGAAGCTGGATCAACGATTGCCAGCGATAGATATCGTTCTTATCAAGCTTTGGCCAAAAATGGCTTCCACCATGAAGCCAAAAAGTACGACCTGAAAGAAAATCCAGATCATCTAAAGTGGCTTCATACGATCATCTCTAATGCGAAAGCTTTTATTGGTGGTACCTACCACGGCTTAGATCCTAAGCACCTACAAGCATATCTCGATGAGTTTTGCTATCGATTCAACCGCCGTGAGGTCAAAAGCGAGTTATTCAATAGGTTAGTTCATTGTTGCCTATCGTCTACGACGATTACCTATCCTGAGCTAGTTGGATAATCAAATTTATTTAAAATCGCCTAGTAAATAATTGTAGAAAGGTTCGTCTACCCAGAACTTATAAGAATCGACGTTCAAGCTGGCGTTGATTTTCTTTAAGCCAGTAACGACATCGCTAGATTTATCGCTGAGAGAGAAGGATTGTGCATAATAATGGCCTTTGCTGACTTTATTATTAGTAATTACTTTATAGTCTTTCACATCGGTTAATGAATAGTAGAGCGGCTGCCACCAGGAAGAATAAATAAGTCCTGTCTCGTCTTTACTGTTCTTTTTAGCATATTGGAAAATGACCTGTTGGAACTTATTCTTTTGCTCGGCGTTATCGAATTCGAACTCAATGTCGTATTCCTTGGCGTAGGCGATGAAATTGCCATTCTCGATTTGGACAACTTGATAATCGTCGGATTGTGTGGGCTCGCCCCATTCCTTCAAATAGATGAAGGCAGACGTTTTGGGCTCCAGTTGTACTTTCGCCTGGATGTTCTCGCTGCGCAGCAGTCCGATTAACTGAATCGCATGCGTAATGTCAGAATGCCCATAGGTGAGAGAGAGTGTTGGATCAAAGTTCGCATCGAATCGAGAATCCTTCAAGTTGTAGCCTGTAACGAGATTCTTTTTCAAGGCTTCATCGAAGACAGCACGCAATTCTGTTGATGAAATAAGATCCTCCGTACGCCAGGTGTCGTTAATTTTGCGGAAAATATCAGCATCGGAAGTCGTTCCAATGTAGTGCTTGTAATGTCCCTGGAAAGTAAGAATCTTACCAAGCAGCTCGTTCGCAAAGCTTTGGCCAGCCGCAGCATCCGCTTCGAAACCGGAGGAGACAAGGCCGGTATCAATAGCGGCGGCCAGCTCCTGAGCAGCTTGCAGCGTTAATTGATTGTTTTGATCGTAATCGATATGTACTTTAGCCAGGGCGGCTTTGATTTTATCCTTAGGATAGGTATAGGCGAGTTCTTTTAAGCCTGCGGCTTTTAACGCTATGAAAGTGGCTTGCAGCTGGGTAAGCGGCTGATCACCCTGCAGCTTGCCTTCGGATAGAATGCCTTTCTCGTGTAAAGCAAGTGCTGCTTTGTAATAAGGGCTGTCCTTCTGCAAGTCTGTGAATGCATTGATCTGATCTTTGGCTTTCAAGACGCGGTTAACTGCGATAATGAAATCGCCTTTTGATAAGGAGTCTGACAAGCTGATGGCATACTGATCTTTCAAGAACTGCTTGTAAGAGACTGCGGAATCACTCGCTTCAGCGGCACTGCTTAAGGTGCTCACAGAGGAGAAAAGAACGGCTGTTAATACAGCTACTTGCAGGGGCTTGCGGGATTTGAATAGTTTCATAAGATGAAAGCACCTCCGTTTTTTAATTCATATAGGAATAGTATGTTTTATTGAAATATATCAGCTAGGCCTTTAGGTGTCAATATATAATGGTTGTCGTTTTTATTCTTGACATGACTTAGGGAATCCACTACTATCAGTCTTAGTTGAAAAGTCGCACTTTGTCGAATTGGATAAAAAAATCTTTAATAAAAACAGATCAAAAGGGGAGAGCCACACATGAAAAAAACATTATTGTCCATTTTCGCCGTTACATTAATGCTGACTGGCTGCGGCACCGCTAAAAATGATATAACAGCTCCGGCAGCTACGAAAGCTGCAGAAGCAACAAAAGCGCCTGAAACGAAATTATCCAAAAAAATCATTCTAATAACACCGGAAAAAATTGGTGTGAACCCTTTCTTTGCTCAAGAGGATGAGGGTGTTAAAAAAGCTGGTAAAGAATTCGGCGTAGATGTAAAAACAGTAGAATCTACGGATGCCAGCGCGATTGAACAAAACCTGCGTGCTGCCGTTGCAGATAATTATGATCTTATTATTACCAGCTCCTTTGAATCCGAGGATGCTCTGAAAAAGGTAGCTGCTGAAAATCCGAAGAAATCTTTTGCTATTATTGATACAGTTGTAGATTTACCGAACGTTAGAAGCGTAGTATTCCGTGAACATGAAGCAGCATACTTACTTGGTGCGGCCGCAGGTCTTGCAACTAAGAAAAATGTTGTCGGTATGGTGGCAGCAGTTGATATTCCTTTGATCAAAAAATACACAGTCGGTTTCCAAGAAGGTTTGAAATCAACGAATCCGAATGCCAAATTCATCGTTAACTATGTAGGAAGCTTCACGGATCCAGCCAAAGCGAAAGAGCTGGCATTGACGCAATTCTCTCAAGGAGCAGACTTTATCGCAGCGGCATCAGCTGTAGGCGATTTGGGCGTGTTCGAAGCGGCTAAGGAAAAAGGCTTCTACACATCCGGCCAAGATATCGATCGTACAGTGACGGATCCTGAGCACATCGTTCTCTCTCAATTGAAAGGTACAGACAGCGTAGCTTACCAAACCGTGAAAGATTTCGTGAATGGCACCTTTAAATTTGGCGCTATGGATTACGGCTTGAAAGAAGACGGAGTGGGTCTTACTTTTGTAACAAAAGAAAGCAAATCCAAACTAAGTCCATTTATTGGACAAGACGTTGTGAATAAAGTGAAAGCCATCAAAGACGATATCGTAGCTGGCAAAGTTACGGTTCCGAATCCTCTGAAATAATAGTACGTCCCTTACAAACCTAATATAACCTCGGAAACTGTTTACGGCGACGTAGGCAGTTTCCGCATTTCTAGGAAAGGAGTGCGAAACCCGCTATGCTGCTTCAAATGAACCAAATTACCAAATCCTATGGAAGCTTAATAGCAAACTCCAACGTAGATTTTTCACTGCGCGAAGGTGAAATCCATGCGCTAGTCGGCGAGAATGGGGCAGGTAAAACAACCCTGATGCGCATCCTTTACGGCATGGAACAGCCTACGTCGGGAACGATTCTTTTACGCGGAAGAAAAGTCCAGTTCGTGAACCCTACGGATGCGATTCGTCAAGGGATCGGTATGGTGCATCAGCATTTCATGCTGTTTCCATCTTTTACAGTGGCTGAAAATATTGTCATCGGCAATGAACCGCAAGTCGGCGTGAAGTTCGACCGAAAGAAAGCTGCTCTGCAAGTTAAGGCATTGTGTGACAAGTACCGATTACCTATCGATCCATTGAGGAAAGTCGCTGACCTTCCGCTAGGATTGCAACAGCGTGTTGAGATTCTAAAGGTGCTCTATCAAGGTGCGGATATCATTATTTTGGACGAGCCGACTGGCGTTTTGACACCACTGGAAGCGAAGGAACTGCTTGTCATTATGAAGAGCTTAGCGAGTCAGGGGAAAAGCTTCATTGTCATCACGCACAAATTACATGAGGTCATGGAAGTTGCGGACCGAGTTACGGTGCTTCGAGACGGTAAAATCAGGGGAACAGTAAATACTTCGGCTACTAACGCAGACGAACTCTCTAAATTAATGGTAGGAAGAGAACTGGTGCAAACGAGCAAAAGTGCCGCTAGACTTGGTGAAACGGTTCTCGAAGTGAAAGAGATTACCATACAAGGCAAGAAAGGAAAGCCTGTATTGGATCGTATCAGTCTTGAGGTGAAGGCTGGTGAGATCGTAGGCGTCGCTGGCATTTCCGGAAACGGACAGTCTGAGCTGATTCAAAGCATTACAGGACTCCAGTCGATTGATCAAGGTCACATTCGTTTGATGGGCAAGGACATTACAGGCCGTTTGGTTCGTGAGATCAGGGAGAGCGGGCTTTCGCATATTCCTGAGGATCGTTACCAATGGGGGGCTGCCAAGGAAGGCAGCGTACTTGAAAACGGTACAATGGGACATCACAGAACGCATCGGCGTAACGGATTTTTGCAAGGCAAGTCGCTGCGAAATATGGTTGACGGCTTCATCCAGCAATTCCAGATTAAAACGGGTTCCCAGGATACGAAAGTCAAATTCCTGTCTGGAGGCAATCTTCAGAAACTGATTGTAGCCAGAGAAATTGCCCAAAAACAACCGTTCCTTATCGCAGCTGAACCCACGCGTGGCGTGGATGTTGGGGCGATGGAAGTGATCCATGATGAGCTGTTGAAAAAACGCGATGAGCAGGGAGCGATTCTGTTGGTATCTTCGGAATTGACGGAGATTCTTAAGCTTTCTGATCGCATTATCGTGATGTATGAAGGACGAATTGCGGGAGAGCTGTCAGCGCAGCATGCGACTGAGGAGCAAATCAGTCTGTTGATGGCAGGAGGTCATTCCCATGCTTAATTGGAAAGGAAACATTGGCGCACTGCTGCAGCCGCTTTTTGCGGTATGCATCGGTTTACTGGGCGGGGCCATTGCCATCGTCTTGATTGGCGGCTCCATTTCGGACACATACGCACAAATGTGGAAAGGCGCTTTCGGCAATTTTTACTTTTTTACCAATACATTGACGCGCGCGACACCGCTTATATTAGTTGGATTAGGCGTTTCAATAGCCTTCCGCGCCGGATTTTTCAACATGGGTTCGGAAGGTCAAATGATCCTTGGTGCTCTAACCAGCGCGATGATTGCGCTCTATTTTCCTGGACCTGCGCTTTTTAAATTATTCGCTGCGCTTCTAGGCGGTATTGCAGTCGGCGGCATATGGTCAGCCTTAGCTGGTTGGCTTGACGCGCGATTTAAGATGAATTTGATTGTCACCACACTCTTGCTCAATTATATTGCAGCTCTGTTTGCAGGCTATTTGGTCGCCTATCCGCTCAAGGATAAAACAGGATCAGCTGCACTCGCACAAACGATGATGATTGATAAAAGCATATGGCTGCCCAAGCTTTTTCAAGGGATGAGCATGCATGCGGGCTTCATCATTGCCATCGTTTTAGCCGTTCTCTTATTTTTGTTTATTAAATACAGTGCTGCCGGTTACGAAATCCGCATGCTTGGCTACAATCCGCTGTTTGCCGCTTATGGAGGCGTAAATCGCGGGAAATTAATGCTCGCGAGCATGTTCGCGAGCGGTGGCTTTGCTGGTCTTGCAGGCGCTGTCGAAGTGCTAGGCATGCAGTATCGCTATACGGACGGCATGATAACGAATCCGGGGTTCGCTTGGTCCGGGATTATGGCTACACTGCTATCTGGCGCACATCCGCTCGGTACGACGGTTGCCGCAGTCCTTCTGGCCGCACTGCAGACAGGCGGTATGGGTGTTGAACGAAACACGAGCATCCCTCTCGAAATATCAAGTGTCATTCAGTCTCTCTTGATCTTGTTCGTCACAGCTAGGTTCAGTTATACCCTATGGAAACGCAAGAAAGGAGGAGGAAGCGGTGCAGCATCTTCTTGATGTTTCGTTATTTAATTCCATGATTCGGATGGTTGCTCCGATTCTCCTCGCTGCGCTCGGCGGTGCAATCTGCTCAAGAGTTGGGTTGTTTAATGTTGGTTTGGAAGGCTTCGTGCTTGTAGGTGCGTTCTCTGCAATTGTAGGCAATCATTATTCCGGCAATGTCTTTCTAGCAGTTTTGATTGCGATAGCGGTGACGATGTTATTTTCACTCGCATTTGCGTATATTAGCATCCATTTGCAAGCGAACGTCATCGTCGTCGGTATTTCATTTAATTTTCTGGCGCTTGGCTTAACAGCGTTTTGCCTAAAAGCCATTTTCCATGTGAAAGGCGCCTTCTACGATAAAAATATGGTGGGGCTGCCGAAGTGGAACATTCCTTATGTGCAAGATATTCCTGTCATTGGCGGTATTATATCGGGCCATTCCCCGCTTGTTTACTTGGCCTTTGCCCTGGTGCTTGGCCTGCAGTACTTTTTGTTTAAATCAGTCCTTGGCTTCCGCTTGCTGGCCGTGGGTGAGAACCCCGTTGCAGCGAAAAGCATAGGCATTAAAGTGAGCCGTATGCAGTATCTGGCCGTGTTAATTTGCGGTTTGCTTTGCGGGTTGGCAGGCGCTCAGCTGTCACTCGGTCAAGTCACAATGTTTACCGAAGGCATGACGGCGGGCAGAGGCTTTATTGCGCTGGTCGCAACGATGTTAGGACAAGCCAATCCGCTTGGCGTCATGGCATCAAGTCTTCTATTCGGACTGATGGATGCATTCAGCATCAGATTGCAGGGCTTCTCGCTGCCGACTCATTTCACACAAATACTTCCTTATATTGTGACGCTGCTCGCGATGCTCTTTTTTAGAAAGAACAGTTATATGGCTGATGCTCAGAAAGCTAACGGAAGCTCGCGCTAGGCTGCTAAAAGGAGATAATGACAAATGGAAAAAAGCACCAAGGCTGATCGAATCAGAAAAATGAAGGTTCCCTCCGTAGGTGCCTCCATGTCAGACCGAGTCCCGCCGGGACAGGTTTTGACAGACCGGTTTCCGATTTTGCATGAAGGAGAGGTACCGGAATACGACATGGCAGAGTGGACATTGCGAGTGTTTGGCGAGGTCGAAGAGGACAAAGTTGTTACTTATGAACAACTGCTGGCGATGCCTCAAACGCAAGTCCTCTGCGATATTCACTGCGTAACCCGTTGGTCTAAGCTGGACACGGCCTGGGAAGGGATTCTATTTCGCGATTTCCTTCGCCTGTTGGATATCAAGCCGCAAGGCAAGTTCGTCATGCTGCATGCCGACAACGACTATGAAACGAACGTTCCGCTCGAGGATCTGATGGGCGACCACGTTTTGTTGGCTTTGAAATATGATGGGAAGCCGCTGACGCCTAAACATGGTTGGCCTCTACGGTTGATTGTGCCTCATTTATATTTTTGGAAAAGTCCGAAATGGATTCGAGGCGTCGAAATTATGACAGCTGACCGTGAAGGCTTCTGGGAACAAAATGGCTTCCATAATGTGGCTGATCCATTTCAAGAGCAGCGCTTCTCCGGGGAAGCGATTCCGATTCCAGAAGATGAATGGGAAAAGAAGGAGTTTGATTGATATGCTATTGCCAATTTTACAGGTTCATTCAGAGGATTTATCACCCTACGCAATCGTATGCGGTGACCCTTTTCGCGCGGAAGTCATAGCCAGCAAGCTAGAGCAAAGCAAAGAACTCGCCTTCAGTCGTGAATATCGCACGTTTGTCGGTGAATTCCAAGGCGTTCCGATTACGGTTGTCAGCCATGGCGTTGGCTCGCCAGGTGCAGCCGTTTGCTTCGAGGAACTGATCAAAGGCGGCGTAAAGACACTGATTCGCGTTGGCACAGCAGGCTCATATTCCGCTGATGTGCCGCCAGGCAGCTTAGTCGTCAGTACGGCAGCCGTGAGGGAAGAGGGCTTAACTCGTCAGCTGGTTCCGCATGGCTTCCCAGCAGTTGCTGACTTGGATGTCGTGCAGGCGTTGTACGAAGCCGCATCAGAGACGGATGGTCTCGTGCGCAAAGGGATTACCGTGACCTTGGATGCCTTCTTCCAAGGTGTCGAGGAATTTCCGCACCGCAAGTACAAGCAAGCGGGAGCTCTTGCCGTTGAGATGGAAATTGCAGCGCTCTATGTGATTGCTTCATTGCGTGGCGTGCGTGCGGGTGCGATTGTTGCGCTAGACGGCTATGCCGACGCCGATTTGAGAGAAGTCTACAACCCTCATACCGATGTTGTTGCTTACGCTGTTGAACGTGAAATTATGACAGCGATTCATGCGGTTATCAAACTTCACGCTAAGGCTTAGATACATTGGAGTGACCGATGCCGCAGCTGTTGCTAGTTTGGAGGAGGCTGCGCCCAAAAGGCGTTATTGGATGTTATGACTCTTTGCCCGTTACTGTAATGTGCTATGGTTTGCTTTGCTTTGGTAACCAGAACTTATCGAGGGAACGTAGATGCGCTATTTGGACGAAAACAGCCGAAATCCTGAGGAAGAGGAACGACGATGTGTTATTTCACGTTTTTTTGCCTTCGGATCGCTCATATAGATCAAATAGCGTTCTCACGTTCCTCTTATTCTATTTCACGCACAGATTTCCCGAAATAACGCATCGACGTTCCGCCAACTAGAGATCGGGTGACTTTCCCTTCGAAAGAAAATAAAAAAAATGAGAAGGCAAGGACCTTGCCATCTCATTTTTTTGTTTTCTGAGCTCCTAATTTGGGTCAGATCTTTATGCGTATGTAACGATTATGTAATTAAAAAATTGGGATTCTTGCTTTATTCCCATCTTTGGCATATAAAATGGCTTCTGAACTAAATAAATCAACGTGCTCCAACGGTTGAGCAAGGTTCATCGTTGTAAATTTGTTATAACGAAGAGCGTTGATCAGAGAGGGAATTAATTTGTGGTCCGTTCCAACGAAATTGACAGAAATCGGCGTTTTGTTAAATAAAATATTCATTCTCAACTTCAACTCATCTCCTATAGAAAAATAAATATAAACAACTGAGAGTTAAGAATATCATCTATTAAGTAATAAGTCCGTCGATTATCGTTGTCGGAATAACACTAGTTCTGTCGAGGTTCGAGAAAATAAAACAGGTGCCAATAGAGGCCGCTTGAACCAATGCGTTCAAGTGGCCTCTTCGTATTACAGAAAACGACGATGATGCTTCTTCCCGTCAAAAGTGAACAAAACCGGTTTATCCTCGACGATGGTATGCATATGAATGGATTTGCCCCAGAGCTTGTAAATGTAGGGAAGAGTTCGCTCGACGTACTTGAGGTCAAGTTCGACTCCCTCAAAAGCATGCTTCAAATACAATTCCCCGCTGCGCTGGTAATCGCCATCTTCCACAACAATGTAGGGGAAGCCACCATTCACTCTAGAATAAATAAGCTGATCCCGCGTGTTTTCCCACGTTTTATCCGTAATCTTCCACTCAGGACCTTTCTTTTCAAATATATATAAATCGAGTTCTTCCACAAGCGGTTGATTCAAATAATTCCGGATAAAAGAGGTATCTGATTCGTATTCGCGAACCTCGAATATTTTATTCCGACCATCTCCGGGCTTGCGTCCATGCCTTCTTATTTCTTCTTCTGTCGGATTGTCCCAGTGCTTCTCAATATCTTCAAAAATTTTAAGCCCAAGATAATAAGGATTTAAGGTATGGCGAGATGGAACCACAACCGAGGAGTTGAGCTTGGAGTACTCAATTGTTTCCTCTTCCGTCAAATCCAGCTCGCGCAATATGTGTTGATGCCAGTAGGAAGCCCAGCCCTCGTTCATGATTTTCGTTTCAAGCTGCGGCCAGAAATAGAGCATTTCATCGCGGAGCATCGTCAGAATATCTCGCTGCCAATCTTCCATATAGGGGGCATTCTCCTCGATGAAAAGCAAAATATCTTTTTCAGGTTGAGGTGGAAAGCGTTTGTTTTCCTCTTTTTCAGGTGCAGGGGGTTTGTTCTTAACATCAAGATCCCATATATCCTCATATCCATAGGTTGCTACAGATCGGGCGGCTGGTGTGGAGGCTTTATGGGTTTCCTGACGATTACGCGTCTGTCGATAAGATAGGGTCAGCACAGGATCAATGTGCTCCTGAATCGCTAGCACGGCGTCAATGAATTGCTCGACTTCGTCAATGCCATGTTCGATTTCGTATTGCCGAATTCTTTCGGCGGTAGCGGACATGCTTTCTACCATATTGCGATTCGTATTTGCGAAACGAGCGTTATTTTTGAAAAAATCACAATGGGCAAGCACGTGTGCTACAATCAGCTTATTTTGAATGAGAGAATTCCCATCTAGTAAGAAGGCATAACAGGGGTCAGAGTTAATGACCAATTCGTAAATTTTACTCAAGCCAAAATCATACTGAGTTTTCATACGGTGGAAATTTTTACCGAAACTCCAGTGACTGTAACGCGTCGGCATCCCATAGGCACCGAAGGTATATATAATTTCGGCGGGGCAGATTTCGTACCTCATCGGGAAGAAATCAAGTCCAAACCCTTTAGCAATTTCCGTTATTTCATCAATGGCGTATTCGAGCTTTTGGATTTCGGTTTTACTCACTGAACAGCCACTCCTTCCTGCTTTGTAAAAAAGGTTTTCAGTGCTTTGTACACTTCACCTTTCTCACGAATGACATAATGAAGAAATTTAGGATCATGAATATGGCGGAAAGCGGACATGAGTGTACTGCTGCGATTGTACTGGTTGACCTCTCCGTATCCGAACATGTTAGAGCGCTCCATTAACTGCGTAATGAGCTTCACACAGCGTTCGTTATCTGACGTCAAATTATCACCATCGGAGAAATGAAAGGGATAAATATTAAATTGTGACGGTGGATACCGTTTGTCGATAATATCAATCGCTGCTTGGTAAGCAGAGGAGCAAATCGTACCTCCACTTTCGCCTTTGGTGAAAAACTCTTCCTCCGTGACCTCTTTAGCTTCAGTATGATGAGCAATAAATACAATCTCGACATTCTCATACTTCGTGCGCAGGAAGCGCGTCATCCAGAAAAAGAAGCTGCGGGCTATATATTTCTCAAAGGAACCCATGGAACCGGAGGTATCCATCATCGCAATAATCAGCGCATTCGAGTGAGGCTTCTCTATCTCTTCCCACGTTTTGAAACGAAGGTCATCGGGGCTGATATGATGGATCCCAGGGGAATTCGATCGCGAATTACGACGCATATTCTCCAAAATGGTCCGTTTCTTATCGATGTTGGACATAATCCCTTTTTTGCGGATATCGTTGAAAATCACTTCTGTCGTCGTCATATTGCGCTTATCTTTTTTCTTCAAATTGGGCAGCTCCAGCTCAGAGAACAACATGGCTTGCAGTTCCTCCATGCTCACTTCCGCTTCATAGTAATCCTCACCGGCTTGATCGCCTGCACCCTCACCTTTCCCGGGGGCTTGGGCTGGCTGTGGATCTGTACCCAACACATCGCCGACCTGAGAGTCACCGTCTCCCTGACCAACATGTTTTCCTTTACTAAAGTTATAGCGGAATCGGTATTCATCCAGACTCTTAATAGGTACTTTCACAACCTGTTTTCCATTGGACATGACAATGCTTTCGTCGGTAACCAGATCAGGAAGATTCTGTTTAATGGCTTCTTTCACCTTCTCTTGGTGCCTGGTCTGATCCTGATATCCTTTGCGGTGTAAGGACCAATCCTCTTTGGAAACGATAAAAAGGGGTTCTGTCATGAGGACACCTCCTTGGTTGCTTTATGGCAAGCTTGACGCTGAAACAGACTTTGGCAGTAATAAAGCTTGTTACTAAATATATTCAAGTATGCGGGGGATATGTGAAAGATTGAGGATTATGATGATAAGACGAAAGCGACTTATCGTAAACTAGACGTATATTTTATTTGCAGCATTCTTATGAAGATGAAGAACGGTTATGTTATAATCAATGTACAAGTGAGGATAATTGGTGGTGATAGTAATGGAAAAAGTAAATAGCTCCGAAGAGCTTATGGAAACCATAATCAGCATGAATAGTGAGCATTCAGTTCGTCAATTTCTTATACCTGGGAAAGGGAAATTTACGGTTGTTCTTCAAGAGGAAGATCATCTTTCTATTAGTTCTGAAGTTAAAGTGAATCCAGAACTTAAGCGCATGATTGATGAAAGTCGTGAAGAATATAAACAAGGTAAGGGAATGTCAACTACTGAGCTTTTGAAATCATTGTCCCCTAAGGATTTTGCATAATGAATACTCGCTCGATCATCTGGCTTCCTACTGTTAGAACAAAGCTAATCCAGTTTCGCAGTGAGCGTTTCACTAAGGAAGAAACATTTGATTTCATTACTCAGGTTGTTTTGGAAGTTGAAGACTACTTGAAGAATCCGGTAATTGGTAAGGCTTATACAGAGGAGTTTGGTGAATACAGGGGAATAACTCGTATAGTGGTCAGAAAATTCAGAATTTATTTTGAGATTGTAGATGATGTGCTCACTATTGTTGCTGTTTTATTTCCTGGCGAAAAGTAAATGATTCATTAGAGTTCAAAAAAAGTCTGCCTCTACCCTCCCGCGGCTACGCATTGGAGATCAGGCAGATTTTTTAGTTAATTCTGAAATACCCATGGAACCGGAGGTATGTAGCTGTGTCATTTACATGTTGATATGGCTAGCTCGATTTAATGGATAGGGTTAAAAAAGCTGGTTTCTTTCGTAAGCCTATTATTCCCAAGGTAGAAATGACGGCTACTCGTTGACGGAATTGGGAAGCTCGAATATGATGATTCTGTCAATAGAAGAGGTGATTGGAACAATGGCGTTTTTTCTGCAAGCCTTTACAAGTCGGCTGACTCGAAAATATTTATTAATTTTCTCATTAATATTGATCATTCCGACAATTATCATCTATCGTTTGATAGTGAGTTACGCACAGAATGTCATGGAAGAGCATATTGCTCGTGATAATTTGATCGGAGCGGACGCGATTGTCAATCGTTTGAATGCGGAAATCACCAATGTGGTGCTGCAGCTGCAGTTGATTGCGGGTCAAAATCTAGCCTACCAAACAGACGAAAAAACGATGTATGAGAATGCGAAGCAGACGATCGCCAAGAGCTCTATGCTTCATGCCATTTACTATGTCGATAATGAATCGCGGATGCGTTTCGAGGCCCCCTTTTCTCCAGAAATGCAAGCGGTTTCTTATGCGTACCCAGGACTTGAACATGTGCGATGGAGCTATACGTATATGGTTTCGGGCCTGCTCTACAATTATCGTAAAGAAACAGCTGTGACCATAGCCGTTCCTGTCTACTATAAAGATCGCACGTTTCACGGGGCTCTTGTGGCTGAGCTTAGCCGAGACTATTTGTCTGAGATGCTGCGTACCATGAGCGCAAGCCGTGAAGGCTTCAGCTATTTGTTGGATTTGAATGGACGAGTTATTGCCTCATCGGAAGAAGATATTCTTGGCAAGGATTTGGGAAGCGACTCGATTGGACAACGGTTAATGGTCGGTGATTCAGGACTTATTACAAGCTTATATCAAGGTCGCGAAAGCATTGTTGCTTATCAACAGATGCGCGATAACTGGGGATTGGCACTGGGCATACCCAAAGATATTGCTTTTCAACCGGTACAGTTGCTGGGCCGTGCGCTGACGATTAGTTTTTTATCCATATTCGTGTTAAGTCTATTACTTATTTTATTTGGAATGCGTGGTTTGCTGTATCCGATCATTCATCTCACTCGTTTTGCCAACAAATATAGGCAGGAGCATACGTTAGAAGCTCTTCAAGCAGACCGGATGGATGCCAAGGATGAATTGAGCGTACTCACCGGGACCATGAAAGCACTTACGCATGAGCTTGATTTCAAGGAACGTTTTCTTCGAGATGTCATTGAAGGTATCCCCTACGCACTTGTAACGATCAATCATGAAGGCTTGGTTACGCACGCCAATGATAAATTTTATCATTTATTTCAAATCCATTGGACCGATCCGACGAAGCCGCACATATCTGTTATACCCGAGCTGTCGAACATGTCTTCGCTTCAGGGAGAGTCAGAGCTAACCATCCTTGGCGATCGAGGAGAACGGAATATTGTTCGAATTGTGACAGCGCCCTTCCATAATGGTGTTCTCGCTGTTTTACAGGATGTGACGCAAATTAAGCTGCTTGAGGAACATGTCAGTCAAAGTGAAAAACTTGCTCAAATGGGACAAATTACGGCTGGCGTTGCCCATGAATTGAAAAATCCGCTTGCCGTACTTGCCAGCAGCTCGGAATTGATGAAGGATGAGATGATGGAAACGCATCAGGATTTCGAATTAATCCGTACCCTTATTTATGATATTGATGAAGAGATCGCGCGAATGAGCGGTATCGTCAATCAATTTTTATCGTTTGCAAAAACCAAGAGCGAGGATGAAGGCTTGATTGGGGTTGATCAACTGATTGAACGGGTTTTGCATCTGCTGCGCATCAAATTTAACGAATCAAAAGTCATCGTAAATAAGCATTTTGAGGCTCCGCTGCCTTTAATTTTGGGTAGATATAACAAGTTAATTCAATTATTTCTTAATTTGTTCCTAAATAGTATCGATGCGATGCCGAGCGGCGGGCTGTTGACACTAAGCATCATGAGAAAAGAACAGGAACTCGAAGTCAGAATCGAGGATTCCGGCGAAGGGATTTCTCAAAACGATATGCAGTGGCTGTTTAATCCGTTTTTTTCCACGAAGGAGCAAGGTACGGGAATCGGCCTTACCATTGCCAGTGAGATTATTCGAGAACATGGCGGGGAAATTCAAATCGAAAGCATCCTACAGCAAGGGACGACGGTCATTTGTAAATTTCCCATCCAGCGAAAGGAGATAACCGTATGATATATCGGATATTGGTGGTCGATGATGAAGTCAAGCTTTGCCGTAACATCGCAATTAAGCTGGAAAGACGGGGTTATAAGGTAGATTCTGCTTATGATGGGAAGACGGCGATTGGCATGTTGGAGCATACAGCGTATGATGCGGTTATTTTGGATTATATGCTGACGGATATGACGGGACTGGATGTTCTGCAGGCGATCAAACAAAAGCATCCATATTTATTGATATTTATGCTTACTGCTTATGGTAATGTAGAAAATGCGGTCATGGCTATGAAGCTTGGAGCCGTAGATTACTTGAATAAACCTATTGAATTGAAGCTGCTTGCCGAGAAAATAGAGACGGCTCTGCCTATAGCAAGGGCTGATGAAACGGCGGGTAGTATGTCTTTCGTTAGCGACCAGATGAAGCAGATTCGGGAAATGCTGGAGCGTATTAATCAAACGGAAGCCAGTATTTTGCTGCTTGGCGAAAGCGGAGTAGGTAAAACGGCATTGGCCAAATGGATTCACCAGGAGAGTCACCGGAATCAACATCCTTTCATCTCATTGAATTGTGCTGCAATACCTGAAAACCTGCTGGAAAGTGAATTGTTTGGCTATGAAAAAGGAGCCTTCACCGGAGCCGTCGACACCCGTATTGGCAAATTCGAAGCGGCTAATCAAGGGACTATTTTTCTAGATGAAATTGGCGAAATGTCTCTAGCTACGCAGGCCAAATTGCTGCACGTTATTGAGGAAAAGCGGATCATCCGACTTGGAAGTAATCAAGAACGTATCATGGATGTACGCATCATCGCAGCAACGAACCGTAACATTCAGGAATTCGTCCGTGATGGAAAGTTCCGAGAGGATTTATACTATCGCTTAAATTTAGTAGAAATCACCATACCACCACTCCGTCAGCGAAAAGAAGACATTGCTGTTCTTGTCGGGTCAAAGCTGCAGGAGCTCAATACCAAATATAGAAAATCGGTCATGGCCTCTGATGAACTGAAGAAAGCATTCGAAACCATGCCATGGCATGGGAATATTCGCGAGTTGTTCAATGTCCTAGAACGGATGCATATTTTAAAAACAAACGGACACCTTCATATTGGTGATTTGCCAGCCAATTTGTCAGCTCAAACGGATCATAAAATGAATGAATCACGTACAGGCAAGCTGCAGGAAGTACTGGAGGAGGTTGAGGAGAAAATGATCGAGGATGCACTGGTTCGTTCCAAAGGTAATCAGACCAAGGCCGCCGATCTGCTTGGCATCTCCCGCAACACATTAATTCACAAGATAAAGAAGAGCAAACGATGAAGACCAGAGGTTGGTTATGTATCCCCATTGTAATGTTTGTAGTGCTGCTTTCTTCCTGTACTCGTGGAACATTAGAAATGACCGATGATTTGAATAAGCCGCTTCCGTTAAATAAAACAAAGATTACGATAGGGTCGAAGTCCATGACTGAGCAATATCTGCTCCTCAAGATGACTTCTCTGGTACTTCGACAGCATGGTTACCCTGTGAATGAAATGGTCACGCTCGATAGCGATGCAGTTCGATCTGCGATGGAAGCCGGGGTTATTGATCTGTATTGGGAGTATACAACGACAGCTAGGCAGTATTACCAAAAGCAGGCGCCAATCTATGATGCCGATGAAGTGTTCCGCTTAGTCTCGGAATCGGATGCGAAGAAAGGTATAATTTGGCTGCCAAGAAGTCAGTTTAACAGCAGCTGGGCATTGCTTATGCGGGATGACGCGGCAAAACAACTGGGTATCCGTACGATCTCTGATCTCGCCCGTATTTTCAAAGAAAAGCGGCTGACGATGAAGTTTGCCACGAATGATGAATACCAGCAAAGAGAAGATGGGATGAAGCGTCTTCAGGACATCTATGACTTTGTTGTTCCCAAAAATCAAATTGTCGCTATGGACACCAGTTTGCTGCCTCAAGCAGTGAAAGAAGCTCGTGTAGATGTTGCGGTAGGGCTCGCTTCCGATTCTAGAATTAAAGATCATCATCTGGTGATTATTGAGGATGATCGTTACTTGTTTCCACCCTATCATGCGGCTCCCGTCATCATTAAGAAGACGTTGGATCAGAATGAGGAAATAAGCGAACTTATCAAACCTATTACGGAAGTCATCGACAATAACAACATGAGTGAATTGATGTACCAGGTGGATATTCTGCATAAGGATGTAACCCAAACTGCTCGTAATTTTTTGCTGCAAAAGCATATTTTGCAGCCTTGAAGTCAGCGGAAATGGCGTTTATTGGGATTCGAAAATTGGATGGAAATATGGCTCTCAATACGGAAATAAGGCATTGACGTTCCGCCAGACGTGCCGTATCGTCACTTTCAAGGAAATTAGCGCATCGACGTTCCCCTTCAACTTTTTAACCAGGTTTTTGGATGGTCATTTTCCAGCAGGAAGACGGAATGAGTAATGGACCCGAGGCATAGCCTCGGGTTTTATTTGACATATAAGCGAGTTGAGACAAAGGACCGTCAGGATGAACTGACGGTTTTATTTATGTATCGTAAAATTGCGCAGAAATTTTACAGGTGCTGTAAAGATTTTGTGCAATCGCTTACAAAAAGAGCGCTGCGAAGTACTTTTTGCTGATACTATAACGGTTTCATGAATTGGCACGGTTTTTGCTGTATAAATAGTATCCGAATAAATGAGGTGAAGAGATGAAAATTACTGCTATCGATATCAAACATTATCTACTTCCCCTAGACCCGCCATTCAAAGCGGCTTGGGATCCGAATCCAAGAAAGAAATTTGCTTCCACCATTGTAAAGGTTCACACCGATGAAGGGATTACGGGAATTGGCTCAGGGGACTTAATGACAGGCTTTGAAGGACATGAGCATTTATTTATCGGTAAAGATCCTTTTGAAATTGAACGGCATGCGCAGATGATCTATAATATCGATTTCCATTATGGCCGCTGCTGGAGTCTGGATCTCGCGTTGTGGGACTTAATGGGCAAAGCTACAGGGCAGCCTGTTTACAAGCTGCTGGGGGGACGAAGCAATAAGCTTCTTGCATACGCTTCCAATGGTGAAATCGTTGAGCCGGAGGTAAGGGCTGAGCGGGCACAGCTGTTTATCGAACAGGGCTTCAAGGCGATGAAAATCCGTTTCCACCATGCCGACGTTCGCGACGATATCAAAGTGGTAGAAGAAGTGCGCAAAGCTGTTGGCAACAAGATTGAGATCATGATCGACGCCAATCAAGGATGGAAAATGCCATGGGATACGGAAGGTACCTGGGATCTGAAGAAAGCCTATCAAGTGGCCAAAGAATTAGAGCAGCTAGGTGTATTCTGGCTCGAGGAGCCTCTGCCGCATCACGATTTCCGCGGGCTTGCCAAACTTCGCGAAATGACGGGCATTCGCATAGCGGGTGGAGAGATGAACCGCCGTCTGCATGATTTCGTCGAGCTGAACCGCTTGGGCGCACTCGATGTTTATCAGCCCGACGTCGCTCTATCCGGTGGCATCACATACACCAAAAAGATTGCAGACCTCGTGCAGGCTGATGGCGCCTGGTTCAGTCCGCATACCTGGACGAACGGCATCGGTGTTTTGGCCAATCTTCATTTGGCCGCTGCAGTTAGCCATTGTCCATATCTCGAATTCCCTTACGATCCGCCATCTTGGTCAGACGACCGCAGGGATTTCGTCATGGCCAACAAGCTGAAGGTTGATTCGGACGGGTATTTAAACCTCTCAGATGCGCCGGGTCTCGGCATCGAGCTCGATGAAGAAGCGCTGGAGAGATACGCATATAAGCATGTATATGTAGGTGAAAGCTGATGAGCTATTTGTTTAACAATCTGGATAAGGTGGGGGAGCTGTTTGGACAGCATGTGATGCTGACGTTTATGTCGCTCGGCATTGCACTTTTGTTCGCATTACCGATCGGCTTCTTGGTCGCTAAATACCGGCAGCTGTACACACCAGTAACCGGGGTGTTGGGCATTATTTATACGATTCCGAGCATGGCTCTCTACGCGACGCTGATTCCTTATACAGGACTTGGCGTGAAAACCGCTACGATTGGACTCGTCGCATATGCACAAATGATTTTGGTGCGAAATGTTGTAGCCGCTATTAAAGGGATTGATCCATTGATGCTGGAAGCAGCCAAGGGAATGGGCATGAGCAAATGGCAAATCGTGATGAAGATCGAAGTGCCGCTCTCGATTCCTGTCATCTTGGCAGGGATTCGTATTGCGACTGTGTCGATCATCTCGATTGGCACGATTGCAGCATGGATTGGCGGAGGCGGGCTGGGGACGCTGATTTTCCAAGGCTTAAACCATCAGCATACAGGGAAAATCATTGCGGGTACCATTGCTATCACTGTCTTGGCCATTTCGGCAGATGTTATTTTTCGTCTAATTGAAAGATGGCTTCGCCCCAAAATGGCATAACTGTTTCTAAGGAGGTGCTACAAATTGCTATGGAAAGAAATTCAAACTTATTTTCATGAGAATGCATCCGTTTTTTGGGGTAATTTAATCAGTCACATCGAGTTGAGTATCGCTGCAATCGGAGTTGCCTTAATCCTTTGTGTACCGCTTGGTATCTGGATTTCACGAAATCTCGCCGTAGCGGATTATATCATTAACGGAATCAATATGTTCCGAGTTGTACCGAGTTTGGCCATCTTGGCCTTAGCCATGCCAATCCTTGGTGTCGGATTTACACCCGCTCTTCTTGCCCTAACCTTACTTGCTTGCCCGCCCATTATCATTAATACGTATGTGGCATTTCGTGAGATTGATGCGGGCATTAAGGAAGCGGCCAAGGGGATGGGCATGACACCTATGCAAATGGTATTTAAGATCGAACTGCCGCTTGCGCTTCCGGTTATGCTGGCGGGCATTCGCACCGCATCCGTTGAAGTTATTGCCAGCGCAACGCTGGCCGTATTGATCGGCGGTCAAGGCCTCGGCAGCTATATCATCAATGGTGTGAGTATGATGTCCAAGAGTTATTTGCTTATTGGAGCCGTACCCGTTGCCTTGCTAGCTCTAATAAGTGAATTTGTATTCGCTTACATTCAAAGGCGCGCAAGCTATACCTGATCACGATCAATTTTGCCCATAGGGCGATTGATATATGAAACCATATGAATCCATGAAAAGGGGATATTTCACATGAAAAAAAACATTTTGGCTTTATCCGTTTTGGCCATTTCGACAGCAACTGTTTTGGCTGGTTGCGGCAGTGGGGCATCCAAAGAAGCATCAGCAGGCGGCACAACGACTAAAAAATCAGATTTGGCTATGACGGTTGGCTCCAAGGATAATACGGAAAATCATTTGATTGGCGAGATGTATGCCGAGATCTTTGAGGATATGGGGATGAAAGTTACCCGTAAACTGAGTCTTGGCGGCACGGCGCCTACTTTTGAAGCGCTGAAGAAGGGTGATTTGGATATTTATCCGGAGTATACCGGAACTGGCTTGACCGTCATGCTGAAGCAGCCTGTTGAAAAAGATCAAAAGAAGGTTGAGCAAACGCTGAGTGAAGGTTTTAAACAGTGGAACCTGGAATGGCTGGAGTCAGCTCCTGAGAATGCCACATACGGTTTTGCCACGAAGAAAGAAACGGCGGATAAATATAAGCTGGAAAGCATTTCTGACTTGGCTAAACACAGCAGCGAGTTAACGCTGTCCTATCCACAGGAATTCGACGTGCGCGATGATTCCCTTCCAGGTCTGCAAAAAGCTTTTAAAGATAAGGGCGGATTCAAGTTCAAAAAGCAATTCCAAATCGATTACAGTCTCCGCTACAATCCGTTGAAAGAAGGACAATCTGATGTAACGGTATCCGTAGGTACGGATGGTCAAATCTCAGGAATGGGCTTAAAGCTATTGAAGGATGATATCAGCTTCTTCCCGATCTACCATGTTGCTCCGCTGGTTCGTAAAGAAAAACTCGATAAAGAGCCCGCGATTAAAGAGCGTTTAAACAAACTGTCTAAGCTGCTTACGGACGAAGCGGTTCAAAAAATGAACTGGCAAGTTGACGGTCCAGATAAGAAAGAAATTGAAGCTGTAGCCAAAGCTTTCCTGAAAGAAAATAAACTTATTAAATAACTCGGAGGTCCTTATGCTATCGATGGAAACTAAGCTTTATATCGATGGGGAGTGGACGGAGGCTGGTTCCAGTCTCCTCTCCCCTGTTTATAATCCAGCTACGGGAGAACTGTTGACAGAAGTCGTTCAAGGGGGGCAGGAACAAGCGAGGCTTGCCGTTGAAGCCGCATACCGTGCTTTTCCAAGCTGGTCCAGTACAGCAGCAGAAGTGAGATCTGTTTGGCTGCGTAAAATGTACGATGCTATTGTGGCCAATGCAGACCGTTTAGGCGAAATCATGACACTCGAGCAAGGTAAGCCATTCGAAGAAGCGAAGGGTGAAGTGCTTTGGGGTGCGGATTTTCTTTTATGGTATTCCGAAGAGGCGAAGCGGATCAATGGTGAAATTATCCCTTCGTCAAGAACGACGCAGAAGATCCTTGTACAAAGACAGCCAATTGGCGTTGTTGCAGCCATTACACCTTGGAATTTCCCGACTTCAATGATTACGCGTAAGTTGGCTCCGGCGCTTGCTGCTGGTTGTACAGCAGTCATCAAGCCTTCTCCGGATACACCGTTATCCGCTATCGCATTGTTTGAAATTTTCGATCAAATCGGCCTGCCCAAAGGTGTTGTGAACTTAGTGCTTGGCGATGCAGAAGCAATTGGCCGCGAGTTTTTGGACAATGAAAAAGTTCGCAAAATTAGCTTCACAGGATCCACGAATGTTGGGAAATATTTGTTGGAGCAGTCAGCCAAGCAAGTGAAAAAAGTTTCACTGGAACTGGGAGGCCATGCCCCATTCATCGTATTCGAAGATGCTGATCTGGACGCAGCGGCCGAGGGCTTGATGTATAACAAGTTTCAGAATGGCGGACAGACCTGCATTTGTGCCAACCGCATCTTCGTGCATGCATCGGTCAAGGACGCTTTTGTCGAAAAATTTACCAATCTCATGAGTGAGCTTCGTGTTGGAAATGGGATGGTGCCGGGCATGCAGATGGGGCCACTCATTCATGCCGGGGCTGTAGCCAAGGTGCATGAGCACGTACAGGATGCAGTGGATAAGGGAGCCACGCTTGTCTATGGTGGCAGCCCACTAACAGAAGGTGAATATGCCAAAGGCAGCTATTTCGCGCCTACAGTATTGACCGATGTAACACCGGAAATGAAGATTTTTAACGAAGAAACATTTGGCCCTATAGCTCCTTTCATTATCTTTGAAAACGAAGAAGAAGTCGTTCAACTTGCAAATAGTTCACCATACGGACTGGCGTCTTATCTTTACTCCACGAACTTAGCGCGTACGATGCGTGTGGCTGACGCTCTTGAATACGGCATGGTCGGCGTTAACGAATCCTCACTTGGTTACGTGCAGGCTCCTTTTGGCGGGATCAAGCAAAGTGGAATGGGCAGAGAAGGCGGTCAGCACGGTGTGGATGATTTCTTGGAATATAAATATATAAATCTGAATTTCTAATGAGGTGAGTAGCGGATGAGCATCGCTTACAAGCAAGTGCATAAGCAGTACCCGGGTGTTCCTGCTCCTGCTGTTGACCAGGTCAATTTATCGGTTCGTGAAGGTGAGCTTATTGTTTTCCTAGGCCCCTCGGGCTGTGGAAAGACGACTCTGCTCAAAATGACCAACCGTTTGTATGAGCCGACTTCCGGTACGATAGAAATCGATGGTAAGGATATTTCTACGATGCAACCTGAGATGTTACGCCGTCAAATCGGCTATGTCATTCAACAAAATGGACTGTTTCCACACATGAGGATTGAAGATAATATCGCTGTGGTGCCGCGCTTGCTGCACTGGAGTGAGCCAAGTATTTCTAGCCGGATCGATGAATTGCTCGAGATGGTCCATTTGGATCCTAAGTCGTTTCGAAAGCGGCTTCCAAGTCAGCTCTCAGGCGGTCAGCAGCAAAGAGTAGGCATCGCGCGCGCGTTAGCTGCGGATCCGAGTATTTTACTCATGGATGAACCGTTCGGTGCGATAGATGCCATCACTCGTTTGAGCTTGCAGGATGAGCTGCTGCGAATTCAAAGGCGCACCAAGAAGACGATTCTTTTCGTGACCCATGATGTGGACGAAGCCTTTAGGCTGGCTGATCGTATTGTTGTCATGCAAAGCGGGAAAATTGTCCAATTCGATACACCATACGCGATCATTACGAACCCTGCGAATGATTTTGTTAAACAGTTGGTAGGAGACCGGGATATTTACCGACGGATGAATTTGCTCAAGATTAGCGACATTCTGAACGTGAAGGATATGGTTAAAGGAGCCGTTGTCAGCACCAAGCCTGTCGTTCATTTGGATGAATGCGTCAAAGATGTCTTTACTCGTTTAGTGGAAACCAGAAGTAAGGAATTGATTGTTGTTAATCACATGAACTGTCGTGTGGGGACGATTGATATCGAGACGATTCTGGATCAAATGGAACAGCACGGACGTGATTATGCGCAAAGCTGAAGACGCTTTTGGCGAACTAGAGTTACCAGATGATGCGCTGTACGGGTTGCAAACGGCTAGAACGATTAGCAATATGAGCTTTTCCGGTCATAGCTTGTCGCAGTACCCGGTTTACATCCAATCTCTTGCATCTGTAAAGAAAGCAGCGGCTTTAGCTAATTCAAAGACCGGCGTGATTGATTCAGCAATCTGTACAGCCATTATTGGAGCTTGCGACGAACTGATTGCTGGAAAGCATGCGGAGCAGTTTCCCGTGGATGCCTTCCATGGAGGCGGCAGCATCGGCATTAATTTGAACATCAATGAAGTCATTGCTGCTCTGGCTGGGGAGCAGATAAGCCCCGCCAATCACGTAAATGCCTCGCAATCTACGGCTGATGTTTGCCATACGGCCATACGAATTGCGTTGATCGAGACGTTTAAGCCGCTGGAGCAGCACTTGCTTCAGGTGATCCAGACATTGGAGCTAAAAGCGGAGCAGCTAGAATCGGTAACCACTATCGCGCGAACCTGCTGGCAGGATGGAATGCGGGTATCGGCTGGCGTAGTGTTTCAGTCTACCGCTTCTGCTCTAAAACGCCGAATAGCAGCAATGAGCCAGGCAGTGGAGGACATACACCGCATCAACTTGGGTGGGACCGTGATTGGTTCAGGCATAGGAGCGAGTACGCCATATCGAGAAGCTGTGGTTCCTATATTGGCGGAAATCACAGGGCTTCCGTTACAACTACGGTCGGACCTATATGATGCGGCACAGTACCCCGACGACTTAGGACGTTTGTCTTCAGAGGTTCGTTTGACATCAGCTGTACTTGTTAAATTAGCGAAGGATTTACGGCTGCTGTCCTCAGGGCCGGAGACCGGTCTTGCTGAGCTGACACTACCGGCTGTACAGGCGGGTTCTTCTTTTTTTCCCGGAAAAGTGAATCCGGTTATTCCTGAAACCGTCATCCATTGCGGATTATTAATCAATGGGCATGATTCCGTCATCCAATCGGCTGTTGAGTTAGGCGAAGTGCATTTGAATTTAGCCGACGGTTTGATGGGGACGCTGCTGCTGGACAACATGCAGATGCTGTCGCGGACTGCTGTTATTTTTGAATCCAGATGTTTGTCAGGCATTACTGTAAATGAGGAAACCTGCAAGCGTTATGCGGATAGCTTCATTCCGTTGATCGTCGACTTGAAGGAAGCGTATGGCTATGAGCAGGTTGCATTATGGATGAAACAATATGAACCTAAACAAATCAGAGAGAAATTCGGAAGGAGCGAGAAGCATGAGTAATATTCAGCCTGCCCAGTTGGAATGGGCGCAAGATTGGTTGAAAGAGGTGAAATCCCTCTATATCGGCGGGGAATGGGTGGAAGGCGGAGGTTCGCTGTTAAGCTCCATCAATCCTGCAAATGGGCAGGAGCTGGGGAAGTTTCGCGGAGCGAATGAAGAAAATGTGAATCAGGCGGTTGCCGCTGCTCACGGAGCTTTTGAAGCGGGCGAATGGAAGACGATGTCCCGCAGAGAACGGGGACGCACGATGTGGAAAATCGCAGCATGTATCCGAGAACATCATGCGGAATTGGCGACACTAGAGTCGCTGGATAATGGAAAGCTGTACAAAGAAGCTTATTTGGATGACGTGACAGAAGCTGCTGAGCTATTTGAATACTATGGTGGCTGGGTAGATAAATTTTACGGTGAGGTGAGCCCGGTTGAAGGCAATTTCACCAGTTTTACCACTAAAGATCCTATCGGTGTGTGCGGTCAAATCGTTCCTTGGAACTTCCCGATCGTGATGGGCGTATGGAAGCTCGCGCCAGCACTTGCCATGGGGAATACGATCGTTTTCAAGCCATCGAGCGCAACAAGCTATTCGATCATTCGTTTATTTGAAATCATTCATGATTCAGGTCTGCTTCCCAAGGGTACGATCAATCTGATCCTTGGTGAAGGCCGAATCGGTTCTTATATTACCCGCCACATGGGCGTGGACAAAGTTTCATTCACAGGCAGCACAGGCGTTGGCAAACAGCTCGTTCATGATTCTGCGGATTCGAATTTAAAGCCTGTAACGCTGGAGCTTGGCGGGAAGTCGCCTAACATTATTTTCGCTGATGCACCAAATATGGATGCGGCTATCGAACGCTCATTCTACGGATTGTTTACGCATAAAGGGGAGAAATGCTCAGCGCCAACGAGGCTGTTCGTAGAACGTCCAGTCTATGAAAGAGTCGTTGGAAGGCTTGCAGAGTATGCTGACGCCTATAAACTGGGTGATCCATTTAACGTAAACTCGGATCAGGGTCCGCAGGTTTCCAGAGCACATATGGAAAGTATTCTTGGTTATATTCAAAAAGGCGTGCAGCAAGGCGCTCGCATTGCAGCAGGCGGATATCGTGACACCGAAGGCAATAATGAACAAGGTTATTATGTTAGACCTACGATCTTGGCTGACGTAACGAATGATATGATCGTGGCTCAAGAGGAGATTTTTGGACCCGTTCTCGTCGTTATTCCTTTTGATACGGAAGAGGAAGCGGTTCGATTGGCGAATGACTCCATTTACGGATTGGCCGCAGGTCTATGGACGAATGATGTGGCTAGGGCTCATCGAGTAGCCAATAAGCTGGATGCCGGTCAAGTATTCGTTAATCGGTATGGCTGCTACGACTATGCGAGCCCATTCGGCGGCTTTAAGCAAAGCGGATGGGGCAAGGAGTACGCCATTCATTCTTTGAGTTCCTACACCAAAACAAAAGCAATTTGGATTGCCCATTAAACGAGAGAGGGGATAAACAGAATGAAAATGAAAGCAGCTGTGATGACGGAAATTGGAAAACCTCTTACGATTACAGAAGTAGAGCTTGCAGAGCCTGGGGCGAATGAAGTACTGGTTAAAATTGAAGCAACCGGCGTCTGTCACAGCGACTTCAATGCGCTTTTCGACGATACAACACCGATCCCTACTATTTTGGGCCATGAAGGAGCGGGCATTGTAGTGGAAGTAGGGCCGAACGTGAGGACGGTCAAGCCGGGAGACAGGGTGGCTTTAAGCTGGGTTCCGTTTTGCGGTACTTGTGAATTTTGCCAGACCGGTAAGGTGAACTTGTGCGAATCTGCCTTTGGGCCGATGTTTACAGGGACACTTCTGGATGGAACGACGCGTCTGAGCATGAATGGCCATAAGGTGTATCATAATTCACTTTTATCTACGTTTGCTGAGTATACGGTTGTACCGGAAATGAGCTGCGTGAAAATGCCTGATGACATGCCTTTCGCGCAAGCATCCTTGATCGGGTGTGGGGTGGCTACCGGGTATGGAGCTGCTGTCCGAGCGGCGGAAGTAACGCCTGGCTCGACAGTTGCCGTATTCGGCATCGGAGGCGTAGGCGTTAATGCCATTCAAGGAGCCCGCATCGCGGGTGCTTCCAAAATCATCGCCTGTGACTTAAAGGCGCAGAATCTCGAAATTGCGAAGAAATTTGGTGCTACCCATACCGTAAACGTCGGTGAAGTTAACGCTTCCGAGGCACTCAAGGAACTAACGGGGGGCTTTGGCGTCCATTACGCGATTGACTGTTCGGGGAATACGAATGCCGCATCATCGGCGTGGCAAGGTACTCGCAAAGGCGGAACAACGGTCGTCATTGGTGCGTTTAATCCGAAAAAGGAATTGGCACTTCCCGCAGGCGGGTTTCATAGAGTCGGTAAAATACTTAAAGGCAGCTTCTACGGTGATGTTCATCCATTCCGTGATTTCCCAATCATTGCCCAATTGTATTTGGACGGTAAACTTGAATTGGATGAATTGGTGCTTTCCCGCATTCATTTGCAAGAGATTAACCAAGCGTTTGACAGTTTTCATGATCACTCTTGTGTCAATGTAGGGCGGACTATCATTGAGTTTGGGGGGAACAACCAATGAATGGATTTGAATTTCAAGCGAAGACGAAAGTAGCGTTTGGCATTGGCCGTTCCAATCAAATTGCAGATGATGTTAAGGCTCTGTCTCGAACATATAAAGTGGTGTTGGTCACGGATCCTGGACTCGTTCAACTGGGGGTGCCGGAACCGATTCTTCGGGCTCTGCATGATGGCGGAATAGAAGCCCACTTGTTTAGCGATGTGCAGAGTGATCCGTCCAGCACATCAATCGATCAAGCAGCTGCAATGATCAGAGAGTCCGGAGCCGATTGTGTTATCGGATTAGGCGGCGGTTCTGCGATGGATGTGGCGAAGATGGCTGCTCTAGTTGCAGGGGATGTTCATCCAGCTGAACATTATGCGTTGATGGCCCATTCCTTCCAGCCGAAGCAGGTCAAATCCATCATGATCCCGACAACTTCCGGCACCGGTGCAGAAGTGACCAGTACGGTCGTGTTCTCGACAACGGAGAAACGCAAAGTTTGGGGCTGGGATGCGGACATGGGCCCGGACCTAGCCGTGCTTGATCCGACACTGACCGCCCTGCTGCCGCCGCATCTAACGGCGGCAACCGGACTTGACGCGATTGTGCACGCCATCGAAGCCGTTGCAGGGAAGCGCAGCAATGCGATGATCCGTGCACTCGGTCTTGAAGCGATACGTTTACTGGGTCAATCGCTGCTTATTGCCGTTAAGGAGCCAGTCAACCTGCAGGCGCGAGGTGATCTTAGCCTTGGCGCCATGCTCGCCGGTATGGCGATTGAGCAGGGCGGCACGGGGATCGCCCACTGCATCGGCCATGCGCTCGGAACGCTTGGCCGTGTCCATCACGGGCGCGCTGTAGCCATAGCGCTGTATGATACGTATGATTGGAACATAGAAGCGAATGTTCCGGCTCATGCCGATATTGCGCGTGCGCTTGGCGTCATCGATCAGGGGCAGGACGACTTGGCCTTGGCTGGGGCAGGCGCAGCCCGGTTCCGCCAGCTGGTTGAAGCAAGCGGTCTACAGCTATCGCTTGCTGGCGAAGGATTGAGCGCAGCGGATGCAGATAGATTTGCTGAAATCATGCAAGCGGAGGAAAATGCGCCTATGCGCAATAACAATTGCCGTGCTTCTTCCGCCAGCGAGCTCCAGCAGTTTGCTCACCATATTTTATCTCGATGACTACACTTCTGATTATCCTTGGTCTTCAGGTTACTTATGTTACTATGCTGACAACTCGTTTTATCTTGATGGTCAAAGGGTTTCGTTACATTGCGGCTTTGATGAGCGCTTTTGAAATCGGAATTTATGTCATTGGCTTCAAAATAGTGCTGGATCATCTGAACGAACCCATTAATTTGATTGTATATTGCTTAAGCTATGGGCTGGGCATTCTCTTAGGTACTAAAATTGAAGAGCGCTTGGCGCTCGGATTCGTAACCGTCCAAGCGGTAACAAGTGATGAATACGGCCATTTAGCCGGGGAATTGAGAGCTAAAGGATACGGGGTTACCGTATGGCAGGGTGAAGGGAAGGAAGGAGCAAGATGGATCATCTCCATCGTCATTCATCGCAAAGAGCAGCAGCTGCTGTATCAAGCGATCTTGGCTATAGATCCGCAGGCTTTCGTTGTGTCGTATGAGCCGAATTTGTTTCATGGTGGTTTTTTGATCAAAAAATCCATGTGGAACCGACGGCCACAGGTTGAATTAAAAAGGGAATAAAAGTGTAAATGCCGGTGTTCCTCGTAGGAACATCGGCTGTTCCCGTATTTGAATAGGCGTAATCCGAATCGGATTTTAAATGGTTGGGGGATGACAAATGTACAATAATCTTACAACCGCTGTGACCCAAAATGTTCAATTAAATGTAACACCAGAGCTCAAACAGTCTCTCTTTATCCTGCAAATATCTGCGGAAGAGCTAGCCGACTTTCTGCAAATGAAAGCGGTGGATAATCCGTTGCTCGATATCGTATGGCCTTCCTTGCGTTTTGGACGATCGAATCTGACGGGGATGGATCCTAAAGATCGTCTGTTAAACAATATTAGTTTACCTACGGATACCATCGAATCGATGCTATTGGCACAGCTTAGGCTAAAGAATATTTCGAAGAGCGCCTATGCTACAGCTTCGTATTTGGCTGGGAATATCAGTGAAACCGGATACTTGGAAGTTTCTGTTGGCTTGGTTGCTGAGACGCTGGGTAGAAGCGAGGAAGAAGTCAAAGAGGCGCTTGCTTATCTGCAAGCCTTGGAACCGGCAGGTATAGCTGCCCGAGATCTTAGGGAATGCTTGCTGCTGCAAATCGAGCGTGATGCCAAAAGGGATCCATGGGCAGAGACGATCGTCCAGAATCATTTGCAAGAGTTGGCCGGTGGTAAATGGAAGCAACTAGCCGAAAAGTTGAAGCTCAGCATAGAGACAATTCGGACAACACTGGATTACATTCGTTCGCTCAATCCTCGTCCAGGGATGGTCTATGGTGAGCAGACGCCAAATTATTGGCTTCCAGATGCCGTCATTCTTAAGAATCAAGGTGAATACGAATTGTTCATGACAGATGCTTATCTTCCGAAAGTTGCCTATAACAGGGAGTACCGCACTTATTTATCAGGAAATATGACCAGTGATGGATTGCAGTACTTGCGGGAACAGTCCCAGGATGCAGAACAGCTGCTTAGAAGCTTGGAGCAGAGAAAAACAACGTTGAGGCGTGTGATTGAAAACATAATCAAAGAGCAAAAAGCTTTTTTGGATCATGGGGTATCGCATTTAAAACCGATGAAATTGAAAACAATTGCAGATCATCTCAGCCTTCATGAATCGACGATCAGCCGTGCCGTGCAAAATAAATGCATTCAGACACCGCAAGGCTGGTACGAATTAAAGTTTTTTTTCCCATCCGGCGTATCGACAGCAGAGGGAGAGGATGCATCTGCTGAAAGTATTAAATCGGAAATCAAACACCTTGTTCATCAAGAGGATAAAAAGCATCCATTATCCGATCAGCAAATAACGGATCTATTAGTTAAGATAGGTATTCAACTCTCGCGTCGCACGGTGATGAAGTACCGCGAGGAGATGAAGATTCTATCATCGAGGCTGCGTTCTTAGTTTCTTACATAATCAGTACAAACATTCGCCTATGGTGCTATACTGAAAAGTGCGAAAAAGATCGGAAGGAAATCGAAGTGGATACATCATTTTGATAAAGTCTGTTTGGGCGTAATCGCTCAAACAGGCTTTTTTTATTGGATGGAACGACTTCCCAATAGCCTACCAATCCTTCAATCATTGAAATTTTGATATAATAGGCATATATTCTCAAACAGGAGCAACTTCCCACAAGAAATATTACCTACACACGAGCTTTGTACGATTTGGAGGCACACAGCATGGATTACGTAGAAATTGGTCAGGTTGTTTCCGGGTTTCGGGAACGTATGACCAAGCTGGCACTTTTTGATCCTCTCTATGAGCTTCAGTGAAAGCGCCAAACTGATCGGCAAAATAAACCGATAGATTTCATGGAGCTTGGGCTGTTGACGCTGCTTTACTTTTTTGAGCAGAAGTTGATGCGCAATAACAAGGCGGGTGTCAAAGACTTAGCCGAGTTTCTGTTGAAAGTGACGGGGATTTTCGTCGATTTGGATGAAGCCGGATTTGAGGATCTGGCGAGGCAGATCACGCAAGTTTTTCGCCCAACGACAGGGAAGAAACGGGATTTTACGTTTATGAATTGGGAATCCGGTCAGACGGAGCATATTTATATATCGATTCTGAAAGCGAACGCCTTCGACTTAAAAACGAATACGCAATATTACACGCTCGACGAAGATGGGTTGGAGCTTATTTTTGCGACCAAGGAATTTTATACCGAATTTCAATTATCGATTCATCAGCTGGTACTGCGCAAGCAATTGGAAAAGGGTGAGTTCGAAGGAGCACTGCGGCAAATTAATGAGATGCGGATCGACGTGGAAGCTTTGCAGGAGCGGATGGTCAAGCTGGAGCATGAGTTGAAAAGAAATATCGTGTCGGAAGAAACGTTCGGACGATATAAAGGTTTGCTGGAAGATATCTATTTGCGTTTGCAGATGGAAAATGAAGAGTTTGAAGAACTGCGGCAATTTGTGAAGGAAACCAAGGATCGCGTTCAGGCACAAACGGTCAGACAAGCGGATCAACGGCCTTATGAGTTAATTTTACGAATATCCAATGAGCTGGAGAAGGTACATGGCGAGCATTCTGTTCTTTTTCACCAGAGTATGGTGTTGAAGTCACAAGCACTCAGCGCAGCGCAAGAATCCTTATACTATACCGGGTTGGACTCTTTTAACTTTGATCAGGATATTGCTTCTCTTATTTTTAGTACGCCATTGCCTTTGGAAATGATGAAAGGTGTGCTGGCCCCGTTCTTGCCGATTCAAGAGACGAAGATGTGGTCGCTTTTGACGGTGTGGGCCGAACAAAATATGCTGGAAGACGGCAGCGGACAAGAGCGGGATGACAAGTTTCTGGAAATTGGCGGAGACAGTGACGAATACCGGTACCAGACGATGCAGAAAAAGCTGTATATGCTTCTTATGGAGCTGTTGCTGCAAAGGATGGAAGAGCAGGGTCAAGTCGAGTTGCAACCGTTTATTCAGTGGTTCGGAGAGAGCGAACATGCAAGATTGCTGGGCGAAAGAGCTTTCTATGATTTTTGGATTTATTTGCATCAAAGAAGTCCGATTCGGGCGGATGATAGGGATAAGCAGCAGAATGAAGAGCCGGGGACGTTGCTGGAAGACATGTATATGCTTCTTGGCAGCCGCTGTCTGGTTATCATGGAGCAAAAGGATATTATGAAGGTAAACGACAGGTTTAGCATACAGAATATGTTGATTTCGTGGGGAGAACAGGATGACAATTGGACTTGAAAATGGGACTGTAATGAGAGCTTTTCGCATTTATACCTTGCTCGCTCGCGATAATGCGGTGGGCAAAGAATGGCTCCAAGAGTATATGGCGGACGATGTGGTACGCGGGCTTGTAGATCAATTCGCACGGGAAGTCGATTGCGTAACGATCATTGCCGGCGAACAGTTGTATATGATACCAGAGACAAGGCTATCGCCTTTTCATATGAACAATGAAGTGATTAAACGCACCTATCTGCGGGCGAATGCCGTGAATGCAGATCTTTATCTGATGTATGTCAGCATTATTGTGTTGATTGGGGCCTTTTATGACAGCTACCAAACGATGGAGCCCACGAGAAGTTTCATCGGGATTGAAGAGTGGACTGCGCTTGTGAATGAGCGAATTGCGCTATTGAAGACGCATCCTGAAGCTGAATTAAGAGAGATGGAGCAGGAGTTTTCCTATAATTGGACGGCCTTGATTGAAAAATGGAGTGCGATGGACGATATCAAGGAAACGGCTGCGAGGCAAAGCGGGAATACGATTAGCCGGGTTAGCTTTATGGATTCTGTCCGCAAGTTCCTAGTAGCACAAGAGCTATATAAGTTGAACTAAAGGAATTCATTCCCATGCCGTTGAAATAAAGATACAAAATCTAAAAACGACGGTGGACATATGGAATCGACACAAGCATTTATAGAGATTGAAGCTTTGATGAAAAAAGAGAAAGATCGGCGCATGTTTGAGAGGTATCAAGCCATTTATCTGCAGTTGAAAGGTAAGAATGCTCTAGAGATTTCAGAGATCATCGGCAGAACGGAACGAACCGTCTATAAATATATGCGTGCCTATCGTGAGGCTGGAATAGCCGGACTGCAAATGAATTATTCAACTGGAGCCCCTGAGCGACTAACGAAGGAGCAGCAAGAACAACTTCGACATACCAT
>NZ_AUGY01000091.1 GCF_000422905.1 Paenibacillus alginolyticus DSM 5050 = NBRC 15375
TTCCCTGATAGCTCAGTTGGTAGAGCACTCGACTGTTAATCGAGTTGTCACAGGTTCGAGTCCTGTTCGGGGAGCCATTTTTTATAACATATCAGGCTTTTCATGGAGAGGTGTCCGAGCTGGCCGAAGGAGCACGATTGGAAATCGTGTAGGCGTCACAAGCGTCTCGAGGGTTCGAATCCCTCTCTCTCCGCCACCAATAACTTTTACATAAGAAAAGCCTGTTTACGCGGCCCGTTGGTCAAGTGGTTAAGACACCTCCCTTTCACGGAGGTAACAGGGGTTCGAGTCCCCTACGGGTCACCATCATTCCCCACAAAGTGACGTATAGCTACGAAGCTTATTCCGGTTACTTTGCGTGGACCCCAAATAATTATTCCATGGAGGCTTAGCTCAGCTGGGAGAGCATCTGCCTTACAAGCAGAGGGTCGGCGGTTCGATCCCGTCAGCCTCCACCATATATTCCTAATCAAATATCATGCTAGTAATGTCGCGGGGTGGAGCAGCCCGGTAGCTCGTCGGGCTCATAACCCGAAGGCCGCAGGTTCAAATCCTGCCCCCGCAACCAAACTCTTTCTGAGAGTTGTTTTACATAGTGTGGAGCTGTGGTGTAGTGGCCCAACATGCCTGCCTGTCACGCAGGAGACCGCGGGTTCGAATCCCGTCAGCTCCGCCATTTTTTTATTTTCGGACATGAGTCATTAGCTCAGTTGGTAGAGCACCTGACTTTTAATCAGGGTGTCGTAGGTTCGAATCCTACATGACTCAGTAAGTACAGGGATCTTTAGACATTAGTCTAAAGATCCCTGATTTCGCGGTCATGGCGGAATTGGCAGACGCGCACGGTTCAGGTCCGTGTGGGCTAACCCCCCGTGGAGGTTCGAGTCCTCTTGACCGCATCCCAAAGAGTTTTCTTTAATCCTTTATGAGGACTAAGGAAAACTCTTTTTTTGTACAAACTCACCCAATTTTAAGTTGACATTGATTATTATTATCACTAATATCAAGGATAGTGGTAAATGACGATGGCGGGGAGAGATCGAATTGAAAACGATTAAATACTGCTGTAGAAATGAAAAATTCGGATCCAAACAAATATATAAGTCCCTGAAAAATGAATATCCAGACCTAAAGCAAAAAAAGAAAGATTGCTTAGGCAATTGTAAGCATTGTAAAAAAGAATGTATCGCCATGATCGGTAAGAAAGAACTGCTGTGTGCAGCTTCGCCTGACTTACTTTATGCTCAGATCAAACAAATTATTGCTGAATCCAGGGCAGAAAGCGTGATGGCTTGAACCTAACCCTTCTAAAATTGTTGCTTCCGTTTGTATTTGTATGCGGAGTTCTGGTAATCTTGTATGTATGGGGAATACGCAAGAGATAACCATACAGAAAGGTGTGTGCATCTATGTTAAACGATACACTTACAGAAGCGCTCAATGAGCAGATGAACTATGAGTTTTACTCCGCGCACGTCTACTTGGCTATTGCTGGTTATTGTGCTGCGGAAAGCTTAGACGGCTTTTCCAACTTTTTTATTGTACAAGCTGAGGAAGAGAAATTCCATGCGATGAAAATTTTCAAATTCATAAATGACCGTGGGAAAAAGGTTAGCTTTGCTGGTATGGATACACCTGTTAATGAGTACAAATCGATCTTAGATGCTTTTGAACATGCTTATCTACATGAGCAAGAAGTAACAAGACGTATTTATCATCTATCTGATTTAGCTTTGAACGATAGAGAGCATGCGACTATGCAGTTCTTGAAATGGTTCATTGATGAGCAGGTAGAGGAAGAAGCCATGTTCGACAGCATTATTAATAAATTGAAACGTATAGATAAAGACAGTAACGCCTTCTTCATGTTGGATGCGGAGTTTGCTCAGCGTTCGTTCACACCACCAGTAGCGGAATAATTACATACGACTTTTATGAGCTTGAGACTTACCTATTTCGCGAAATTTGGCGAAGGGTAAGTTTTTTTATGTCTACTGACATGCAGTTGTCAGGAATCCTTTTATATACTTGGAGAAAAATGTAAAGGATGTGCAGCATGGAAAAGTTAGATTTAGCTAAAACGTATAAAAGCTATTACACAGCTCCCACGAAACCGCAATGGGTCGAATTTGATCCTATCTGGTATGTCACAATTCAAGGACAAGGGGATCCGGACGGCATAGCCTTCTCAAAAGAGACTGAAGCACTTTACACGCTTTCCTACAGCATCAAAGGCATTTATAAGAAAGAGGAGAAAGACTTTACTGTGGCCAAGCTGGAGGGCTTATGGTGGGTGGATGGGGATAGAAAGGCCCTGGATGTACCAAGGGATGAGTGGAACTGGAAGCTGTTGATCCGAATGCCTGATTATGTGAGGGCAGAAAGTGTCGAAGAAGCCCGTTCAACCGCGATGTCGAAGAAAAAGGAACTGAACGTTATTTCGGATATCAAGTATGAAACCTTGCATGAGGGAGCGTGTGTGCAAATGCTTCATGTGGGGCCCTATGCAACAGAACCGGAAACTTTGAAGCAAATCGAGGATTTCTTAGCTGAACATAGTCAATGCATCCGCGGCCTCCATCATGAGATTTATTTATCAGACCCGAGAAAAGTAGAGCCTTCGAAAATGAAGACGATCTTGCGGTATCCCATAGCAGCAGAAGTGGTGAAGGGGTGACTTTTGCTGTAAAATAGAAGAATATGTCGATATGAATGTGGGGAGGAACGGCAGATGCAGACACGTTATTTGGCGGGGACTGTAAAAGTCTTTGGCATCCTTATTATCTTGTTCGGATTTATGTATCCAGCTTCTGCTGTCCAAGCCTCGTGGCTAGATCGGGTGAAAGATATCTATCAATTGCCAGAGAATGTTCAACAAATTCAGAAAGACTATGAGACTACGAAGCAGCAATTAGAGGATCAGAAGGACAAGCTTTCCGAAGCCATACGGCATTCGCAAGAAACTGAGGAACGGCTTCTAGGGCAAAACGAAACGCTTAAAAGGGAAAATGAACAATTGCAAGAACGTTTGAAAGCCATGGAACAAGTTGCTTTAGATAAAGATAAGCGAAATCGGAAATTAACCTATATGGTTGTGACGGCTGTTTTGTTAATTGTTCTTTATTTTGTGCTTGGCCGCGTGTTTCGATTCATGGTTTGGCGGAGACAGAAGCGCGGAATGAGATAGATGTAGTCTATGAGGAGGTCCGGTGTGTATGGAGGTATCTTTCGAGGAAGTAAGCTCACATGCGAAGATAGCCACGTTGCACATCGAACAGAATGAGTCTGTTCATGTGCTGCATCCGAGCCAAATTGTCGCTTTTCAAGGGAAGTCTGAGCAGAGAGAAGATTCTTTCATGAAACTGCCGAGTATGTATAGGAAGAAGCGTTTTGTCCAGTCACGGCTGCATGGTCCTGCCAATGTCATGCTGGGGCTGCCTGAAGGCTATAGCATGGCTGTTATACCAATAGGAGCGGATGATGATCTTCTGTATGAATTCCGACATGTTTTGTTTTACACAGAGGGAGTCAGCTACTCTTCTCATCTGCAAAATGTTAAGAATACACTGATTACGCAGGATTTCGTGAAAATGCAGTTTAAAGGTCCTGGCAAACTAGGACTTCTGACTGCAGGACCGATTTATCAAATGGCGTTGGATGCTAAGCAGCCCTTATATGTAGATACAAGCTGTCTTGTTGCCTATCCGCGGAACGCTCAGCTGCGTCTGTGTGTGTACGGCAATACACTGGCCAGTCAGCATATGAATTATCATTGGGAAATGACGGGACATGGACACGTTCTCATGCAGCCCTGTAAGCCTGATCGCAAATTAGATGAGCATATGAAAAATGACAGTTTACTGCGCCGCATTGCCAGAGAAGTACTGCCGTTTGGCGGTATTTTCATCAAATAAAAATAGGTAAGAAAAAACATTTGCATTTGTCCTCAATTCCTGATATATTATTCCTCGTCGCCTCGGAGAAACGTTAGCGAGAATGACATGCAAATATACGATGCGGAAGTGGCTCAGCGGTAGAGCATCGCCTTGCCAAGGCGAGGGTCGCGGGTTCGATCCCCGTCTTCCGCTCCACTCATTTGCGCCCTTAGCTCAGCTGGATAGAGTATTTGACTACGAATCAAAAGGTCGGGAGTTCGAATCTCTCAGGGCGCGCCATTTTTCATATGTAATAACCGTATCGGGACGTAGCTCAGCTTGGTAGAGCACCTGCTTTGGGAGCAGGGGGTCGCATGTTCAAATCGTGTCGTCCCGACCATCAATCCCTTTATTAATACGCGGGCGTAGTTTAATGGTAGAACTTCAGCCTTCCAAGCTGATCGCGCGGGTTCGATTCCCGCCGCCCGCTTCACAGAAAGAGATCACCTTAGGGTGATCTCTTTCGTTTGAACGGGAAAGGAAGAGAAGCCGTATGGGTTCGACCGTCCGTGAAGACATCATAGAATATCCCGCCGCCCGCTTCACAGAAAAAGATTACCTTCGGGTGGTCTTTTTTTTGATCGGTATATTGAAAACGTTACCAAACTGTAGTAACATTACAACACTGGTTGTTGGCAATTTTTTCAAACATGTTCTGACAGAGATGTAATAGCGACCAATCTTGCTTAACTCATTTGAAGCAAAGCAAGGCAGAATGCTACCTTTGCTGATGGGCATTTCCACAAATTGACCAAAGGTAAAAAAGACCAACGAGATTTTAAGTAGATGAGGAGGGGATCTCTAATGATTGTAGGTTTAGGGGAATGGGGTTTGCATTACCGCACTATAGAAGATCATTGTAGGATTGCAAGAAAATTCGATCTTCGATATTTGGAGCTGGGAATTGGTGGGGATTTTCCTGGTCGAATTCAAAGGGATATCAGTCAACAAGAGATAAACAATCTCCAAACCTGTATAAATGACTACGGTATCAAAGCCCCATTCGTGGTTTTGGAGAACGATTTTACTTTGGTGGATTCTGAACAATTAAGAAAGATGAAAGATCGTGTAGCTCATGACATACGTCTTGCTTCCCGTCTTGGTGCTTCACATGTTCGATTATTCACAGGATTCGCGCTTGCTTCTGAGATGACGGAGGAGCGTTGGACAAGTATGCTGGAGGCATTTGCCTTGATGGAGGATCTTTGCTCACAATTAGGAATGGTGATCTCCATAGAGACACACGGGCGAAATACACAAGTAAACAATGGATTTATACATGAGCATACGACATCTACGGAGTGGAAATCGTTGCAACGGTTGCTTATAGAATTGCCGTCTGCAGTTGGATTTAACTTCGATCCCGGCAATCTGAAGGCTGTTGATTCATCAAGACCATTGACAGATTATGCTAGATTGTTGGGAAACAGAATTAACTATTGTCACCTCAAAGATTGGAAACGGATCGAAGATTATTGGGTGGCATGTGCGCCAGGCGACGACGACCTGAATTATGATGAGCTGCTGAAGGAAGTGCCGTTTCAAGGTGTTTATCTGATCGAATATGAACAAGTGAATGACGTCGAAGAAGGAATAGGCAGAAGCCTGAAGTATTTGCGATCTATACGTCCCGAATTGCGAACGGAATAAGTAGTGTCACTTTTAAAAGCTACGAAGATTGCTCTAATCATATGAATTATAAATCGTGGAAAATCATGGTTGACAGTATCCATTACTAGCGTGTATGATGTGAACAAGTTAATAATTGTGATGGAGACAAGGAGATTCACGTAGATTGCATGCCAACGAGCATGGCAATTTATGTGTTTTTTTTGCTCTTTTCACCCGTTTCCTCCGAAATGAGCGAGATGGAAAATAACGAGTTACCAAAAGCGATACAGGGAAACCGAATGCCCTTAGCGTGAAAATGTAACTTTTTGAAAGAGAGGGGTATGCAATTTGGCAGTAAGTGAAAGCGCTTTAAAGAGAGAAGCAACGGCAAGTGTATCAGCAAGGAAAAAGAAGTGGGAGGAGAACATATTAGCTTATTTATTTCTGGCACCTTCTTTAGTCTTGTTTGCTGCGTTCCTATTTTATCCGATGGTCAAATCTGTTTACCTGAGTATGACGCTCACGGACCCTCGCGGTAGGGTCGTTGAATTTGTCGGGCTTGATAATTTCATCGATTTACTTGCTTCGGGACAGTTTTATTCGAATTTAAAAGTGACGTTGCTGTTTATCTTGTTTACGGTACCTACCTCAATCGTATGGTCCTTATTTTTGGCAGCGATCACCCACAACAAACTGCGGGGCATGAAAATATTCCAGTTCATATTTTCTCTGCCTATCGTTATATCGGTAGGTACGGGGTCGATTATCTGGTTCTTGTTATTCCATCCGACAGCAGGCATGTTGAATTACTTTCTAAGCATTGCACACATCGATCCGATCCCTTGGTTAACGAGTCCTTCGTGGGCGCTGGTTTCGATCTCTCTATTGACGGTATGGATGAATATGGGGTTTCTGTTCATTGTTCTGTCCAGTGGTCTTCAAGGGGTTCCGGAAGAAATTTATGAAAGCGCTAAAATTGACGGTTCAAGCCCGATGCGGACGTTTATCCAAATCGTTCTGCCGCTTCTGTCACCCACGATATTTTTTGCCCTTATCGTGTCCGTGATCGGCGCTTTCCAAGCCTTTGGACAAATTCATATTTTGACAAAGGGTGGTCCGATGAATTCGACCAATGTGATCGTGTATTCCATCTACCAGGACGCTTTTGTTAATTTCCGTTTCGGAATCGGCAGCGCTCAGGCTTTGGTTCTCTTCGTTATTATCATGATTTTGACTGTCGTGCAGTTTAAAGTTTTAGAAAAGAAGGTGCATTATCAATGATTGCGAAAAGGATCGCACCCACCCTGAATTACTTGTTGCTAGTTGTGCTGGCCCTTGTCGTTTTGTATCCGCTGTTATTTACGGTATCCTCATCGTTTATGACAGAGAAGGAAGTTTCTAACTTCCCACCGCCATTATTTCCTTCTCAGTTGTATCTTGAGAACTTCAAGAACGCTATCTCTGGCTTTCCAATCGTGCGCTTTATCCTGAACAGCTTTATTGTATCTTCGGGGATTACGGTTAGTCAGGTTATTACGTCAAGTTTGGCCGCTTACGCTTTTTCGTTCTTGAATTTCAAAGGAAAGAAAATATTGTTCGCCGTTTTTCTTTCGACCATGATGATTCCATGGGAAGTTACCATTATTCCAAATTATTTGACCATCAAAAATTGGGGATGGATGGACAGCTACCAGGGGCTGATCGTTCCCTTTATGGCTGGAGCCTTCGGGGTTTTCCTGCTTCGCCAGTTTTTCCTTCAGCTGCCTAATGAATTGTTTGATGCAGCAAAAATTGACGGATGCGGGCATCTCCGGAATTTTTTCTCGATCGTGCTTCCACTATCCCGTCCTGCGCTTTCTACTTTGGGGGTTTATGTCTTCCTTACGCACTGGAACCACTATTTATGGCCTCTGCTAATTACAAATAGGGCGTCCATGAGAACGGTGCAAATCGGGGTTTCTATGCTGCAGCATGCGGAAGTCATGTCGTGGAATTTGATTTTGGCGGGAGTTACGATCGTTCTGCTTCCTTCGTTCCTTTTATTGGCTTTAGGTGTGAAACAATTAGTACGAGGCATTACCGCAGGTGCTGTAAAAGGTTAAGCGAGCGATGATCCGTCTGTTACCTAGCAGACTTATCATATATGTATCCACTTTAAGCGAGGAGAGATAGAGACAATGGGGAAAAAAAGGTTAACGGCTTTAGCTTTAACGGCAACAATGGTTTTCCTATCGGCATGCAGCGTAAATATGGGGGAAAGTACAGAAAGCAAGAAACCAGAAGCAACGAAATCTGGAGCAGTTGAGGCAAGTGGACCGAAGAAAGTCGTATTCTGGCATGCGATGGGTGGATCCAATACGAAAGTTGTTGATCAACTGGTCGCCGATTATAACGCTTCTCAGAATAAAATCAAGGTAGAAGCGGTGTATCAAGGAAATTACGATGACCTGCTTAGCAAATTGAAGGCGTCCATGGGTACAAGCGAAGGCCCTTCGGTCGTCCAGATGTATGAGATCGGCAGCCGCTTCATGATTGATTCCAAAGCCATTACACCGATGCAAAACTTCATTGATGCGGATAAGTGGGATTTGTCACAGCTGGAGCCGAACATCGCCGGGTACTATACGTTAGGTGGCAAACTTTACTCGATGCCGTTCAACACGTCGAATCCGGTCCTTTACTATAATAAAGATTTGTTTAAAGCAGCCGGTCTTGATCCTGCAAAACCTCCAAAAACATTTGAGGAATTGAAAGTTGCTGCAGATGCCATTACTAAATCAGGTAAAGCTACCGGGGCAAACTTTGCGATTTATGGCTGGTTCATGGAGCAGCTCTTTGCCAATCAAGGCGCTGAATACGTAAACAACGGAAACGGTCGCACCTCTAATGCAACCCAATCACAGGTAAACACGGAGCCAGGTGTGAAGGTACTTACTTGGTGGAAGGATCTTATCGACACCAAAGCGGCTAACAATCTGGGACGCAAAACAGACGATTCCAAAAAAGCATTTTCCGCAGGTCAGGTCGGTATGATTCTGGAATCCACAGCGGCACTTAAGGGGCTTGTTGACAGCGCCAGCGGCAAATTCGAAGTTGGGACCAGCTTCTTGCCGAAACCGGCAGATGCGAAAGAAGGCGGTGTTGTTGTCGGCGGAGCCAGCTTATGGGTCATGAATAACCGTCCAGATGATGAGCAGAAATCCACTTGGGATTTCATCAAATTTTTGACAACACCTAAGGAACAGGCTTACTGGCACGTCAATACGGGGTACTTCCCGATTACCAAAAAAGCCTATGACGAAGACATTGTAAAGGAAAACCTGAAAAAATTTCCTCAGTTCCAGACAGCGATTGATCAACTGCACCAAACGAAGTTGAACACAGCAACGCAGGGTGCGGTAATGGGTGTATTCCCTGAAGCAAGACAAATTGTTGAAGGGGCGATCGAAGAAGTGCTCAACAACAAGAAGACTCCGAAGGAAGCATTGGATGCAGCGGAAAAAGAGATCACTTCGAAGATTCAAACTTACAACAAAACAGTCAAATAATGATATGAAAAGGCTTGAATTCACTAGCCGGAAAGGAAACAGGAATGCTTAGTAATAAACCAATGATTATTGCACATCGCGGGGCCAAAGGAATGGCCCCGGAAAATACGCTTGCTGCCTTCCGGCTTGGGTTAAGCCAGGGATGTGAAGGGATTGAGCTTGACGTTCATTTGACCGCTGATGAGGAAATCGTCGTATGCCATGATATGACGTTAAACCGGACTACAAACGGAAAAGGCCTGATAGCGGAGAAAAGCTTATCGGAAATCAAAACCTATGATGCGGGTCTTTGGTTTGGTGATGAGTTCAAAGGGGAGACCGTGCCTACTTTGGACGAAGTCTTTGATCTAGTACCCGATTCCATCATGATTAACGTGGAAATCAAATACTCGTATGACGGCAGAATGGAGCATAAGCTTGTTGAATTTCTGCGCAGACGTAACCGTTTGAATAATGTCATCGTTTCATCTTTCGACCATAAGTGTGTCAGAAGGATCAAACAAATGGAATCGGAAGCCAAGATCGGTCTTTTGTATCAGTCCAAATTGCTTGATCCTACCGCATACGCACGCAGTTTTGATGTGGAGGTGTACTCGCTTCATCCTTACTTTCAAATGTTGGATGCCGAGGATGTGCTGAAGGCGACAAAGAGCGGGCTTTATGTCTACCCTTATACGGCAAATGAAGTAAATGATCTGCTGCATCTAACTGGGCTTGGGGTTTCGGGTATCATTACGGACTTCCCTGGAAGATTAAAAGATTTGTTGCAAACGCAGGATTCCAAGTGAAAAATTTCTATGCGAAAAGCCCCGGTTTCCGGGGCTTTACCTTTCATTTTATCTTTAGGAATGGGGACATGAAATGAGTCTTCTTGTTTTGGAGAAACTAGGGATGGCGCTGTTGTTAGGTCTGTTGATCGGGATTGACCGTCAACTCAAGCATAAACCATTGGGTATGAAAACGAGTATGGTGATTTCGGTGGCTAGCTGCTTAATCACTATTGTATCGATAGGAGCCGTTCAAAAGTACTCCATCCCTGGATATACGAATATGGATCCTATGAGGCTAGCGGCTCAAATTATTAGCGGAGTAGGATTTATCGGGGCTGGCGTTATTTTAAGACGAAGTAATGAGATTATTTCTGGACTTACGACCGCGGCATTGGTATGGGCGGCTTCCGCTCTTGGCATCGCAACGGGAGCAGGATTTTATCAAGAGGCGACTTTGGCTGTTATTCTTATTATTTTCGCTATCAATCTGTTTCCGATTTTTATCAAGCTGCTTGGCCCACAAAAGCTGAGGGAGAAGGACTTGGCGATCAATATTATATTCAGTCCTGAGGGGGACATGTCCACACTTATCGATCAAATCAGCGCAGAATACATGAAGGTGAAGCATATCAAAATTAAGGACTTGAACGAGAACCAACAAATTCAGTTGGTCATTTCCACAGCAGACAAACATCGTACGACAACTGTCTACAGCAAAATCAAGAAGATCAAATATGTGCTCGCAGCCGAAGTTGAAACGATAAGCAATTAATACGAGATGCTATCCCGTGGAAACTATTACCACTATACAAAAGTTGAAACTAATAGACCAACTATGCTAGTCTAACATAGACAAAAATGCCGAATCTCGGAGCAGCAAAAGCTCTGGTACGGGGGACTTCTTTACTTGGGGTGAATGAATGCTCAGCTGTTTTAATAAACTGAGCGCGCTAGGGAAACCTCTTCCCGAACCCGTCAACTAACCTCGGAGGCTTCAAGGAGGAAAGGTTTTTGAAATTTTTCACAAAAAGCTTTATTTGTTCATGCGCACTTGTGTGTGCAGCAGTATCCATGTTTTCCGCTCCCTCGGTTCAAGCAGCATCAGCTGCATCCACTGTGAAAGTCCAGGTCAACGATGAGTTGATTCAGTTTCCAGAAGTACAGCCATTTATTGACAATGCAGGGACACTGCAAGTTCCTCTGCGCGTACTATCTGAGAAATTAGGTTATCAAGTTGGCTGGGCGAAGCAAGAAAGCGACATCGTGGTCACGTTGATCAACAAGCAGCAGACGATTCAACTGACAACCGACGAGAAGCAAGCGATTGTGAACAGCAAGAAGATTAGTCTGGAAAGCAGTCCGACGCTTTATCAAGGTAATACGTATGTACCCTTGCGATTCATCACTGAAACATTCGGTTCTCCGATTGAGTGGAATGATGCGAATCGTATCGCGATTGTGAATGTCGATGGCAAGTCGCACAAACCAGCCTGGATTGCGCCGCCAGCACCAGCACCAGCTCCAGCTCCAAAGGTAGCAGCGGTAGCTATACCATCCATGTCTGATCAAATCGTGCAAACAGCAAATACGTTCATGGGAACGCCATACGTTTGGGGAGGCACAACTCCGAGAGGGTTTGATTGTTCCGGATTTGTACGCTATTTGTACGAAGCTAAAGGTATTGATCTACCCAGAACTGCGGTCCAAATGTACGATGAAGCAGGAACCAGAGTTATGGACTTGAAGGCTGGAGATCTTGTGTTTTTTGCTGCAGGAAGTGTGAACCACGTAGGGATTTATCTGGGAAATGATCAATTCATTTCGGCGACAACGTCTAGAGGTGTAAGGATAGATAGTCTCGCCAGTTCATACTGGGGATCCAGATATGTGGGAGCCAAAAGAGTTCTGTAAGTAAGCCATGTGGTGAAAAAAGGATTAAATCCTTGGGCATTTGTTTTCTATGAATCTTTCGAATGAAAGCATAGAAGGCAGATGTTCTTTTTTTATGCGAAATATTGCGATTTTTATCGAAATTTTATGGTTTTTAGCCTATAATGAAGAAATGTTTGGAAGAAAGCAGGTGACACGAACCGCATGCAATTAAGTGTCTGGAAAAGTTGGTTTTATAAAAAAAGACATTCGAATAAAGCAAATAGCATGTATATCGTGGAAAAAGGTCCTGCCATACCAGAGGAGATTCGGGGAGTCATTGATCGATTTTTCCTTACGTATAATCATTTCAAAGGGGCTAGAAGCTTACAGACGGATACGTTTATAAAAGAAGTCTTTTACGCAACGAAACAGGATCCGAAGGATCAAAGGTCGATTGAAGAGATGGAAGCCTATATTCAGCAGAAAAATGTGCATCGATTGCGATTGAAATCGTATGTTGTCGATGAGTATCTTAGCATAGGCGAGAAGGTTTGCATGATAGGCGTGACGAGGGAATTCAGTAATAATCAGCGAAATCGCGTGCTTTATTTTCTAATAAAAGAGGATCAGTCTTGGCGCTTTCATCATATCGCAAGGTCGCACCATGGGACGGTTCTAGATAAGTTTCAAGTGAATGAGCAAACGGGGTTCGTGGTTGGAAATGATAAAGCCGCTCTCCTCTTTCTGACACACTCCGGTTCTGCCGATGCCTCCACCTTTATTTTGGGTGATTATGTGCATGTGGAAGGTTATTTGGAAGTGGAGCAAGAGGTGAGCAGCCAATTGTATTACCGAATTGTACGAATGAATCGCGTGCACTAAAAACGAAGTGAAACCCGATAAAGCTGTGGATACCACTGGATCTGTCCGCCTAAGGATTCAATAATGGCTCGCAAGGGCATATAAATATGACCATCTATTATTGCAGGTGCTTCAGGGAGTACGACCGATTGCCCATTCACCGTTGGTCCTGCTCCAATAGCGGCATCAACCGACGTAAGCATGGAGCTTGCTCCGGTATCTTGATTATGAAGTGATGAAGTCAGCTTCACGGTATCGCCTATATGGATATTAGGCAGCACGTGTGTCTTATAATTGGCACTATTTCCAAGTAGGAACACCTGTCCATCTTCGGGAATATCGACATTCTGCGTCGTAATGGCTGTAACTTTGCCCTCGCGGAGAACAACAACTTTGGTTGAGTTAGGAAAGTCGATCGTCGGGCCAAAAGCGCGCGTGTACCAGACGACTTGATCATTGGCGGAATCACCGTAATATTTGTTCACACCCCAAGCAGTGAATGTGTAGGCTTTGCTCTGATGAGTAACGCTTATTTGGTGCTCCGTTTGAATTCGCTGTAAGCTAACGGTTTTGTCGGCTTGAACCAGAAAGGCAGGATTAACGCCGGAGTGCATGATTTCACCAGAGCCAATGAGTAAACCATTCGGGTAGCGCTGGGTATCATCTTTTTCATAGGCGTCAAAAAAAGTCCCATTGATCCCTGCAATTGCATGGTTCCTCGTTAACATGGAGGAGAAGGGCTCATCATGACCAATGCCGTCCTCAGCCGTTACAGGCTTAACGCGCAAGTAGGGATCGGTGAGATCGACTGTGACCCATTGTACAGTAAACGACTTGCCATTATAAGCAATCGTTCGGGTTTGTGTTTGAACGATACCTTGTGCGGAAGTAGATGCTGGGAAGATAAGGGCTGCTGAGAGCAGACAGCTGAGCATCGCGGTGTAAGTAAGAGTGCGGAAACGCATGAGGCATTGGCAGCTATCACCCTTTCTGAATTTACTTCTTTTTTAATTCGCGCAAGGAGTAGAACGTTCCTCTCCAATTGATGCCACCTTGTTTCCAAGTTAGCCAAACGGAGCGGATGATCGTATATAGGAGCAGGGAGGCGCTGACAGGAAGCAGGAAAGCTTCATCCCCGCGTTTGCTCATGAGGCGGAACATTAGCTTGCGGTATAGCCATATTTGTAAAATGACAGCGACAGCATACGCAGCTCCTCTCCAGTCCCAAAGGAAGATCAGGCCGAGCCAAGGGAATATAAAAAAGATAAGCTGTCCCAGACAAGCGAGTAAAGCAATGGTGTAGCTGTAGCGAAAGCCGGAGAAAAGGTTTTTCTCCAGACCGATGATCGCTTCCTTGAGGGAGCGGTACCATTCGACTTGAAGGATGTGTTTGCCGGACAGCACCTTCTGCCTAAATCCAGCTCGTTTGAGGGAGATGCCTAATTGAAGGTCATCATCAGGTCTTAGGGCAATTGATTTGTGCGTGCCAATCGCTTCATATGCACTGCGGCTGACCATGTTAAAGGCGCCTATTCCGATGCCCGGTTCACGGGCGCTGTCAAGGTTGGCACGCCACGGGCGGACGAATAAGGAAAATGAGAAGAGGAAGAAATGAACGAACCCTCTAAGCAGCGTGCTTCGCGCAATCATGTTAGGAGTCAGCGTGAGATGCTGTACGTCATGTTCCTTCATATAAGTAACCGCATCTGAAATCGTTCCTGGTGCAAAGATAATATCCGCATCTGTAAAAAGTAAATATTGGCCTCTCGCTTGCTGATACCCTTGGTAGAGGGCATGGTTTTTGCCAAGCCAGCCTTCAGGCAGAGAGGTGATGTGAATGATTTTCAGCGGTGTGTGTATATCCGTTTTGTGCTGTGACCACTTCCGCAGCTCTTCAAGCCGGACACCGGTAGCGTCCTGAGAGCGGTCATTGACGGCGATGATCTCGAGGCGCGGATAATTTTGCGTCAGAAGATGTCGGACGGTTTCTAGGATGGTACTCTCCTCTTCTTTGGCGGCGATAATGACCGAAACGAGGGGAGGCTTGTCCGGGAGTTTCGTGGATTTGGGCAGAGTATGCAGCAAATGTATGCCTTTAAGCACATCGAAAGTGATATAAAGCCAGTAGAGGAGGGTCAGGATCGCGATAATTCCTAGGGTGGACATGGTGTGCCTCCTTAAAGTTTTGCTTTGCAAAACTTGCATCGTAAGCATAATCTTGAAAGAATAAGAGTTGACCGCATTATATCATTCATCAGGAGTGAGGGGAAATTTTGCTGGATGCGTGTTAAGGGAGGATCTCATGGGGGAAGAAGGGACTAAACCGCGGGAGCAGTATTGGAAAAAGATGAATGGCGAACAGTTGGCCATCTTTCTCAAGGCGATTGGGAATAAGTCGGTGATGAAGCCGGATTCGTTGGCTTTTGTATGTATAGGAACTGATCGATCAACAGGTGATGCACTAGGCCCGCTTGTCGGGAGCAGACTTGTGGAACTGGGGTATCCGCATGTGATTGGAACACTTGAAGCGCCTTGTGATGCGAGTAACCTAGCAGCGCGTTTGCAGGAAATTCCACTTGGCTGTGTGGTAATAGCGATTGATGCTTGTTTGGGACAGAAGCTGTCAGTGGGCATGTATCAGGTGTCTAATCAGCCATTGGCTCCAGGAAAGTCAGTAGGGAAAGTGCTGCCTGGGGTCGGGGATTATACGATCGCGGCTATCGTCAATGCAGACGGGCCTAGACAGTATAGTGTTCTACAAACGACATCGCTGTACAGCGTGTTGAAGATGGCAGATGAAGTGACGAAGGCAATCGAGCATGCTTTTCCCATTTAGAAGGCAGCTTAAGGTAGAACGGAGAGATGAATAGTGGGACCAGGTGGCATGGGGCGGCTTTCCGATAGGAATCGGCCTAAGGCGAAGTTAAAGGATGTTTCGGTAAAAAGGATTTTGCGGTTGTTCAAGGGGTATTGGGGACAATTATTGGCGATTATAGGATTGGCGCTGTTCGCAGCTGTGATTGGTTTAATCCCGCCTCTTGTTATGAAAGAAATTATTGATAAAGCGATTCCGCAAGGCAATATGAAGATTCTGGCAGGGATGGCGCTGCTCATGATATTTCTGCCTGTCGTAAGCGGAGTACTTGGTGTATGGCAAAATCATCTCAATACCAAAGTAACCCAAGGGGTTATTCGAGATTTAGGACAATCCTTGTTTCATAATTTGCAGCGGCAATCGATGGCTTTCTTTACGGATGCTCGGTCGGGGGAAATTGTTCAGCGGATCACGGGGGATGTACAAGCTGTGCAAAGTGTGGTGACTTCGCTGGTTGTGTCCTCGATCACACAGATAGTTATTGTAGTTTCGACCATCGGTATTTTGTTTGCGCTTGATTGGAAACTAGCCATTATCTCTGTGCTTATTCTTCCATTGTTTGTGCTGCCTGTGAAAAAAGTATCCAAGGTTCGGAAAGAGCTGCGTACGGAAACGCAGAAAGTGCGTTCGGATATTACTTCTCAGCTTAGCGAAAATTTCGGGATTTCCGGTGCTTTGTTGACTCGTATTTTTGGCAGGGAGAAGCAGCAGGAAATCGAGTTTACGGCCATGAACCAGAAGGTCATGGATTTGGAGCTGCGGCTCAATCTGGTGGGCCGCTGGTTCGGGATGGCGACGAGCACGCTGGGGCCGTTAGGCACAGCGATTATTTATATGTACGGCGGCTACTCTGTCATATCCGGCAGCATGACGCTGGGCTCGATCGTCGCCTTCGCGGCGTATCTTGGCCGGTTGTACATGCCTGTAGGTATGCTGCTGAACCTACATGTCGAGGTGGCTACTGCGCTAGGCGTGTTCCAGCGCATCTTCGAGTACCAGGACATGGTTCCCGATGTCATGGATGCTGAGGGGGCGCGGCCGCTAGGCCTGGTCGAGGGGCGTGTGGCTTATAAGCAGGTTTCCTTTGCTTATAAGCCAGGGCAGTACGCGCTGCGGGACGTCACGTTCGAGGCGCAGCCGGGTGAGATGGTCGCGCTCGTCGGGCCGAGCGGCGCGGGGAAATCGACGCTGATCGGCATGATCGCGCGGCTGTACGACTCGACATCGGGTGTCGTCGAGGTCGATGGCGTGAACGTCCGCGACGTTCAGCTGGCTTCGCTGCGAGCGCAAATCGCGTACGTGACGCAAGAGTCGTTTCTGTTCCACGCGACGATTGGCGACAACCTGCGCTTCGCGCGGGAGGACGCTACGCGTGAGGAGATGGAGGCCGCGTGTCGGCAGGCCTACATCCACGACTTTATCGTGTCGCTTCCCGAAGGGTACGACACGATGGTCGGAGAGCGCGGCCACCGGCTCTCCGGCGGCGAGCGCCAGCGGATCGCGATTGCCCGCGCGATCCTGAAGCGCCCGCGCATCCTCATCCTCGATGAGGCGACGTCGCACTTGGACTCGGAGTCCGAGTCCTATGTGCAGGCGGCGCTCGAGGAGCTGATGCAAGGGCGCACGACGCTGGTGATCGCGCACCGGCTCTCCACGGTGCTGGCCGCCGATCACATTCTGGTGATTGAAGCGGGCAGCGTCGTGGAGCGGGGCACGCACAGCGAGCTGCTTGCGCTGGATGGGCTGTACGCGCGGCTGTACAGCACGCAGTTCGCTAGTGTTACTGAGGAGTAGATGTGCGCGACCACGGCTGTTGATAGGCCATGGCATGGTCATGGTCACGGGCTGTCACAAAGTAGATAAACACATTAGAGCGGCTAGCCTCTTCATAGATAGGCTTTCCATTTTCCAAGGGTAGGCTCCACTTAAAGGAACGTAGAAGAATAACGGCACTAACTCAGGGGAATAAGATAAACAAAGGTATCATGGTTTATCTAACTTTAAGGAGTCTAATTTGATGACAAGGAGAAATTGGAAGCTATCATTCAGATATCTTGACAAAACATTCTGTAACTAATAGTATTACAGTATAAAAATGAATAGGGGTCATCCAACATGAAATGTAAAATCAATCGAAATGCCGCTAAGGTTTTAAAAAATATGCTGAGTAGTGAAGAAGCTGTAGGGAAGATGATTCGTGTATTTATTACGCTGAATCATGGAGATCATGCTCATTATGATGTGAAGCTGGATACACCTACTGAACATGATGAAATCGTAGAAACAGACAAAGACATTGAAATTTTACTAGATAAACGAGAAAACCTTTTAGATGGGGTTTGGATTCAATATTTTCATGTGCCTGAAGAAGGTTTTTTTATAACGAACCCTTCAACTGGATTTCTTGAAAAATAAGAGAATGCTTGCTTAAGTAACAATCTCAGATGGTTGAGAACCCCCATGTTTCTACACATGGGTTATTTTTATATTGGAGGAGTTTCAAATGGGTCAACGCTATCGGATTACAAGAGCACTTCAGGAAAAGGACAATTCGGAGAAAACAATATCTTTGGAAGAGTGCAAACAGTATTTTACCTCTAAACCGGACTTTTCCTATACATCCGTGTTTACGGTGACAGGTACTACCAGCATGTCTATTGAGGGAGATTTCTTTATGTGGAGCTACGGCGGTACAAAGATTCCATTCCGGCATTATCAGGGAGATATTTACGTATCCGGAACCAATGAAGCAGTGATCCCCAAAATGACGGAGGTTGCGGGCGATTTGGGAGCGGATGTGCTGGAAGGGTAAAATTGGAGTCGTTTCAGCTATAGCTTTCTGAGCTGAAGCATACCAAATTGGACTCTAACTAGGCTCAAATAACCATATGAAAAGGCAGCCGGCAGATGGCTGCCTTTTTAATTTACAGCGCAGCATTGTTAACTGAATTAATCTGAAGTTTTGTTTTTTGGACCAATTTTTTTTCATGGCAGCCTTTTGGTCAGATAAAGGGCAGTATCGTGCTTTTTGATTTGGAATAATGTGGTATTATTGTAGTCAGACAATTTACGAAAGGAAACGGTTGAACTTTTAAGAAAGGAGAGATACGAATGGATTGCCTCGGGTGTCGAATTTCTAATGGGATGGAGCCAAACGTAAATATTATTTTCGAGAATGAGTTGATAGCCTGTGTTCTTGATATCGCTCCGTTTAACGAAGGTCATACGCTAATACTCCCCAAACAACACTTTTGGGACGTCGAAGATATGGATACTGGTACTGCGCACTGCATAATGGATACTTCAATGAAAATATCTAAGATATTAAAACAAATATTTCAGCCAGACGGCATTTCTATATGCCAGAACGGCGGGGTATTTAACGACTTAACACACTATCATATGCACATTATTCCAAGATACAAAGGTGACGGATTCACCTGGAGCGAACCGCTATTCCCTAATGGCGCAGAAAAACGTTTAAGAGGAACTAGAGATAGAATCGTAAATGCACTAAATTCTTTGTAACGGGAAACGAGATTTGAAGAAATACCGTCATGTTTGATTTATTTTGTGGAGGGACCCAGTGAATGTAGTTGATAGCTTAATTATCAAAAATGGAGGCATCGATCGTGGTCACAATTGAGGATTTTATGAAATTAGATATCCGTGTCGGTACTGTAATTAAAGCAGAACCTTTTCCGGAAGCTCGAAAACCTGCAATAAAATTAGAAATCGATTTTGGAGAGATGGGTATTAAACGTTCCTCTGCTCAGATTACACAAAGATATGAATGCGAACAGCTTATTGGACGACAAGTCATCGCCGTCATGAATTTTCCTGTTAGACGCATCGCAGGTTTTAAATCTGAGGTGTTGGTCATTGGCGGTGTTCCAGAAGAAGGTGATGTGGTTCTCTTAAAACCGGATGAACCTGTTAAAAACGGTACACCAGTTGTGTGAGCATTAGTAGATACAGGACACTTGGGGTCGGGAGGGTACTTCCGATCTCTTTGTGCTGCTTAAATGTCGACAAAATAAGCGTTTCGCTCATCTATAATGTGACAAACTTTTATCCAATGAAAACTTATAATATGATTTGACCCCAAAAAGGTTGGTCTTCAGATTAGTCTCATAGTACCTTTTAAACGCTTCAAAGTGTGAAAAGTGGAAATCTTTTGGCCGTTTTGTAACCGTGAGGCAAGTGACATTAGATTATGCCGTTCTTGCTTTGTACTTCGTCGCTGATTTGAAGTTGTAGGCTAGAATTTTAGCATGTATCCAGATTTTTGAGCGCAGAAGTCCCCTGACAGGGAGATCGTCTATTTGGAATCCCCGTCTTAGTGCAGACACAACGCCCTCGACGCCAGCTCTGAATTTTGAGAGTTCCCGGTGTCTTTCAGTTCCCATACTGCTACGTATCGAATCCGATTGAAGTTTTGTTTCTGTGAAGCGAACGTTGTTATATTTCTGTTGTTCTTTCATGGGGCATTGTTCTCGAAGTGGACAAACGGCACAATTGTTTTTGTCAAATTTGGCTGTATATAATTGTTTACTTGCTTCGTAAGTGGCACGAATCGGTTCGTAACCTGCTGGACATTTGACGATGAGTTGCTTTTCATTTCTTTCGAATTGCTGAACAGGTAAGGTTTCTTTCGCTGCTTTACGACCTGTCATACTAGAAAGATTCAGTTCGATGTGTTTTTCCTTTGCTGCTTCTATGCTAGTCTGTCTGTAATAAGCGCCATCGGCAGCCAGGATCTTGATCTGAGCCGCAAGGGGATCATCTTGAATAAATGCTTCACCGAATGCAGCGTCGCTGTGCGTATTCTGCTTCACATCGTGACTAAGGATCAAACCGACATTCTTTTTGGGATCACGGACTTCAACCAGATTAACAGACAACCCAACATGGCCTTTGCCACCCTTATTACGGTAAGTAGCGTCTGGGTCTGAGGGGTTTTGCAAGCTCTCTGGTGAAATCTGCTTGGCATCGATCGCGATCGCGATTCCTTCTTCGGTTTCAATACATTGTTCATTGAGTAAACGAGAAAGATGCTGGAATTCTTTCATTTCGCGCCACTCCGGATGTGTACAGCATGACGATACAACGTTGCAGCTTGCTCAATTTGAAAGTCCAGCTTGGATCCAGCTTCCGCGCTTTTTGTATGATATAGCGTTTGGTTGAGGTGTTCTTCTTTCAGATAGTCTTGAAAACCTTCTGGTACGAAGTCGGCATCTAACTTGTTAAGCCCTTTGACCATGTTTTGAACGACTTTGTACACAAGTTCAAGACGGCTCAGCTTCTTGCAAGAGCTGCTGAACATAAAGGAATCCATCCGGGCCATGCTTTTATCCAAATGAATGACTTCAGCCAGCTTCTGAGACAGAGCATCGGTTTCTTGCTTTAATAAGTCTTCCTGGGTCTTGCTTTCATGTTCAACTAAGCGCTGCCTAAAGTTCGTGATCGTGTTGATGCAAATACTCTCTTTTTCAAAGTCGCTGATCCCAAGCGCATATTGATAACGGTAATCGAAGTACAATGATCCCATCAGTTGATCATCGGTCAGATTGTGCAGCTCTTTGAGAATGAGTAAGCTAACCAGGATATTCACAGGTTTGTTCGGGCGGCTATATTGGGAACTGTAGAGCGTAGAAAACCGATCTTCGTCAATGGATAGAAAGATGTCGTTGTAGAAATCCTCAGCCCAACTTTTACGAAGATTCTCTACGATCGATTTAGGTATATTCATGAATGGATCGTCTATCGATATTTGCTGTTCTTTTCTGCCACGTTTATACATGTTTCCAACCCCCGAGAACCGTACTATTTGACTTAATTATACCATTTCCGTGGGCATTCTTGGGGAATTTACGCTGATTTCAACCTTTTTGGGGGAGAATCATATTTATCTTTATGTTAAACGAAAATAAAAGTAACTAAAATCGAGGAGAAACATAATGGATGATCGTAAATATTTAAAAAATTGCATTATTGCTTTTATTATTGGGTTGATCTTAATTGGTTCTGGAGGATTCAAAGATCAGCTACAAAGTGGCCATTATTGGGTGCTTCTATTTGTCGGTTATGTTGGAGTATCTCTCTATGTTGGTTGGCGGATTCTTCGCTCATTGTTCATTGATTCCTTGAAGACCGGCAATATCATTGGCTGCCTAGTTATACCTGTTTTAATTCCTATATGTATCATAGGTTCGTTTTTAATAGGGATGTTTGCTAGTATTCCGATGGTGCTTCGTTCAATATTACGAATACGTAGATAAGCAGCTACTGGCGATGTTACCTGGTTAGGTGGGCGGCCAGCGCTGTAATAAGAGTGACGTTAGATTGAGCAGCTGAATAATGAAAGAGGTGATACTCCTGCAAGACATAATATGTGGTGCTTGTGCACAGAAAACCAAATTACCCCTTGAGGAACGTGTAAACATTGCACTTTCAATTAGAAGAGGTGAATCATATTTGTGTAAGATATGTCTAACCATCAAGTTGCTCCCATTAAATCGTAATCAAGATCAAGCAGTGACTATTGAAGAAGAAGTTCCTGAAACTCCGTTCGTAAGCAGTAGTAGGGAACACCGGATTTCGTCGCAAATCATTGAACAAATCCGTTTGTTTGATTGATTCGTAATAACTCCATCTTCGATGGTCAAATAAGAATGAAAGTAAGAGGTCTCCTTTATGCTAAATTATCATATTTTCTCAATTTCCCTTGGTGCATTAGGTATTATTTTACTTGTCATTGCGAATAAGTTGCCATTACTAATGCAACAAATACGAGTGATAAAACAAAAAGCAATAAGTAAGAAAAAAGAATTAGAAAGACTTGAAAAGCTAGAAAAAACACGAGCGATGAAAGCCGCTGGCGATAAAGGTGAAAAATCAGTCCAATTTTTATTGGACCATCTCGATACCAACATATATAAGGTTTGGAATGGCATATATTTACACCATCACGGAACAGAACATGAATTTGATCATCTCGTCGTTGGCCCGAGTGGACTAATTCATATAGAAACAAAAGTATATTCTGGGGAGCTAACATTTACCCCAAACGGAATCGAGCAAGTCAAAACCGATAGGTATGGTAATCGTCATGATAAAAAAATATTAAAAGACCCGACCGGACAAATCATTCTTCACGAACTGTTATTAAAAAAGATATTGAATGCCAACCAACTCATGGATGTGAATATAACGAATATTCTTTGTATTGCACATGAAACAGCACAAATCATCGGTTCACCCGTTAATCCTTCTATTTTTGTCTGTAAAGAGCCGGCTCTTTTACACATTATCAATGAACAATCATCATCCATCGATTTAGAAACACAAAATAATCTCATTGATGCTATCGATTCAGCGATTGTAGAGAGAAGAAAGGTGGCAGAAAATGCTTAGATCAGTCCAACTTTCAATGTATATTATTGGTGTATGTTGTTTAATAGGTGCCGGTAGTGTTGAAGTTTTGGGGACTGTACATCAAACTGCTAGTGATAAGGAAATAACTCCAATTGCTTCTTTAAAGCCGTACGATTCTTCCTTATCTCCAACTCAAACGCAGCCAGCAAGCCCGATTCAATCACAAACACCGACACAAACACCAATAGCGACACCATCACCTAAACCTGTAGGCACTCAGACTCCCCCTACGGTGTCTGTCAATCAAGTGCCCTCCAAAGTAGTAACTAACTTAGATCAACCAACTAAAGAACCTGTAAAGCCAGTCTCGACACCTACAATAGCGGTGAAACAAAGCGATGAATCTTTAGTTAACTATCAGGCTGATAAAGAAAAGTGGGAATCATATAAAAATGCGATGCTGGAGCAATTAAAATCATTTTCAGATAAAGAACCCGTTAATTTAAATACAAGTGTCAAAACATTTTCATCAGAATGGGATCTAAAACTTCTTCAACTTTCTGCAAGTACAAAGCCTAAAGTTGAGAATGACTCCTTTGATCTATTCGGTAAAAAAATGGAATTACAATCCAGTGTAACAAAGGTTAAAAATGATATTGGGCGATTACAAAGCCTAAATGTCCAATTAAATACATTCGCCGAGATCAGGCGGTATTTGCAAATATTGCATCCGTTCCTCAGGAGTTAGCAGTTCCCTTACTCTCGCGTACATCGTTCTCATCCCCTTATTGCCAAGCTATTTTTTCTACTTCCGATTGCAGATCCGCACGAGTCGCCTTGACGTAAATCATCGTTGTGTCCAGACTATCGTGTCCCATAATTTGTGCCAAGCGGTGCAACGGAGTGTTTTCTGCCATCACGTACCCGAACCGGTGTCGTAGATCGTGGGCGCTCAATCCTTCGAGTCGCGCCGATTTCATGTATTTTTGAATCACATGGCGTAAAGCTCGTTCGGTTAATCGATCGCCAGTTTTCTCCGATGGAAACAGATACGAACTATCCGAAGGAAAGATTGCCAGATATTTTTCTAAAGCAGATCTGCATGTAGCGTTCAAAGGTACTTCCCGCTGTTTATTCCGTTTTCCGGATCGAACCGTAAGCTGGCCGCTACGTTTACCGATTTGAATATCTCCGGGAGCCAGATCGCATACTTCCATTGTTCGTAAGCCGGTGTGAAACATCACGATAAGAATCGTCTGATCCCGAAGAGAAGCGCCGTGCTCAGCCGCAGCGATCAATGCAGCTTCTTCTTTGTCTGTCATCTGCCTGGGACTTACTTTTTCTTCTGGAACCAATTTAACCGGCTTCGAAGGGTCGCGGCGAATCCTGGAATCCGACACGGCCCACTCGAAAAAACGTTTCAGGGTTATAAGGCGTCGATTAATGGTCGCCGGTTTCAATTCCATTACTTTTTGAGCGGCTTCCCGATATCGTGTTAATGTTGGAGTCGCCACATCTTCAATTCGAAATACAACCTCTTCCTCTTGGTGATTGGCCGTTTCAAACCAGCCGATAAAATGTTTTAGATCGCTTGCATATTCTTTTAGTGTTTTGGGATTCAAATCTTCGTGGGTGGTGAGAGCATGAATGAAGTCCTGAATCGCCTGCTCGCCCTGTTCCGAAATCCCCGGTGTCTCTCTCATTAGCAAAGCCTCCAAATCTTGACTTACATTAGCGGACATGGTATTCTTATCTTAACCGAAACATTAGCGGACATCAAGTGTATGCTTTGAAAACACCGAATGACCGCTAATCTAAATTAGCGGTCATTCGAAAATTGGGAGGTCATTCCTTCATGGTAGTACGTAAAGACGATTTGCATAGCCTGATTGAACGGCTCCAAGAACCCGATCAACAAACAGCTTTTGACTTTCTTCAATATTTGATCGAACGTTCAGAAAGAAAGCCGCTGAGCTGGGAAGAGATAGACCGGCAAGAACCCGATGACGAGCCTTTGACGGAAGAAGAACTTCGCCAGTTAAAAAGCGATGCCGGATATGTGTCGGGGGAGGCAGCCAAGCGTGAGTTTGGGCTACAAGTTGACTTACCATAAAGATGCGGTAAAATTTATCGTCAAGCAAGAGAAGCAGATTCAGGAACGAATTGCACAAGGTTTGAAAGGTCTACTCGTCATTCCTCCAACTGGAGACATTAAACCAATGAAAGGCTATGTCGGTTTGTACCGGCTGCGGGTCGGCTCTTTACGAGTTCTTTTCGAAATCAATCATGACGAGAAAGTAATTTACATACGGGCTATCGATTCGCGCGGAGGCATTTACAAATAAGGAGTAAAGATATTTACTATTGACTTTAGTAATATATTCACTAAAACTATGATGTATTGGAAACACGAACCTTAAACCATGGCTTACGCAAAAAAGCAAAAAAGGGGGGGTGGACTTGAAGCAAACACCATTGATGCGCTATGATTACTATCCTTGGCGCGTGAAGAACTACGATGATTGGGCGAGACAGGCTGCAGATCTTGGTGGCGGTATGATTGAATTTGAGCGGGCAACTCATTTGGAACAACTTTATTCTGATGAAAAGATATACACAGCAAAAGACCACGAGAAAAATATCCAGTGGCTGCGCGACCTTGAGTATGAGCTTGAACATGTCTGGACATTTCGTCAGAGGTCTGTGGCTCGTATGGAGAGCTTAGTGGATGACTATAAGCAATATGTTGGAATTACATAGAAAATAAGAGAGGAAGTACAGATATGATAGATGTTACATAAGCGGCTCCCAGCCTTGGTTTTATCAATCGTGCTGTTTCTGTCCATGGCTCCCAGTGTTAAAGCATGGGATATGGCGGCTTCAGGGGAATACACTATTGTTAGTATGGGGGGTGCTCTTACAGCTGCCATTAAGGCAGACGACACCCTTTGGACTTGGGGAAATAATAAGTATGGCGGCTTGGGGGACGGAACTACTACAAACCGTAACACACCAGTTAAAGTTTTAGACCATGTAGTTTCTGTTAGTGCTGGAGGTGGTAGTACATCTGCCATCAAGGAGGATGGCACCCTCTGGACTTGGGGAAGAAATGATTGGGGACAACTGGAGGACGGAACTACCACTAATCGTAATATTCCAATTAAAGTAATGGATAATGTGGCCATTGTAAGTGCAGGTGAATTCTGCACATTCGTTATTAGGACAGATGGTACACTATGGAAATGGGGAAGTATTGGTGGCAGTTCCTCAGCTAGAAAAATAATGGACAATGCAGTTGCTGTATCCGCGGGGAAACAAGGTGCCGGTGCTGCCATCAAGGAGGATGGCACACTTTGGACTTGGGGATTCAATGAATATGGAGCTGTGGGCAATGATACGACTACAGACTCCCTTTTTCCTGTTCGTGTACTGAATGATGTAGTTGCTGCCGGTGCAGGTAACAACTGTACCATTGCTGCTAAGAGTGACGGAACTCTCTGGGTTTGGGGAACAAATGAAGGTGGCATATTGGGTAACGGTGGAAGAAGCAACAGTGAGCATTACTTCAAAAATCAATCTTATCCCATCCAAACCATTCCCTATCAACTCACCGACTTCCAGACCGCCATTACTACTGATACGACAAAATCCACTGGTTTAACTGTTTCAATAGATGGTAAAAATGTTAAATTTTCTGATGACAGCGCAGTATAGCTTGGATAATAGATATACAATCTTTTGCGAGGATCAATATAACGGCTATCGGATTTTATTCATCCAATAGCCGTTATATTTTTATGTCTTTAATTCTTCCAATACGAATGAGTTGACTGTTTCTATCAATTTCTGTTGTTTTTCCAAAGGGTAATGTATAAGCTGCAGGTCACTTAATGGGCGGATATTTCCATTAAGTGACCTGTTCTTGTTTCTATGCCGGGCTGCGCCTGCAATCGCGAAGTAATGCTCCGATTTTTTCATACAGATCCAGGTGTGCATGTGTTGCAAAGAATTTCAGTTCGAATATGGTCACGCTCAATACGAAGAACCTTTTCGTGGGAAGCGGTTCTGTAATGTTCAATTTTTTTGCCACGTCCACAATTACACTTTGATTCGATTTCCTCGTCATAAACTTCCCAGTTTTTGTCGCCTTCACGTCTTTCAACACCCACCAAAGCCACCATCCCTTACTTTAATGTCTCAGTATATTTGTATCATAGATAGAAGAATGATTGGTAGACATATCCAGAATCCAAACTTAAAATCATTCGTTGCCCTTAGAGTAAGAAAAAACGCCTAGCCGACAGGATTTGAGGGCTTAGCGTATATTTTCGTTAAAATGTTGGCGGGACCCCATTTACTTCATCCGTTACAAGGCGATCGGTCCTATACTGCTTTGCAAGGGCCAAAGCATCCGTTCAATTAGCGGCCGAGCTTTGAGCTTATACACGGAAGAGATAACCAAACATTCGCTCCACAAGGCATGACAACCCGTGCGGAAAGCGCACAGGTCACCTTCAATTTACTTCAACCTTAAGAAATAGATCATGACAAGCTGCCCCTTAGGCGGCTTGTTTTGTGCGCCCGGCAACGCATTAACTAAAAAGTGAAAGTATAGCAACGCTACAATGCCCTTAGCTGATCTTTTTTGCTGTGTATAAGCGGGAAAAGGTTTACAGTTGCAGTTATCCATGCTAGGTTTAAAATGAAGTAGAAGGAGGATTGAGTATTGTGTTCAGAAGTAAGCGTTTCCGTAATAACTGGATATTGATTCTGATCATAACCAGTATTCCAGGACTTATCTCCGGGGGCTTGATTTATTGGCTGGCGGGGGATCGTCTGGAGAATGAGTTACTTCAGATGCACAATAAACAAATACAGCTGAGAGCGGCCAATATTGACGAACAATTCTCCTACTTGGAGATGTCGGTTGTACACTGGGCATTTGATCCAAATTTTAGTTATTCCTTGGGGAGTATCAATTTATCGCGCGATTTCGAGATTGGCCGCGACATCACACGAACGTTGACGATTATGAAGGGATCTAATCCTCTTGCTAAGCAAACGGATCTTTTCTTGGAAGGGTCCGCCCCCGTGCGCTTTCATCCAGAATATGAGTCGTTGTCGGATACAGCCCAGATTGAAGGCTACAGGCAATTGCTCGCGCAAGATAAGAAAGTGTTCTGGTCGCAGCGAACGCCCGAGTCAGGATCTTCCAGTGATAACTTAACTTTAACGATTAAAATACCTGAAACGGAGCAAAAACCTTTTGGCATCATCGTGGTCCAGCTCGATACAGCGAAGGTTGCCAACCTCTTGAAAACGTTAACCCCCTATGAAGAAGGCGGAACGTTCCTGATGCAGCAAAATGGCATTCAATTGCTGTCCAGCTCGGGGAAGGAGCAGGAGTCTCAGCTGGATGAAGCGCTTAAGAAAGCGGTTCTTGCCAAAAAGGCCAAATCCGGTTCATTTCTATTCGACTTGAACCAAACGACGTATACCGTATCCTTCGGTACGATGACGCGCATCGGAACGGAGTGGATGTACGTCTCCGCTTCGCCGATCAGCGCTATAACAAAGCCGGTCGTCTTTATTTCACAATTGATTTTGATGTTAAGCATTACAATGCTGCTGCTTGCTTTTATCTTATCTTGGCTTGCTTCTCGGCGAATTTATTCACCGATCAGCCGTCTAGTTAGCTTGTTGACTGGAAATTCGGCTGCAATCGCATTGGGGAAAGAACAGAATGACGATTTTAAGCTAATTGAGAAAGAATGGCTGCATTTAACCAGAGAGAGTCATATGCTCCAGAGCAAGCTGGAGCAGCAGCTTCCCCACCTCAAAGAAGGATTCCTGCTGCAGCTCGTTCAAGGATATCTCTATTCGTACTCCGAACAAGCTCTTCAGGAAAGAATGCGCAATTTTGGCTGGTCGGTGGGCAGTCATCATTATGAAGTTCTGCACATTCAATTGAGCGGCTTTGAGAACTTGGAAGGGCGGTTTTCGTTGGACGATGAAGGGCTCGTCACCTTCGTAGCCGCCAACATAACGAAGGAGCTCGCTTCGGGACGATTCGAGCAAGCGGAAGTATTGAATTTCCACGATTTATCAGTCGGCCTGCTGATTATGGTTCCGGAAGAAACCGAACAACGTGAAGCGATCAGAGCTTTTAGCCAGGAACTGATTGAGGCGATTCATCACGTGCTCAAAATGAGCGTAACCATCACGATCGGAAGTCCCGCCTTGTCTATCGTTCATGTGCCCTCACGCTTCGAAGAAGCGATGCAGGCGTCAAGCCAACGCCGCTTCGAGAACAGGAACCTTATTATCGACTTGGAATGTCAAGACGATTACGATAAGGAACATAACGAAATTCATTATCCATTCGCGCTTGAAAGAGAGATTCTTCAATCGATTCGAACCGGCCAGAAAGATGAATCGAAACAGCTTATCCAGGCTTTCCTGGAAGAGCTGCTTGAACGCGGTGCCAAGATGATCGACATTCATCAAGGGATGCTTCAATTGCTCGGCAGCATTCTGCATGCGATTCGGCTTTCAGGCATGGATCCGAACCGTATTTTTAAAAATGTGAATTTGTACGAGCAATTAGTGCAGTTCGGAGAGCCGCAGAAAATCATTGTCTGGATTCAAGATAAAGTAGTTGGTTCCTTCATGCAAGAACTGGAATCCCGATCCGACGTTCAAGTGAAAAGGACAGTGGAAACGGCGATGATTTATTTGCAGAACAACTATATGAATGAAATATCGTTGGACAGCTGCGCCATGTATACAGGTATGAATACGGTTGCGTTAAGCAAAGCGTTTAAACAGGTAACCGGCAAAAATTTCATAGACTATTTAACAGAGCTGCGAATTGAGAAAGCAAAGGAGCTGCTGCGTGATACGGATATGAAAATAAACGATGTCGCCGAGAAATCAGGATATCAGCCCAGCTATTTTAACCGGATCTTCAAGAAGCAGGAAGGCGTAACGCCGAGCCAATATCGGGATTTTAGTCGAAAATAATCTGCATAATGCCCTAAATGCCTACTGGATATTACCATACGTAGGCGGTTTTTTCGTGCGCCTCACAGTCGCATAATCTAGGTGGTTCAAATCCACCCGGTAACTTTGATGAGAGTTCAATCGAGGTAAGAGCCAAGTCGCCTCGTAGCTGACAGGCAACTGGTGGAAAGATCCTAAGGTTGAAGCCTATCGAGGGAGCAGCCGACATGGTAGATCAAGATCTGACCAAACGTTTTGAAGGCCGTATTCTGCCGATCGACTTAAATGTTATTATAACATGGGGAAGGGTCCAAGGAATTTCAGAAAAGAACGGGACGAAGCTCCCTGTGATGGATGGATTGATTGCCGCTACGGCGATTGCATGTAATCTAATAGTGGTAACCCGAAATGTTCAAGATATCGAGGTTGCCAGGCGTCTGTTTATAATCCTTGGGATGATGTTTACAATGGGCGTAATAACTGAATGTGAGATTACCTAATCACATGTTTTAGTTCAAAGAGCGAACGCCTGTTTTTATTTTATCACACTTCTGTAAGCAGCTCGGGAAAAAGAATTTAATGACGGAAAATAAAGAAGAAGGAGTTCAGTTGCGACTCCTTCTTCTTTATTTTGGACTGACAAAAATATCGATGGAAATATTATTTACTAGTTTTAAAGCAAACTTTTGCCAGAGAAAAAATTTTCGTTAATATGTTAACGTGAATACTAATATGCTGTTATAGAAAGCCAAGTTTTACTATCTTAAAAACTAGATTATGTTAATTTATGGAAACATAAAAGAGGAATTGGTATGAAATGGTTAATGATGAAAAAGCAAACTAAGTGCTGTACAGAAACGCGCAGTGAGGCCGAATCAAAAAAAGTCCGGTATCACTAAATTAAAGAGCGAACAGTCTACTTCTTAAAACAATCCTTAAGTGCTTAGTATCCGTTTACAAATGCACGTTGTAGATAACACGCTCTTCCTTCATTATGGCGAAGCGAATCATAATTGCATATATGAATCATAAAAATAGAAATATCGAAACAATCCGATACTTGTCGACTTGCGCAGTTGATTCATGAAGCCATTAAAAGAAGAGGTGATAACATTATCACGTTATCCGGTTATGGAGACGAGATTGCTGATGATTTGGAGACACAACTGGATGTTCTGGCCAGCGAAGGGATCCGAGATCTCGATTTACGAAGCGTTTGGAGTAAAAATGTGCTTGAGCTTTCAGACGAAGAAATTGTGCATATTAAACCTAGATTTCGCACTGTGAATAACTTAGGATGTGCATAACATTATCCACAAGGAAAATGCCAAAAGCATGCAAATTTGGATTATGAATTTGGGTTATGAACCTATAAAGGGTATAGCTTCCCCTCCCAGCAAGGGGTTACAACTTCGTTTCCAGTTGTCGTTTGTCGTCAGGTGATGTGACGGGATCGTTGTAGCATGGTTATCCACAACGCATTCTTTGCAAAGCCATCCCACAGCTTAAGCGTCCATTGTCTTGCATGCGAAACAAGTATCGCTGGTATGATCCAAAAGACCCTTCTCATGCGAGAGACTGTGTAACACTTTGCTGCGTCTGGCGCAACCTCGCTTTTAAATCCTTGGTATACGTTGTAAGCAATGAGTTTCAACATGGCATCAGCAGCATTTGGGTAAAAACCGTCATTGGTGATGGCGTCTAAGGCAAAGCCGTTCTTCGCTTCCTTGATGTAGTTTTCCATCCCGCAATGATGGTTGTAGAAACGCCATATATCTTCTCCCTCCCAGAGAAGGTTGGTGACGATCCATTCGTATTCCCAGCCATACTCTGGAAAAAGGGCCATTTGATCCTCGTCCACGACTTCTTTGGTACGAACAGCAATGATGAATGCGGCGGGGAATGCTCCAACCGTTCGCTTGGTACTCAAACTCCGTGTATTCGATAATGTGAGTTCCCTCATAAAATCGGCACCATGGTCTGCTGAGCGCCAGTTTGAACAAGGGATTGCTACGTTTCATCTTGATGACATAGCCGATCATCTTCCCTTCAGATGCCGCATACATCTCCTCGCTGCCAAATCCCTTGTCTCCACGGCAATAAAGGGTTTCGATGTTGTCAGGCAGACGGTTCAAAGTATCTTCCAGCATTTCGGGTGTGCCATCTGACGTGTAGGCATTACCGGCACGTAATTCAAAGTTCAAGGCGTTATGGCTGACACCGTCGAAGCAGAGCAGCGGGTGCAAACTTGCTTTCCCATGATCTCTTGGATTGTAACCTACAGCGGCTTTTTCTTGGTGACCATAGAGCGTCTCTACGGAAGAATCGAAATCCAGAATAACCGTCTTTTGATTCTTCAGTTGTCGCAAGTTCACCTGATCATTGACAAGCTTAAGCATCTGAATTTTTTCATCAGAGTCGAAACGATCCAAGTCTCTGTATAAGATCGTCGTGTCGGGTAATTTGCCGCCCGCAAGACCTAGTTCTCTAGCCAAAAACGTATCCTTCTCCATCTCTTCGAAGTGACAAATGCGTTCCTTTCCAAGCAGTCTTCCTGCAACTTGGGTCAGGCATATTTGAGGCAACGTATACGTAGCCGTGGGTCCCTTTGAAAACGTAAGCGCATCGGCAAAGTGATTCTCAATCTTCAATTTTTTCATATAGGTTAACACGGGGAGTGCCCCGCCAAATGTTGTGGCATTGGGAAGCGAAAACTCTACATTCATCTCTTTACTTGTGGATACATTTCGTTTAATATTCACCTTATGGGTGCTCCTCTCAAGGGTCTATGGTGGTCTCGATAACTTCCATTTTCCTTGATCTGGCGCACCTTTTCAACTTCTATTGACAATTTTATTGAGGTTCAACTGCGAAATCTAGG
>NZ_AUGY01000092.1 GCF_000422905.1 Paenibacillus alginolyticus DSM 5050 = NBRC 15375
CGGGTCATCGAGCAGAAGGATATCGAGCGGGAACGGATCATCGAGCAGAAGGACATCGAGCGGGAACGGGAGATCCTTAAAATCCGCACCGAATATCAAGAAAACATCAACAAGGTGCGGCAAGAGCTCTCTGGTAAGCTGGTGAGCCTGTACGAAGAATTGCACAGCTCGCGAAATCAATCAAGGGAAGCAGCTTCAGATTCCGAGGAAGAACCGGAGTCAGAACAAAAGGCTTAAAGAAGGCGCCCATGAAGGGCGCCTTTAGTTTTATGTTAGTGTGGTTTCTTTCGTGGCAGCTCAACTATATCATTCACCAAGGTCGGTTTCTTGGAAGTGATCGTTTTGATGGTCTGCTTGCTCAACCGTATAAACCCGTACTGCCGTCGTTCTTCGGGTGTCATCTTCGTATTGTCGCGTCATGGCTATTGGGCCCCTTTAGAAAAATGCCAACTGGCCTGTCTTCTCTTCAATTAACTTCATCGCGTGATCGATCATTTCCTCTGTATGCGGGTGTGGCAGATTGTCGAGCTCATCTAGCCAAAACTTACGCCGGGAAAGGAACACCTGATTAGACTCCTGATACTTTCTAATTTGTTCCATGGTGTATTTGTTTGTATTTCCGAACGGAGGATTGGACACCATCACCTCAAATTTTAGGTTACGGACTTGTGCTTTTACAATTTCCCATTTCATTTCGGCCGGCATCTCGGACCAAGGGATCGTCATAAATTCCGGTTCCCACTTGAGGGCGCTGTTTTTCTCCAGATCGAGAGGATGGACGTAGATATCGACCCGCTCCTTGCTTTCGGAGAAGATGTCAGTTGGGGCAACGTATTCACCAAGTAAGCTGTCGCCGAGGTAAATGCGTGTATTAACATCGAATTCAAAGTACCGGTTAATACGCATTTCTTGCTCAGAAAAATGAAGTCCGATAATCGGATGAGGCACATATAAGAGCCACGGTTGATATAGGAAAGACTGTATGCAGGCAGCTTTAACCATTGCCGGATTAAAATCCGCCCCTACAAGGTTTAGACTGTCGGAAGGCAGCAGCATCGCCCCCGCTCCAAGGCACGGTTCAAATGCGCTTTCAGCGCGCCGCTCTTGATCCTCTTCACCCGCAGCACCTAACATTCTCGCTATGGCCATCGTGACGTTGAGAGGCGTCGGATAGTATCCAGCTACACCGGATTGTCCAGAATAATCGATCAAAAAGGTTGAGAGATAGTCACTTGGGTAGAGAAGCATTAGAGAGATATCAAATGTTTCGTACCAATGCCGCCATGTTCTCTCGTCAACATTGGGCTTTTCAAACCAAGCGAGCCCAATTGAATAACCCAGCCATTCCATGAAATCGTGCCCGCTGTATCCGCTGCTGTAAGCCTGGTCCATACACTTACTCAGCATTTTCTTTACCTGTTCAGCTCCATCAAACATACTGAACGGGCATTCCGGAATAACATCCGTTGAAGCGTCAAACCTTTGGTTGCTCAGAATATTAAGCCAAGCACTCCAGCGGCCCCGGATCATCGTTTCGAGCTTCATAGCCATTCCTCGATTCCATCCGAAACGAAAGCTCCCTGCGATGTCCTGTGCCGACTCTATATACAATGGCGACTGCTCGATCTGTGTAACAAGAGTCTTCTTTAGCAACCGATCTTCCGGTTTATAACTCCGGAGGAATTTATCGATCGCCCTTTCCTCGATGTGATGCTTCTTCTTCCCGCCTCGAACTAGTTCAAGTCCCGCTTCTTCCGGCATTGCATCGTGTTCCAACAAATCAATGATCTTCCGTGCTACCAGCATTATCGGTTCCCCCTTTAATTAATACATGAACTCTACGTATTCATCATTGCCCGACCCTTCGAACCATTCGTAAGGCGAGATGATGTCTTGCAGCTCCCATTCATCTATCGTGGGATCGTGCAGCTGTCCGAGGCCGACCCTCCGCATGGCTTCGTCGACGTGGCTGACGTAATTCTGTAGTCGTACTGCTTCCTGGTGGAACCAGTGAGCTTCCGTCCACTCTCCGGATTCCAAGGCCATTTGGATGGCACCTTGGGCCAGCTTTAGCTCATTGACGGCTGCTAATTTCTGCATGACCAAAAAGTTTTTTTTCATTGTAATCTGGAATAATAGCAGGCCACGCCGTTTGCTTTTACCGATCTTCTTCCATCCGGCACGCTTGAAGCAGTATCCAGGGATTTCGCTGTTTACTTTCTGTCCATCACAATAGGTTATAAAACCGTCTCGGGGGATTTCGTCTCCCCATTCGCAAACGGTGGCAAATATGGCCCATTTGATCAATTCAGAACTGAGGTGGCCGGATCCATCATTTCGGAAGATGGTACACTCATAGGCTTGGAGTCCGTCGTCACGGATACCGCTCCACGTAACCCATACCGCCTTGGCATCTACAGTCTTCAGCACGAGGTTACGGCCGGGTCGGGTGAACTGTCTTGAGCCTATTTTTTGGCGGGTGTAATGGCGGTCCACAAGCTCCCGGCAATCTTGGTCGCCTTTGTTCGTGATGATCCAAGGGCCGTATTTTTGGTATTGATTGAAGCATAATTGAGTCATGGGTATTGTCCCTCCAACGTCCTCGTTAATTTAATTTTAGGGGTGGCGAGCCGTAGGGACGAATTTAGAAAGGGCTTATTTCACCAGTCGAGAAACAAGGTGACTTTGGGAGGGACTATCTTGATTTCTCTAGCGGTATCTACTACAATATGTACATACCTATCATTTTTCTTTTGCACCTGCCAAGCGGCTCAAGGTGTACCGTTGTTTTACATGTGGTTAATGATAGGGGATAAATATGCCCAAAAGCGCCCTCAAAGGCGACTGTGAGCTTTAGATTATTTCTAAAGCAGAAGTCTCCTTTTGAGGGCTTTTTTTGTTGCCCGAAAAAGAAGGAGGTGTGAAATCAAGAAGCGGGCAAGGAAGGCTTTTTGATTAGAAAATCCAAAAACAAAATTTTTGAGGAGGTGAAGGGACCTGTTTTTTGGGGTCCCATTTTTATGTTCAAAATTCCTGCTGAGATGTTGAAAGGTGTCGTAGGCCCACTGGCTAAGTCTGCACGCAAATCCGGAACTGGAAACAAAACGCTGTATATCTCCACAACGGACGAGGGTAATGTCTCGTTTTATTTCGCTGACGCTGCCCTGAGTGTAGAACGGAAAGTGAACGTAGCAATCGAAGCTGAAATGTCTGTCGCAACTATGCTGTTCGAAATCGATCAGAAGGTATCCGCTCTTCCATCCCATGAAGAAATCCTGATTCAAGTACAGGGTTCCCGATTGATGATGAAATGGGGTGGTCGCGACTCCCATATTGCTGTGGATCTGCTGCCGGAAACTCTTCCGATGCTGGAGCCGCCAACGCCGGATACTACTGTATCCTGGAAACCGGGTGCGTTGCACGGGATCGTACGTATGATGATTCCGTTCTGCGCATTGCCGGGTCACGAAAAAGCCACGTCGCTGCCGGCCATTCTCGGTATCCAGTTCACCAAGGATGAGGCCGGGGACGTCTATTTGAGAGCAACGGACAGCTTCAAGTACATTCGTTGCATGGCGAATAAGATGGATTGGTTCGATCAAACCCTTTCGCTTGAATCTCGTACTCTCCAAGCCGTCTCTGAGGTTTTACCTCCGGACGCGGAAGTGACTGTCGGGCTCACAAAATCGGGATTGGTCGTTTTCAAAACTGGTCTTGCTACGTGCATTACAGCACCGCTGAACGGGGTTTTGCCGGTCGAGTACATGGACAAAGCATTTAACTACAAGGCGAAATCGAAGATCAGGTTGGATCGCCTTGAGTTGATTGAGCTCATGCGTCGAGTCCGTAAAGTGGCTGCCAACAACAAGCCTTATACGATCCTGATAATGAAAGATGGTCGCGTAACGGCACAAACGATTGATGGTGCGCTTGTACAAGACTTGGGTGGTGCAGTCGAAGGGGGAGGCGTTGATGCGATCGCAATCCATGCAGAACACATGGAGATTGCAGCGATGTTCTTCCAGTCGCCTAACTATCGCGGTTCGGACGAAATTGTTCTATACGTGAATGGCCACCGGGCGCCGATTACGATCGGTCTTGATGGTCAGGAGCGTGTCAACATGACCGTCCTGCCAGTAGTCGTGACGGAAGTAGAGAAGCTGAATGCGGGATCTGCTACTGCTGCGACATCAAAGTCTGCGGCGGTTGCAGCCGGAGTGTAAACACAAATATCACAAGAAGTGAGGTGAGTGCCTCCGCGATATATTTCGCGGAGGCTTTTTGATGAGCTTAATCCGAGTCAATTATGACGATAGCACATTAGTAGTTCGGGGGAAATACATCCATGATTCGCTTGCGGTGTCTGAATGCTTTGCATCCGAGGGCGTGCGCGACAAAGAATTGTCCTGGCATTACCTTGTGACAAGAAGCAGCGAGTCGATGATCAACCATCCAGCTGTCCGTCAGCTTGAGAATTGGGGTCTTGAGGCCGATCCAGAGGAGCTGAAACGGCTTCAATCTGTTCTCCATCGCAAACGCAAGAACTACGATCTGGATATGATGCCATTATCGGAGTTGAAGAAAACAAAGCGGTTTGCAGATGCACTCCAGAAAGTTGAAAGCAAATTCGGGGGTGTATTTGCGGACGGTACCGAATTGTTCGATTTCCAGAAGGAATGTGCGGCGTTCATTATGGCGAAAAGGCGTCTTTTAAATGCGATGGAGATGGGTTTGGGTAAGACACGTACCTCTATCGTTGGTGTAGCTGCGGATGATGCCAATAAGCGCATCCTCATCATCACGATGTCCCGTAACCTGAACGACTGGATCCGCGAATTGATAAATATGGGGTTTGGCGAGGACTACATCATTCTCTCTAATCCTAGTGACCTACACAGCACCAAGCGATTCCATCTCGTATCTTACGAGAAGTGGGCAAATGATGCAGGCCGGGTAGTGTATCGCAACAAGGAACATACCGAGTGCCCACATTGCCGGGTTTCATTCGGCGGGGTGTTCAAGCGGCGCCTTCGTTATTGCACCGTTTGCAAGAAACAGGCGGAGCCACTGGACGAGCGTTGGAGCGACAAGGATATGCCGAAAGAGTGTCCAAGTTGCAAAAGTGATTGGAAATCTGGCCAGCATATCTGCAACAACGTCATCGAACAACGCATCGGGCGAATAGAGAAGCGGGTTTGCGGATATTCGATCATTGAATCCAAGAAGCCGGCACTGTATCAGTTCTACCATAACGGTTACGACGCTTGTCTGGTAGATGAGGCCCACGTATGAACTGTTCTCAGACAAACCGAAGCGGAAACGCTCGGCAAAACTGAGGGATTACAAAATGTGATCTAACTGCGTATTCGAATTGGCAGGGGCAGTACCTGCTGAGAATCGAATGCTGGCGATTCTCCCTTAATGGTCCGGCATGCGCCTTAACGCTATGGTTAATGGGTATGAAGTCCGGTGAAGTCGCAGAAAAGCAGACCTGTGAAGTGGTTAGTGAAGTATGCGGGGGGCTACAAAGTCTGCTATGCCTAGAGAACGTCTAGTAAACGTTGGAACGAATCTCCGGATGTACGGCTCGAAATCGTCAGGATATCCAAACGAAGATATCCGCCCGTGTAAACGGGTCCGATCGCTGAACTGGTATTGTGTGCTTCCAGTTCGGTATCTCTCATGAGGTGTCTTGCGTCCCCCAGCAGAGGACAAAAAGATGGTCGGCGGGTCAAAGGAGAGGGCTAAGGCGACATATGTAAAGCTAGAATACGCGGAACAGTTGAAGTCCGGGAGAGGATGACAAGGGTTATAGCACCCGATGCCTCTAAGCGGTAGGAAATGCCCGCTGAATCTGGATGGCAGCAGCCTGTAGTAGTCTGAGCTAGGGAAAGCCTAGTACATGGCGAAGGGGCATAGTCAGGCACAGTCAATTGAAAACTCAAATCGTCAAGGAAGCCGATGGGCATACCTGATTAAAGCCAATAGGCAACTAACTCCGAAAGGGGTGATGCCAATGGTCCAAAAATTTGACTACCGAAGATTACGGAGTGAAACAGACCTAAGCAACATACAGGACGAAATCTTCGCCCACTCTAAGCAATGTGTGGGGCGGGGCGATCAGCCGAAGTTTAAGGACCTACTGGAACTGATTTCGGCTGAAACTACTATCCTTACAGCGATCCACAACATCAAAGGCAACAAGGGCAGCAACACCCCGGGTTCAGATAAAAAGACGATGCAAGCAGACATCCTCGAAAAGGATTATCCAACTGTCATCGATCTGGTCCAGGGGAGCCTTCGAAACTACAAACCCGAGCCGCTGAGGAGAAAATTCATTCCGAAGCGAGGCAAGGCAGACGAGTTCCGACCTCTCGGGATACCGGCAGTCATCGATAGGATTGTTCAGGAATGCGTCAGGTTGGTCATTGAACCAATCCTTGAGCCGCAATTCTTCAACCACTCCTATGGATTCCGGCCCATGAGGGAAGCTTCGATGGCTCTCAATCGGGCAACATTCCTCGTACATAATACTGGATACCACTGGATAGTCGAGGGCGATATATCGAAATTCTTCGATAACGTAAACCATAAAAAGCTGCTGGGAAGTCTCTGGCACATGGGGATACGGGATAGAAGGGTCCTGATGATCGTCAAGGCAATGCTGCAAGCCGGGGTCATGGGAGAAATGAGCTCTAGCCGTGTGGGTACCCCACAAGGCGGAATCATCTCACCATTACTGGCAAACGTATACCTCAACCGACTGGACAAATGGGTAGCAAGGGAATGGGAGGAAAAGAGGACACGCCACGCCTACGCTTTTCCGGAGTCCAAACTCCGAGCGCTTAGGAATAGCGGGAACCTTAAACCTGCCTACCTAATCCGTTATGCGGACGACTGGATGTTGATCACCGACTCGAAGAGCAACGCTGAGAAATGGAAGGGACGAATCGCGCGGTACCTTGATACCAACCTCAAACTGAAGTTGTCGGAAGAAAAGACGCTGATAACCAACGTTAAGGACAAGCCGATTCACTTCCTTGGATACGAGTTCAAAACTGTTGCAGGCAAGGCGAAATCCGGACGGATTACAAGAACCGCTCCGGATAGGAACCGACTCAAGGCAAAGGTCGAGGAGATCAAGCGGTGCATCAAGGATGTGAGAAGGGTGAACGGGAAAATGACCGGTAAAACCGACGTTATTCACGCCATCAACCTCATCAACTCTCAGATACGCGGGATGATCAACTATTACCAATACGCAACGTGGGTTAACATCGCTCTTCAGAGATACGCGGACAGGCTTGCCTACACCGCCTACAAATCACTGAAGAAGCATGGCGGTCGATGGATTCCAGCCAAAATGACTCATAACCTAACATCTGTTCACTCGCAATATGAGGCCCAGATTCCGGCTATTGAGTACATGGGCATGTGGATCGGTATCACAAGGCTTACCTTCTGTAAATGGAAGGAACCGAGCTTTAAGATTCCAAAGGAAACTCCATACACGATTGAAGGAAGAAGGATATACCGAAAACGTACCAACAAAAAGCCAATTCTTGCCCGGGCAGACGAACTTCTCACTGACGAATACTCCATGAGAATTGCAGCCGGTCAGATGAAGCACCCACGGTACAATTTCGAATTCTTTCTTAACCGGGCGTATACCTTTAACCGTGACAAGGGTTGCTGCAGGGTTTGTAGGGAATATGTGCAGAGCTTCGAGCTCCACACCCATCACATTAACCCCATGCTTCCTCTTGCCAAGGTTAACAAAGTCGGAAACCTTGCCACCACCCATGACGCATGTCACGAGATGGTACATGATGGATGCGATTATTCGCATCTCGGGACCAAGGTCTGGAACAATATCCTCAAACTTCGGAAATATTTGAGTAAGTAAGTTGCTAATGTGTCTGATGGAGCGCCGTGTGAGGTGAAAATCTCATGCACGGTGCGAAGCGGGGGAAAAGGGCTCTTACTGGTAATGCAGAGGATGGCTCTTACCTATCGCACCCGTAATGGGCAGATGCTACCCTTGCTCCTCACCGTACGCGGCTGAGCAAGGATGCATCATATTATATCAAAAACGGGGATACTCGCAGAGCACTAGCGGTACGGCGTGTAAAAACGAGGACGAAAGTGGCTCTTTCCGGTACACCGGCTGAAAACGGGACAGAGGATCTCTTCTGGCTCATTGGCTGGTTGACCGGGTTCTCCTCGCGTTATGACGATCCGGTATCAGATATGTCCGGAAAACCACGTCCGTTCCAAGGATTCGGCAAGGCTGGGTACGATCATTTCCGTGATTATTACGGCGGTGGTAAGAAACGGGCGGTATTGGACATCGATTCGGTACAAGCAAGGGTATCCAACCACGAGAAATTGTGGGAGGTGCTCGACAGTATCATGTACCGGAAGAAAAAGCTTGATGCCGATGTACAGGCTCACATTTCTGTTCCGAAACCGGAACACCACCGCTATCATGTAGAAATGTTCTCGGCCGAGCAAGAGATGTATGAAAAGACGGTCAAGGCTTTCTCAGACTGGTATGAGCTGGAGCTTATGAAGAAGGAAGCAGCTGAGGCCCGCGGGGACGTTTACCGCATCAATACGATTGAAATCTGTTCGTGGATGCGCAAGCTCCAGCAGGCGGCTTCCTGTCCGTGGATTTTCCCGGATTACGATGCCTCCAAAGGGGTTAAGACGGCCAAAATGCAGTTCCTTGAATCTAAGGCGGTTGACCTCTTACGTCGGAACAAGAAGATGCTCATCTTCTCCGGCCACAAGGAAACAATCGAATACCTGACCCTGGCCCTCGACAATGTCGTATTTGGGAAAAGAGCGGAATTTATTCATGGGGGCGTGAAGAAAGAAGATCGTTGGAAGCTGATCGAACGGTTCCAAGACCCGAATGATCCGCTCTCGATTCTCATTCTTTCTCATCGTACTGGAGCTGAGTCCTATACGTTGACCGAGGCAAAGGCTGTTTTCCTCTTTGATCTTGATTTCAATGGCAAGCGAATTGAACAGTGTTATTCTCGGGCCGTTCGTCTTGGACAGCGAGATGTCGTCGATATTTGGTGGCTGATGAACGTCGGCACCATCGACGTGAATATGCACGGTCTTTGTTTATCGAAGATAAGTGGTGTGAACTTGGCTATCGACAGGGAGGCGCTTGACTTTGAGGAGATCGCCGAAGAGTTCGAGGGCGATGCCCTTGCTGTCGCTAAGTCGATGGATATGGAGCAATTTGCTCGTGAGATGCTAAAGAGCGGGACAACCCGCTCGCAAATAGCCTAAAAAGGGGAGAGTTCCATGTTACGTTATATATTAGAAATGTACGTGATGACAATATTGTATGTGTGTATATGTACGCAGCAAGAGAAAGTCAGGCTGTACCGACCTATCGACCGAACATTATCGAAGCGGTCGAAGGTGATTAATATCTGGTATACCTACAAATCGGATGCTCGGCAAAAAGGAGGGCAGGAGATAGCATACATCGATATCCCAGCTTGTCTTCTGTTCGAATGCATTTCAACGGGGACGGATAACAAGTTCGGACGATGGTTTATGCTGAGGGGTTCCGCCCGTAAATTTGCTCAAAAGTCGTGGAAAGTAATGAGTTATCCAATGAAGGGGGCGGTCTAAATGGCAGCTCCATACTTTGAAAAGTCTACTGGTATCGTGGTTATTGAGTGGTACGAGACGAAGGAAACATCCTCGTCTCCCACCCGGCACCATTTTGAAGGAAAGCCCATAAAGCTCCAGCTCCATCCGAAAGACAAGTCCCAGGTCATTCGCATTTACTTTGAAGGTAAGATGCCATCCTGGATTAACCGGTATATAAAGGAGAAGGTGCATCCTTTCGAATGCAAGGAGATTTTTCAAAATGGGCTCTTGGGGTGGTGGATCGCCAACTGGCGCCGGTTTGACATTGGAAAGCCGTTTAACGCTCCTACCATCAAAGGGTGCATTAACGCCTTTGTTAACTTGATTCCTTCCGAAGTGGAGGACTACCGTGAGCGGGTGCGGTCTGAGATGGATACCATAGCGGCGAACCTAAGCATTGATCCAATGTTCTACGAGCCATTTGGTTTGTATTATCGTCCTGAAGAAATAACGGGCGAAGGTGGAGCGATGGTGGTTGACGAGGATTTATTCCCGGTGCGCATGTCGGAGGAAACGGATCAGGACTTCGAAAACCGGATTCGTTCTCACGGACGGCTGGACCGCCTCATTTTTGAGTTGACGACACCGCTTCCAGTCGTTTCGACGGTCGCGGATGAAGAAACGGAAGTCGGATCTTCCGAGCTTGAGGAAGAGTTTGAACTTGCGTTTGAGGAGGAAGGGGAATTCCATCTGGATTTTGAAGAGGATGGCGAATTTACCTTGCATCAAGGAGAGGACTCGCTTATGGGTCTATCGCTGGACTTTGCCGAAGATGAGGGCGCAGACTCCCTGACGATCGAATGGGAAGAGGCTGAAATTGAGGCAAACGAAGCTGAGATTCAAGCGGGTGCGGATTCTATAGAATCGGCTGATGAAACAGAACAACCAGTTCCTTCAGTTGAGAAGAAAGCTGTGTTATCTGGCGACAGCCCTGATGTACCTGTTGCCGAAGGCGAGAAGAAGGAAGCGGAAATAGTTTCTGTTGCTAAAGGCTCTGTGGAGTCCGATGCGAACGGTGCGGAGGATCATGAAGAATCCGATGATTTACTACGGCTTCACGTTGTCGATAACAGCAATCACAAACATTGTGCTGTTGCTGGGCAGCTATCATTCTTTTAATCATGGGAATCCCCCGGCTATTTAGCTTAAGGGGATTCTTTACTTGATCGACAAATAATGATAAAATATAGTCATATTATCTCATTATTCTTGGTGCTCCTGCCATGCGGCTCATGGAGTTATGTGGTTTTTGAATGACCCGTTAATTTGCATTTACGGGAATAGTATGCACGTTTCGTGTAAAACACCTCCATTAGGTGCAAGAAGGAATTAATCTTCGGCATAGTAGTGGTTTTTTTATGCCTAATTATCCAAAACGCCCAGTAGGGAAGAGAGTAAGTCTTCGGACAGAATCTTTTCTACTGGGCGTTTTTTTATATATATCCAAAATGCGCGCGAATGGAGAGAGTAAATAAATGAGTAAAAGCCGGTTTTTTCTCGGAGAATACGTCTCGCTTAGAGATGGTTTGTCGGAATTGGAATCCGACTTTTTGAGTATGGGTGCGCTTTGTTCGACGATAAGTAGGGGCTAAATCCCAGCGAAACGTCGGGGTGGATTTATATCCAACCTAACTGTATAACCGAGAATCTGGGTGAAAACCCCAGTAAAGGCGAAGAATCCAACCGCCTTTCCTTAATCTCCTGCATGCTGACATTCCCCTTGGGATGTCGGTGTGAAGCCAGGTAAAGTCGTAACCTGAAAGCCTAACCTATTATGGCATATATGGTGCGGAGGTCCTTAAAAGCAAACTCATGGTGACGAGAGGAATCCATGTCTGAAGCGTCGTTAAAAAAGCCCCTCCTAAGTAGGTAAGTGGAGGAACCATAAGGGAATCGGGATAGTGTCCATGCTACTATCTCGACCTACTAACGAAACGTAATTTCAAATCGTTAGTTTGAAGCATCTGAATTAGGATTCTATCAGGTGGTGAGTACCTTCGGCGTATAGTGGGCACCTAAAAGTTTGCAAATCAAGGGATAGGTTATACGGAACAAAGGAAGCTATTCAAAAAGAGGTCCGAGGGGACTCACGAGGTTTGAATAGTGGCAGCGGTCTCGTAGTAGTGTCGATCATCGGCTAAAACCGATGGGAGCGAAGGGGACCAGTCGGAGTAAAGCTAAGTAACCATCATTTCTGGTCTATACGAACCGCCAAATGGCGTGGGAGTCAAACAGCTAACTCATTCTAATTATCTCCCACGAAAGTAAAAAGGGGGGATTGATACGGGATGAAGGTTAAAGGACTAGAAGTCAAAAATGAGCAGGAATTACGCTCCACTCTTGATCGCATGTATAATTTGTCAAAGGAAGGATCTGAACCTTTTTATGGTCTCGTCGAGCTCATGCTGAATGACGAAATCATTCTGACAGCTGTACATAACATTAAATCGAATCGTGGAAGCAAAACGGCTGGGATCGATAAAAAGGATATAAATTTCTACCTCCAGATGGATAAGGACAAATTCCTCAATCTCATCAAGAGGCATATCAGAAATTATGACCCCAATCCAGTACGAAGAGTCCACATACCAAAACCGAATGGTAAGACAAGACCACTTGGAATACCTACTTTGATCGATCGGATAATTCAGGAAATTACCCGAATTGTTCTAGATCCGATTGCGGAAGGGAAGTTCTTCAAGCATAGCTACGGTTTCAGACCTTATAGGGGTTGCGACCATGCAATTGCTCGAGTACTTGACCTTATCAATCGGAACAAGAATTACGTGGTCATTGAAGGAGATATAAAGAGCTTCTTCGATAACATCAACCACAACAAATTGATCGAGATAATGTGGGATATGGGCATCAGAGATAAACGCTTCTTGATTATTATCAAGAAGATGCTCAAGGCTGGTATTTTCGAGGATGGGAGTATTCGTAAGAGTTCAGAGGGTACACCTCAAGGCGGGATCATATCTCCCCTACTGGCGAATATCTACCTAAACGAGTTCGATTGGATGGTTGCGCGCCTTTTTGAAGAGCACCGCGCGAAGTACACCCTTAAAAATCTTAGGAACGGAATAAGGAAGGTCAAGCTTAGACATGCCCCATGCTACCTTGTCAGGTATGCAGACGATTGGGTCATACTTTGTGAGACAGAGACCAAAGCAAGTACGGTACTGACTAAGGTCGAAAAATTCCTCAGACACGTTCTTAAGCTCGAACTGTCCAAAGAAAAGACTCTCATAACAAACATAACCGAGAAACCAGCAAAATTCCTTGGTTTTGACATCATTGCCCAAAAGGCAAGGTTGAAGGACAAGATCGTCGGTAAGGCTTTCCCCGATAAAGCAAAAGTTGATAACAAAATAAGGGGAATCGCACAAAGCATCGACGAACTGAGACGGTTTAAAAGCGAACACGAGAAAGCGGTCCACATCGAGCTTATCAATTCAAAAATAGTAGGATTAAGTAACTACTATAGAATAGGTAACAGCTCAGCGCTATTCACCCGCCTCGACTATAGGCTTAATAGCAGGATATATCGCACATTCACCAAAATGTACGGCAAGGAAAACTGGAAGAAGTATAGGGTACCCGCGAACGAACTCGACAACCGACGAGACAGGCACCAAGACAAGAGAACCAATGGTTACTTTGTCGAAGTAGATAACGTCAAAGTAGGTTTTACAAGGTTATCGTTCACTCCAAGTACTCTAGCGTTGAACTTCAACCAAGATCTTGTGCCGTATACAAATGACGGACGAGCCCTCTATCAGAAGAATGCTGGTAAAAGGCTCAGATTACTGAGGCCTACACTATACGACCCAGAGAACCTGACGTTCATTGTACTTAATCAGTTATCACCGTATCAGGCAAATGTGCGCTATAACTTCGAATACATCCTGAACAGGGAGTATGCCTTCAACCGAGACAAGGGAATGTGCAAAGCTTGTGGCAATTTCTTAACTGCGGATATTTTTCACTGCCATCACATAAAACCTTATCTCACATTAGATTTGGTTAACAAAGTATCCAACTTAGCGTCAGTTTGCAAGGGTTGTCACCGACTAATCCATAGCAACGACGAAGTGGAAAATACAAAAATGAGGATGAAAGTGACCAAATATCGAGCACTACTCATAGAGATGAAAGGCTACTAGCTAGTGTTCAATTTCGTGAGAAACTGAAACACTTTAAGAGGATCATCTAAAATTACATGAACCTCTTGCTTACTCCGATGGAACGCCGTATGCGGGGAAACTCGCACGTACGGTGTGGGGTGGGGGAAAAGCCGGAGATAACATCAAAGGCTTACCTATCACCATAGCTGAAAAAGAATCCTTATCGTTCTGGCTCCGAATTACGGAAGGCAGCAAAGCGTAATGCATCCAATCAGAAGCTGAAGTGGGCGCTGCAAGATACAATGCTTGCCGCCGGCATCGCGACCATTATGCTCGGCATCACAGGGATAATCATCATTCTGAAGGTGTGACCTATGGCGAGTATAATTTATTGGATCGTAGGCATTTTTGTCGTCGGCGTTGTTATGGGACTTGTAAACTACGCGTTCACTCCTCGGTGTGAGACGAATTTCCCTAAGCACCTGAGTTATCAGGAGTTGTTACAGGCAGAAGCAGAAATGGTCATTTCCATTCCTGTACAGCTCAATGCATCGTTTCAGATATCGGCCACGGCTGATACTCTGGGCGTAATGGATTCCATTGCAGCTACCGCCAAAGAAGTTCAGACCGATTATTTAGTTTCTGAAATTCCATCGGATATGGAAGGATCGATCTCGGAGTTGCTTGCTGCTTTAGGCACGAATGGTGCTGATACGCTTCATGAAACTCCTTCGGATAATTCCAGGGAGTCTTCTGCAGCGGATATCGAAACGGATATTCCGGAATGGGTTTTGGCCGCCGAGATCGAGGCTTTGGAGGTAGCATATCCACCCGAACCAATCGAAGCTGACGAATCCCCATTCGTGCCAGAAACGGTTACACCTGCTCTTGAGTACGACTATGCTGGGCAAGAACCACCCCTTCACGATATGTCTATCCCTGAAGGGTACGAAGATATTGCAATCAGGATGGAGGAATTGCAGGAATCGATTGAGATGCCAAATCCTCCTTCTGGTGCGATATCAAAAGCCAAGGGAAATGTCATACCGTTTCCGGGCGTTATGGAATTATTCGGTATTCCGGATCAAGCTCCGTACCATATTCCATACGCCGATTATCGTTATATTCATTCGCTGTATGGTGGTCTAGCCGATCGTGTGACAACCACTCCGGCGCTAGGCCCAAGATATGCTGAAGATGTGATGATTGGCAAGGTGATGGAGACATGCGACGTTGTTTATCTGGAATTCAGGGGTAACAAAATTCCTTTATCCAAGAACGCTAGGTCGTTCATTGGAGAGACGGTTTTTGTTATCGGGCAGTTTATATCGGAGCAAAAGTTCATAGCTTCCAGGATTCAACTTGCGCAAGAGGCGGCGAATACGCGGCAAGCAGTATAAGGATAACGGGGTGATCCCGTTTTCCTTACAAGAAATATAGGTCTTTTAGCCCTGAGTTTCTTGTAAGGAGTACGGGATTTAAGTCCTATTTTTCAAGAAAGGTGGTAGATTCTATGAAAAATGTAAATTTCATATTCCAATAAGTTGAATTTTTTGGTAGAATTCATTTTGTCGAAAGTTGAATGAACATGGCGAAGAGGTGTCATATGTACCAAGGATATAAGCCAAATGTACCGGTCCCAGATACAAATTCGCATTTATTCTCCCAAATTAGACTTAACATGATAGAGGTTGGGACTAATTACTTAGGTCGTAACAGGCAGGGACAACTGAGCTTCTTTGCAAAAGACGGGGAAATTAGAACGTTCTTCCGACCCGAGTGTATCGAGATGGTAAATGATTACGAAGATTCGCCGGGTGGACTGTCGCGCGCCGGTCTGGTGGATATGCTGAACCACCTCGATGCAGCTTTAAAGAAGAGGCCAACCATCCTGTATGCGGATATCATTATCGATTATGAAGCGGATGAAGATGGCTCCCTTGCGTACTTGAAGTTAAATATTCGGAACCAAGAACATTTTGCTGCAGCGCTGACAATTTGATGAAATTATATTCTTCATGACGACCTAAGCTTGGAATAGTACATATAGATCTAGATGCTTCCCCAGCACATCCAGGGATTACAACGAATATCGGCTAAGGAGAGTGGCATCATTGTCACAGAATAATGAAGTTTTGTTTAAAGAAATCGAAGCAGTAGTCAAAAGCACTTATTTTGAGAAAATGTTGTCGAAGCAGCAAGAATGCATTCTGGAGTTCAAAACTCGCAATGGCCACCTCTCGATGAGGTATGACAACGACGTGGAAATTCTTGTAGGTGGTTTCGAAAAAAAGACTGTTGAAGGGATGGACCCTTCACAACTGGATTATTTCCTTGACTTGCTTCGGACAGGTCTATCCCGTCACTCGGAAGTAGGCATGAGTGACGTTATCATCCATTCGATTTCGAAAAGAGGGAAAATAGTATACTTCACGTTGAGCGTGAAAGAGCATGTGAAGATGGGCCATTAATCGCTTGCGATCTTTACACTTGCAGGTTTAAGTACCGATAATTCTTGACATAATCGAGGTTATTTCTGATAATAAGACTATCATCTATATATTGAACGAGATCCACGGAAGCACCGTTGGATTAGGCCCTCTTATGGCCTAATACCAACGGTGTTTTTTTTTTCGTTCAGTAAGATATTTTGAAACATACAATTCAAGGAGGATGTTAACAAATGAAAGCTAAAAAGAAGTTCCTTACATCAATGGGAGCATCTATGTCTTTAATGTTGATGGGGGCTCAGTCGGTATTCGCCGCCGGTCCAGACAAAAGTATGTACGGGGATTCTACCGGGTCGACGCAGCTAGATACTGCAGGAAACACACTTCTCAAGATAGTTGGAGGAAGCGGCGCAACTGTTTTTGCTCTCGCCTTCATGATCATCGGGTTGTTTCTTGCCTTTGGCTCTTTGAATCCACAACGTGCTTCCGCACTATGGAAGGCTTTCTTTATATGTGGGGGAGCTGCTTTCATTTTCTTCATGGCATATGCGCTGCCGGGCATGTTCAAAGGGTTAGCTGGTTAAAGGAAATAATTGTATAACATAGCTTTTAGGGTGGATGCTTGCCGGCAACTCGGCTCCCACCCTTTTTTTGTAGAGGGGATGCGGGTTATGAATGAGATTATCGTACCGATCGATATTACTGCAGAGGAAAAGTCCGTTCTGGCGGTGTTCTCGATTCGGCAGTTTTTCTTTGTAGCGCCAGCTGCTGTATTTACCTTTGTTTTTTTAATGTGGGGCTTTATCCCATTAATTAATGGGCTTGCGGGATTTATCATTCGTGCCGTTATTTGTTTGTTTGTCGATTTATTTATGGTAGCATGTGCATTTCTGAAGATTGAGAAATACGAGCAGTTTTTTAACGAATTCCTCATCACGCAAATTAAATTCAAAAAGTCCCAAAAGACTTACATCTAGGGCACGGAGGCTTTGACTAAATGGACATTTTTATGTTTATTTTGTTTGGATTCATGATCCTCTTCTGTATTTTTGTCTTTTTCGCCAAACAGCGTAGGGATCGTAACGAACCCATATTCGGTTGGCAGCGAAAGCAGCATCTCCAAGAAACAGGCCAACTTACGGAAGGCGGAAAGAAGAAGAACGCAAAAGATAATGGAATGGAAACTCTTAAAGATCTGATTGGGATTGAAAAGATCGAATACGGAATATTTCGAAAGAAACATAACGAGTTTTGTGTCGTGGTTGAGGCCGATTCAGTTAATTATGACCTCCTGAGTGAAGGCGCTCGGCAGGGGATCATCATGGGTTACAATTCATTGTTTCGCGTGATCAAGTTCCCCATTCAAATTCTTGGACAAGCGGTAACGCAGGATTTGCGCAAAGAAGAGTTGCGGTTTAAAGAGAACCTTTCGAAAGCTAATGAACATGTTCGAGATTACAATAACCGTGTCATTAAGCACATTAAGAACAAGTCTGAAGTAGAATTTCGTGTCACTCGAAAGGTATACTACGTTATTCCATTCGTCCCGCAGCCAAGTAAAATGGGTTCACTCACTCCAGAAAAGCGGGATGATATGATCCGCTCTAACCTACATCAACGAGCATGGACGATTATCAGCATGATTCGTCAGTGTGAAATCGAAGCAAGAGTCTTGGATAGCTTAAAGGCGATGGAGGTCGTGAAGAGGGCGATAAATCGCGATCGTATGCTTGCCCACCCGATCGATAGTGTAGTCGAGGATGAAAAATTGTCTTCATACGTAACCTGGGATTTCACGACCGTTCCGGGATATGAAGACTTGGTGAACAATGTAGAGGAGGTGCGTACCGTTGTTGAAAACATTGTTGAAGAGGAAGAAGAAAGAGAACGAGCAGACCGATTTGTTGCAGCAGGGGGGGAATAACGAAGAACGTGACCTTGAGTACCCTTCTCTCGTTGATAACATGCTTAATGACGGGCTCACATTCCATCGAGATCATTTCGTTATCCAGACAGGTCTTGGCAATATCAAATATGCCAGATCCATCTTTGTTAAGCCCTCCGGATATCCCCGAACAGTAAGGATTGGTTGGCTCGAGAATTTGTTCTCAGGCGATGATGTCGATGTTTCGGTACATATCGATCCTCTCGACAGAAACTCTGCAATTAAAAAGTTGCAGGATAAGATTGACGAACTAGCGGTGGTTATGTACTCCGCTCAAAAACGCGGTGATCAAGCCAAGTACGATGACGCCTATCAGAAGTCTGAAGATACGAAGATTATTCAGCGCGAAATAAAAAATAACACAAATGGTTTGTTTTATGTCTCTATTCAAGCGACTGTTTATGCAAACAGCTTAGATGAGCTAAATGCAAAGTGCGTTGAGCTCGAAAGTATTGTGGGCGGCGAGTCTATAGAGATATTGAATGCCTACGGCCGGCAGAAAGAAGGCTTTCTATCGTGTATGCCACTGGGGAAGAATTATTTGTCCAAATCAGATAGGAATCTAGACCAGCGCAGTTTAACTGCAATATTCCCACATGCTTCCTCAAAGCTCAATCATCAAGGCGGATTTCCGATCGGCCGCTCGGGGCGTGATTACGTCTATTACAACAATTTTGATCCGAGCTTAAATAACTATTCAGTGGGGATTTTCGGAGCATCTGGATCAGGGAAATCTGTTCTGGTAAAACAGTTTATCGCACGTGGATTCGCCGATGGCATCACTAAAAACGTCATTATTGACGTTGAGCCGGAATACGTGGAATTAACGAAGGCCCTAGGTGGGGTTGTTATTCCTATCTATCCGACGAATTCGGAAATCGCGAGTCGAATTAATCCTCTCGATATTTATGTTGAGAAAGAGGTCTTTAATAAAGGGACACCGGATGAATACGTCGTTGATAAGGTAAATATCAACGAGAAAGTTAAGGAAGCCATTGAATTTTTCAAAATCATGAAGCAATCCGTTAATGGTTTTGAGACAATGCTAGGTGCAGTTGAGCTAGGCGTCCTTAACGATATTTTGGTTGAAGCCTATAAAGGCCGGGGCATTACGGAGGATCCAGACTCCATTTATGAGCAGGTACAGTCCATCGATGATTATGGGCAAATCACCTATGAAAAGAAGTACCTGGAAATGCCAACGATTTCCGAAATCCTTCATCAGCTAAAGAGTTACTTAGAAAAAGGTTATACGGAACTGAAAGAACTCACCATGATTGTTGAACTCTTTACAGCAGGCCGAGCCTTCGGCATGTTTGATGGACAAACACACATTGTTTCCGAAGGAAATAACGTAACTTTGGACGAGGCCCCTGTCATTACATTCGATATCAGCCGGCTCTCTCAAAATGGCATAGAGCGCCCACTCGCAATGCACGTTATCACTACATGGGTTTGGGGAAGATTTATTACCTCTAACCCGAAGGCAAAGAAGCGCGTGCTGATTGATGAGGCATGGCAGCAGATCGCATACAAATCCATGATGTCGTGGCTCAAGGTTCTTTCCCTTCGGGGACGGAAATGGAATACATCTCTAACGCTTGTTTCTCAGCGATATGAAATGTTTGATCGGGATGAAACAGCACGGGATGTTGTTTCACAATTTGACACCATTTGTTTCTTGCGTCAAGCGGATCAAGATATAGATCCGATTCTACGAACGTTCCGACTTTCCGGCGGGGTAGGGGAGATGATCCGTACATTCTCTACCGGTGAAGTTCTAATGAAGGCGAATAAGCAGATCGTTCATTTCATGTCCGAACCGACGCCTGAAGAATGGGTATATCTCAACACTAACCAGAATGTTCAGATGGGTCGTGTACGAAGTGAGCGAAAAGAGGGTGCGGCTTCTTGACCTGCGTGACACAAAGAAAACCACTATGGAGGAGATACGTGGCTATTTCCCTCCTCTTATGTTGTTTAATGGTGTTTGGTTTCGGCACAGTTGCTTTAGCTGCTGGTGAGACTACGACATCATTTCAAGACAGCAATTTCCAGGCCCAAATGCAAAAGTCTATGGACGAGGCAAACTTCTTTGAGAGAGCAGTAATGGGGATGGTCAACGGGCTATTTAAAATTGCTGGTATAGCCCCAATTCCCGATCTTATATTTGGAAACCCATATAAGTCTTGGGGGATTACGAATGGAGGCGAGCTGCAATACAATCTGTTCTACCAGAGAGAAATGGACATGATTATAAACCCACTGATAGGGGCGTTCGCATCGGCATATGTTACGTTTACTGCACTCTCCATTATGCTCTCTAGTCTAAAGATGGGGGTGAAAGCTCATAGCCCGCAAGCAAGGGCTGACTTTTGGCAGGACCTCCAAATGTGGATTGCATCCGCTTTGTTTATGGCGGCATTCTGGTTCTTTTTCAAAACAATAGTAGCAATGAATGATGCCATTGTTGGTACCATTGGAATCACAATGGCAGGTAACGGTTTGAACAGCAATAGTGTTTCAATTATTGCGGCAGCCAGTACAAATTCTGGTGTCTTTGGCTTAGGGGACGTTATCATCTACCTAGGTGAATGGGTTTTAACCGTAATGCTTAATTTCATCTATATCTCCAGGAAAATCGTTATCATCTTCTTGGTTCTGCTTGCCCCGTTCGCTGCTTATTCGCTAATGTTCGCACGCACTCGTCATTTCTTTGGAACATGGGTAAAGGAACTGCTTGGAAACATTTTTCTGCCATGTATTCACGGCCTTATTATTTATACGTTTGCCAGCCTATCGTCACTTGGCGCGGGAACATTTTTCAAGCTTGGTATGCTGATCATGTTCATTCCTGCTTCAGGAATTGTAAGTAAGTGGCTCCAACTCGGGGATAGCGGTTCGAAACTTGGCGGTGCACTCACCATGGCCGGCATGTCCGGGGTTGCAGGGGCGATGGTTCTTGGGCGAGGCGCTGTGCAAATGGCGGGAGGAATCCGACGCGGAGGCAGCGCTAATACATCCGCTGGAGGCCCAGAGAGCTTTGGCGCATCAGGGAACGATTACCAAACCTCTGCTGAGGCATTAAAGGGGACGGTCTTGGAGTCCACTGGCAGAAGATCTACAGCATCAGGAAGAGCGATGAACATGGCTAAAAATTCAGCTGCTGTCGTCGGTGGAACAGTCGGCGCACTTGCGGGAATGGTAGCAGGACCGGGTGGCGCTGTTGTCGGAGGTATGCTTGGATCCAAAGTTGGCGGGGGATTGGTTACGGCAGGAGGCAATTTGGTTTCAGGCGGGATCGATGCGGGCAAGGCGGTATTTGGCAGCGATGGTCTGGTCAGTTTGGTCAAGAGCGGTGATTGGTCTACCAATCTCTCACAACGTCGTCATGCACTAGGAAACTTGGGTCAGTCTCTTGGAACGATGGTTGGCGGGCAACTAGGCGGAACGGCCGGACGTGCTGCCGGTAATGCACTTTCCATGGCTACGCGCAGGAGGGTACAGACGGAACAGTTTGGCGGCATGACGCCACAAGATTATGCGCAAAAGTTCCCTGACGCCGATATTTACTGGAAGGCTGATTCAAAAAAATCAGGTTTCTACATGAACCGAAATGGTCAAGAATCACTTGTTTCCACTCTCGGTGGCGGGGTCGCCGGCTTGAATAATCCGGTATTCGTACCTTTCAAAACTCCAACAAGAGGTGCAACCGTTACCCGAAGCGCAAATGGTTCTTATTCGATGGCAACGCCGAACCCGTATGCAGGGGAAGCTGGTCAAAGTGCATCAATCTCGACGGCTGGACTCAAAGGTTCTACTGAATCCTTCCTACGTACCGGTGAAGCCTATACGATGGACAGCAATGGGCAGCGATATAGCTTTGGAGGGCTGGATGCTTCTTCAATCAACGTCGATTCATATTTCACACACAGCGCACCTGGAGTAAAAACTGGCAGTACGACAGGCCGAGCGTTGGACAAAGTAATAGGTACTCCTTCGGTTGATGATTTCCGGAAACGGGAGGCATATACCGCGAAGTTAGGTCAAATTGCTAAGGATTATAAAACGGCCCCTGCCGGATCTTCTCGCGTTAAGGGTATTGTGTAGTCCTTTTCTAAGCGCAGGAGGTGATGAATATTTCTTCTCAAGAATTGGGGCAGCAAGCGGCCGGGCAAGCGGGGAAATTCGGCAAAAAAGCGGGCGGTAAACTCGCCCGTAAAGCGGCCGGAAAGGCTGCAAAGGCAATCAAGAAGCTTGTAATAAACATCGTCAAGAAGTTTGTTGCGGCTGCAGTAAAGGCGGTAATCGCTACTTTTGGTATAGAAATAATTGCGGTATTACTAGCTCTCCTCATATTCTCAGCGATCCTGATGTCGATTTCCTCTTCAGATTGGTTCTTAAAAGGGGGGCAACGAAATGCTTCCGAGGAGTCTGCCGATCGTCGGTACGAGCAAGTGTTCAGAAACCTCGCAGATCAAAGTGTTGCTCCAATCGATAGTGAGGAAGCAAGTGAATCGTGGAAGGAAACTCTGAAGAACCTGGTAAAGCCTAATTGGGCAATCCCTGCCTCCTTGGCTCGATATAAGATCTCACATACTGACTCAAAAGTTATGCTACCGGATGCAAAGGAAGTATTCAAAAATCTTGAGCCGACGTTCTCATACAAAACTATCGATAATGATATGAAGTACACTAAATCTATCACTGCATGCTATCACGAGGAATCATACACGGATGATGAGGGAATAGAGCATACAAGAACTGTTGACGACCCTCCTACCGAATCCGTTTCATCTAGCAAGATGCCGGCAAGAAAAATCATGTCAGGAGTAGAGACCCGGTATGGTACTACAGAAATCCCTTCAGTGAAAAGGTATTTTCCGGGAGGTACAATTGAGCCAAATGGCCAGTGGGAATACAGCGGTTCATCAAGCAGCGGAAATTGTACAACTATTACCTATATTCAGTGGGAGAAGACAATGATAGATGATCGTGGCGTTCCGGAGATACAGTACGACGCTGTCCTGTTCAAGAACTATCTGATTTCCCGCGGGGTAAAAGAGCGCAATTTGAATGAATATTATGAATATGTAAAAGCAACTGACCCCTACTTCCCTATTGAGCTCTATAACGGAAAGTACGCAGATAGTGGTGGTGGCGGTTACTCCAATGCGGATTACACATTTAATGGGAAAGCCGTGGATGGATGGGTATGGCCTATCGCAATTGATTACCGAGGCATAAACAGCGGATTTGGACCACGCTGGGGTACTTTCCATTATGGTGTAGACCTCGGCGGTCGGGGATGGCCAAACGCACCTATTCTCGCAGCTAAAGATGGGCTTGTTATATGGGCCGGAGCAATGGGGACTTACGGCAATATTGTGATCATAGCTCATGACGACGGGTTGCAGACTCGTTATGCTCATATGAGCTCCGTAACTGTAAAAGTAAGCGATCAGGTAAAGGCTGGACAACAGATTGGCAAACAAGGTTCAACAGGAGACTCGACTGGACCACACCTTCACTTTGAGGTTGCAATTCCCAACAAAAAAAATCCGTTTGGGCGAATGGCAGAAGCGGAAAAAGCATTTAACCCAATGATTTTCTTAGGCCCGATTAAGGATAAAGGAGGGTGATTCAGGTGTCAGAACTAGATCGTGTAGGTAATAATGTCAATGTGTTATTCCAAAAGTTTGTCGGATTCATGCAGGATACCGGCATCATTTTTATGGCACTATTGGCTTTATTTGGACTCCTATTATTTCTGGTTTCAGGAAAAAACCCAATTGTTAAGCGGGTTGGAATGATGATGAGTATCGTTTTTGGAGTGTTCATATTTGTATTTGCTTATATGCCGGTCCTGTATTACTACTACACAGGTGGTGAACCTGCTCCTGCGAATACAAAAATCGAAGAGGTGTTCGTCACAACGCATTCAGGGCTTTCCAGAATGTTTAAAGTTCTTTTGATAATCGGGATTCCAGTTGCGGTGACTGTCATGTTATTAGGTCTTCTCATTCGGGGACTTGGGGCCAATAATCCCATGTCGAAAAGAAGGGGCATCGGCATGGTCATGCTTTCCCCGATCATTCTGTTCTTGCTCTATATCATCCCTAATGTCCTTCATTTTCTGTAGTAGTTGTTCAGTGTAAATAAACTGGTGTCGAAATCTGGAAGGGCTTTTAGTAATATGAGTATTCGTATACTACTTGTTAAGGGAGATTGAAATTGATATGAAAAATGTAAAGTCGATAGCAAGTGGGTTCATTTTGGGAGCGATATTATTCGGTGGTGTTTCCTATGCAACATCGGAAGCAGTAAAATTGGACGCTTATTTTGGAGTAAAATTAGTACAAAATGGTATTGATAAAACTTCAAAAGAAGATGACCTTAAACCTTTTATAACGAACGGCCGGACTTATGTTCCGTTAAAGGCGGTTGGGGATCTGCTTGGCGTAGATATCACGTGGGATGGAGACAATACGGCTGTTAATATCGGAAGAAAATTAGATGGAGTATCGCTTCCGGTTGCAAATGGTGTAAAAACAGTGAACGAGGGCTATTTAAAATATGCCGTTTCACAAGATCAACCTATGATGATTAATGGGAAATCGTATGGATCAAAAGGATATAAAGTCTTTACAGAACATAATAATTTTCACGATACCAAAGCATTAGATTTAACGTTCGCTTATAATTTAAACGGGCAGTATTCGTCACTGACATTCGCTATTGGAACAGACGACGATAATGTAGATAAAAACATTAGTAGTACAGTCACTTTTACTGATCAGGACGGTAAAATTTTGAATTCATTCGTATTAAGTAAAGGATCAATTCAAGAAGCAGTAACCCTGAATATTAAAGGGGTTACACAGTTAAACATGAAGCTAAGTAGGGAGAAGAATATTTCAATTAATACTCAGGCAATAGATCTAATTAACCCAGTATTAAAATAACGGAGAACGATAGTTTGAATGAGGTAGCGACAGTCTAGGACTTTATTTTCACGTCCCTAGTTGCTGTTGTGTCATTAGGTTGATCAGTCTAAAACTCAATTTCAAAAGCTGACTGTCTTGCTACTCAAAAACCGTATCAATTCAACACTCTCAGTCTAATACTATATTTTCACCATACAGTAGTCGCCCTTCATTGGTGACTATTGTTTTCTTTTCTAAAAGGATATATTGACAAATTTCCTTACTCTGCCTTACTATAAAATGGAAGTAAGGCGAAGTAAGGAGTTGAGTCATTTGTTCTATTCGAAGATTACCAGCAAGGGGCAAACAACGGTGCCTATGGAGATCCGCAAGCGCTTGGGCCTTCAAGAAGGCTCGATTATTAAATACTCGTTCAACGAAAACGGAGAAGTAGTCCTGAAAAAAGATACATTAACAACTCTCATGGAAAACGGCCTTCGGTTTTTTTATTTCAATGCTTCTGGCAGGTGCTTTGAGATTTTCCGTGACAAGACCCGAAGCGAGGTTGATCAGGAGTGGTTGAACGACCAACGGATGCATAACCGGGAACGCAATTTTAAATCGATGGTCATCCACGAGGCTCAGCTTGGATATTTGAGGGATTCAATGCTCCAGGAGACTTTTATTCCGATCGTAAATCCCGAGGCGATTAATTTATATCATTCTTTGGGGCTATTGACCGATGAAGAATTTGATCTCTTTCAAGAGAGGAAAAGGATCCGTGATCAGCGATGAATAATTTTGAGGAACGCCGACAGCTTTTCCAAGAGATATATGAGAAACTCATTTTGCCGTTTCCACCTGGTACAGTTGAGCTCAAAAATCAAAATCATGCGAGTGCTCATATTCCGGTACAGGCGTATCAGCATCGGGTCAACGTAGCTGCCGGTAACTTTGCATCATGGAGGCTTACAACAGAACATCCGATTATCCATGAAAATGAAAAGTTGCTCGAAATGCGCGGGGTACTGCAGATCGTCGATGCGAGCTATGAAGGCCAAGGCTTCATTGAATTTGAGCGCGATGAGCGGACCAAGCGCATCAAGTATTTTAACGAGCGTTGCAAAGCAGCTGCCAGCCTTGCATTCGTGGATGCATGCGATTGTTTTGAAATGGGATGGATCGATTTGGGGCGGAAGTGGTCCAAGAATCCAGGAACGGGAGTCCTCGAGCGAACTGGTGGTTCGGTTGACCGATCTAATGATAAAGTCGTGGAAACACGACGCCAGTGTATTTTCCCCGGTTGCAACAAGTTCGTAGATGAGAAGCTGCTGAATTTGTATGAATGGAAAAACGCTCAGTGTGAAGAGCATATACCCGATCACGTTAAGCGAAAATATCTAAAGAAGATGGAGGAGCAGGCTAATGGTTGACCAGAGTAAAAGGCCCTTGATACCCTCTTGCTCTCTGTGCGCCCGCTTCGACTCGTTAAGAGGGGTATGCGGCATGAACGGTGAGAACAAAGAGGTCTTTGATACAGAAAGCGCAGCGAGATGCCAGGAAGAAGGACGGTTTATTCGTTACATCAATGCAATTCCAAACAGTTACAATTTCTACAGTCTGGACGAGCAAATACCGATTTTCCAACCCGATCTGTCTCGAATTCCACGTGATGCAAAGGGACTGCCGTTGGTCGTTAAAACGAATCGTGGGCTTGAGCGGGCGGTACCTGCCTATGAGGGGCTCACATTGCGCGTAGACCCTGTGTTTGGCGAGGTGCCAACCGTCTTTACCTATCAGGGACAAAGAGAGATGATTCATCGTCTCGGTGTTCATTTGGCCAAGCAGGTTGCGGAGCGGGAGGGTGTGCCTCTTGACGTTCTTCCGGAAGAAGAGAGTTCTGAGGGATGTCCTGAATACATAAATGATTTTATGGAGGAAGAACGGATCCGCGAAACGGTAAGAAATCGCAGCAGAGAACGGTGGGATTGGTGATGGACAAAGAGTTTACGATTAACGCAGCACGAACGGCGATGATTAGCGATCTACTGGAGGCATACAAGCGTCTTCATCAAGCGGGTGTGGAGAGGGAAGAGAATCTGGAGAAATTGATGCTCACTTACAGCCCGGTAGATGGCCTTTCAATTGCCGGCGCCATTGATGTCATTCGGGTTCGTGGATATGCATACGAGTCAGTGGAACTAGGGAAAGGGTTTGAAAAGAGTATTCACTTTCCACGGGAGCTGCTGATACGATTTGGATTAATTGATAACGCTCACTAAATTGTATTTCCTCAAAAAAAGTATCCTTTCGATAAAATTGTTTAGTTCAAACAAGAACAACCCCTTATAATTTGAGTTAATAGGTACGGATAAAGGAGTTGTACTATATGATCTATGCTGATAATCATTGTGATAATTGTAGAGAGTTTGTTGTAGTGAGTCTTTTAATTGAAAACCCTCCTACAGTAAATGAGGAGGGTTTAAAGGAATTTAAGATGGAAATGTGTGTTGGTGGCACGGACGATCCGGTTAATTTCATTCCTTTTTTTCTACTCGCTGAGCAAGCTCTTGTAAATTAAAATTCATGTACCACATGCCATTGTCATGAACCTCTGCGTCCCCATGGTCATCCTGAAACATGACCATGGGGATATTCTGAACCTTAATTTCCTCGCCGTTCTTGAACTGCAAGATAACATCGTGACTTACTTCGTTATCTTTCCTCTGAATGGGCGGGGATATTTTTACTTTTGCAAGTGATTCATTCTTTGTAATCCGATCAGCGAGTGATTTGGACTTTTCGGTGATGTCGGCAACCTTCTTGCTGTCGTAGTCGGAATGGGAAAGATAAGGGCTCACAAAGCTCGAAGCAATTGTCGGATCACCGAGCTGGAGCTGCGCGATTAGAGACATCAATTGATATGCGGATGTAAACTCCGGATCTCCCAAAACTGCTTCATGACTACCCTCGACTTCATCAACATATTTCTTGTACCCGTCGTTTCTTAGCCATAACGGTGTTCGATAATTACCGTCTACTTCGTTGGCCACATCCCAATCTAGCTCGATTTTCATTTCACCGACAATTGGTCTTACTTCCTTTGGCTTCTCATCGCTAATCTTTGAGCCAAAGAAATACACTCCGATCAAGCCATATACAAGCAAGAAAATAAATGTCACTCTTTTTAATATCATTAAGGAACCCCTCTCAAAAAAAATAAAAACACCAAGTCATAACGACCGGTGCTTCCGACGCTTTCTGTTAAATTGTAGATGCTGTTCATGCCATTAATTATATCAGAATTTACGAAGGAGTGTAGAAGCATTTTGCTCGATTAACTTCAAAGATACGGGTGTTTATGCTATAATCAGATCATCGAATAACGTTTTTTTCTACGGAAGTGTGAAGCACGCACGGGCCCATTGGCGCCTTGCGTGCTTTTTGCGTTAAAAAGGAGTTGGTTTACCGTGATGCCCAGAATTAAGGAGATCGAAGGGAAGTCCAATGTAGAAAAACATGAGACGATTTCAATGATTCGATCCCAGCACAGTATAAACGAGATTTGTGAGGCTTGGGGGATCTGCTTAGGGACGTATTACAATCTGATGCGTCGATGGGGGATTGATTTATCGGAAGTGCACCGCCGCAAGAGGAAATTACAAAAAGGCAGCCAGAATCCACATAACAATCCTGGTAGAGAAAACTTTGCCCCTGCTCGTTTGGCGATTCTTCTACTGAAGGAGCTGGATGGCGATTCATTTTCTGGACACCATACGTGACCGGATCGCATCGTCAAGCGGCCCGTTTAATGTAAATGTGATCATTGAATTATTGCAGCAAGAGGGGGACTCAGGTGATGTGGGGCTGCTGCCGCTTGTAATCTTCAAGGGTCTTCCGATGGATGAGAAGGTTCGTCTTTTAGCAAGGTGGGTGAAAAACGACCAACATAGGGATGCCTTGTTACGATTCTGGGGTATTGATATTTTTGGATTTTTTGGCCTTTTGGGCGAAATGAAGGTGCCGATGGTTAGGGTCTTGGAGGAGAAACACCAACTGCTTCTAGAAGCCACGAAATTGCAGTCAAAGGAACAGGTCAGAGGTTACGACTCAAAGCAGTGCACTGCACAAAGCAGGCTGTATGAGCTTTCTGGAGGCTGCACGAGAGCATCGTTGGAGAGGGATCTGCTGTACTTAACTCGTCTTATCATGTCATGTACTCTTTTGAAATACAGAGTCGAAATTCGGATTGAAGAACTAGAAGGAGGTCGTTAATTTGATGTCTCATGAAGCGGAAGTTGGAGGAGACGCCAAACAAGTCCTCATTGCGGTCGAAAGATTGCGGGAGGAGTTGCACGATACCTATAATCAGTTCGGAAAAATGTCTCCCCTGATTCTACTGAAATCGGAGGAGCTCGATAATATGTTGAATCGTTATCATGGCTTGCTTCTGCAGCGTTCAGTGCACTTCACTCGCCCTTGAGATGACCGGCATTCTGTAAAACTCGGTGCTGCTGCCGGGTTGAAAGAAGGGAAGCGCTCTTATACGAAAAATCTAAAGACTGGGGAAGAGACAGTACTCAGAGCATACATTTGCCAGTTTAATTTCACAACATAAAAAACGCCAAAGTAACAGCTGAACTTTTCGACAAAAATAATCCATATCTCTCACCTATAAGGCGACAACAATTGCTTAATTGCGTTCCTATAATAGAGTTAGTTAGAATTTATGTCCACATTATGGAGGAATGATCCGCATGGACAAGCAATTCTTAAACTTACTTCACAAGTTAAATCGTCGAGATGAGTTAAGATCAAGACTCATTATCGAAGGTTTAAAACACTCACTCAAGCGAGAGCTGAGTTCTGTTCGTAGATTTCTATTCAATATTAAGAAACGTCAATTTGTAGCAAAAGGCTGGTAGTAGATAAATAAAAAGACTGAAACTGCATCAATAGCAGTTTTCAGTCTTTTTTAGCAAGAACGCATATATCAAATATCATTAGGCTTCCATAGAACCTGAATATTGTTCTTCAATTTTTATTAATCTCCTAGTAACAATGTGAATTTTCTTCATTAGAATAGATTGATATATACAGAACATTCGTTTGAGAACATGATAGTAATTATGATAAGTTAATACCATACGAAATATTTCATAATGATTAGAGGTGCTCGTTCTGCTTTTATCATATCAATGCGGGTATTGTGCTCAAAATAATAATTTAAGTCTTGAAGAGCGCATTAATATCGCACTCTCAATAAAAAAAGAAACACTTTATACATGTGCTAGTTGTAATCAGACAAAATTTATTGCGTCCAGCCGTAATCGCGCTAATATTGAACCAATTAATGAAGCTCGTGATGAAGAAATAATCGAACTAGGTAATAACGAGATCAATCTGGCAGTTGAGCAATTACAATTGTTCTAGTACTATTCTGGTGAGTTAACTTCCTTTGTCGCAATTACATGTCAGTTTTCTTGGCTGATCGGAAATACAGCGGAACGAAGTGAGGATGTGTCTTGACCTGCCATAGCTTCGAACCTCCTTTTTTCCGTGGTTAATCAATCTAAGAAGACTGTAAATCTGCTGTCTGGTACTCCCGGTTGTTTAGGATTATTAGCTCGCATTACACGCATCGCTGCTTCTCTAATCAAATAGTTCGTGTATATCCCTGCCGGATAGCAGATGAACACAAGAAAGGTCAGGGTTGCAGCTGCGGAGGGGTTTTGTTTGAACGACTATAAATTGAGGGAATGGTAATGCTTATGGGGGTTAAGATTTACTCAGGAATTGAACTAGAAAAAGTTCCGTTAATTATTAAAGCGGATATCCTAGATTTTAAAAACGTAAAGGAAATCATTGTACCTGAAACGGCTGAGGATCAAGCGGATGCTTTTGCTTTAACAACCGCTTTTATGAAAACGTCAATTACAACACATTATGTCTACAAGGATAGACCGGTATATATAACGTATAATTAAGAAAAATACGGCATGAATAGGTGGAGTTTGATTGAAATACAAGTTCGATATAGAAAATTTACTTCAACTGACTATGAATTCAACTGGACAAAAACTTGAGCCGAACGAACACATCATAAATATGTCTATCAAAGACAATGCGCTTTTAATTGATACACGCGTGTTTACGGAAGACGAGCCGATTCCTGGTGATATCATTCGCTTCATGAAAGTTGTTTGTTGTCGCTAAAAAGAGGGATTCTACGCTAGAAACAAATTTTACTTCACAGAATAACGGTTCTGTGAAGTATAACAAGGTGGGGGCTGTTTGACGCTTACGATTAAAAGGAAACGCATAAATTAGGATCATTAACTATATCGTTTAGCTAACGAATAAGAATAGTGAAGGAGCGTACCTCGCGGCAGCTCCTCTTTTTGTTGTTCATTCAAGTAACGGGCACAATAAAGCAATTACCTTCTCTTACTGAGTCCATTGTGAGGAGTGTTTATTGTTATATTTTCAAAAAAGAACCCGGTCAAGTATACCGAGTTTGTTGATGCTTTGATAGTATTTGACTGGGTACGTAACAGCTTTACTTCGATTTTTTTTGTACTCCAATTCTTCCTTGATCGTTAGGATCGTTCGATCGTGAAGTGGCATGCTTTGGGTTGTTAGTGTCATTAGATTTGCTCATGTTTATTGTTCACCTCCTGTCTTATTCCATAAGAAGTATTTCTCCAAACCGCAATCCTTATTAGAAAAATGTTTGTATTCTGTCATAGACTTGGAAAGTTCTGGGCCCGGGGTTGTACTATTCCAGCTAATAGCTTGTCAATATTTAATTATTAATGGCGGATTCATGAGGTGGTATACTTAAAAAAGTGAATGGGAAAGAACCGTCCCATAAAGCATGGAATTACATTCCATATATTTCTATTACTTGTTACTTACTCTAAACGGAACGCTTCTTTAGTATTTAAGATGGCAAAAATCCAGTGGATGAGTTTATTCACACAAGCAATTACCGCAACTTTGAACAGCTTTCCTTCAGCACGTTTCTTATCATAATAAGCCCTTAATTTCTTGTTTCTGTTACTACGAATACCACATCGTACAGCTTGATATAGGGCTGTACGGAGCCTCCTGGAGCCATGCTTAGTGATTCTATTTTGGGTAGCTATAAACTTGCCATCATTACAAAGAACAACTTAGAGCATACCACTTGGATCAAGCAAAGCATTTTCAAAAATTGATGGGAGAAAAAAATCAAAACATCTGAATCAAGTAACAATAGCGTTGCATGAGCAAAAATGGCACACTTGGAGCAAAATAATGAAATTACAGTTCCGAATGAAATTGTTGGATCAATAATATCCTTATCACACGTGTAATTAATATTACATTTGATGAATTTTGGTATGTTTTTCTTGCAAGACGTTACATTTCGAAAGAATTACCAATAGATCAGGTTTACCGGGAGTTTTGAAATTATATTGGTAAACCT
>NZ_KE383951.1:0-11331 GCF_000422905.1 Paenibacillus alginolyticus DSM 5050 = NBRC 15375
CAGCAGCTCAATTTCAAGGTCCTTTTCTCCAAGCAGCTTAATGGCTGTATCCATCTTGGTTTCCAACTCCTGAAGGCGTTTAGAATCTTCTATACGCTCACTCACAGAAGGAAGGGATTCCTCACCAAATCTTTCTTTGTAGAACTTAACCCAGTTCGTGATCGTGCTAGGAGACACTGAATATTTACGTGCAAGATAAGATAACTTCGTTCCACTAAGTGCCTCTTGAGCTACCTTGATTCGTTGCTCATCATATAGGATATTGCTTTTCATACGTCTCATTCCCCCTCACCAATATTGTACCTTATTGCATATTGATGACTCCAATCTAATTAGGGGGCTTCAGAGACACTGTACAACTTGCGCTCATAATACGCCGATAAAAGCAAGTCTCACAAGCATCATAGTCATCCTTCTTCTTTAAAATAAAAAGCAAACTCTCCCATCATATATTCTAATCATCCTTCTTCCTTACAATAAAAAGCAAACTCCCCCTTATATACTTAGGTAATTATATGATAATTTAAAGTGAATTCGAAATTAAGAAAATGACAAAGAAACGAGCTTTGCGTGTGCGAAATTGTGGAAATCATGAACACCAGTCAGCCTACATATGTGGAAATTGAAGGACGGCGGCTTGGTTAAGGAAGCCAAGAAGGGGCAATGGGTCTATTATTCGTTAAACATTGACGATAAGACCTATTTGCATGTATTATTTCAATATTTGCCTTCTCAAAAAGAGAAGGTAGATCACATGTCATACGAGCAGCTGGATTGCTGCGACTAGCAGCTGCTTACTATTTAGGAGGTTTAAAAGGAACACATGGTTTACTTAGCAGTTATCATCTTTTTACTTACACTGACCTTCGTCATTTGGCAGCCTAAAGGGCTGAATATAGGGTGGTCCGCATCAGCAGGTGCCATTCTTGCACTGCTCTTTCAGGTTGTTTCTTTGAATGATGTTGTCACTGTGACTGGCATTGTGTGGAATGCGACTTTGACTTTTGTCGCCATTATTCTGATCTCCCTCATCTTGGACAACATTGGATTCTTTGAATGGTCTGCCCTTCATATGGCACGTATTGCCAAAGGGAACGGGAAAGTCATGTTCGTCTATGTCATCCTGCTCGGTGCCGCTGTTGCTGCACTATTCTCCAATGATGGCGCCGCGCTAATTCTAACGCCAATTGTTCTAGCTATGGTTCGTGCCTTGAAATTTCCAGATAAAATGATTCTGCCGTTCATTATGGCCAGCGGTTTTATTGCAGATACGACATCCTTTCCTTTCGTTGTGAGCAACTTGGTGAACATCGTATCGGCTGACTTTTTCAGTATTGATTTTGTCACCTATGCTAGCCGAATGTTTATTACAAGTCTAATCTCATTGGCTGCTAGTTTGCTTGTGCTGTTCCTGTATTTTAGAAAAGACATTCCTCAAAACTACGATGTCACTCAGCTTAAGCGTCCTTCTGATGCGATTAAGGATATTCAGCTATTCCGATTATCTTGGGTCATTCTTGGGATCCTATTAGCTGCTTACCTAATCAGTGGGTTTATTAAAATTCCTGTTTCCATCATAGCCGGGGTCGCTGCACTAAACTTCATTCTGATTGCCCGATCGAGCAAGGTGATTGAGACCAAAAAAATCATCAAAGATGCGCCATGGGCTGTCGTGATTTTTTCAATCGGCATGTACGTAGTTGTTTATGGATTAAAGAACGCTGGCTTAACCAATGCTCTTGGAGAACTAATTGACACCATTTCAAGACAAGGCTTGTTCGCTGCCACCATAGGGATGGGCTTCCTCGCCGCTATACTTTCCTCGGTTATGAATAACATGCCTACGGTTATGATTGATGCGCTAGCGATCAAAGGTACTCAAACAGAGGGCATCATTCGTGAAGCTCTCATCTATGCCAATGTCATTGGGTCCGATTTAGGGCCTAAAATTACCCCAATCGGCTCGCTCGCAACTCTATTATGGCTCCACGTCCTATCCAAAAAAGGTGTGAAAATCACCTGGGGGTACTATTTTAAAATAGGCATCATCCTTACGATCCCAACTTTGTTAATCACGTTAATTGGTCTGTACCTATGGTTAAACGTAGTTTCATAATCAACCAATAAGGAGATGTTCACTAGCACAACGCGAGGCTCTTGAGAAAATATTTAATAGATAAACATAATAACTAGACCGCTGAGCAATGATTAATTGCTTAGTGGCCTAGTTATTTTGTTATTTCTTAGCGCTGTTCATTCATTCAGCCCTCTCACTACTACTACGACTCCAAAAAGTGATATTGAGTCGCTCATCAGTTTTGTAAAGGGAGAATCAACACTCTATCTTTCAATAATTTGATCGCGTTTTGGCCCAATGGAGACCCAGCGAATAGGTACACCAATCAATTTCTCTATGTGAAGCACATAATTTTGAGCTTCAATAGGAAGATCGTTAAACGTACGAATATGTGAGATATCACACTTCCAGCCTGGCAGTTTTTCATAGACTGGCTCTGCTTGCTGTAGTTGTGGGGTATGCGGGAAATCCATGCTAATCACATTTTGAATTCGATAAGCGTTACAAATTGGAATCTCCTCCAGATAGCCCAGCACATCTAGATTGGTTAGGGCAACCTCGGTTGCTCCTTGTATTTGACAACCATATTTGGTCGCAACCGCATCGAACCACCCTACGCGCCTTGGCCTGCCGGTTGTTGCACCGAATTCTCCCGCATCCCCGCCACGCGTGCGTAACTCATGAGCGGCTTCGTCATGAATTTCGGATACAAATGGACCTTCGCCGACACAGCTTGAATAAGCCTTCGTTACAGCGACAACTTTCTTGATGGCATATGGAGGAACTCCTGCCCCAACAGCAGCATATCCAGCCAATGTCGATGAAGATGTTGTATAAGGATAAATCCCATGGTCTGGATCTCTGAGCGCTCCTAATTGTCCCTCTACTAATACCGATTGTCCTTGTGTTAAGGCTTCTTGAAGCAATGTTGTCGTATTGCACACAAATGGCTGAATAAATGCCGCTTGCTTCTGAACTTCATCAACAAGCAGATCGACATCCAGGGGAGCCTTTTTATATAAATGAGTGAGAAGTATATTTTTGGACTCCAATGCCCTAGTTAACTTTGATCTTAGATGACTTTCATCAAATAATTCGGATACTTGTATGCCAAGCTTCGCATATTTATCCGCATAGAATGGCGAGATCCCTTGCTTGGTGGACCCAAACTTCCTATCCCCTAAACGTTCCTCCTCCAACTCATCGAATAGAATGTGATAAGGCAGCACGACTTGCGCGCGTTCTGAAATACATAACTTAGGTACAGGCACGCCTCGTTTCACTAATTCATGAAATTCACTTTGGAGCTTCCCCATATTTAAGGCAACACCGGGTCCAATTACGTTCGTGGTTCCTGGATAGAAGACTCCAGAGGGAAGCATATGCAGCGCAAATTTGCCATAGTCGTTAATAATCGTATGCCCCGCATTGCTCCCTCCTTGGTACCTGACTACAAACTGGGAATGAACGGCAAGCACATCTGTTAATTTCCCCTTGCCTTCGTCGCCCCAATTCGCTCCTACAATAGCTGTAATCGTCATTTTATGATCACTCTCCCATTGAAATAACTCCCTACAACTAAGTATAATGACAATATTCATATTAAAAAAATTAATATTGCTAATATTAGATATTAATTCAATTGATATCAAGGGAGTGAACGAACTATGATTCACAACATGGAACTATATCAAGTCTTCTATATCACGGCCAAATCGGGAAGTCTATCCAAGGCAGCTGATGAACTATTTGTTACACAACCGGCTATTACGCATTCGATTAAACAATTAGAGACAAAACTGGGTGGGCAATTATTTTTCCGCACATCTAGAGGAGTGACATTAACAACGGAAGGTCGCGAGCTTTTTACCTATATTGAGCAGGCTTATCATTTCATACTTAATGGTGAAAGAAAAATTACGGAGATGCATCAACTTACGCATGGAGAGGTGAAAATTGGAGCCGGTGATACGCTTTGTAAACATTTTCTTTTGCCGCACCTTAAGCAGTTTCACGAGTCGTTCCCCAAAGTAAAGATACAAGTCACGAACAGAACTACTACCGAGACGATTACTTTACTAAAAGAGGGGAAAATTGACCTTGGTATCGTCAATCTCCCTATTGCTGACCCTCAAATTTCAATTCAGGAAAGTATCGTCATTCACGACTGTTTCTTAACAGGGGCTGCTTACAAGCAACTTGCAGAAACCCCCATTTCTCTTCAGAAATTACTTGAGCATCCGATTATCCTGCTTGAGAAAGGGAGCAGCACCCGCGCCTATTTAGATCATTTTGCTGAAGGGCAAGGTTTGTCCATGAAGCCAGAGATCGAGCTTGGAAGTGTTGATTTACTAATCGAATTTGCTAGAAATGGCTTCGGTATAGCTTGCGGAATCAGAGAGTTTGTCAATCAAGAGCTATTGGACGAAACGTTGTATGAAATTCAGTTAACAACACCTATCCCAGCCAGAAAGGTTGGTATTATTAAATTAAAGAGCACTCCCCTATCTGCCGCCGCTAACCATGTATATGATACTTTAAGACAAATGTGAAAAAACCTCTATCGAGGTTATTCAAAGATGCCGCCTTTTAAAACCCCGATAAATGGTTCTTCACAGCCTCTATAGCTTCCTTCCTATTTCCAGCCTTGATGACGATTCTGTCTTGTTCATATTGCTTCATCGCATGCTCATAGCGCGGGTCATAGTAATGCATCAGAAGCAGCCTAACGGCATTCTCATAGTGCTGTTCTTGAAGATTGATCTCAATTTCTTTGGCAATTGGGGTATGGATGCGGTTTTTAATATGCTTAAACGCAAGTAAAATATCCGATTGATTTTCGAAAGGTTTATAATCCTCGATAATATGCTGAACACGTTCTTCGATTGGCATTTCAATAAAAATCTGCGTAGCCGCTTCTTTTTTTCGAACGATAAACTCGGGAAGAACGACTTTGCCTATTCGCTTGCTTTCACCCTCCATTAAAACGTAAGGCGCGGATTCAAGCTTCAGCAATTGTCCGACCAGCAGGGACTCAAATGTCTTTTGGTTATGCGATTTCAAGCCAATCTCTCCAAAAATGGAGCCTCTATGTCCCGCCATCCCTTCAAAATCCAGGACAGGATAGCCCTCTTCTAGTAGACTGCGCAAAATAGCTGTTTTCCCGGTTCCCGTGTTTCCTTGAATAACGTGTGCAGGAGGCTTAAAATCTCCAAGCTGCTCAAGTGTACTTACAACCCACTTCCGATAGGCCCGAATACCTCCGGTCAACCGGTAAACTCGAATACCCATCAGCGACAACACGGTTGCTGTAGTTTTACTTCTCATCCCGCCGCGCCAGCAGAAAACGACCTTTGGTTCCTTAATTTGCTCGAAAGTCTTCACAAAAGCGGGCAGCTTCGCAGAAACGATCTCCAGCCCTCTATCCTTAGCTGCTTGCACGCTTACTTGCTTATATAGGGTACCTATCTCAGCACGCTCTGCATCCTCAAATATGGGAATATTCAAACTGCCGGGGAACGTGCCATCTTCAAATTCAGATGAAGAACGGACATCGATCGGAACGATCTCTTTTTTATTTTGCAGGGTTAGTAATTCTTCGATGGTGATGTCTTGAAACAATGGATTCTCGCTCCTTTAACTTACAACAATGCGTCCGGGATGTTCTGCCGTGATTTCGCCAATCAAGCTCGCTTCTACTCCGGCATCCTTCAGTTTGCTAAGTAATTCATCTGCCTGCTCCCCTTCTACCGAGATGAGGAGACCGCCTGAGGTGACCGCGTCGCACAAAATCCATTGGCTAATTTGATCCAACGATTCCCCAAAAGTGATCGATTCCTGGACATGAGCGAAGTTGTTCTTGGTACCACCAGGAACGAATCCTTCTTCGGCAAGCTCTCGCACTCGCGGCAATACAGGTACATCTTGCTCAGTAATGCGAATACCCACGCCGCTGCCTTTGGCCATTTCCAGAGAATGTCCCATTAAACCAAAGCCCGTCACATCTGTGCAGGCATGAACGTTATAAGGCTCCATTGTTTCCGCCGCCGTCTTATTCAGCGTTGCCATCACCTGCGTGACTCGCTGAATTTCTTCCTCATTCAGTCGATCCTTTTTGATCGAAGTTGTCAGTATACCTACGCCAATCGGCTTCGTTAAGATTAATTTATCACCGGGCTTAGCTCCTGCATTGGTACGGATCTTCCCGGGGTGCACCAATCCTGTGACAGCTAGTCCAAACTTCGGCTCGTTATCATCAATGGAGTGACCACCCACTAGTGTAATTCCTGCTTCCTGCATTTTATCGCCAGCGCCACGCAAAATATCGGCAAGCACCTGCTTGTCCAGCGTTTTAATCGGAAAAGCCACAATGTTTAATGCCGTTAATGGCTTACCGCCCATCGCATAAATATCACTGATGGCATTCGCTGCAGCCACTTGCCCGAATGAATAGGGATCATCCACGATCGGTGTGAAGAAATCTACGGTTTGAACGAGCGCCAGCTCTTCACTTAATTTATACACCCCTGCATCATCGCTGGTATCTATCCCAACAAGAAGATTGGGATTGGCAACTGTAGGCGGCAAAGATTTTATCACTTGAGAAAGATCTCCCGGACCGATTTTGCATCCGCATCCACCTTTTGTGGAGTAAGAGGTTAGTTTGATTTTATCCCCTGTCGTCATTTGGCATCTATCCCTTCATCATTTCAAGCTATTTATGTATGTATCCATGATAACCGATTTACCTCCATCTTAAAATAAAAACGAACATCTCTAATCCGTGAGCTTCATCACAGAGCAGAATGTTCGTTAATGGTATCAACGTTTCGTATGCAGCGACTTCAAGTTTGCTTCAATGGACACACGCTGGTTCTCTAAGAATGGCGGGAGAGAAAGCGATTCGCCTAGGGTTTCAAGGGGTTCATCCGTAGCAAAGCCCGGACCATCCGTAGCTAGTTCAAACAGGATGCCATTCGGCTCGCGGAAGTACAAAGACCGGAAATAAAATCGTTCTACGAAGCCTGAATTAGGCAACCCGGCTTTGTTAAGGATTTCCACCCAGGCTAACAGTTCTTCCTTGTCTTCAATACGGAAAGCAACGTGATGAACGCCGCCGCTGCCTTGACTTGATACATGGAGATCGCCGCGCGGCTCGACATGAACTTCAGCCCCTGACCCGCCTTCGCCTACTTGCATGACGATTATATCTTCTTGTCCTTCAGCCAGCGCCGGAATACGTTCTTTCTCTGTGAAGCCTAGCAAACGAAGCGCAGCCAGTGTGGATTCAGGTTTTCGTACGGTAAGCTTTACAGGGCCTAGTCCGGTGATGCCGTACGAGACGGGAACCGAGCTTTTCTCCCACGGCATCCCGCCTTTAACACCTGTATTATTTTCATCGGAAACAATGGCTAGCTGCTGACCTTCCGGATCTTCGAAAAAAATGACCTTTCGCCCCGCAAAATCCTCCACAGGGGAGTGCTTAACACCATGTTCCTTGAAACGGTTTATCCAATACGAAAGCGCTTCGTCATTCGCTACACGAAGGGAAGTACCTGAAATACTGCTTACCCCTGCAACATTAGGTTGGGCCCCGGGAAAATCAAAGAAGGTGAGCTCGGTTCCCGGATTCCCCTTTTCATCCCCATAAAACAAATGATAAGCCGTTGTATCATCTTGATTGACGGTTTTCTTGACCAGCCGCATGCCAAGCACCTCAGTGTAGAACTGGAAATTTGCTGCTGCATCCCCTGTCATCGCAGTTACATGATGAATACCTTTTACGTTCAAATCGATCCGTCCTCTCTAAACATGCTCAGACCTCTGATCAAACACAACTAGTAGTCTAACCGTAACCTATTCGTAATATGAACTACGAAGTGCCCAGAATCTTCTTCCCGCGCGGCTGCAAACCATTCGGATCCGGTTCTAACGTAACGCCAAAGGAGTCAATTTGGAAATCCTTCACCTTCACAGGGATGCTGTATGTCAGCACACCAGTGCCCTTCTCGTCTACACGGAGCGTCCCGCAATTGTATCGCTTCCCGCTTCGGTTATACCAAACTTGATACGCCCAATCCCCTTGGGTTTCCTTGAGACCTTGCAGATTAATGACCACGTTGTGGACATCGCCATTTTGCAGCACCCAAGCCGTACCAGAGGCTGTTGGCATCGTACTTTCAACGGATTTCAATTGAAACGTATGCACGATTTCTGCAGGTTGATTTAAGGAAGGGGTGGCTGAAAAGTTTTTGGGTTGTTGATTATTCCACCATGCGCCTACAACAAGGCCTAAGATAATGGCAGCAGCTCCGCCATACACCCATTTGAACGAACGTTTCTTCTTTTTCTTGATCGCCTTCAGTTGAGTCGGTTTAATAGATTGCATGACCTGTTGCTTCAAATCCGAGGGTACTTCTACTTCCTCCATCTCAAAAGGAAGCGCCTGCCAGACCTCCTGCAGCTCGCTTAATTCTTCCCGGCATGTGACACAAGTTCGCAGATGCCGTTCGAAAGCAGCGCGTTCCCACTCCGTACAGTCGCCTGTCAAATAATTGACAAGATAACTGCATTCCACAGTCTCCTGTTCTTTCATTACGTCATCCCTCCCTCAGTGATGTCAGATGCTTCCGAAGTATTTTCAACCCTTGATGCAAACGGCTTTTTATCGTACCAAGCGGCTCATTCGTTTGAGTCGCTATTTCGCTTAGAGAATAGCCCTGCCAGTACATCATGTCAATCAATTGAATTTGGCTATCCGACAAATGAACATATGCCTCTTGAATTTGCTCTCCTATCCATTTACGTGACATGACCGATTCTGGATCAGGATCACTCGAAATAAGCGTATGCTCCCACTCTCTGGGCTCAAATTGGATCACTTGATCAAGTCTGCGCTTCTTGCGTAAGCAATCAATGGTGATATTACGGGTAACCGTAATCACCCAGTTGACGAATGCACCTTTGCTTGCGTCATAGCCTTTTTCAGTGGTCCAAAGACGTGTGAAAACAAGCTGAACAATTTCTCTGGCCGCTTGCTCTTCCTTCATGGATTTCAGCGCAAATGAATATACCAGCTTCGCATAGCGATCGTAAAGCTCTTCTAAGGCAGGATGATGCTTAGCCATCACCAGCTTCATGAGCTCACCATCTGTTCGATTTCGCATAATTCGGTACACCCCGAGTCGAAATGAAGTTTATTATCTTTCTACCTTATCGCCAGCTAGACAACTTGGCAATAGCTTTATAGAAAAAAGAGCGCTCCAACTCAGCTGCATTTACCAGCATGTTGGAGCGCCATAAACTTGCAGAATCGACTGAGGCTGTTATCTTGCTGTAGTTTGAGCTGGATCGAGGACGAACCAGACTTTTCCTACATTTTGCCCAGTAGTATCGCCAGGGTTGTGATCTTTGATCCAGTAGTAAAGCGGCCAGCCTTTATATGTGCTTTGTTTCGTGCCATCGTTTCGAGTAAGGGTACCGAAATCGCTGCTAGATAGATCCGAGGAAACCGTAAGGCTCGCATCATAGAAGATCGGCCAGTTAACCAAACATTGACCTACGCAGGAGTTAGGGTCCGCTTTATCTTTTGTAAACAAGTACAAAGCCATGCCGTTCTGATCTACCAAATACGTGCCAAGAGCGTCGGATTTACTTGTTTTAACAGAGGTGTTCGCAGCTTTGGTGCCACTGAATTTGGCGGGATCAATCACATACCAGACTTTACCAACATCCTGGCCTAACGTGTCTCCCATTTTCTTATCATCTACCCAATAATACAGAGGGAAGCCTTTGTATGTCGTTTGCATTTTGCCATCTGCACGAATGAGAGTGCCGAAATCTGCTGAATTGACTCCCGTTGGAGGCGCAATATTAGGTGCGTAGAATAATGGCCACTTCTCCAAGCATTTGCCGGAGCAATTGCTGACACCTTTCGTGTCTTTATCATAGTAGTAAAGCGCCATGCCATTCGCATCTGTCAAATAGTTGCCTAGATCGGCTTTAGTGCCTAGCGCCACGCCGCCGTTCGAGGGTTTAATAACGAACCAGACCTTACCAACGTTATCTCCTGTGGTATCTCCGGCTTTTTGATCCTTAACGAAGTAGTATAAAGGCCAGCCCTTGTAGGTCAGTTGTTCTTTGCCGTCAGCACGCACGAACACTTTGAAATCTGCTGCGCTAAACTCCGCGGGAACCGTAAAGTTATTGCCGTTAAAAATCGGCCAGTTGGCCAAACATTGGCCCACACATGAGTTCACATCCGCCGCATCTTTAGTAAAATAATAAAGCGTCATGCCTTTGGAGTCCGTCAGATAACTACCCAACGTATCGCTTTGCTTCAAGCTGAGTTCTTCGTTCTTCAGCACATCGAGCTTCGTCGCACTGATTTTACCTTTATCCGTTAAATCGGCGCCTAGTGTTTTCACAGTACCTTTGATAGGCACCTTCAAAGCTTCGATAGTTGCTGTAGCGATATGTAAGTTTTTGAATTGCTTCACATTAGCAATCTTGGATAAGCCATTTTTCGAGGCAAAAGTAAATACGTTCGCGTAATCGAAATCCGTACCTTGCGTGTACCCTAGCGATTCCAACAGAACCTTATAATACTGCTGCGCAGTAATTCCTGATAGCGGTTCAAATTTATCGTCGCCGGTTCCTTGCCAGCCAAGGCTCGGGTTCGCTTTCAAATAACCTAGAATCGCTTGGTTTTCTTTAGAAACGCTGCTAGCATCCTTAAAGCTAGTAGTACCGGTGTAAGCTAAAGCTTCGGCTTCCAAACCTTTTAATCTTAGGGACATCACCGCGGCTTGCAGCCTAGTGGTTGGCTTGTTTAAGTATTCAGCCGTCAGCCCATTGCCCTCCCCTTGGAGGATACCCAGATCCCCTGCTATATCCGTTTCGGATTTGACCTTCAGAGGCTCAGCCGCAGCTGCTGATAGAGCCGTCACTCCCGCCATAAGACCCAGTAACACTAGGGAAGATACGAATACTTTTTTAAAATTACCCATGCTCAATTACTCCTCCTTAAATTTTCTATCTAAGGTAACGTCGCGGAGCTGCAAGCGGTTTTATGAATTGTGAGTGGCGGACAATTTATTTAAGCAAGATTACGTTAGAATGAAAAATGCGCGTTTTCCGAGCTTATTCATAGTCACTCCTCAGCGAAAGCTCCATTTCCGCGCTTTCACGCCCGCGCCTCACTTCCTGCCTCAGCCGTAAGCGCGGAAATCGACTTCTCAACCTTCAAACGCCCA
>NZ_KE383951.1:13148-31971 GCF_000422905.1 Paenibacillus alginolyticus DSM 5050 = NBRC 15375
ACCACAAATGTTTGCTGAGAGAGCCGTAATGGACTTCTCACCGTCGATAAAGTAGCAAAGTGTCGCTGAGAAGTCCGAAAAAGACTTCTCGAAGCCAGAAGGATTATAACTGTCTGATTTTGTTCTTCAACACAAAAAACCACCCCACCGTCAAAGGACGAATGGGATGGCTTTTTTATAAGGACGAATTAATGGCTAGACTCACATTTCTTATTGAAAAAACTTCACTCTGTCTTCGAGTGGTTGGAACTCTTTATCACCCGGTGTAAAAGTTGGTTTACCGAATGGCATTTGGGCAAGCAGCTTCCACTCGCTTGGAAGGTTCCACGTTTGGGCAACTTCCTCGTTAATCAGAGGATTGTAGTGCTGCAGCGATGCGCCAAGACCTTCTTGCTCAAGCGCTGTCCATACTACAAATTGCAGCATGCCTGAGGATTGATTGGACCAGATCGGGAAATTGTCAGCGTAAGCAGCAAATTGCTTTTGCAGATTCTCTACGGTTGTCTCATCTTCAAAGAACAGCACAGTTCCATACCCGCTTTTGAAACTATTGATACGTTCCTCTGTTGGCGCGAAGCTGTCAGCTGGTACGATCTTTCTCAGGGTTTCCTTCGTAATGTTCCACAATTTATCGGATTGCTCGCCGAATAAGACAACAACTCTTGCACTTTGTGAGTTAAAAGACGACGGTGTATGTTTCACTGCCTCATTCGCAATCTCTTGGATGCGTTCATTCGAAACGACCACTTCTTTGCTCAGTCCATAGTACGTGCGTCTTTCTTTTACTGCAGCTAAAAATGAGTTACTCATATTTATCTCTCCTCCGCTTCTATCTTCTGATAGAATTAAGTTTTAGTATACAAATAAGAATCAACTTCCACTTAATATGTTACTTACTAAATATTGTTAACTTTCATAAGTATTGTATGAATCCATCTTTTTGTCAAGCAAAATCTCATGACATTTCAACAGGTCGTAGAAGTTTGAGATCCCTCCCTTCGGGGAATAATCGGATATAAATCCATATTAGGAGGGACGAATGATACATGGCGGTCACAACCAAAGGAACGCTGCTCGTGGAAGGGCATGAGCTGACGATTACGAACCCGAACAAGCTTTTATGGCCTGAAATGGGAATTACCAAGGCCGATTATCTCGCTAAATTAACCGAGTTGTCTCCTTTTCTGCTGCGCTACTGCCGTAATCGCCACTTAACAACGATTCGTTTCCCTAACGGGTATAATGAAAAATCCTTTTATCAAAAAAATGCCCCCGATCCGGTACCTAGCTTCGTGAAGCTGGCGCCGCTGGATGGCATTAATTACATCAATCTAGACTCGTTACCCACCCTGATTTGGCTGGGTAATTTGGCTTGTTTGGAGTTTCATCCCTCCTTCCACCGAATTGGCGAGACACTGCCCGCAGAATGGGTGATCGATATCGATCCTTCGCTAGAGGAAGAGCCGCGTATTATGGAAGCTGCCCATATCATTGGAGAAGTGTTGGATTCCCTCCATATTCAGTCAATTCCCAAAACCTCAGGCGCTACGGGTGTTCAGATCTACATCCCTATTCAGCATGGCTACACATTTGAGCAGCTTCGCCGTATCGGTCATTTTATTGGCGCCTTTGTAGTAAAGAAATATCCCAATCTTTTTACCATCGAAAGGTTCAAGAAAAATCGCGGCGATAAAATTTACGTAGACTATTTACAGCATTGGTATGGAAAAACTTTATCCGCACCTTACACACCACGCGCCAAAAAGGACGCCTCTGTTTCCACCCCCCTGTTATGGAAAGAGGTTGAGCTGCGTCCTAGCATCCGCGATTTCAACTTAAATACGGTGATGAACCGTTTGAAAACGTACGGCGACCTCATTGAGAAAGTCCCTCTACAAAATTTGAACGCCATTTTAGACCGTCTCAAATAATACAGTAGCCTTCTACAGAACTACTCCATTAAAACAAAGGGGATAATAATCGGGCAATAACTTCCTTCCCCTTTTCCATACGGGATCTCCTCTCAAATTCAGCTAATTTCAACTCAACACTCTCCTTCAAATCCTTTAGAAAATCTGCCTCTAAGCGCTTAATTTCATCCTTATTAAACATTACGGCATTCAATTCAAAGTTGCTAAAAAAGCTGCGCATATCCACGTTCGCTGTACCTACTGTAGCCATCAAGTGGTCAATGATCATGACCTTGGCGTGCATGAAGCCTTTGCGATATAGATAGAACTGTACCCCCGCCTGCATCAGCTCAAGCAGATACGATCGCGATGCGTACTGAACGATTTGGGAATCTGATTTATAAGGGAGAATAATACGGACATCGACACCGCTGATTACCGCAGTTTTGAGTGCCATCGTGATGCTGGGATCTGGAATAAAGTATGGCGTAGTCATGTAAATTCGCTTCTTAGCTGCCATAATGCCTGCGAAAAACATCTCCTGAATAGCATCCCAGTGGGCATCTGGACCGCTTGAAATAACCTGGACCAACGAAGCTTGCGGTTCATTATGCTCAGGAAATAACGTTTCTTCAACCAACCGCTCCCCGCTAACGAACATCCAGTCTGTCATAAAGGTCTGCTGCAAATAATAGACCGAGTCACCGCGCAGCATGAGATGGGTATCCCGCCAGAAGCCAAGCTTTCGATCTTTCCCTAAGTATTCATCGGCAATATTAATACCGCCAACGAACCCTACCAAGCCATCAACGACAATAATTTTCCGATGATTGCGATAGTTCATTCGTTTATCGAAGAAGGCAATGAGCGGCCGCAAGAAAGGATGCACGTCAACCCCAGCTTGCTTAAACTTATTGATGTAAGCCGTAGAAAGTGTATAGCTGCCTACCCCGTCATAAATAACTCTGACCTTGACACCCTCCTTCGCCTTACGAATCAGAAGTTCTTGAAATCTCACACCAGTTTCATCATGTCTTATCGTATAAAATTCAAAATGGATATGACTTCTCGCCTGTTCAATCGCCTTTATCATAGCCTCGTAAGTGACTTCCCCATTGGTCAGCACCTCTACTCGATTCTTCGGAGTAATGGGTGAGCCCGGAATGCTATGAAGCAGTCCACAAAGTCGCGGCTCTTCGAACAGCTGATAATTCCCCGCATTGTTCGCTATCGACGCCGATTCCTGATACATCCATTGATGTTTAATTTCATCCATCTTGCGACGTCCTCTGCGCCTAACCATTTTCCTTTGGGTATATTCCTTAGCTAAGAAATAGTACATGATAAATCCGATGATTGGAAAAATAAACAATACGAGCAGCCAGGCTACCGTTTTAGCCGGTCGTTTGTATTCGCCGATCAGAATCGTGGCGGTCTGAAAGATGAATAGCAGCAGTAGTATGACAACCCACAACAAAAGCTTCATCTCCTCTACCAATTTCCCCGTATTTCTTGTCCTGATAGCTTTTGCCAAGGGCTTCTCATCTATACCCATCCTACAGTCTGGGCTCGACCGAATAAAATTTTCCAACTTTCGTAATAAAATCCTTTCATTTCGAGAAAAATAAAAAACGCATTCCTATAATCTTCATCCAGATTGCGGCAGGAGGGCCCCTCGCATGGTTAAAGCATCCAAACAATTGATGAAAAGTATCCTGCGTAAACGCCCGTCAGACAGGATCGGTGAGAATGATGAGCAATCGGAGCTTATTGATTCGCTTGACTATCATTTCATCGAAGAACTTAAGGAAACTAAATTATCGCTTCTTCTACATGAAAATCATGAATTTATTAAAGCCATGTTTCAGGACTGCTCTGATGTTGTTGTCCGTGAATTCGAGATCGAGCCGCACATTCCGGCACTGCTTCTCTTCGTTGATGGACTAACTAACACCCAACTGCTCAACGAAACGATGAAATCGTTAATGATTCTGGGTGGCGGCCAAACAGCGATCGACCGCATCGCAGGTACGATACTGCCGGTGTCTCAGACACAGATCTCCGATAATTACGGAGACCTGCTCGTTTCTGTTTTGGGCGGGGATACCGCCCTGCTCGTGGAAGGCAACGCGAAAGCCATTCTGCTTGGTATTCGCGGTACAGATAAGCGCTCCGTTGGCGAGCCAGAAACGGAAACTGTCGTACGCGGACCGAAAGAGGGTTTCGTGGAGAGCATTCGAACGAACACCTCTATGATCCGCCGCAAACTAAAGACGCCTAGATTGAAGATGAAATCTATGAGCGTCGGCAAAGAGAGCAATACCGCTCTTGTCGTCTGTTATCTCGACGACTTGGCAATGCCCTCCCTGATTGAGGAAGTGGTCAAGCGGATTGAGCAAATCAAGATCGATGCCATTTTGGAATCAGGCATGCTTGAAGAACTCATCCAAGATGATGCGTATTCGCCCTTTCCACAGATCCAATACACAGAACGGCCAGACGTTGTTGCTAGTGCTCTCCTACAAGGACGAGTGGCCATTCTCGTTGATGGCACACCCTTTGCGCTCATCGTCCCTTTCGTATTTATACAGGTTATGCAAGCGAGTGAGGATTATTATGAACGATTCCAAATCGGTACACTATTACGCTTGCTGCGTTACATCTTCTTGTTTCTGTCACTCACGGCACCTGCTCTGTATGTCGCTATAACGACGTACCACCATGAACTACTACCGACAACACTGATGTTAAGTGTTGCCGCCGCCCGTGAAGCGATTCCGTTCCCAGCCGTTGTTGAGGCGTTCATCATGGAAATTACCTTCGAAGCTTTACGCGAAGCAGGTATCCGATTGCCCAAAGCGGTCGGCTCCGCTGTCTCCATCTTAGGTGCGCTCGTTGTTGGACAAGCCGCTGTTCAAGCCGGCATCGTTTCCGCACCGATCGTTATCGTCGTATCCATTACCGGGATTGCTTCGTTCACCATCCCGCGCTATAACGGCGCCATCGCTATTCGTATGCTGCGTTTTCCCTTTCTAATCATTGCCTCCGTATTCGGTTTCTACGGAATCATCTTCTGTTTGTTGATTTTGTTCGGACATATGGCGAATTTACGTTCCTTCGGAGTGCCTTATTTATCCCCATTAGGACCGTTATCCGCTGGAGACTTACAGGATTCGCTGATTCGCTCTCCTTCGTGGGCGATGGAGAAACGTCCTGCATTTATGGCGATTCAAGATACAGAGCGCATGGATAGCAAGCTGCCTCAGCAAATCAAGGAGGACGGAGGCGTAGACGGAAGCAGAATTCAGCATGAGCATAAAGCGAGTGAGGAGGGCAATTCAAATGACTCATCGTAGGCGTCTTTTCGTGTTTGGGATGATGATCACCCTCGTGCTGACATTCCTGACTGGCTGTTGGGATCGCACCGAAACCAACGATATCGCCTTTGTCCTCACCTCCTCCATTGATCTAGAGGACGATGGCAAGTATCGCGTTACCTTTATGCTACCCCTCCCCGGTTCCATGGGCGGCGCCAGCGGGGGTGGAGGCGGTACGAGTGGAGGGGGTAAAAGTTACTATATAGATTCGGAGGTCGGAACGACGATACGCGACGCAACAAGTAAACTGCAGATGCGAATATCGCGCAGACTGTTTCTGTCTCATCGACGTACGATCGTCCTAGGCGAAAAGCTTGCCAAGGCAGGCATTGGCATCATGTTTGACGATGCGGCACGGACACCGGAGAGTCGGCTGACCTGCTTTCTCGTCGTAACGAAGGGCAAAGGCTACGACCTGCTGAATGCGGAGCCCAAGTTTGAACGTTTTCCCTCCGAAGTCATTCGGGAAATAACCAAATCGAAACGCGCGATGGCGACATCCACGAAAGATATTGGCCTTGCGCTTAGCTTTAACAGTGATCCTATTTTGAGTTACCTCGAAGCCAAAGAAACTCAAGGAGCCAAGGAGCCCTCTCAAGAAATTCAGTTAATCGGCTATGGTCAGTTCAAAGGAGACCGAATGGTTGGCATTTACAAGAACCAGGAGGCGAATGGACTCATGTGGCTGAGAAACTATGTTAGAGAGCATCTTCTCACTTTTCCGTTCGAATCAGGCAAAGATATCTCCATTCTAGTTAAGGAAGGACATGCCAAAATCAAACCTATACTGCAAGGGGACAAGGTCATCTTTGAACTCTCGCTAGAAGCTAAAGGGGTCATTGGTGAAGATTTATCCGAACAAGATCTCTACAAGCCGGAGTCCATCCACAGGGTGGAGCGTAAATTTGCAGAGCAAGTGAAGAAATGCGTCCAAGCCGCCATTAAGCAAATGCAAAAGGAAGGGACCGATTCAGCGCAACTGGGTTTAATGATTTGGAGAAGTCATCCTAATACGTGGAACAACGATTTAAAAGAACGGTGGCGAGCTGTGTTTAAAGAAGCTGAATTCCGCATCAAGGTTGAAGCCTCCATCACCGAAACCGGTCTTATCAATCAGAATGTGACCAAAGATGGGAGATAGACATGAACAACATATTTATACTGAGCTTTCTATTCATTATGATTGCCAGCCTTTTGATAGACCGCAAGGTTCTTAAGCATCAGAAAGGCAGCGTAAAGGCGGCATATGGGTTAATTACCTTTGTCACATTCGTACTCTTTATCACCAAATATTTAAACATACCGATTCCGATGCCATCGCGCTTCTTTATCCACACGGTCTCCCCTTGGTTTAGTCATTTAATGGGCATTTGATTGCAATTTAGCATCAATAATACAACAGTGATCAGCCCTGAAGCAATCGAAAAGGCGGTGTCTTTCATGGATAAAAAACAAGTGATTAACCAGAGACAGCTGGCGTGGCTGGCCTCATCCGTCATCACAAGCGGAGGCATCTTTACGTTGCAAAATGTACTGATTCGAGTAAGTGAGATGGATGCGTGGTTCAGCTATATCCTATCTGTTTTCTATATATTTGTTATTGCAGCCTTTTTCGGATATTTAGTGAAGATGTTTCCCAAGCTGAACATTTTCGAAATATCCATACATGTGCTGGGGCGCTGGGGCGGTACTGCCGTCAATCTGTTGATTTTGTTCCACTTCTGGCAAATTCTCGTGCAGGATATGGCTTCCGCGTCGAAATACAATTCCACGTTGTTGCTGCATAACACACCCTTGGAAATCTTAGTTCTGATGTCCTGTTTGTATCTAATTTATTTTGGGAGAAGCAGCGTTGAAATCGTCGCTCGCGTCAATGACATGTTCTATCCTCTCTTCGTCATCGCGACTTTGTCGATGCCGCTCTTGCTGTCGAACGAATTCAACCTTCAGCTCGCTATGCCCGTTCTCACAATGCCGTTCAAACAATTGGCCTTCAGTAACCTGCTTGCTATCGGAAGCGCGGGTGATATTTTCATTCTCGGCGCCTTTCTGCACACGATGTACAACGCCAATCAGATCCGTTCCGCGATCCGACACGGGTCCCTGCTCGGTATTTGCCTGTTCACGCTTCTCATTTTTTTGGTACTTACCGTTTTGGGACCGAAAATGCCAGCGAACTTCATATATCCCGCTTACAATTTGGTGCAAGTGATCCATGTGACGGATTTCCTCGATCGGCTTGACATCGTTCTCATGACCATCTGGTTACCCGTACTAGGTTGCAAAATGATCGCGATTTATTTGGCGATTCTCTTAGGCATTAGCTCAATCATCAAGGAGCGCAACTATCCCATCATTAACAAGCAGGTTGCCCTCTTGGTGGCGCTTACGACGATTCTATCGTTCAAAAGTATCACGGAGGTGCTCGCCTTCGCGAATTTCAGCATGCCGCTCATCGTACTGGGATATCAGCCTTTCGTGATCGGCATCCTCTTCGCTGCCGCGAGGATCAGGCTCCGGAAGCAGCCACAACCAGCAGTGTCACCCAGAGAGAATGGGAATTCTAATGCCCCTCCCGAACAGATGACCAAGATCACTGCGCGATTTTCTTACAGGCAATGGGTATGGCTGGGCAATATCCTCATGGTCTTTTCTACAGGCTGCATCGTCATCGGACTTGCCTTCGGCAAGTACAAGCCCATCATGAGCACGGCCTGCGCAATGTGTTTTGCTTGTTGTCTATTCCTTACGGTCCTGACAACTTATATGGAGGTGAGCCTTTCAAAGCAATCAGAAGTTGGTAAATGATTTAGCGGCAAAAAAAGGCATAAAAAAAACGCACCCGCATAAACAGGTGCGTTACATGGCTAGACAGGAACTGATTGGCTTAACCGACTTTTGGCCACTTTCAAGTAGCCATACATATTTAGATATTCGCTGTCATTCGCGAATCGAAGTTTTAATGACCCTGCAACTTCTTGGATGTATGGCTTCAGCGCAGAGGCACCTCCACCAATCACATAGAAGCATTGAATATCGGGATATTTGCGCCAGCGCTTTTTGATCATCTCGATCATTCGCAAAGCCGCACGGCGGAAATGTTGATCCACGATCGGTCGAATATCGACCTGGCCTTCGCCAAGAAGTTGAATCGTAAATTCACGATTCTTCACTCGCTGCACCAGCTTCGCGCGGCTTGGAAACACGTACCCATAAGCATCTTCGACATCGCGAATGACGGCATCTAGATAGGTTGCGATGCCAATTTGCTCGCCATGGCTGAAGTGATTGTCAATCGCCATCCGTTTGATAACAGGGAAGTCCGTTGTCAGCGCGCCGATTTCGCAAACGCCGATGCAGCCGTTGTAAATCTCTTCATCCTTGACTTGCAAGCTGTCATGCGTAGCCAAATGGAACATAGCTGCGGCCCCTTCAATGGAGACTGCAACCTTGCGAACCGATACTTTAATCTTGCGATTTTGGAATTGTGGAGTGGATAGGAACGTCACTTCATGCTCACCAAGAAGTCTTTGCTCGAATTGCTGGTTAAACTTCGCAAACGCACGCACAGGCAAACCGGTTCCGAGCGAATATTCGACTTCGTCTACATTTCCGTACCCGGCATTAAAGGCTTGGTGGGTGAGACCTTGATAAGCTAGTGCAGTAAGCGCAACAATAAGGGATTGATCCGATATCGCTTTATTATCCGTGTCTTCAAGCTCCAGGTTATCTTCGTGTTCCAAAGCAAGTTGTCCGACGAAATAACGTTGATTTCTTTGTGAAAGGGATGGACTGTAAATCATTACATCCAGCGCTTTCAATGGTGAATCTTCTTCCTGCAAAATATGTCTTTCGTATCCCGGCGCAATGATATTCGGGATCACTAGCGGTTCTCTAGAACCATCCAGCACCAGTTTAATACTATCGTTCCCTATATCGATACCTGCAAGCTTTATCATTAGCGGCTCCACTCCATATCTACAACTTCCTGTATTTGTTAAGTACATTCGATTATATCCGACAGGATTCCTTCCTACTTTCGACTCATTTTATGTAGGACTAGTAGGTATAAGGAAGGTTTTTATCAGAATATGACGAATGAAGTACAGGAAACGTCATTTACCAAATTCAACCACGACAGGAGACAATCAAGCCTTTATGAAGCTCAACTGGAAACCCAAAAAACTGACACTAGTCATCATTCCAGATGCCAATCAATCGGTCGTCAGGTTTCGTATTCCCCATCTATTCGCTTATATGTCTGCAGCATGCTTATCCGTGCTGCTGCTAATTTCTATAATCACTTATGCGATGCATACAAGCACCTTGAAAGAGGCTAGCGCTCTGCAGTCTAAGCTAACAGGAGCTAACCAGCAGTGGAGTGCTGCATTAAATTCCAAAGACAAGGCCATCGAACAATTACAGAATGAAGTGATTCAACTGTCTCAGCAAGCCGAACAGATGAAAACAAAAGTCGAAGAAATGAAGAAATTCGAAAGTGATCTCAAATCGATTGCCGGGATCGACGCAAACACAACCGGGACAGCCGTTGCCAGCACGTCACCCAGCACACAGGATAAACCTGCGGATGCAGATGGAAAGCTCCCTGCCCTTGACAGCGGCATTGGCGGAAGTCCTAATCCAGCTTCTCAGGAAGACGTTATAAAGCTTGGCGAACAGACGTTAGCTTCCTTCACGGCACTTAACAACGAAGTGACAGAGCTGCAAACCAACTTGACCGTAACGAAGCAAAAAGTTGCCGATAAGCAGCAATTGCTTCGCATAACTCCAACCCTGTGGCCAACTACCACTAAGGTCGTCACATCGACGTTCGGTTACCGTACGGACCCTTTTACGCATCGTCCAAGCTTTCATTCCGGCATTGATTTCGGTGCCCGTGAGAATGATCCTGTCTATGCGACCGCAGACGGCAAAGTCGTCAGCGCGGGGAACGATATGTTCCACGGCAACAATATCGTCATCGAGCATTCTAAGGGATTACGCACTTGGTACATGCATTTAAATAAAATTTTAGTGAATAAGGGAGATTCCGTGGAAAAAGGTAGTTCTATTGGCCTAGTCGGCTCCACGGGACGCAGTACCGGACCTCATCTGCACTATGAAGTACTCAAAAATGGGGAAAGCATCGATCCCAAACCTTATCTCAAAGCGACTCGAAAGGATGAATAACCACCATGTTTAAGAAAAAGAAAGACTTCATGAATCCGAATACAACCGACACTTTGATTGGAGAAGGCACAACCTTTGAAGGCCGCATCAAATCAGCAGCGAGCATTCGAATTGAAGGCGGCATTACAGGTGATATCGAGTGCGCAGGGGATGTTATTATTGGGGAAAATGGCGTTGTAAAATCCAATATTTCGGCAAGAGACGTTGTATTGGCAGGAAATGTGCAGGGTAACATCATCACCAAGGGCAAGCTGACAATTACTTCTACAGGTTCCCTTCAAGGCAATATTAGCGCGGCTTCCTTTGTTATTGAAGAAGGTGGACAATTCCAAGGAAATAGTAAAATGGACTCGAAAACATCAACATCGGCTCCTATTCAAAACGGTGAGCAAGAGAACGGGAATAAACCAGCCTCATCCGCCAATGGGGCCTTTAAGGGGAATACGGTGGCTATGTAAGGGTCTCGCCTAGGCTTGGGGTTAGGCGCATGGTATAATAGTTGGAAATTCATTTCTAACTGATGCAGGAGACAAAGCCTATGAGAGAACAGACGATACTTTTTGATCTTGATGATACGTTGGTGCATTGTAATAAATATTTTGACTTCGTGATTGACCAGTTTATCGATCTTATGCTTACTTGGTATTCCGGGCATGGACTTATCGCGCAGGACATCAAGCAGAAGCAGCTCCAAATCGATCTCGCTGGCATCCACATTCATGGCTTTATGCCGGATCGTTTTCCCAAATCATTTGTTGAAACGTACCAATGGTTCGCCTCACAATATAACCGTCCAACGAATGTAAAAGAAGAATCCTGGTTGATGCAATTAGGCCACACTGTTTATGAATACACGGTAGAGCCTTATCCACTCATGAACGAAACACTCGATCATCTCCAGCAAGCCGGACACCGACTGTTCCTATATACCGGCGGTGATGCATCCATCCAAATGAAAAAAGTGAAGGATTTGCACTTAGACTCCTACTTTGATGATCGCATCTTTGTTACGGTGCATAAGACGAGAGAATACATGGAAACGATCATGAACGAACAGCGTTTTGATCGCAACCACACATGGATGATCGGCAACTCGATCACGACAGATGTACTTCCTGCGCTTCATGCGGGTATTCACTCGATTCACATTCCTGTACAGCAGGACTGGGAGTACAACAAAGGTACCGTTGACATCACTCCCAAAGGGGCGTTCTATCAGTTGAACTCCCTGCAGGAAGTTCCCGAAACCATCCACGCGTATATACAAAAATGAGAAAAGGACGATTCCAAAGGTTTCATAACCTAGGAGTCGTCCTTTTTTGTATCCGTTATTTGCAAGACCGCCCGAGAATCAGGCGGCTACATCGCGTCTGCGGAATATTTCCCATGAAAGCACATTAAACAATAAGAAGTAGAAGAGCAACACAGTTATCGAGAAACCAAGCGTCATCCCTTCGGCCAGCGGCTGCCCCTGTAAGTAGGGAGTAAGATCCGTGTTGGCGAACAAAAAATATTTGCCCCAGCTGTATCTCATCAGCAATAGCGTAATAACTTGCCCCGCGAACATGATGAAAATGCTAAGACCAATGGCTAGTGAGGAGCTGCGAAATACGGTCGAGATCATAAAGGCCATCGTCACGATCATGACGAGTTCGATCAACTTTAGTCCATAGGTTGCAAATACATACACCAGCATACTCCCTTCCTGAACTTGTCCCGCTGCATTTACAGTCAAGTGTGGAAGGTTTAGACTCTGAAATCCGTAGAGGAACCCGTTCACAATCAGAGATGTAATAAACATCAAAATCAGTAGAGTAGCTGCAAACAGCAGCGTTGTTAGATACTTTGACAAGAGAATCTTCGCTCGGCTAGCAGGACGAATAAGCAGCAGCTTAATTGTCCCCCATGTAAACTCACCAGCGACCATATCTCCGGCAATGATCACGGTAAATAACGTAACCAACATGATTAATCCCGCTGCGCTTAGGGTGCCGCCCCATAAGGTATTATCTGTCGGAGGGTAATTATGATCCAACATGTATTGCTGGAGGGCTATGTCTTCCTTCATTTGCTGTTTAAATTTGGCCGGTACATCCGGATTTTCCAGCTCTTTCTGATTGTGCTCTATCGATTCCGCCGCTCTTGTCTTCCATTCTTCATTTGCTCGATCACCTGAATGTGAGAACAGTGCAGCTAATACAACAATGACAATCAATAATATACCGAGAATCCAAGTACGAAGCCTACGATATATTTTCATATGTTCATTTCGAATGAGATTAAGCAATCGGATCACTTCCCGTCATCTCTAAAAATTGATCTTCCAGGGATTTGGTTGCTGCTCGGATGCCGTAGACTGCAATCCCTGCCTCTACAAACCTTCTATTCCACGCTGCTGTCTCTTGCTTATCAAGAATCAGGATAATCTCATCCCCAGCCAATTCCACTTGTGCTCCATGCGCGGCTGCTACTGTCAAGGCTTGATCCATTGACGCCACCTCAAAAGCCACCTGCTGCTTGCCATCCGCCTGACCGAACTCTTTAATCAGTCTAACGTCCACCAGCTTCCCGTTCTGAATAATGGCGACACGGTCGCACATCAGCTCCATCTCCGAAAGTAAATGACTCGACACAATGACTGAAATTCCATCCTCGCGGGTAAGCTTCCGTAAATGGTCACGCAGCTCGCGAATACCTGCTGGATCCAGCCCATTCGTAGGCTCGTCTAGGATCAGCACAGACGGCTTATGCAGTAAAGCTTGAGCAATTCCAAGCCTTTGGCGCATACCGAGGGAGTACGTTTTGACCTTGTCATGGATTCTATTTTCCATACCAACAAGATCAATGACCTCCTGAATGCGGTCTTCCTCAATGCCCGGGAACATTCTCGCGTAATGGACCAAATTATGATAACCACTCAGAAACTTGTACATCTCCGGATTTTCCACAATAGCGCCAACATGACGAATCGCTTGCTCAAAATGGGTGCGAATCGAATAGCCGCCAATCCGTATATCCCCCTCTGTGATCGACATGAGTCCGACCATCATCCGAATGGTTGTCGTTTTTCCCGCTCCATTCGGACCAAGAAACCCAAACACCTCGCCCCGCGGCACCTCAAAGCTTAATTTATCGATAATCGTCTTAGAACCGATTCGTTTCGTAATTTGATCGATTTTTACTATCGGCGTAATGGCATCTGTTGCCGTCATCTTTAACACTCCCCCTAACTTTTAAACCAATATAACCCAATGCTACCCTACCTGAACGGCTTTGCCTAGTAATCTTCCTAAGAATAGTCATAGAGCAAGGTCACAAATGATCATCAAACCATATGACTGCGCTCACTATGGCTTTTTCCTGATTTTATGTACAATGATCTTAAGATCTTGTGTAAAGGAGTCCTTTTATGATTCAAAGAAGACCTTGGCACGGTGTGGAGTGGTCCCTATTTATCGTTTTGACCGGTTCTTCGCTGCTTGGCCTGCTTTATGCGCTTCTGCATATGCATGAGCATGAACTAACGACTACCATCCAAACCATATTAGCCATCCTCCTGTCCTATGGCGTTCCATTTCTATTCTGGAGACCGGCGTACATCAACTCTACTTTCTATCCGATTGCCGTGCTGCTGACAGGTATTCCTCTACAAATCTATCTTTCATGGATGCAGCAGGATGCATACCTTACTATTAATTGCCCATTAATGGTCATTGGATTCCTCACCGACCGAAAAAATGCTTGGTGGACCGCTCCCATATTTATGGTCGCTGTGCCCGTTGAGTATTTTTTCATCCTGCATAGCGGGATGGGGGTTGGTCAATTATCTAGCATGATCTTAAATGCTGTGCTTTTCTTTGCCATTGGCCTTAGCTTACAACGGGTTGTGACTTCGAATGAGAAGACCGAAAAGCTTTTAGCCGAGAACCAACGTCAGTATCATTTAATCCATGAGCAAAATAACGCATTAGAGCAGTACGCCAACCAAATCGAACAGCTTACGCTGCTTGAAGAGCGCAACCGGATGGCACGCGAATTGCACGATACAGTAGGTCATACGTTTACTTCCGTCATCATGGGGATGGACGCTGTGTCCTACCTGATCGAAGCTGCGCCAGACAAAGCCAAAGAAAAGCTGGACGTACTGCGTAGTGTAACCCGCAATGGACTCGAAGAAGTACGCCGCAGCATTCATCAGATTGTTCCCGAGGGCGATATGCTGCTTTCCCAACAATTGACGAGACTGGCCAACGAATTTGCCCTTCATACCGGGACCCAAATCCGATTCACGACCGTAGGTGAGGAATTCGAAATTCCGAAACAAACCAAACTTTCGCTCATTCGTTGTCTGCAAGAATCACTGACCAATGCCAAACGGCATGGTCGGGCTTCCACTGTAGAAGTTACACTGACATATTCCGATGATTTAGTCGACATTCGCATTGAGGACGATGGCATCGGTACGGAGCAGCTGAAAGTTGGCTTTGGTATCAACGCCATGCAGGAACGCATATTTGCTCTGCAGGGTACGCTGCAGGTTAGTTCCACATTAGGTCAAGGTACTGTCGTCCATTGCTCCATTCCTGCCAAACGTTTGCCTTCCTTCTAAATCCTTTCCCGTTGGAAGCTCTGGGTGGTACAATGTGGATATAAACTCAAGCAGCACTTTCGATGCCAGTTTTTCTGGCGAAAAACTCAGTAACGCTTTCGATGCCAGTTTTTCTGGCGAAAAACTCTAAGGAGGACCAAACATGAACACGACCCCGCTTAAACTTCTCCTGGTCGATGATCAGGATTTAATAAGAGAAAGCCTACACATCGTGCTTGATATGGATCCGGATATTCATGTCGTCGGTTTGGCTGAGAATGGTCACTTAGCTATAAGGCAGTGCGAAGAACAGCAGCCTGATGTGGTGCTCATGGACATTCATATGCCTGTCATGGACGGCGTTGAAGCAACCCGCCAAATCAAAGCTGCATGGCCACAGATTCGTGTCATCATCCTGACAACCTTCCAGGAAATCAGCTATGTCGTTGATGCCCTAGGAGCGGGTGCCGAAGGCTATTTGCTCAAAGCTATTCATCCAAAGGATCTGGCGGCCGGTATCAAATGGGTGCATCAAGGCGGTACACTCATCCCGCAAGATATCGCAAGAATGCTCGTCAAGGAAGCGAGAGGCGCTGCTGATCACACACCCACATCGCAGGGTGCCGGGCTCAAAGCTGTGGAGGAGCAGGTTCGGGCCGATGCGTATGGACTCAGCGAGCGTGAAGTGCAAGTACTGCACTGTATCGCCGATGGCCTCAATAATAGAGAAATTGCCGAAAAGCTATTCTTGTCCGAAGGCACTGTGAAGAACTATATTTCCAGCATATACTCGAAAATGGACGTCCGAGATCGCGTGCAAGCATCCAAGAAAGCTCATGAGGAAGGGATGCTGTAGATTTTCAACTGCACTAAGACAAGGAAAGACCGCCCTTCGACTAGGAAGATGCGGTCTTTTGTTCTTTTTAACTATCCGAAAAGCTTCTCCAGTAACGACTTCTTTCGTTTCCTAATCTTTTTGTAGCTTTTCACCCTGGAATATGTCGGCTCCTCATCAGCTGGTTCAGACAGTTCAGATGAATAAAGCGTCAGTAGAGATTCTTTATCAACGTCCTGCTGTTGTACGTCGGTATCCATATCTGTCGGCTGCTGCACGACAATGATCCCATTGGCCAACTGCTCTTGAAGCTTATGTTCAATTTGATATTTAAATTGCCGCAGCAATTGTTCTTGTTGTTTGTTCTGGAGTTCAAAATGCGCATGAAGCTGCGTTTGAAGATCCGCTACCTGCTGGGAGAGGAGCACAACTGCTTTTTGCAGAGAATGAAGATGCTGTGTACCGATGGGTTCGTCCATTTCAAACTCCTGAAGGTCCTCCCCATTCTCAGCTAGCAGTGCATGCAGTTCCGCCGCCGAAATGAGCTCCTCTTTCTTCATGTGCTCCCCTCCAATCCGTACATTCTAGGCTCACGCAGCGTCGTGCACGCTCACCTGCTCCTTCTATTGTACATGATGTGTATGAATTGTTCACCTTTTGATTCTGTGAGTTAGGAGTAAATCAAACATGCAATTAGAATCCCAGCTTAAAAAGAAACAGCGGGTACTCGATAATTTCCTGATACCTTTCGTAAAATCGCGTTCCTTTCCTTATCTGTGGCTTAGCCAACTCATATCCATGCTGGGCGGTTCTGTTACTACCGTTATTTTACCCATGGTTGTTTATTCCCTAACAGGTTCAACCACGATGATGGGCATCGTTATGGCTGCTTATATGCTCCCTTACGTAATCATGCTCCCCTTTTCCGGCTGGATCGTCGATCGTTATGATCGCGTTAAAATTATGATGCTATCTGACATCGTCCGATTCATAACCATGTTAGCCATTGCTGTGCTTATTTTCACTAACACCTTATCCATCCATGTTTTATTCGGACTTGTAGGCATCTATGGCCTCATGGAAGGCCTATTTCATCCAGCTTATTCAGCTGTACGCGCCACCGTATTCACACCCGAAATTCGCAATGCAGCTAACGCTCTGACACAAATGAGCAATCAAGGCGTCCGACTCATCGGCCCCGTCCTCGGCGGACTTCTGATTTCCACCTTATCAGCCAGTTACGGCTTCGGATTAGATGCACTGACCTATCTATTTTCCTTTCTTTGCTTGCTCTTTTTGGTTAAAAAATCGCTTTACACACCAACCATCAAACAATCCGCAGATCAACCCTCGACTTCGTGGAAGAGCGAATTTCTAGAAGGCATTAAGATTCTCAAAGGTCATCCCTGGCTTTGGATAACGATCCTTGCCTTTTCGTTCATTAATATTAGCTATAGTGGAATTAGTGTCATTCTGGTTCCATGGTTATTCAAAGTACATCTACAACTAGATCCATTGATATATGGTATCGGGATTACATGCTCCGGCCTTGGAGCTATCGTTGCAGCACTCATTTTTGGCTCTAAAACAAAATGGCCACATCGAGGTCTACTCGCCTACGGCTCTGTACTCCTCAGCGGCGTGGCATTGCTGCTCTTGCCTTTCACCTCTTCACCGGTCATTCTAGCTTTGCTGATGGCGGTAGAAGGCTTTGGACTTATGATCTTCGGTCTTATCTGGGAGACCAGCTTACAGGAGCTTGTACCGGCAGAAGCCTTCGGCCGAGTGGTCAGTCTGGATCTGTTAGGCTCCTTCGCCCTGCTGCCCGTGAGTTATTTCCTAGTCGGCTGGATTGCTGATGTTATTGGCGGGATTACGACCATAGCGATATTCGCTTCGATTGGCATCGCCATTGTTGCTAGTGTGCTTTGCGTGCCGGCTATTCGTCGGTTCCAGTGATTGGTTAGGGCATCTGATGGAACCGCGAAAGGGAATGTCTATTTTACTTAATAATTGCTATAATGCTAGCGTGGCGGAACGTCAGTGCGTTTCAATTTTGAGAGCAGACGATGGATAGATGTGATACTCCCACTGCTATTGTTCGACGACAACTAAATCAGGGTCAAAAAAAGGGACTGTCACATAAGGCGTTCATCTTTAGGCTGTCTCTGTTTTCACTGTTGCACTACATAGAAAACCTACCGTTAATTTAGGTATTTTCTCATAAAAAGCTAGTTTACATGGAAAATCTCCCGTTATTTCTGATGTTTTCTCTCCGAATAGCGATTCCCCCTAAATTAGAGGGAGGTTTGCACCTAGAATAAGAAGTGGACACCTCACTAAGAGAATTAGATAATAATCATAACTAGGAGGTGTTCACATGAGTGGGCAGCGGAGATCATTCAATGAAGAATTTAGACGTCAAACAGCAAAGCATTTGCAAGAGCAGACAAAGTCTGTAGAGGAGATTGCACTCGAACTGGACATACCTGCGAAAACGCTACATGCTTGGAAAGCAAAATACCGCGAATTTAAAAACGAATCCGTCAATCAAAGTGAACGGGTTCGAGAACTCGAGCAACTATTGAAAGAAAAAGAACGTCAACTGAATCAAAAAGACCGCCGTTTAGCTGATGTAGAAGAGGAATTGGCTATCGTAAAAAAGGCGGTGCACATCTTCAGCAAACCAAAGAATTAAGGTTTCAATTCATTGAAGATCATCGCTCTGAGTTTCCAGTGGAGAAGATGTGCAGCGTGCTTAAAGTATCCAGGAGCGGCTATTACAAATGGCGTACGGCAGCACCGTCCGAACAGCAAAAACACAAAGAGATGCTAACAGAGCGGATTAAGTTTCACTTTAAGGACTCTGATCAACGGTACGGAAGTCCAAGGATCTGGAATGAACTTAAAAAGGAAGAATTGC
>NZ_AUGY01000095.1 GCF_000422905.1 Paenibacillus alginolyticus DSM 5050 = NBRC 15375
GAAGCTCGTCGACAGTGTCTGAGAGGTCGGAAATCGACTTCTCAGCTGACCGTCATGCGATTCCGTACTGTGAAAGCGCGGTAAACGCGCTTTAATTTCCTATACAACGAAAAAGAGCCGCAACAGCCCACCTCTCGGCAACCTGTCACAGCCCTCAAACCCGCGTACGACGCGGCTTCCCAGTTCTTACTCTTCACCCTTCGCAATCGGGTTGTCCTCATACGAAATCCAGTCGCTCCAGCTTCCGCTATAGAGCTTCACATTATCGAAGCCCGCTTCGCTAAGGCCCAGCACGTTCGGGCAAGCCGTCACGCCGGAGCCGCAATAGACGATGATTTCATCGGCATCGCGCAGCGCGGCAAAGTGCTGTTCCTGCTCCGCGGCTGACAACCAAGCGCCGTTCTCACCGAGAACGCCTTTCCAGAAGAAGCTGCGCGCGCCCGGGATGTGGCCGGCCACCGCATCGATCGGCTCTTCCAAGCCGAGGTAGCGGCGCTCCTCGCGCGAGTCAACGAGCACGGTGCCCGGACGGCCGAGCTTGTCCTTGACCTCGTCCATGCTCGCGAGCATAGCGCGATGCACCTTCGGTGAGAAGGTCCGCGGGAACACAGCGGACACTTCATCGGTAACCGGGTAGCCAGCAGCTTTCCATGCTGAATACCCTTGGTCTAATACATATACCTCGGAGTGGCCGAGGAATTTCAGCATCCACCATAGCCGCGAAGCCATGGCTCCGCCTTGATCGTCGTAGGCCACGACGGTCTTCGTACCATCGATCCCGAGGTTGCCCACGAGGATAGAGAAGGCACCTAGATCAGGGAGCGGATGCCGGCCTCCGTGCGCCATTTTGGCACCGGAGAGGTCTTTCTCCAAGTCTACATACACAGCTCCTGTTATATGGTCTTTCTCATAATTCTGTCTGCCTGATTCTGGTTGTCCTAGCGCAAAGCGGCAATCCGCAATCACGATGTTCGCATCGCCAAGCTGATCTAGCAGCCAAGTCTGACTTACGATATTTTCCACAGGTTCATGCCACCATCCTTCGTCGTTCGATTAATCGCCCATTCCACTCGTCGGATTAGCGGAGTATGTCTGCCAATCACTGCGATCTCCACCCATTTTATCGTAAAATGCTTGGGCGCGGAAGTTATCTTTGGCCGTTGTCCACGTTAAATTGGCATATCCATTTCTCGCGGCGTAGCCTTTGCAAGCAGCAAATAGTTTCGCTGCCGCACCCTGACCACGTTCAGCCTCGATGACGTATAAGTCGTTCATAATGGCTATCTTGGAAGCACGCAAGGTGCTGAAGGTAAAATATAAGGTCGCAAAGCCGACCAACGTCCCCTCTTCCGTCTCCGCTACGAATTGAATACCTTCTTTCTGCTCAAGCAGCAGGTGAATCAATCCGTTCAATTTCTCATCCTCGGGTTGTCGATACTGGTAGAAGTCCACGATATAAGCGAGCATTAAGGTTTTCAACTGCGGAATATCTTGCATTACCGCTTCACGAATCGTAACTTGGGTCATTTAAGGTGACCTCCTATTCCTATTAAGTCTATATACTCATTGTACCCCAAATCTTACCTTTATGATGAAAAGTAATCTCGGTTACATTTCTTCCATTTCCTTCCGATACAGGAGATAAATGATCCATCCTAATAGGAGGCATAAGCCTGCTGCAAAATAGAATATGGACGTAATTTTCAACGCAACCCCATAATAAGCCAATGAGAACAGGACAAATGCGAACAGAAACACATGCAGCAGGACATTTTTTTGTGGAAGCCACGCACTTTTGGAGCTTAACTCAATTCGAACGGTAAAACCTAGGCGCTTCTTAACTAGAACCAAAGCCGTGAGGTATGTAAGCAATGCGGCCACTATTTTCAAAGCACGATAAGAGGAATCAAGCCCCTCAAAATAAGCAGCAATTGAAATATGGGTAATGAGCGGCATGATAAATAGAACAATGGCCAAATAAATCGTATAGCCAAGAGAACCGAGAAACGCTACCATGAGCGCATGCAGCTTTCGCACACGAAATATATAGTGAATAAAAACCGCTTCCGTTACAATAATGAGCATAGGTTCCAAGCTCTGCGCCCACGGCTGGGATAAAAACAATCGAAATAAGCAAGAAATAACGAAGGAAGCAAGCAGCACAAGCGGCCATTTTGTTTTTACCGAGATCCGGAATAAGGTTAGTCCCAACACGAGCATAGAAAATAGAGTTATTGTGCCAATTGGAATATGACTATACCAATCCATTTGAACCTCCAACCAATAGATGAAAGGATGATAACTACGAACAAGAAGATACATGCAAGCTTACCATGGCGCGTCGTTCCCCTAACAGAAGCGAATTGCCATGAACTTTGCACTTGGAGGTATTCGCCTCCATACGATTTATACAATTGGTCTCCGTGGGAGAATATGCTTCAAGATCAAGCTGAATTCGCTGACCCGCAAATTCGGGCTGAGCAGTATCGAGCTGTCTTGGATGAAGACGGACTTTTATCTGGGTTCGTTCAATTCTTCCCCATCGTCGGGGTGACACGCTTAGGACTAGGACTTCGACCGGATCTCTGCGGGAAAGGGAGCGGAATCGGCACCCAATTCGTCCAACTTCTTGTTCAAGAAGCCCAGCGCCGGATGCCTCAGCAGGAGATTGATCTAGAAGTTCTTGTCTGGAATAAACGTGCGATTCAGACGTACGAGAGAGCTGGTTTTATAATTACAGACACGTATGATAAGTGGACCCCCACTGGAATAGCTGACTTTCACTGCATGGTATATAACGGACCGAGCTTAATCCGGTGATCTATTTCCAGCAGCAATGTCAGTATAAGCCTGATCAAATTTAGCAGCAGATTCGAAATCCAAATAGGTTAAGCCGCCTGCATGCCATGACGTAAGTCGCAGCGTGACCATCTTATAGTCGATGGCGATCATCGGGTGATGGTTAACGGCTTCTGCTATGCTGGCGACTTTATTCACGAATTCTATGCCCTGCATAAATGACGCAAAGCGATATTTACGCACAATCCATTTGTGATCGTCTGTCGTCCAGCCCGTCACCTCCGCAAGCTTCTGATCGATGTCAGTGTTCCCAAGCTTCACCTATCACCACTCCTCTGATTTAATCAAAATCATAGGCGACCGCACCTAATTCGCCCTCTCCCGCATACGTGCGAAGGAGGTCCAGGAACGGCTTCCCGTAGTTTCGGTATTTCACCTCGCCGACACCTTTGATTCGCAGCATGGCGGATTCCGATGTCGGACAAATCTCACTCATTTCACGCAGCGTGCTGTCCGCGAAAATAATATACGGCGGCACCTTCTCGCGTGCAGCAATTTCCCGACGAAGCAGGCGAAGCTGCTCGAACAAGGTGTTATCGATAGCGGCAGCCTTAACCTGCTGCTTACGCACCTTCTGGTATACTTGCAGCTTCCCTTGAAGCACTTCTGCTGCAGGCTGCAGCAGCTTCACGACCGGATATTGACCATCCGATAGCTGCAAATACCCTTCTGAAATCAGTACGTTGATCAGATCCGAAATCTCTTTCTCCGGCAGATCTCGCATTATGCCATGGGTCGGCAGACGATCGAAGCGATAGTCGACAATCTTCTTGGCCTTCGAGCCTTTGAGCACGGAGGCGACCATTGAGATGCCGAAACGTTCCCCCATCCTGCGGATGCAGGAGAAAATCTTCTGCGCTTCGACGGTGATATCCACCGTATCGCGATCATCTTTGCAAGAACTGCAATTGCCGCAAGTATCTTTAATATTCGTTTCATCAAAATAGTGCAGAATGACGTTCCGCAAGCAGCGTGGCGAATAGCAAAAGTCGATCATCGTCTGCAGCTTTTTGTACTCATTCGCTTTACGTTCTGGCGAGAGCTGATTCTGTTCAATCAAAAACTTTTGCGTCATAATATCCTGCGCACTGAACAGCAGAATGCACTCACTCGGCTCTCCATCTCGACCGGCACGACCGGCTTCTTGGTAGTATGCCTCCATATTTTTCGGCATATTGTAGTGAATAACATAACGGACATTGGACTTATCAATGCCCATCCCAAAAGCGTTCGTCGCGATCATCACGCGAATGTCATCATATAGAAACGCCTCCTGCATGTAGGAGCGTTCCTCGTCGGTTAAACCTGCGTGATACTTCCCTGCGGCGAAGCCTTTTTTGCGTAACGTTTCATACAGCTCTTCCACATCCTTACGCGTAGCGGCATAAATAATACCAGGCTGATGCGTATGTTCCTTCACATAATTCTGAATGTAATCCCGTTTATTCTCACCGCGAAGAATCGTCAATTCCAGATTATCCCGTGAAAACCCATTGACGAATATGCCCGCTTGATCCAAATCAAGCAGTCTCGCAATATCGGCTGTGACCTCGGCGGTAGCTGTAGCTGTGAAGGCTGCGACAATCGGACGATTGGGCAGTTCGCGAATGAACGGAGCAATCGACACATAGCTCGGACGGAAATCATGCCCCCATTGCGACACGCAGTGCGCTTCATCAATAGCCACAAGCGGAAGATTCAGTGCAGACATTCGAGCACGAAATCGTTCCGACTCCAGCCGCTCGGGCGCGATATAGAGCAGTTTATATTTGCCCTGCATGGCTCCTTGCATCCGCTGTTCCACTTCTTTGGCTTCCAGCGTACTGTTAATGAAAGTTGCCGGTACACCAAGCACTTGAAGCGCATCCACTTGGTCCTTCATCAAGGAGATCAGCGGTGAAATAACCAACGTCACTCCCTCCATGAGCATGGCAGGAACCTGATAACAGATCGATTTACCTCCGCCCGTCGGCATAATGCCTAGCGTATCTCGACCTTCAAGCAGATTCGTAATGATATTCTTCTGGCCCTCGCGAAATTCCGGGTACCCATAAACTTGTTGTAAGACCTTTCTTGCTCCATCCAGCATAACTTCCATACACCTTTCTATATCACACTTCTGCCTGATTTATACCAAATAGATGACGGAAACCAACTTTTCCCCGTCATGAACCTTCAGCACATGATTATTCGGATCATGGCGAACGGAGCCCGCTCCTATCTGCATCACAGGCGCATTTCCTAATCCGTAAAAAATATCGTCAGCCAGCGTTCGCAGGCATTCTTCCTGTTCGTCCTTATCAAGCTCCCTCCAGTCGTCTGCACTCATTTCCAACAGCTCATAAAATCCATCAACCAGTTCAATGCCACGCACGAAATCAGTGACAATATCCTTATATTCTCTGCCAAATTTAATACCCACCCGCGCAGTCTCCCTTCAAAAGCATTTCATATAGCTTCACTTTATCATATTATAGGCAGGAATGCAGAGTTAACACCTATTAACTCGATGAGAACTTATTTTCGGATGTGTAAAAAAATACCCTTTGGCATAAACTGTGGAAATGGGCAATTTCGGGAAAAATCTGTTACTATGGAAGAAGGAATGTACCGCTCGGAGGGTAGGAAAGCACACATGCTGAAACTGCAGATTCCCAAAAATCGAATGAACTACCTAATCAAGCAAATCCCGCTTCATTTCGACGCCGTCGTTCTGGAACAGGGCTGGGAGTATTACCATAAAGGTCGTGTGACCGAAGTCGATCTGAAAGGCTTGAACGTTCAGGCGACCGTCGCAGGCAAAAAAATACTGAGCACCATGCTGAATTTAGAAAATTTCGCCTCTAGTGAGTGCAACTGCTCCTATGGAGGCTTTTGTAAACATATCGGTGCCACTTTCTTCAGCTTGTATGCACCTTATGGACGTCCGGAACTGCTGCTTCAACAGTTAAAACAACAAATACACACAAGGAAAAAACCCGCACGCGGGGCAACCTTGATTCAGGAACGCAAAGCTGCTGCGGCCGCACAGGCCAACGTGCCTCTTGAAGAGGCCATGCCTGTAGATTGGCATCGCTTTTTTGAAGGGAAGTTCCATGGATTCTCCATTTCTCACCAGCACTCGATCGAAACCTTCTACGACTCCGCACTGGAGTCCTTGCCTGGCTATGCGGCAGATTGGAGAAGTTCAACCCGCGAGCTCTACATGTTCCATATCGTGCTTTTCATGATGCGGAAAATCGAACAATTTTATCAAGAAACGAAAAGCTCCTACTTGTCTTATTATCACGAGAACGGCTGCAAAATTGCCGCGAAAAATTGTGAGGATAAGCTGGTTGAATTCGTGGAACGTACGGATGTGAATACCTCTTTCGAGGCGGAACCCAAACACTGGCTAACCACTATGAAAATGCTCGGAGAATTCGCTCTGCAGGGCAAAGATAGTCCGATTGATTGGCTGTTTGTTTACCGCTTCATTTGGTGGAAGCTGACGAATCATGCTGCGGCACAAAAAGAGGAAATTCAGCGTCTCGACGCACTTCTCACGAAGAAGGACATGTTAGCTCGGAAGAAGGATACACTTCTTGCGGCAAGAGCGCATTTTGATATCATGCAGGGGGATACGGCTAGCGCCTTTGAGCGTCTTGGACAGCTCACTCATCCGGGCGCGAAGGATTACTTCCTTTACCTGAACTATTATTACAACGATAAACAGTGGGACAACATGCTTGTTTGGCTGCGTTGGCTGTTCACCTCGATTGCGAATGCAAATCATGATGATTTCCGGACCTTTTGCCAATATTGGCTCGATACGACCAAGCATCTAGAATCCGATAGCGAATGGGTACAGGTGATGGAGTCCCTGCTGCCTCGTTCCTACTACTATTACACGGCCTATTTATTGCAAACGAAACGGTATCGGCAGTGGGTGGACTTACAATTAGCGAACCGCATATCACCGCTGAGCTTATATGGCATGGAGCTTAAAGCGATTGAAGAGCATGATTCGGCTTTACTCCTCCCCCTCTATCACCAAGCGGCCGAACGGGCTGTTCTGGAGAAAAATAGGGCTTCCTATAAGACGGCTGTTCGACTGCTTAAGAAGCTGCACAGCATCTATAAACAATTAGGCCAGGACGACCGCTGGGAGCATTATGTATATCGACTAGCGGATAAATTCTCACGCTTGCGTGCTTTCCAAGAAGAGCTCAAGAAAGGAAAATGGATTCGATGATCGAAACCAGCGCGCTGACAGTTCACGTTAGCTCCATACCTAATGGTTCTTTATTTCTATGGGGTACCCGCGAGAACGGCGGCATTTGGGATGCTCTTGATTTAAAAAATATGCTGTTTGCTTGGCATCGCGCCTCTTTTTTCGGCACGTTCATGGAGCCCAGCGAGTGGCACAATCGGGAAGGCATCGAGCTGCAACCGCTCGATGCGCTCGATTATTTCAGCGATCCGCAGCCTGTACAGCATCTACAGCTTAGCTGGCATAAGGACTGTGCGGATTTAATGCGCCTTGCTCCGGCTGTTCGAGAGGCGCTCTCGTCCGGTCGTTTCATGCCGGACTATGAAAAGTGGAAAGCCGGCGAGATCGGCTGGAAGCTCCAGCTTCCTGAGGAACTTCAGGCTTTGGAATCACCGGCCGTATCCCGCTGGATTCATGCGTTGATTCCTGAGTGGGTGGACGCCGATGGCCTCATGAAAGACAATCTGCGCAAGCTCGAAGCGGCGCACCCTCTAATGCGCCGCGGTGAGATCGGCGCTGATCTATGGCTCGACGAGGAGGATTGGCTCGTCGCCATTGGTTGGCGCCAAGACCGGTCGCCTATGCGCACCTGTCTGCAGCTCGTGGAGCCGGACCTGGCGCACGGCGCGGGCTGGCAGCTGCGCGTGCTGCTGCAGGACCGGCTTGCGCCGGAGGTGCTGCGCACGGTGACGCCCAGCGGCGAGCCGGTCGGGGGTGAGCTGCCGCTGCCGGAGGCGTGGCTGCCAGAGCTTGGCCGCGTAGAACGTGACGCGGCGAAGTGGGTACGCATCCTGCCGTGGCTGGATGCGGGCGAAGGTGCTGGGCTCCGTCAGACGTTGACGGAGGAAGAGGCTTGGCGCTTCCTCGCAGAGGGAAGCGTGCGGCTTGTTGAAGCAGGGACGAGTGTGTTCCTGCCAGCCTGGTGGGAGCGCATCCGCAAGATGAAGCCGAAGCTGCGCGCGAAGATCAAGTCTTCCGTCGGTTCTGGACGGGAGACGATGTTCGGGCTGACCCAGCTGATGCAGTTCGACTGGAAGCTGGCTGTGGGAGATTTGGAGCTGACGGAAGAGGAATTCCGGCAGCTTCTGGAGGAGAAGCGCAAGCTGATCCAGATTCGCGGCAACTGGATTCAGCTCGACCCGCTCTTCATGGCGCAGGTCGAGCAGATTATGAAGCAGGTGCAGAAGAAGCAGGGCCTCTCCTTCCGCGACGTGCTGGAGCTTCACTTCGCAGGCGATGCCGGCGGGCTGCTGCCGGCTGAGGATGACCCCGATGCAATGCGCTACATCGAGATGGAGGTAGAGCTGAACGAACAGCTGCGCCACATGGTCGATCAACTCACGCAGGCGGAGTCAATTCCGACGATACAGCCGCCGCCTAGCTTTCAAGGATCGCTGCGCCACTATCAAGTGGACGGTATCTCATGGCTGTTGTTCCTGCGCCGTTTCGGCCTAGGCGGCTGCTTGGCCGATGACATGGGGCTCGGAAAGACGATCCAATGGATTACCTATTTACTTACGGTGAAAGAAAATGAGAAACCTGACACACCTTCCCTTTTGGTATGTCCGACGTCTGTGCTTGGGAACTGGCAGATGGAGCTTAAGCGTTTTGCGCCGTCGCTGAAGGTTCATCTTCACTATGGCCCGCAACGATTGAAGGGACCTGCTTTTAATGAAGAAGTCGTGGGCAAGGTGGATTTGGTTTTGACATCCTATACGCTTTCCCATCTGGATGAGGTTGAGCTGGGCTCTATAGCCTGGAACTCCATCTGTTTGGACGAAGCCCAAAATATAAAAAATGCTTATACGAAGCAAGCTTCCGCTATTCGCCGACTCGATGGTTACCATCGCATTGCGTTAACGGGAACACCGATTGAGAATCGGCTCACGGAGCTATGGTCGATCTTTGATTTTGCGAACCCGGGCTATCTGGGTACGGTTCGCGAGTTCACTCATCGCTATGTGAATGCCATTGAGAAGACGCGCGATAGTGAGACGATCGGCAAGGTACAGAAGCTGATCCGACCTTTCCTGCTGCGCCGCGAGAAGAAAGATCCCGCGATTCAACTGGATCTGCCGGAGAAGAACGAGTCGAAGACATTCATTTCACTTACCGCCGAGCAGGGCTCGCTGTATGAGAACTACATCCAAGACATGTTCGATCGTCTGGATAAGCTCTCGGCTATGGAGCGGCGAGGTCTCATTCTCGCCGCGCTGACGAAGCTGAAACAGGTGTGTAATCACCCTGCTTTGCTGCTCAAAGAAGGCATCCACGCGCCTTGGAGCGGACGCTCCAACAAGCTGGAGCGCCTGCTTGAGATGGTGCAGGAGCTGCGCCAAGAGGGCGACAAATGCTTGATTTTCACGCAGTTTGTGGAGACGGGCAACTTGCTCCAGCATGTGCTGCAGCAGGAGCTTGGCGAGAAAGTGCTGTTCCTGCACGGCGGAACACCGAAGAATGGGCGCGATGAGATGATCGCGCACTTCCAAGACGTTAGCCAGCCGGTCGACGAACAGCGGAATGTGTTCATTCTTTCGCTGAAGGCCGGCGGCATCGGGCTCAACCTGACAGCGGCGAACCATGTGTTCCACTACGATCGCTGGTGGAATCCCGCCGTCGAGAATCAAGCGACGGATCGCGCCTTCCGTATCGGCCAGACGCGCCATGTGCAGGTGCACAAGTTCGTGACGCTGGGCACGCTGGAGGAGCGCATCGATGAGATGATCGAGCGCAAGCTGGGCCTCAGCCAACAGATCGTCGGCTCCGGCGAGAACTGGATCACCGAGCTGTCGACCGACGAGCTGCGCGATCTGTTCTCGCTGCGCCGCGAATGGGTCGAGGCTTAGTGATTGGGGGTTCCGGGTTCCATGCTCGGGGCTCGTGTTCGCGGTTTGGGGTTTGGAGTTTGGGGTTCCGGATCCGAGCTTCTGGCCGCGGGCTTGGATTCGCGCTTGGATTAGAGTTCGGTCTTAGGCTCACGACGTCGCATATATACATTTTCAGTCAAAAAATCCTGCATAGTCATATGCAGGATTTCTTTTTTACGCGTATATTCGACTCCAATGAACGAATTTAACCTCTAATTATCAAAGCTATATTGCCCTTCACCCAATTTGATGCAAATTGTGCATCTCTTTCAGCAGATAACCAGGGTTTGCAAGGGTTTTGCTGCAAAAACTACAGCAAATTCGACGCATACAGCCCAATTTGAGCCAAAACACGGATATTTGATGCACAAAATACATCTTCTCATCCAAAAAATAAAAATTCCCCCATCATTTGATGCACTTTTTGCATGTTCTTTTTACAACATCCTGTTGCCACCCAGCCTGCCAATATTAACTCGTTCGCGGAGTTTTAGATTACTTGGAGTAGCTAATTCTTTAAGTTTGGGCTTGGGGCTGAGTTGGGTTTGGGCTTGGGCTTGGGTTCGGGTTTGGGGTTGGGTTTGGGGTTGGGCTTGGGGTTGGGTTTGGGTTTGGGTTTGGGTTTGGGCTTGGGGTTGGGTTGGGGTTTGAGTTTGGGTTTGGGTTTGAGTTTGAGTTTGGGTTTGAGTTTGGGTTCGGGTTTGGGGTTGGGTTTGGGGTTGGGTTTGGGGTTGGGTTTGGGGTTGGGGTTGGGTTTGGCTGGGACTGATACGGCCCTGGCCCTGGCTCTGGCTCTCGTTCTGGCTGATCTAGCTCTAGCTCTAGTTCCAGCTCATGGAGCTGCGTGAGTCTGGTTCTCGAATATCTGACGGATAAGATTCTTACTTCAACACAAAAAAGGCCACCTGGGGTAACCTCTCCCAATACACTCGCTTGCAACATACTTTCTGTTACGCACTCTTATCAACGTACCATCTCTATCCATCTCTCTTTCAATCTCTTTCAATCTCTCTCAATTTCTCTCTCAATCTCTCTCCATCTCTATCAATCTCTCAAATCATCAAATCCCCAAACAAATAAAAGCCCTCTCCCAACGCACAGGAATAAGTCTGGATCTCATACGAGGTATCCAAATCTGTATACGCTTGCGATAGGATCCCTTGTTTTTGCAGGTTCATCATCATGATGTTGGAGATGAAATAGGGTCTCCATGTCCAGTTTGCCCCGCGATAGCTCTCGTCTTTGCTCCATGCTTCGTCTTTGCGGCTGTAGTTGGACGAGATTTGATAGCCGTCCTCACGACATATGTACATACGTATACAGTTTTCCGACACGTTGCTAATGATATTTTCAATGACTCGATCTGCCTCTTCTGCTGTTGATATACAGACTGAAGAATGGATAAGCAAATCTAGACTTTGATGAATGGTCAAAAGGCGGCTATAGCGCCCAAATTCCTCTTGACCAAAGAGTTTCATTTCCTCTTTCAGCATGGACTTGAAGGCATCTCGGCGCTGCAATTGCGGTTCAGCTTTGGAGAAGAGATAGCCTTGCACATATCTTGCTCCGACTTGAAGAGCACTGTGCAGCTCCTGCTTCGTTTCCACCCCTTCGACGAGCAGGGAGGCTCCCATTTGAGCCGCTAGAATGGAAAAGGATTGCATCAGCGCCTTGTAGCCGGCGTGGATGACGCTTTTTTTCAAAATATTAAGATCGATCTTCAATATCTTCGGTTGCAGACTAGCGATTCGGTCGAAATTGCTAAACCCGCTGCCCACATCGTCAATGGCAATCGTACAGCCGAATTCTCGATATAATTCTACAATTTGCGTCAGCTCATGAAGTTTCCCCGTGAATTCCTCTTCGGTTATTTCGATCACGATACGCGCTGGATTTATTTGATATTTCCTTAATAGCTCGATAGTCGGCAGCACACCTGTGCGCTTATAGGTCTGATAGATCCATGAAGGCTTTAAGTTGATGAATAAGGAACTCTCATCTTGAGCCGAAGCTAGCCGTTCAATCGCCACCTCCCTCAAATGCCGATCAATATGAAGCTGCATGTCTTCGGGAATGTCAGGATTTTTGAAAAAAGGCCCTAAACTTTCGACATTACCCTCCCGAATTCGTCTTCCTAGCGTTTCGTAGCCGATGATTTCTTGGCTCTGAAGGGAGAGTATCGGTTGGAAGAATGAACGTACTTCGTGTAGTAGCGGAATCCTGCTGTCTTTTACCTGCACGGTGCGCCCTCCTCAAGCAAACTTCGATGATCTTAAAACTTAACATCAATCGTGTAATGAATCATATTTTAAACGACAATTCCCTATCTTGCAATGCATTGATGAAAGAAAACATAACATGATCGTTTTTAAAAGGAATTTGTTGGCTCCTGTCGAATTTTTATTACATCCTTTCATCCTATTAGAATCTAGGTGACCGTTTGCTATGAAGTCATTCACGAGATCTCGGATCTCCAAGCTATACGTTGTTTTAATCGTCGTTTTACTAGTTTTTGTGAGTGTATCCAATTTTATCGCTTCTCGAAATATGGAAACGGAAAGCGATGCTATCGTGCACGATTCCATTCCGATTTCAAACACAACGAACAGCCTGCTTAAAGATTTAATTAACCAAGAAACGGGTATCCGCGGTTTTCAATTATCAGGGAATGAGCAATTCCTGGAGCCCTATACGTCTGGTAAAAAGCAGCTGGAACTGGATTTGAGCACGATCAGCCAATACGATAAAAAGTACCCCACTTTGCAGCTTATTATGGACACGCAAGCCATACCAGCCATTAATAATTTACAAAAGTTCTTTGACACACAATTGGAGTTGGTTCGTGCTGATAAATTAGATGAGGCGAAAGCTCGTATAGCGTCCGGCAAAACGATGATGGATCGCTACCGAGTTGTTCATACAAGCATCGAGAAGACCATAGACCAAATCACGTCAGATGCCTATACAGCTTCCCTTCAAGCCGGTAAAACCTCCCGTATGATTACAATGGTCGGCAGTATTATTGCCTTAATTGCAGGTGGTATGTCCATTTTCATTTCCTATCGAGCCTATCATGCTGAGGAAGAGATTCGTAGAAGCGAGGAAACATATCGCTATATGGCTGAGAGCTTGGAGACCCAAAATGAGGAGATTATGGCCCAGCAGGAAGAGCAGCAGCTCACACTCGCGAAGCTATCCGAACGAGAAAGGGATTTGGAACTTATCTCATCCTATCAGGAGAAGCTTACAGGCTATGTGAAGTTGAAAGATTTCTTGAAACATACGTTGCCAGCCCTGCTCAATTCGTTGTCCCAAGATGCGGCTTTGGTCGTCATGGAACGTCACGCAGAGGACTCTACTTCTTATGAAGTCATTCATTCCATTGGTTATCCGAAAGAACATATTAATTTGAATCAGAGAGAGCTTTTTGGACCGGCTAGGCGTGTTTTCGACGAAGGGACACCTATTGTTCATACAAGAGATGTATCAGGTCACGAGCAAGGTGTCCACGGGGGAATGACACGAGCTGTCGATCAATATGTTCCTCTCTTGGACGATAAACAGAAGGTTATTGGCTTTTTGCTGCTTACGAGCTATCAAAGCTCCCTCTTTCAAGAAAATAATGAACGATTGACCAAAGGATTAGTTCGTCAGTTCGGTCTTGCCTTCTACGCGCAGGTTATGAACGATGAGAGGCTGGGGCAAGCAGCCAGCTTAGCAGAGCTGAATGATCAATTAACAACTGAGAAGCAGCTCATCGAAGGGCAGCGCGATCTGATTCAAAATATTTTGGAATCCGCACATGAAGGCATGATGATGTGTGATTCGCAAGGTACCATCCTTTTCTCCAATCATCGAATGCATCGGTATTTCAGTTTAAATGAACACATAGGCGAGAACCTGGTTGATAACAGTCACGAAATAGCTGCCGATTCGCCAAGCTTCATTGGTGTCGCCTCATCCATTGAAGCGTTGATTGATGGCTCACTGTCAAATCTCACTCAACGTTTTAGTTTCGAGTTTGAGGACCAAATCCAACACGCGGAGCTATATGCGACCGTAGTCAGCGAAGATACCGAACAGCAAGGCTACTTATTCGTATTCCGTGATCGCACCGAAGAAGAGCGAATTGACGAAATGAAGAGTGAATTCATTAGTATTGTATCTCACGAGCTGCGAACTCCCCTTGCCAGTGTTCTTGGCTTTATCGAGATCTTGCTGCATCGGGATCTTTCACAAGAGAAACAAAAGAAATATATGGAAACCATTTATAAAGAAGCACATCGCTTATCGAATTTAATCAACGATTTCCTTGATTTACAGCGGATGGAGTCAGGTCGACAACTGTATCATTTCTCTCCAGTCAATCTGCTGCCTACTTTGCAAGAGATCGTCGAGCAGTGGCAGGATAAGCATAGCCATCGTATTCTCATTCATCAGCAAGAAACGGAACTATATGTGAGAGCCGATGCAGACCGTATTCGTCAAGTATTCGACAACCTGATCAGCAATGCGATTAAGTATTCGCCAGGAGCAGATCACATTGATATTCACCTAACTGTCGACCAAGGTAAAATCATCATAGCGATTCAGGATTACGGACTCGGCATCCCAGAGGAAGCCCGTGACCAAATGTTCTCCAAGTTCTTTCGTGTCGATAACTCCGACCGACGTCAGATTGGGGGTACCGGCTTAGGTCTCGCTATTGTGAAAGAGATTGTTGAAGGACACAACGGACATATCTCCTACACCTCCGAAATGGGACAAGGTACGACATTCCGAATCGAGTTCGATCTATATGAGATTTCTAATATGGATGGTCAAATTGTTATTTTCGAGGATGACGATAATCTGGCCAAATTAATTCAAGTTGCGCTGAACAAGTTAGGGCTCCCCTCCATGCAGCTTCGTTCGGCCGAAGAGGGCATTATCGCGCTGAATCGCTGTAAAGGCGAGGGACCGATTCTGTTCATCGTCGATATTCATCTAGAAGGTGCCAAGACAGGTTGGGATTTCATCGCTGAATTGTACCGTCACCCGGTGCACTATCAGACCCCTGTTATCGTTTCAACAGCGCTCGATCCACCTCATGATTATCACGAGAAAGAGATTGAGAAATATCTCAAAAAGCCGTTCACAATGGAACGTCTTGTCCAGGTGGCGAAACGTCTCCTCGATAATAAGCAAAGTAATGCGTACGTTTTCCCCGCCCAAAATAAAGAGAACCTCACAACCACCTTACAGCGAAACGGTATTGATGTGCTTGAGATGAAAGAAAGCATCGATATGATCGAGGTCGAAATCAAGAAGCCCCAATCGAATACCTAACGCACCGAAGAGAGCCTTCGGTTAGACATTCCATACAACTTTTGCGGCATTCCCTCTCTCTCCTTCTAATTTGATTAGGGGGAGCGTTTTTTTATTGTAAAGACAGAGGGATTTCCCGGCCTTGTAGCCAATATACTAGAGAAATACCATTTGATGAGAGGAAAGGTGTGACCCTAGTGGCAAAGCTTGAATCCGCTTCCAACAAGGTGCAAGCACGTAAAGTTTGGACCCTGTTCTTCTCCTTGCCGATATTCGCTTGGGCGATGTACGATTTCACGAACACGATTTTTTCCTCCAATATCGTGACTGTGTTTTATCCATTTTATTTAAAAGAAACGTTAGGCAAGAGCGAAGAATTGAATCAGATTGCCAGCACTTTCATCACTTACTCCAATGCGATATCCAGTTTTTTCCTCGTGTTGTTGTCTCCCTTATTCGGGGTATGGATTGACCGGACGGGCAAAAAGAAGGCTTACCTTGTCCCCTTCACGCTTATTGCTATCGCGGCGACTCTGCTCATGGGCGCTTCGGCCTTTTGGCACACCGATCAGCAGTGGTTGGGACTCAACACCTCCTTACTAGGCGTAATTTTCTTCTTTATGGTCGCCAAATTCTTTTACAATTCAAGCTTAATCTTCTACGATTCAATGATTTCGGATCTGGGTAATGCTCGTGAAATTCCCGTTATTTCTGGAGTTGGCGTAGCGGTTGGTTATGTCGGCACATTAGTTGGACTTGTCGTGTTCCCATTGATCAATGGCAATCATTTTGAAAATACGTTCATCCCTAGCGCGCTCATGTTTCTGATCTTCTCTTTACCTATTATGTTATTTTACAAAGAGAAGCCTCAGAAGTCCGTCAGCGGGAAAAAGTCGCTCCTCAGCGGGTACCGTGAGATCTGGGTTACGTTCAAAGAAGCAAGAAAGTACCGAGCTGCCTTCTTGTTCATGATCGCCTACTTCTTCTTTAACGATGCGATTGCTACAGCGATTGCCGTTATGGCCATTTATGCGAATACGGTTATGGGCTTCACCACGGGGCAATTCATTCTGCTCTACCTCGTTTCGACGGTATCGAGCATCATCGGATCGTTCCTTTTCGGCTATGTGACCAGAAGTATCGGCCCCAAAAGAGCGGTGACCATCGTCGCCTTCATCCTTATTATTGCGATCTCCTTAGCGGCATTTGCAACTAGTCAGAGCATATTCTGGGTTGCCGGCAGCTTGTATGGGGTATCTATGGGCGCTATGTGGGTCACTTCCCGGACACTGATTGTTGAGCTAACGCCGGAAGAGAAACGCGGTCAATTCTTCGGATTGTTCGCCTTCTCGGGTAAAGTATCCTCGATCGTTGGACCCGCTCTTTATGGATCGATTACCTGGGCGCTAGCGTCATCTGGCAACCTAGCCAGCCGCGTAGCCTTAGGCTCTCTCTTAATCCTAGTCGTAATTGGTCTGCTCGTTCATATGCGCGTGCCGCAGAAATTGCATTCCTCCTCTTGATTCGTGTACAATAACTTTTAATGAGAAAAACGTTTATCGACGTACATTCAAGGATGAGCGACCGCGTTAAGCGGAAGTTTTTATCGCCAATAAGATAGCGGTTTTCGGGAATCGAAAACTTATACTTTCTTATGTGGATATAGACGGAAGGTGTGTGAGGCGTATGAAGGGTCCAGTTGATATTAGAAACGTGGTCTTTTCCTATTTCTCATTCATGGAACACTAAAGCATTCATTGCTTTAGTGTTTTTTTATGGGTACAAATTTTCTCATCTGGGAGGAGAGATGGATATGCGGTACAAGAGGGTCTTAATTAAACTTAGTGGCGGAGCTGTGGCTGGAGATAGTGAGTTTGGCTTCGATCCAACGCAGCTTAATCACATTGCCAATGAGATTATGACCGTTGTTAATCTAGGTGTGGAAGTGTGCATCGTGATCGGCGGAGGCAATATATTTCGCGGGAATATGGGCGAGAGCTGGGGAATTGAGAAGGCCGAAGCTGATAATATCGGGACGCTAGCTACCGTCATCAACAGCTTGATGCTGCGCGGTGTTCTTAAAGCGAAGAGCGAAGCTGAAGTTCGCGTCATGACAGCGATTCCGATCGCTTCTGTGGCGGAGCCTTTCATCCGTCTGAGGGCCATTCATCACTTGGAAAAAGGGTACATCGTTATTTTCGCTGGCGGCAATGGGCAGCCTTTTGTCACCACCGATTATCCATCGGTCCAAAGAGCCATTGAAGTCAACTGTGAAGCGATTCTCGTCGCGAAGCAGGGGGTTGACGGTGTTTTCGACAAAGATCCGAAGCACCATAAGGAAGCTCTTCAGTACAAATCACTCCACTATAACGACGTTATCCAAAATGATCTCAAGGTCATGGATCAGTCTGCCTTCATTCTAGCGCGTGATTATCATATCCCCATGCATGTTTTCAATTTCGATAAGCCTGGCTCCATGAAAGAGATTTGTGAAGGCCAGAATACAGGCACAATCATTAGCGGTTCATCCGAACTCATTTTTCATTAAAAAAGCGCTCAGAGGGTGCTCTGTTGTTAAGCTTAACCAAAGCTAGCTTGAATGCTGTTGATAGAGACTGTCTATTCATTGTGATGCTTTAAAACTGGTAGTCATAACTTTAAACCTCCATTTTAGAGTCGTTTAGCAGCTTGGTTAGGTAGATGGGCTATAGCTATTACGAATGTTGTAATTTTTACAACAATTCACATGCCCAAAGGCTATTTTGTACGTTAGAGTTGTAGTTTGTACAACAATTCGAACCCATTTGTCGTGAAATCATCTATATTGGGCTAAATTGCTGTACATAATGCAACATCGAGGGGAAAAAGGCGGGATTTAGGCAGAATTGTTGTATTTTCTACAACATCATTCTGTTGAGATGATAAATTCATTCGAACCCCACCCCCTCGAAACCCCCATTATTTTCCATGTGGAATTCTAAACCTTTTTTATCAATGGATTATAAAAGCAAAAAGACCCGAGAGGTTTTTTCAAAGCGTCCTTCTTTCGGGCGCTTTTTTCGAGTTCTTCTTTCGGGTCCTTCTTTCAGATTCTTCTTTCCAGCACTTCTTTCGGGTCCTTCTTCAGTCGCTAAGTTCGGGCTACAGCTCATGGCAGCCGCTCTATCCTTTTCCTTGATGGGGACGTTTTAGCTAAGTAAAAGTACGTAATAGTCATTCGCATTCTTCGTTTTGAAGCCACATGATTCGTATAAGTCAAGCGCCTTCTCGTTCTCAACGGAGACCTCCAGCTTAATGGAACTAGTATGATCTTGCTGCTTTAATTCCGTTATCGTTTGACTCAAAATACGCCGCCCATAGCCTTTGCCACGATACGCCGGCACTACACAAAAACCATAGATGAATCCACTCTCTTCCGCTTCGACCATGGCTCCAATCTTCCCAATAGGCTCTCTCTTCTCTCCAAGCTCAGCAATCCACGTCCGCTCTTTATCGCCGGTAATGGTTTGGGTGACATACTCTCTCGTGTCGTTCTCCGACATGTTGAACCCTGACATATTGAGCGTAACCAACAATTCCGTATCCTGAACATCCGCCAAACGAATGGCAATATTATCATCTAAATCTTGCGGAGTCTCTTCTGCTTGCTCTTGAAGCTCCATGACATATTCAGAAAAACTGTAGGTTGCGCCTAGTTTCGTAAGAAAAGCTTTGCCGCCCTCCGACCCGCGCTCATTAATGAAAATCAGCTTCGGAACTTCCCTGCGCCGACACTCCGCTATCGCATTTTGAACCAATTGGTCAAAAATACCTTGGCGCCGCGCCTCTGGATGCACCATCCCGCTAATCTCTACTTCCGTCGACATAAAGCTATATATGGCCAAAAAGCCGACAATACGGTCATTTTGGTAAAATAAAAAGTCATTCGTCACGCCAGACGGCCGGTCCGATAATGTGCTCCAATTCAGTTTAATCTCGATATGGTCATGGCTATTACAAACTTCCCAAAGCTTCCGAACTTCCTCCAGCTCTTGCGGTGACAGCCCTGCTCTTGGTAATATGCCTTGTTTCAACATGTTTGCCCTCCATCATTCTAATGATCTTATCTGATGCCATTATACATGTCGGAACTATGGCGTGGTAAGCTAATAAATAATTTTACATAAATTTTCGTGATCTTTGAACGATATAATGGAGCTGTTCGTACTATCAATGAATTCAGGCAGAGAGGATGTTCATTCACTTGGAAGAGCACGAATTAATTCGTCAGGCCATACAGGGAGACAATGCCGCTCTGTCCTTGCTGCTGCAGCAGCACTATGCTTTTGTTTACAAGTATTTGTTGAAAATAACGCTGGACTCACATATGTCGGAAGATATTGCCCAAGAGACGATGGTCAAGTGCATAGAGAAGATCAGACTGTACAATGGACGACAATCGAAGTTTTCATCTTGGCTGATCACGATTGCCACGAACCTGTTCTTGGATCAGGCACGGCGAAAAAAGCGGGAAAAGCTCTGGCAACAACAAGAGCAAGATCAATCGCTGCGCCGGATGCAGTGGCAAGCCGGACAACAAAATGAGAACTGGCCTGAGGTGCTGAACGCACTATCCGAGCTTCAACAGGAGGCCCGTATTCCAGTAATTCTCAAGCATTACTACGGTTACACCTATGAAGAAATCGGTCACATGCTGGAGATTGCTGAAGGTACCGTCAAATCCAGAGTGCATCATGCACTTAAACAATTGCGAAAGGAGCTGGCGTAGATGGAACCGGAGGATCCGAAGAAAAGAGAAGTTTCAAAACAGGACGGAAGCAAGAATCGGGATGACGGCCAAAGATATCAAGGTCCAGTGGGTCTGGATGAGATGACAGCACAACAGCTGCAAGAAGGGCTTCAAAGGCTCGATGAACTCTTTCCGGCTTTCACGCCAAGCCCCTCTTGGTTTGATCAGCAAATCGTTGAAACACAAAGCAAACAGCGTTCAAAGCTCTGGAGAGACTTGCTCATATTGTGGATAGCCGCTCTACTGCTGCTCTCCCTCTTATATGCAATGATGCATGCACAGCCGGTTGTTTTCATCACTTTTCAAGTTCTCGCTGTTGTAGCACCTCTGGTCTGGCTTCTCGTTCGCAAACAGGAGGAACACCACTATGAATGATCCAAAATGGGAAAAACTGCCCCTCTGGGCATGGATATGTCTCTCCCTTCTTCTACTCGCGCAAAGCACATGGCTGTTCCTGGATGCACGCAAGCGCAACGCGAAATATCCATGGTTCTGGGGCATCTGGGGCTTGATTCAAGCGCCAGCTCCTTCCATCGTGTACTTGTTCGCTATTCGTAAAATTCACCGTATCTGGTCACGCAAAAAGTAATCGTGCAAGGATGTGAACTGAACAAATGCCAATTCCGATTCATAAAAATAGACGACTTATACTATCTCTTACTTTGCTCGGCGCATTTGGCGGAAGCACTGTGCTTCCGTATCAGTTGTCCATAATGTCAGGCGGTTTGAGTCAAACAATGGATCAAACCGGCCTTCCATTTGGCGTCATCATCGCTCTGATGGTCTTTCAGGTTACAGTCATGACCTTAATTGCAAGTTGGGTTGGTCTTTCGCTTGCAGCTAAAGTAGGGCTGGATCTGCCGATATGGAGAAGTTGGTTGAATGAAGGCCGCTTCATTGGCTTTTCAAAAAAATGGCTTGTTATCTCTTTCCTAGGGAGTTTTGTCGGTACTCTGTTGGTTTTGGTTCTGGAAATCTACTTGTTTCAACCTTTTCTTCCTGCAATCCCTGCCGCTCCATCAGTATCCTTATGGAAGGGTGCATTAACGCTGTTCTATGGCGGTATCGTCGAAGAAGTGCTGGTGCGGCTGTGTTTGATGACTCTGCTCGTATGGGTATTCTCCAGATTTCTCAGAAATCGTACACATATCCCGACTTATCTGTATGGGTTAGCTATCATCGTGGCAGCTCTGCTGTTCGGGCTTGGACATTTACCGGCTACGCAAACGCTATTCGGAGAGCTTACTCCTGCGCTAATCGTCAGAGCACTCATCAGTAACGGTCTTTTAGGGATTTTCTTCGGATATCTGTATTGGAAAAAAGGATTGGAATATGCCATCCTTTCTCATATGGTTGGGGACTTCTTTTTGCACGTTGTTTGGCCCTCGATTTTTAGTTGATTGTAAACGTTTAGAAAAGGATGGTGCCCTGTGTTCCAATGGTCTGTTGTATATATATTACTTATTAGCTGCCTCCCGGGGCTGGCTCTGATGTCCTACGGCATCGTGCATACCCTAGGCCGCCTTCCGATGCCAGAAGGCAAGAAGCTACCGCCTGCACCTATGCTTCGGCTGCTCGTCTTCGCACAGACCGGCCTAATCGTTACCTTGCTGGCCGTTGTTGGCGCCTACTTCGCGCCCCGCGCCGGACTCGAAGATCCCTTCCTTCTCGCCTTCGCGCAAGGCGAAGGCGCAGATCTCTGGGAGCTGCTGCGCCCGCAGCTCCTCGCAGGACTCCTGGTCGGCGCACCAGGAGCCGCGGTCTTCTTGGCCGGATACTACGTCGTATTCCGGCCATGGCTTGACGACGCCACCGTCGTCGAGGAAGTGCTCATTCGCTGGGGGCTCCTGAGCCTCCTAGCGTGGTTGATCTCGCTCCTAACCCCCGGCGGCGGTGTTACCGCCACGGGGGTATGGCTCTCGATCCTCGTGAGCGGCATCGCGTTCGCAGCTGGGCACGCGCCTTCGTATGCTGCCGCAGGCTGCAAGCTCACCCCAAGGTTCTGGACGGCGATGCTCGTCCTGAACCTGTGGGTGTCGCTTTACTGCGGCTGGCTGTTCTGGCAGCATGGCCTCGCCGCTGCCATCGTGGCGCACATGCTTGTGCACGCAGCATGGCTGCCGCTAGATCTCCGCGTCGCTCGGCGCGCGACCACTTGATACCAAAGAATGGGGTGCCGGCAATTTCATGCCGGCACCCCGTTCTTTAATTTTTTGGAAGGTCCATCGAAGAGGAGCTGGTTGTTCACCTGATCCTGTGACCCTGCTCCACGACGAGACGCCTGTAACCCCGATTCGAAAGTACCTCGGTCTTACGTGAAAAACTACATATCACGCCAAAAATCCTAATGAACCCTTTGCCTCTCTCAGATCCATGCTCCTGTGTTCAATAGGTAAAATTTCACAAAAAGTTCATGAAGTGACGTCATATTGGCTAGGAAACCAATGGCAAAAATTTCACACTTATTTTACAATTAGGCCTATAGTCATGGACATGAGGAGGGGTATAGATGTCGAAAAATAAAAAAATATGGCGATTAACCATACACAAAAAACTAATGTTGGTTTCTCTGCTTTTACTGTTAACACCCATATTAGTATTAGGGGCCATTACTTATAATGTTTCAACCAAAGAAACCGACAAATTAATTCAAAGTAATTTGAAAAATTCAGTCGAGATGGCTTTGGAGCTGACAGCTGCCTTTGAAAAAGCTTCGAAACAGGGAACAATGTCAAAAGAGGATGCTCAGGAAAGAGTGAAGGAACTATTGATTGGAGCAAAGAAGGATGGAAAACGTTCAATCAATCCTAATATCAATCTCGGCGCCAACGGGTACTTCTTCATTTTGAATACGAACGGCGATTTGCTGGCACACCCATCTTTGGAAGGTCAAAATATTTTAAATAAACAGACGAACGACGGCTTTTATTACATCAAGGATATGATTCAAAAGGGAAACAGCGGAGGAGATTTCACGATCTATAATTGGCCGCTTCCCAATTCTACAAAAGAAGGGGAAAAAATTGCTTACGTTAAGTCCACGAACTCAGATTGGGGTTGGATCATTTCGGCAGACTCCTATATGCAGGATTACAATACGGGACAAGTTCACATTTTGAATACGATCCTCATTACATTAATTTGCTGCTTAATAATCGGAGGCCTGGTGATGACGTTGTTTGCCTTCCATATTTCCAGACCGATTAAGCGGCTTGCCCATCAGGCGGAGCAATTCGCTATGGGAGATCTTCGTTCAGCCCAATTAAAAGTAAGTAATAACGACGAAATTGGTGAGCTTGCGGTTTCTTTTCAATTCATGTACGACCATTTGCGCCAAATTGTTTCAGGACTCTTAGCTAATTCAGATAAGTTAACGGACTCTTCTCATGAACTAAACCAGTCCATTGGGGAAACGACAACAGCGAGTAATCAAATATCGACCTCTATTGAAGATATGGTCATAAGCAACGAAACGCAGGCCCGCAGTGTCAATGAAAGCTCGACAGCGATGGAAGAAATGGCTGTTGGAATTCAGCGGATCGCGACCACCTCGTCTGCCGCCTACGAAGCATCAGAGATGACGCTGAAGGAAGCGGAGCAAGGTAACCACCTGATTAAGGAGACAACCTTGCAAATGAATGCTGTAAGTCTTACAGTGGGTGATCTTGCGAAGATTGTTGAGAAACTTACGGAACGTTCTCAGCATATTGGGGACATCGTCCAAGTGATCACAGATATTTCCACTCAAACCAATCTTCTCGCTTTGAACGCATCCATTGAAGCTGCGCGCGCTGGAGATGAAGGTAAAGGATTTGCGGTCGTAGCGGGCGAGGTCAAGAAACTGGCTGAGCGTTCTACGGCATCAGCTGCTAAAATTGCTGAGCTGATCCAAGACATCCAACTAGATATGAAGCAAGCTGGTGAGGCGATGGAAAAAGGCGAGCAAGAGGTTTCTGCAGGTGTGAGCGCAATACAGCATACGGGTCAAGCCTTTGTTCGGATTCTCGACGCAACGCGGAGCGTTGTGAATCAAGTGCAGGAAGCTTCGGCAGCTGCTGAGGAGATGTCTGCCAGCTCGCAGGAAATCGCCGCTTCCTTGCAAGAAATTGAACGAATGGCGAACCAGACCAATGATTTGGCACATCTGATTTCCTCATCTACGGAAGAGCAGCTCGCAGCAATGGAGGAGTTGACATCCGCTTCGGAATCATTGGAAATCATGTCCTCAGAAATGCAATTCATGGCTCACCGATTTAAACTGTAGGCAGCAGGATAAAGTATCCCCTTCAAATAGAAAGGACAGGCAGCAAGCGGCCTGTCCTTCTTTTTCATACCGTAAGTCGAGCATATTCATCAGGAGTTTGGCCGATAATGGACTTGAAGTCCTTGATGAAATGCGACTGGTCATGATAACCGAGATCCATGGAGAGCTTGGACCAGTTATGCCTCTGGCTTAGATCCGTCGCCTCGGCAGCGTTCTGGATGCGCGCTAGCTTAATTACCCACTTGGGACTAACTCCGACGTAGTGGTCGAACAGACGCTGCAGCGTTCTTTTATTCACATTGAAGTAATCGCAGAGGGTATCGACTTTAGTGAGATCGGGCTTCTGATTAATATGATCGATGATCTGATTAATAAAAGCGACCTGTTCATCCTGTTCGGGAAGCTTGGGACGGATCAGCTGCTCGATATGTGAAACCAACAGATGTTCTTCATTTTGAGCAAAAACATCCGTCTCAAGTTGACGTGGATCTATGCCAAATATGCTCTGGATGCTCATCGGATTGTTCAGCAAACCGGAAATCGGCTCCCTAATAAAAGGATAAAAACCGCCAGGCTTGAACTTGACGCCGAACACACATCCCTGATCTTGCAGATAATGCCCATACTTCTCTTTGCCTGGACCATAGATGGCTGTACGTCCCGGCTCAACGAGGAGATTGACGCAGGGATTCGGGATAACATGCTGCAAATAAGGCTCCTGGCCGGTTAAATCCCATCTAACTATCCAGTAATGTCGGATGAAATAGGCCAAGTCTTCGGAGGGGGTATGTCGCGAAAGCTGGAATTTCTGCTCGCCTTGCTGCAGATTCATAATACCTAGGCTGGGCTTGGAGGCTTTGGGAATCACTTCGCTCACTCCTTGTCGCGTTTTTACAATACATAGGTTGTACGATCATCTATACTTAATCTTATCACATACCAAAGGAGCGGAAGTATATGGAACTTAAATACGAATTTTACATTGGTGCAGGAACTAAAGAAGTGTGGGATATTCTCGTGACTCCGGAGGGGACGCGCAAGATTCTTTTTGGCAGTGTGCTCCAGTCTACTTTTGAGATTGGGTCCGATTATGCATACGTGGGGCCAGGTAATGACGGTGAGGAAACCGTTCATGTATACGGTAAGATTTTAGCTTACGAACCAGAAAAGCTCATCAGTTGTACCGAACATGCCGGTCCATCATACAACCCGAATCATGCGGACTTTGAATCTAGAATGACGTTGTCACTTGAGACGGTTGGGAGCTGCACCAAACTAACGTTGGTCAATGATAATTGGACACCTAACCACCCAAGCTTCGAGACTACCAAGGCTAGTTGGTGGATGATTCTGAGCAATATCAAGACGCTGGCGGAGACTGGAAAGACATTGGATTTTGGTTGGTAGGGAGTAAAGGAGCAGCAGTTCGTCATGCTATACAGAGCACTTAATATTGAACTTCTCAACGAAAATAGGAGTCTGTAGAGACTCCTATTTTTCCATTTTCAGTAGCTTTTAATAAAATAGAAGCCTCTAGAGACTGTTATCCATGCTAAAAAAAGCATTTCAAACAAAATTCTTCCGAATAACAGCCTTTAAAGACTCTTATCCATAAACTTTCACCTTATTCCTAGAAGATAGAAGCCTCTAGAGTCTCCTACCCATCCCCTTCTAAAGAGGTTTAAGCGCCAACGTCGCTTTCCCCTCGAGTTCCTCCACCATGTCATGCCACGCCTTCGGCTTATTCGCCAAAACGGAATAATAGCGCTTCAAGAACTTAGCCACGATCCCTGCGTCCAACTCTGCTTGATCCTCATCTGTCGGCAAGAAACAGAGATCAAGTTCCTCAACCGCTTCCCCATTGTTCTCCCAAGAGGGATGAACGTATGGGAAGTCGATCCGCTTATAGCCCAGATGCGACAACACCTCACGCCGCACATAAGGATCCATCGGCTTCACGCCTCCGAAAGCATGATTTTCGATCCGATAGGGATCATAAATCTCAGCAAACATCCCCAGCATTGGCTTACCAGATTCAGCCGCTAATATTTCCAGATCGTTCCAACGTTTCCGCGCCAGGAACCGACCGATACCAAGCCCAGCTTGACCAATGATAGTGAAGTCCGTCATCGCCACTTGGAAGTCATCATAGTAACGATACTCCGTTGTACCAACGACTTTCCCTTCATGAACGGCTACGAAAACTCGGATACTGGGGTCCTCCAGCGGTTCTTTCCACAATGCGTATTCGAGCACCTCTTCCGGTGGAAATACCTCTTTCATCAGATTATGCATGTTCCGAAACAAGGGATTGTCTATGCTTGTAATCCGTATATACTCCATAATGTGAACTTCACTCCTTCATCAGATTCGAAATGGATTCCGCCACTCCATCAAAAGCGCGTGGTTAAGCGACTCCTCATCCTGCAAATAGTCAGGGACAACCTGCACAGGCGTCCGGCCACAGCGCAGCAAAAAAGTAATAACCGGATCCTTCAACTCGCCTGCCATAACAGCCCTTACATAGTCATCTGCACTCATCACGTCCGCATGCTTGTGATAGCCCGGCATCCGCCCGCCTCCAAGCAGCCTTCTTAAACCTAGATGCACGACAACTTCGTACATAGATTCCATCAACAGCTTGCCGAGACCAAATTTGCGGTAAGCCGGCATAATGCATATGTCTACAATATAAAGAGTGTCGCCTTCTGGATGATGCGTTCGGATGTACCCATCGTCCGTCAAAGCTGACCAACTATGGTCAGCCGCATGCTGCTCCTCATATTCTACGCGTAGCCCTGTTATAGACCCAACAACCTGACCAGCCACCTCTACACAAAGCGCCCCTTCGGGAAATCGGGTGACATGCTCCGTGAGCTGCTCCTCATTCCACCATAGCTCAGATGGAAATGGCGGAGGAAAGCTTTCCTGCTGAACGCGAATGAGCGCCTCAAAATCGGCTTTTCCATAATTGCGAATCACAGTTTCGATCGGTTTTTCCCCGTCGAAGACGTATAATTTTTTGACGTACAACTTTCCCGGATCAATAACTTTTTTGGCAGCTTCTAAATTCATAGTGCACTGTAAGCCCCCTTGATCTCACTTCGTTAGGACCAATCTGTGTACAAATCGGTTCTACGGTCACGCCATGTGGTGACGGAGCCTTTTTCCCGAACGAGGTTCAACAGCTCCAGATCCAAATCAGCCGTGACAACCATGTCACCGTTGATCTCGCCTTCTACCAGTATTCCCTTTGGCGGAAAAGGAACATCGTTCGGCGTGATCACCGCGGCCTGTCCGAAATTCCCCCTCATGAAATCAACTGTTGGCAATGCACCGACTGTCCCCGTCGTGACCACGTAGATTTGATTTTCGATCGTTCTAGCATGACACGTATAACGTACCCGATGGAATCCATGCCGGTCATCCGTGCACGATGGGGCAAACAGCACATCCGCTCCGCGGGCTCTCGCCATCCGGACGATTTCTGGAAACTCCACATCATAACAGACCAGAATCGCAATGCGTCCTTTATCCGTATCAAAAACCTGCAAGGAATCCCCAGCCCCCATATTCCATTCCTTCACTTCGGTCGGGGTAATATGCAGCTTCTTCTGCTCCCCAATCCGCCCGTCCGGATAAAATAAATGAGCTGTATTATACAGCTTGCCTTCCTCGGAGGTAATGTGTGTGCCACCGATCAAGTGCATCCCCGTTTGCTTCGCCAACCCCTGAAAAAGTGATCGATAAGCCTCCGTATACGACGGCAATGCCTCGATGGGCAGTGCCTTACCGTTTTCATCACCTATCGACATTAACTGGGTCGTAAACAGTTCAGGAAATAGCACAAATTCCGCCTCAAACTCCTGAGCCACCTTCACATAATGCTCCACCTGCGCAGCGAACTCTTCGAAACTATGTATCGTATGCAAATGATATTGCACTGCAGAAACGCGCATTTTCAACGTTAATCTCTCCTTATTTCCTGAAATGGAAGAAGCACCAGCCTCCCCTTTTACAATCGAACAAGCACTCTCCCTCTGACCTTCCCTTCCAGAACCTGCTTAGCAGCCTCCGTAACGCCATCTAACGCAACCTCTTGGTGGACCGTCTGTTCCAAGCCTTTCGGCTTCAGTTCCTTTGCAATACGCTCCCATAGAGGCTTTCTAACCGCCATCGGGCAAGCAGCTGAATCAATACCTAACACATTCACACCTCTCAGGATAAAAGGAAATACCGACGCGGCGAACTCACCGCCACCTGTCAAACCACTCAGGGCAACGGAACCGCCATACTTGATCCGGCTCAACACATGGGCAAGGGAGTCGCCCCCAACAGGATCGACGGAGCCCGCCCAATATTCCTTATTCAGCGGCTTGCTAACAGAGGGAGCAAGTTCTTCCCGCGTCAATACCCGCTTAGCCCCTAAATCGAGCAGGTACTGATGGTCCGCCGACTTCCCTGTGCTAGCTTCCACCTCATAACCAAGCGCTGCCAGCATGGACACGCTGCTGCTGCCAACTCCGCCAGTTGCACCACGAACTAGCACGGGTCCCTGCTCTTTGCTTAGCCCATTCTCCTCCATGCGTTGTATGGAGAGCGCCGCGGTAAATCCCGCCGTACCCAATATCATCGCCTCGCGATGTGTTAATCCCTGCGGGAGAGGCACGACCCAGTCAGCCGGCACACGCGCAAAGGCGCTAAATCCGCCATAATGCCCTGTACCCAGCTCGTAGCTCGTCACCAACACCTCATCACCTTCACGAAATCGACCATCTGACGAAGTTACGACAGTTCCGGCCAAATCAATCCCCGGTACCATCGGGTAGGCACGCACAACGCGTCCGGACGGACTAAGAGCCAAAGCATCTTTATAATTTATTCCTGAAAATAAAACACGGATCGTCACTTCACCTGGCGGTAAATCCTCCAGCCTCAGATCTTTCACATTGGCGGTAAACTGCTCCTCTGATCGTTCCACTATCAAAGCCCCAAAGCTTTCCATCCTGTTTTCTCCTCCTCATTGTAAAACCAGATCTCATCAAATATTTACCAACTATTTTAGTTTACTATATAGAGCTCAGGATGCAAAATCTGATAACGCTCTCCATCCCGCCTAAATAAAAAAACAGCTTGTGCCATCCTTCATCCTTGGTTGAGAGTGTTTATAAAGGTTTTCGGCAAAATCTACGCCCAAGTGATGTAATACGGGAACTTGCGCATACTTATCCGTGTAAAGTTGTACTTTGGAGACTGTCGATTCAATAGCCCCCAAGGACCCCTATGGGCTCTTGGGGGCTAAATTTTTCCTTTTATACGACAAATTCGGCGTATCTTTGCCCCATTTTATCTACCTTAAACAGCTATATGGACAGACTTCCCCCTTGGTAAGGGAGATTCTTTTTTTCGCTTGAAACCAAGTGTTAAACTACCTACTTGTTTCACCATCACTTTTATATTAACTACGATACTGCTCACCTTTGCATCGACACGCCGCTTCTCACGCGTTCGTTTATGGGTATGCGCCAAATCGTGATGGTTCTTCATTTCATTGTTTTTTCGTTCGATGGCCGGACGAGCTGCTTGCATGGTCTTACCTTCCTC
>NZ_AUGY01000096.1 GCF_000422905.1 Paenibacillus alginolyticus DSM 5050 = NBRC 15375
AAAGACCGCCGTTTAGCTGATGTAGAAGAGGAATTGGCTATCGTAAAAAAGGCGGTGCACATCTTCAGCAAACCAAAGAATTAAGGTTTCAATTCATTGAAGATCATCGCTCTGAGTTTCCAGTGGAGAAGATGTGCAGCGTGCTTAAAGTATCCAGGAGCGGCTATTACAAATGGCGTACGGCAGCACCGTCCGAACAGCAAAAACACAAAGAGATGCTAACAGAGCGGATTAAGTTTCACTTTAAGGACTCTGATCAACGGTACGGAAGTCCAAGGATCTGGAATGAACTTAAAAAGGAAGAATTGCGGGTATCTGAGCGTACTGTCGGCAAGATCATGCGTGAACAAGGCCTTCGCTCTTGTATGTCAAAGAAATTCAGAGTAACAACAACGGATTCGAAACACAATGAACCCATCGCTCCAAATGTACTCGAGCAAGACTTTTCAGCGACAAAACCCAATGAAAAATGGGTAGCTGACATTACCTACATTCCCTGTCGTGAAGGAAAACTGTACTTAGCAAGCGTAATGGATCTGTATACGAAACAGATTGTAGGCTGGAAACTGAGCGACAGCATGACGACAGACCTCGTGCTAGACGCATTAAAACAAGCCTATCGCGCAAAGAAGCCTAAAAAGAATCTTATTCATCATTCTGATCGTGGCGCTCAGTACGCGTCCAGTGACTACCGTAAACAGCTCAAAACCTATCGAATGAGAGCTAGCATGAGTCGTAAAGGGAACTGCTATGATAATGCCTGTATCGAGGCATTTCATAGCATTTTAAAGCGCGAACTTATTTACTGCACCCCGACATTCAAAACGAAGCAGGAAGCCTATGAGAAGCTGTATCGTTACCTTGAATTATTTTACAACCGCAAAAGATCCAACAGTACGCTAGGCTATGTGTCCCCTCTACGCTTTGAGCAGCAGTATTATAGACGCACTGCCTGAAAATTAGGAGTGTCCACTTTCTTGACAGAAGAGCAAACCTCCCTCTAATTTAGGGGGGAATCGCTATTCAGCGAGAATTCATCAGAAATAACGGGAGATTTTCCATGTAAACTCTCTTTTTATGAAAAAATACCCAAATTCACGGTAGGTTTTCCATGTACTGCAACAGTGAAAACAGGAGGCAGCCTAAAGATGAACGCCTTATGGGACAGCCCCTTCATTGTTTAAGACCAATGTTCGATGCGAAAAAGGCCGGGGCGGGCTGCCGATTGCTGCAGTTCCCGATTCATCCCAGCCCTATACTTTTTTCACCAGCTTATCAACTGGCCATTAACTGGAATACGTCCCCTTGGTGAATCGGTAAAGCGAGTCGTACAAATTGCGGATTTCCGGATCTGTGCTTGCTGCCGCATTCTTCAAGACAGGACCGCTGCCTTTGTAATAGGCTTTAAATGCATTTCGCATATAGCCATACTGCACGCCGCCTTTGAGATAATAATAGAATCTGTCGCGGAACACCTTATCAGTCAGCATTCGGTCATCAAATTCCATTTCCACACCCATTCCGTAAGACTTTGCTATATTGGAAGCATCTTCCAACCGGTCCACATTCAGCTGCTCAAAGTAATAGTTTGGTTGAAAAGCAGCTGCATCAAAGCCGACATCTTGCCACATAAAGCTTTTGTACGCCAGGAAGTGAGGGATCCAGAACGCCTTGAAGCCCTGATCGTGAACGAGTTTATTGACTATTCGGAGAGTTTCTGGTCCTGTCTCACTCGTACTTACCTGCTCATCCAGCCAATACATGCCGACAAGCTCAAGATTGGAATAATTTTGTATGTTCCAACGCTTCTTAACCTCTTGAATCCACCAACTAACGGCTTTCTGTCTATTGGCCAAAGCCGCCTCTTTGCCTACGATGCCCTCATTGAAGTTCTCCATTATTCCGTCGCCGTCTACATCGCCGAAATCGGATAAATACTCTCCTGGATTCGGTATCATCATGACTACCTTTGATTTATGCTTCGGCTGCCCAAGTTTCGCTCCGACTTCCTTGGTCGCCTCGTTGAGTTGATGCAAGTCACCTTGATCGGAGAGCGTCTTATCGAGATACCATTTCCAGTCTGACAGGTATGACCCACCGCCGCCAAAATCGCGCCCTTGCGGTGTCATCAATCCGAGCATAAGGAAGCCGTCAAAGAACCAATCGACCGGTTTCCCCTCTTTATTGATATAGCTAATTTCGGGAATCAGCTTCTCATTCGTCCAGTTGCCTTCTCCGTTGGCATAATAGCCATTGTATAAGAGCGACAAATTGGAAATGCCTGCAGTGTCTTTACCCGGCTGCAAATAAGTGAACGGATCGGCATGTACCATCTTTGCCCCCTTCGCTTTACCATCGGTCCCCCAGATCTCGATTTCGTCTATGAACGACCAGGCTCTAGGATGCATGGAGAAAGTCACTTTAATATATCGGGCATATGCCATCGTCGCGTCATGGCCAGGTTTCTCTACGCCATCCTTGTTTCCGTCCCAAACATAGTATTGATCGACAGGAGGTCCGTCGCTCCACAGATGCTCTGTTGCTTTATTGGCTAGCGTCCCCCAATGCTGCTTATCGTCGGAAGCGTACATGGAAACCGTCAGAGGAAAGAGAATGGCCGATCCCGGCCAGTCTTGCAGGAAATGGGCTTTAATGCTGGAGATGGATTTGGAACTTCCCAAATCAAACACGATTTCACGAGTTTTATGCAAATGTCCCGTCCATGCAGGATCCAACACGTTCAAGCCGCCAATTATTCCATCCGTAAGCTTATTCCCGGTATCCGGATAATTGGATTCCGGTGTCTCCGACCACTCGTAGTTTAAACCTTTGGCAAGATTACGAAGTTCCGGTTGCTTCTCGGCTGCATGTACATCAGGCATTAATGCGAACATCATCACCATACAAACAGCCAGGGATATCCATTGTTTCATCGAATTCATTATTTCCCCTCCTTAAAATAGGTTCACTATAATAACGCTTGAAGAGGCCTCTTCACTATTCATACTAAAATACCTGTCCCTGCATACAAAGAGATAACTTCTTACTTTTATATACACTTGTTTACTTTATCCGCAGCATTCTGAATTCTTGGGGCGTCGTTTCGTTCTGCTTCTTGAAGAAGCGGATGAAGGCCAGTGCGGAGTTGTAGCCGAGTGCGGCGGCGATTTCGTTCACTTTCATGGTGCTGTCAATGAGCAGCTCCTTCGCTTTCAAATTCCGGAAGTCGATGATGTAGTCGGATAACCCGATACCGGTCATTTGCTTGTACAGTCTGGAAAAATACGACGGATTCAATCCAACGTGGTCCGCGATCGCATTTAAAGAAATATCCGTGGAAATGTAGGCTTCTATGTACCGGTGCGCTTTTTGCACTACTTCCGCAGGAAGCACCGCGCCTTGGACTGCGTTCCAGTCGAACAGACAGTCAGCCGTTTGCATAAAATATTGCCTTAAGGAAAGCCAGGAGTCATTGTCACCGTACTGGAACAACGTAGCCAAATCATGAACCTTATTCAAATATGCGCGCATCTGTGAGCTTTTATTGATGTAAGCTAGAAATACAGCTGCCATAGAGTGATAGAGCTCCTTTTTACGTTCGTACGGGCTGTTTTCCTCGCTCCAAATCTCCGTCAATTTCAGGTAAAGCTTGTAAAATTCTTCTCGGTGGCTGTTCTCCAGGGATTTGGCGAGCAGTTGTACGCGGGTATAATGGAAAAAATCGTTCTGCTTATCCGCTGCCGTGCCTTCCTCTGACCGTCTGATGTCGGAATCGCTCAAAATAACCTCGCTCGATAATCCCATACCGTACACAAATCCATATTTCAAGCTATGAAATCTTTCGAAAACACCGCTCCATGCCGTATGCTCGCTGCTTAGAATAAAAGAGACTGGCAGCTGCAGCAGCTTCTTGCATGTACGCTGAATCTTCTCAAGCATGCCGCTTACATACGTGGATGTTTGTTTCCACTGTAAATCGGATGAATCATGTGGTGTTGGCGCATCGCTCACGTCTAAGGGCTGGATGAACCATACGATTTTGGACTGGTCGTACACATAGGAATAACTGCGCACGCGTGGCGACAAGAACTCCTCGGTAACATTTTGCATGGCGTAAATAAGCAGCGCTTTATCCGGAGCCGTTATCATGTCCCTCCAACCATCGACCCTTCCAAGCAGCAAAAAAACCGGCATGTCTGTCCGCAGCGGCATATCGATCTCTTTAAAATGGTTCTCCAATTGGCTGCTCGTGACAGATTTACCTTGAAGAAGTCCAGAAATGTAATCTTTCTGAAGTGATGGCAGTGCCAACCGCATCCGGTTATTCGCTCTTTCAAACATTTGCAGCTGATCGTATTCCTCTTCGAACTTCTCGATCGCCCGCTGGACAGAACGGATGATTTTCTCATCGCTTTCGATCTTCAGTAGATATTCGAAACTGCCGTATGTGACGGCGCTCTGCACATAATGGAAATCGTTATAGCCGGTTAGAAAAATGACCTTGCAAGCCGGCCACTGGGCTTTAATTTCCTGCAGCAGCTCGATCCCTTCAAGACCGGGCATTTTAATGTCGGAAATAACGATATCGACCCGGTTGTTCTGAAGGACCTCCAACGCCTCCTCGCCGGAATAAGCCTTCAGGATGTCGAGGTCCATATCATGTGATTGTTCAAAAAGCTCAATCAGACCATCCACGATGATCGGAAGATCGTCGACAATAAGCAATCGGTACATACCTACCCCTCCTCTGGGAAATAAGCGGCTTAACTGCTGCCGAAATGAATCCTCACTTTCAAGCCGCCCAGCGCGGAACGCGCCATCGTGATACCATACTCGGCTCCGTAGCGAAGCTGGATTCTGCGATGAACATTGACAAGGCCTGTCGTCTCTTCGAGACGGCCTTCAGACCGCTGCAAACGGGTGTTCAGCCGGTCGATCTCTTCATCTGTTACGGCGCTCCCGTTATCCTCGACATAGAAAGATAGGCTCTCTTCGTTCTTCTCGAAGTGTACCCAAAGTTCGCCCTCGGTCCGCATGTTACCAAGCGCATGCTTGTAAGCGTTCTCGATGATCGGCTGCAGCACTAAGCGAGGGACGGAGAGCTCCGGTACATCGCTGTCAAACCTCACTTGAATGCGATCCCCGTAACAGACTGTCTGCATGTCTACATACGTGCGGGAATGCTTCACTTCCAACGCTAGCGGGATTTCGTCTTCACCATCCCTCGTAATGAAATGAAAATATTCACCGATGTATAAGCAAAACTGGTATGCTTTTTCCTTCTGTCTATCGGATTTGATTAACCGACACAGGACAAAGAAGCAGTTGTATAAGAAATGCGGATTGATTTGCGATTGCAGCCGCTTGAGCTCCGAACGCTGGTTGCGGATTTGCTGCTCGTAGTTTTCTTCGATCAATGTTCGCAGCGACCGAATCGTGTCATTAAAGGCCTGATACAAATACCCGAATTCGTCATGCCCGCGGTCGATGGTGATCGGCATCAGCCGGTTTTGCTGAACGTGACGGAACGAATAAACGAGCCGCATGAGCGGTTTATAAATGAGCTTGAACAGAAAGTAGGAGAAAAATAGGCCGACAACAACGGCGAGCACGCAAGCCCACCAAAACCAAACGCGGTAGGTTTGAATCGGACCGAGCACGTTCGCTTCGGGAATCAAGCTTATCGAATAAGCGTTCCATAGCGGAGAGTACTTGAAAACCGACAAATAGCTCTTTCCCCCGTATTGGACCGTTTCGTAGCCTTCTTTCTTACTTCCTGCCTTTTTATCCTTGATAAAAGCCTCGACCGTCTCCAGCAGGGCTGGGTCGTCATCGCTCTGGATATGCCAGCCACGGTCCACGCTCAGGAGGATGCTTCGGCCATCGAGCGAGCTGCCGATTTGAGCCAGCGATTCCTTGATTTTACGAGCGGACAACTCGACTCCGACAACGAAAAGCGGCTCACGCCGAGTATTCGCCGGGTACTGCATGGAGATGAACAGCCGATCGTTCCAATAAATGAACGGTTCCTCGTATGGCCTATTTTTCGGCTGCATCGCCGCATATTCCTGCTTATTGATCGACGTGTCGTATTGGATGCTCATCAGCGTTCGATCGATGGAAGGAACATACGCTTTCGCTTCCTGAATAAACGGGCTGGAGTCCTTCATCAACACAAGCCGCTTCTGAATGCCCAGTATTTTCTCCGCCCGTTCGTAGTGAGACAACTCATTGCCCGCAGCAGCTAATTCGATCAAGTCGTCGTCCGTCACGTATTTGGGCAAATATCGCACAATCCGGTCCGCCTCCTTTTCAAGCGAGTCCAGGTAATATCCCGTCGTATTTAGTGTCGACTGAGATATTTCCTTGCGGATGCTTTCCACGCCTTTCTCGTTGATCAGCCATGTAATGGCCATAAGCGGCAGCAGCACTACCATGAAGGCAGCCAACATTTTTTTGAATATGGAAGAATCTCTCAGTCGGAAAAAGCGCTTCATCATTCGTTCACCTGCTAAGTTTTGGTAGGGAATCCTGAATGTTTATTCTTTGACACTCCCCATCACAATTCCTTTTATGAAGAAACGCTGCAAGAACGGGTAAACGATCAATATGGGAAAAGCTGCAACGAATATTTGCGCCGCTTTGCTAGTTCGATCGGACAACTTGCTGATCAACTCCGCGTCCTGTGTCTTGAGGAAGCGGAAATCGAGTTTAATAATAATGGTTTGCAGGAACGTTTGCAGCGGATAATTGTCGGGATGGTTCATCAAAATCATGCCGTCGAACCAACTGTTCCAGTGCCATACCATCGTAAACAGTCCGGTCGTCGCGAGCGCAGGAAGAGCTAAGGGAACATAGATTTTCCATAGTGTCGCAAAATGTCCGGCACCGTCAATCCGTGCCGATTCTTCCAGTTCTTTGGGCAGGTTCCTGTAAAAGTTAAGCAGCAAAATAATGTTGAACACCTGAAGCGCGCCCGGCAGCACGAGAGCCCATATTGTATCGATCAAGCCAAGCGATTTCACCGTCAAATACCATGGGATGAGACCGCCGCTGAATAAAATAGTGAACACGAACACCCATACGTAAAATGTCCTTAGCCGAAACTGCCTCTCATCTTTCGATAATGGATATGCAGTCAGAATCGTCAAAAACATACTGATGGACGTTCCGAGAATGAGCCGTTCGAATGAAACCCCAAAAGCGCGCAAATATTCAGGCTTGCCGAATACGTTGTTATAAGCAGCCGTCGTAAAGTCGACAGGCCACAATATGACCTTGCCGGCGGCTGCCGCCGTCCCGTTGCTGAAAGATAAGGCCAATATATGAATAATGGGCATCAGACAGGCAAAAGAGATTCCCGCCAAAAATATGACATTACCGCTCAAGAAAAGCCGCCGGCCGAGTGGCATTTTGTAACGCATGATGTCTCCCCTCTCTTCCCCATAACTCTATTTAGAAAATGCGATAATTCGCAAAACGATACGCGAGGACATACGAAACCGAGATAAAGATAAACGAAACGATCGATTTCAACAGCCCTACCGCCGTAGCGAACCCGAACTGAGACTGCTCGACACCCATCCGATACACAAACGTATCGATAATGTCGGCGCTTTCGTATACTTGCGGACTGTACAAGTTGAATATTTGATCGAAGCCGGCATTTAGGACGTTGCCAATGTTTAACGTAAACATCAGCACAATAATCGGCAACATGCCCGGAATCGTAATGTTCAGCGTCTGCTTCCATCGTCCTGCGCCGTCAATTTCCGCAGCTTCATACAGCGACGGATTAATGCTTGTTAATGCCGCCAAGTAAACGATCGTACCGTACCCGAACTCCTTCCAAACGTCCGAAACGACCATTACATAAGGGAACCAACGATTATTTCCCAGAAAATAAATCGGGTCGATTCCAAGCAAACCAAGCGCTTGATTGAGGACCCCGGTTGTCGGGGAAAGCACATCGATTAATATGCCGCTCAGCAGTACCCAGGACATGAAGTGAGGCAAGTAAACGAGCGTTTGGAACGTTCGTTTGATCCATTGTCTGCTCATCTCGTTGAGCAGGATAGCAATCGTAATGGGTACGAACAAGCCTGCTGCAATTTTCATGACAGAAATATAGACGGTATTGAAAAAAATTCGGCCGATGTCGGGATAGACGAACATATAATTGAAGTTTTTCAACCCGACGAACGGAGAACCGAACAGACCTTTGGTCGGAATATATTTTTGGAACGCCATAACAATGCCCGCCATTGGGACGTAACTGAAAACGATGACAAAAATCAGTCCCGGGATCAGCATCAAATGAAGCGGCCATTCACGTTTCCACATGCGCGAGATCGATTTCATCATGCACCACCACCTGCTTATATTACCCCGCCGAGTTTAAAAGAGAGAGGGATCGTACTTGATCCCTCCCCCTGAGAAGAATTATTTGTTCTTCGCGTACCAATCATTCACTTCTTTGGTGATTTGGTCTCCGCCAAGCTTCTTCCAATCGGCGACAAATTTATCGAACTCATCAACCGATACCTGGTTCATAATAATTTTGAAAAATACTTCGTCGCGCTTCTTCTCGAGGATCGCATTCTTCTCCACCATAGTTGGCGTAGGGGCACCGTAAAACTTCGTTTGTTCGAACTGATTGTTCTTTTTCATATCCGGAATAAGGGAGTAAGAGCCCTTCGGACCTGAAATCCAATATTCCCACCACATGCTCGTATCGCCGTTTACATATTTCATAGCCCGTTCGTATCGAGATTTCTGATCTTTTGTCTTTGCCATACTCGCGTCTTTGGCTGCGATCGCCTTCGGCAGCACTTCGCCGTTATTGTTCGATAAGCTGCCAACCCTGAGTGGATTAAGCAACCAGTAGTTGCTTTTCTTTTCCACACGGTCTTTACCAAATTCGTAAACTTTGTTATCTTCCGTCTGATTGTTATCCACGACAATCCATTGATTGAGCAGCCTCATGACGGCTTCCGGATTTTTCGCCTTCTTGGACACGACGTAATATCTGTCGCCGCCTATCCCGATTTGTGCTTTGGCCGGATTGTTATCCACGGATGGAATCGGATATACGCCCCACTCCTGCACTTGTTTGCCGTCTTTGATCGCACCGGTCGCAAGGTGCGCCGGCACCCATTCGGCGCCATATACAAGACCAATGTTGTTACCGAAAATGAGTTCCGATTCCTTTTGCGTGTCCTTCACGGCAAATTCCGGATCGATCAGACCTTTTTTGAACATGTCTTGCAGCGCCTTGAGCGCTTCTTTCATTTGCGGCTGTACGTAACCCTTGACAAGTTTGCCGGTACCGTCATCAATCCAGTGATTGGAATCCGCATTCGAGTCCATATAGGCATGGTAGCCATTCATGAAACCGATGAAGCCAGTTGCACCGTCTTCCTTCATATCCTTGTTGAATGCAATCCCGTAAGCTCTTCCAGTTCCTCCAGGATCCTTCGTCTTAAACGCCTCCGCGATGGTCATCAGATCCTGCATCGTTTTCGGCTCCGGCAAATTCAGCTTCTTGAGCCAGTCGGTACGCACGTATAGAAACTGGGCGTAGTACGGATTGGACGTGCTCGGAATTGCCATCAGCTTTCCGCCAAAAGTGGCCGATTTCATTTGGGTACCGCCGTCCGCTTGCATGAATTTTTTGGTTTCCGGAGTAGCGAACTTATCGTAAACGCTAGTAATATCCATAATCATATCCGCTTCAATCATCTGCTGCAGCTGAGTAGCATCAACCAGCATAAAGTCAGGAATGTCGTTTGAAGCAATGGCAATCTTCAGTTTTTCCTTGTATTGATTGGTATCGGCAGCAATCCATTGATTCGTAATTTTGACCCCGACGTCTTTCTCGTAGGCTTCGTACACGGAATTTTTGTCGAAGCTTTCACCTGCGTCGAATTTCAAATACGGATCGCCTTCTCTGATTGTGGACACCTCAAGCACTTTTTTCGAATCCGGCGTTTGTGCTCCAGCTGCAACTGCTGTCGCGGACGCGGACGGTTGCGGGCTATTCTCCGGTTTGCTGCTGCACGCCGTTGCGGCGATAAGACTTGTAATCAAAGCAGTTGTGAGAACTTCCTTCCCTCTCAGTTTCATTTTCATACGACCCCTCCCATTTGGCTCAACATGTTCCTCCGGATGCTGTACGCGTTTCAACTTCCTTTGTTAGTTTTAAGTATAAGAAAAGAAACGCGATCCTTCCATATACCGGTGTTTACTTTGATATACATGTTGGATGACAAATTGGTTTTGAAATGAAGAAAGCCAGCAAACACAAGGGTTTGCTGGCTTTTTCGTGTAAATTACAATGACAAATAAAGTTTTGAAATGGATTTAGGGGTAAATTGTTTGAATTACAAATTAGTTTTGAAATGCTGCAGACAAATTTCCATCCGGCACGGACCAAAACTGCTCACTGCAGCTGTAAGCGCAGGAGCGGATGTTTACCTTTGGTGTTTGCTGAGCTTTTTAAATACCAGAAATCAATTCTTTGACCCTTTCTTTTTCTGCCTTCTCTTTGAAGTTCAAACAGACACCAATAGGACCGTCCGTTTGATTCAATAATTCTCTTAATTCGAAATAAGCATCACAAGGATCATACCACATATTCTTTCCTTCACTCGTGTATACAAATGGCGTTTGAGGAATGGGGACTAACGGCTCCATAATCGCCCAAATTTCAGAAAACATTATGGCTACAGGGAATTCTTTAACTTTGTTTTTATCCATGGTAGGGATAAATTCCACTCGTTCTGCATGGTCTATCAATAAATCTAAAATATCCAACACCGCCTGTTTATAAACGCTCGCTTTTTTATTGAAAATTTGACCTAGTTTATGATCAAAGATAAACTTACTTTTTTTCATTTGTTCAAGCATTTCGATTGCTTTTTCCGACATAGGGATCCCTTCCTTACCTTGTAGGTTATTAATTTTTATGGTAATGGTTTGAGGGATGGATATATTGCGATGTTTAATGGATGGATCAAGTTTGATCGATAGTTGTTTAGCTAACTTCTGGGCAATGATTTGATCTTCTTTGTTCCCGATTAAATACGTACTAATCAATGCCCGTTTCAGGCGTTCATCATGGCCTACTTGGAACCGTCGATTAGATTTTACCTCTTCTCCACAACCGCAGTAACATGTACCTTCCTGGTGCCGACGATATTGATCATAAATGAGGTTAATTCTTCGTTGTCTTTCTTCTAGCACACTTCGGCCCAATACGTACTCCCTTCCGTTTTCGTCCATACGAACCGTTTGCAGCACATTTCTTTCGATTAATTTCCGAACACCAGATTCGCCCATTCCCAGTTGTCGGGCTGCTTCTGATTTGGTCCACATCAACTCCATAAAATATCTCCCTTTCTTTTATAAGGAGAGGGAGAGAACTCCCTCATCCTTATAGCTTTGCATTGTTGCCATAAACTTCGCGATAAACATCAAGATAAGTCTTGGCTCCGTCTTCTGTCTTCATGTTCGAAAGAATAAATTCGTTCACATCTTTGGTTTCGTTTGTAATCTGGGTATGAATGTACTTAAGTGCAATTCCATCTAGCCCTGGATATTTGGCTGCTGCCATGGTTTTGCCTCCCTATCGATGTCTTTACTTCACAATATGGTGCGATTTCTTGGTTTAGAACATAAGGTGCGAATTTCTTTACCAAATTCATTTAATCATTTCGCCCATCGGATAATAATCATAGACCGTCACATTACCAAATGGATCGGTCAATTGCTTCCGATTACCTTGGTCATCATATTGATATGCAAGTGTCCTACCGTCGGGATAGGTTACTTTATTCAGGCGCTTTGTCGACGGATCGTATACATAGGAGGTTGGAACAGGACCTGAACCATCCGTCATTGTCATTCTTCTGCCTGCCGCATCATAGCTGAACGAGATTGTATTGTTTGTTGTGATATTTTTCGTTAAAAAATTCCGATTATCGTATTCATAGGTTTGAACTTGTCCATTTCTGTCTACGTACTTTACAACAAGGTTCCTCGCCAAATGCCCCTACGAATTTATCCTCCTTAAATACGACAGAATCAGCCACTAGCTAGGCAAGATGCGTTTACACGCACAGATGGATCAAGTGAAGTCGATCGTAAAATCAGTTATAACTATGGTAGCGTAGATGGTGGTTCTTTTTATCAAAATAACGGTAACGGATAAACTCAAGTCGGAGGAATACTACATTAATGTTCTTGGATTTTTAATGATGACTGTGGAGAACTGTAAAAAGGACGTTGAACGAAGGGTCTGTAATTCCTATAGAGACTGATTGGCATTTTTATGCTTATACCACAAATGGAGATGAATTGGACTCACTGTACGAAGAGCTTTGTTTAAGGGGAGCTTTATTTGTTGAAAGAACTCGAATGGTTAACGATACATGGAAAGAGTTCATTGTTCAAGATTATGATGGAAATAAAATAGCATTCGGTTCAAATGTAAAATAGTAGCGGAACGGCGATTTCGCTAACGGAGACGATAGTTCAATGAAACAGCGACAGTCTAGGACTTTGATATGAACGAAACCTGTCAAGCGGCTCTGTTGCTCTCTAGTTTTTGGCGTACTTAAATAAGAGTCTGTCAAGTGGTTTTCTTGACAGATGCCCTAATCTTTCCATACTTTAAGGTTCCCCGGCATGCCATATGCCGGGGCTGCCTTACGGCGAGTAACGGGTGCAGGGAGTGTACTCCCTGCGTTTCCCCTTTAGGGGACGGGAGGGGTGGATCATTCATTAGCTCGGAGGCAAAAACAATTCGCTGGTTGGCAATCTGATATTCGTGGATTCTCACACATTCTACATACGTCTGAAGAGTATACCGCTAACTATTTACGGGCATTCGCCACTAAGAGCTGCACAAAAGTCCTACGCGGATTTTCTCTTCACCTTACCTGATTTGCCCCCGAGGTAATAAATGATCTCCCCCTATATCATCGCTCCCTTCAGAATGTAGTTCTTGCATGCTAATATCAAATAGTGTTAGTTACTTCAAACTGCAACATTTTGCCTACCCTTCTCTATCTCTTTGGCAATCGCCCATACAAATCCTGCGAGTTCTCTCGCGATAGCAACTGTGATGGCTCCTTTATGTTTTCCCATCCGCATCATGTTTTTGAATTTCTTGTGCAGACGATTCTGTGCTTCCCAAGCAATCCCTTGCACCTCTGGCGTCAGACCGGTAATACGCTCCCTCATCTTCCTCTTAACTGCTGGGCTGTACCGATAGCTCCATGCTGATTCCACTAATACTCTCCGGAGATGAGCGTTGCCTGCTTTCGTGATCTTACCTTGCCAGCGGCTATCGCCTGATGAACTTTCGCTTGGAACAAGGCCGCAATAACTCATGAAAGATGAGGCATGGGGGAATCGCGAGATACTGCAAATTTCTGATGCAAGTGTCGTTGCAGTAAGAACGGCCACACCACGTAATGCTTGTAGTGCTTGAATTAGCGGAGCTTGTATATTAATTTCTTCTTGTCTTTCAATCTCCTTTTCGTACCTTTTAATTCTTTCTTTGGTTTCCCATATGCTTTGTCGGTATTCTTGGTAAGCAAGACGTTGACAGTCGTCTGCGAACTTTAGAGTGTCGAGCCACGCTTCGTAACCATGAGTCCAAGGACTAGAGCCCTTTGGATCTGCAAGCTGGTTTCGTAGCAGAAACTTTCCTAACCGCTGCTTGTGTCGGTTCAAATCTTCCTTTGCATCTTCCCTGGCACGAACTAAGTCACGAAGAGCTTCATCCGCAGGTGTAGGGATGTAGATGGAAGCGAGTTCTCCAGCTCGAAACAATTGAGCAAGCCGTAGCGCATCTCGTTTGTCGGTCTTTACCCGATCCCCTGCACGTTTAGGTATGAGAGTAGGGGCCACGATGGTGCATGAAACGGCCATCTCCAACAACCAGCGGTACAGTACATATCCGGTAGGTAAAGCTTCATAACACACTTCTAATACAATATCTTCTGTTTTACGCAGTTGTTCGATGAGCTTGCGGATCGCTTCTTTCGAATGTGGAATTACACCCCAATAGCGTGGCTCTTGTCTTCCTTCTTCAGCGATAGCCACGGCAATTTTTGTTTTGGACACGTCAAAGCCAACGTATTTTGTGACATTACTCATAGTAGAAACCGACTCCTTTTAATTAGTAGCTTTGATTGGGATGACAATAGAAACTTGCTCTAAATCCATTGTTTCCGAATTAACCTACGTCGAAGCAAAGAGGATGTCGGTTTCGTTCATAATAACTATTTTCTCTTCCATGGCTGTCGCTGTTTCAATTCCTGGGGTCAGTCTAATACTTGATTTTCTTCGAACATCCTTCCCATTTATAAGCACTTTCAACCCTAACATAATCACGCATAAATTTGCCTTCCTGTTCGCCAAGTCATTTCACTGAAACGGCTCTCTGGTATCGTCACGTCAAATACCTATTTTTTAATCCGTCCGTAAGCCGCTTCGTACAACTGGATATATCGGTCTACGTTCAGCTTCTTGAAGTCTTCCACATAGGAACTCCATCCCGCATCGATATCCTTGCCGCCGGTGATGAATAATACGGTGTTTTGATCAACGTATTTTTGGATCGACGTTTTCAGCTGTGCCACTTCGTCAGCTTCCTCCGGTTTAAACGGCAGGGCATTCGGGAGCGCCTGTTTCGGTTCGTGTCCAACATATTTATCTTTGGTTTCTTTAAACAAGCGAAATTCGTATGAATCCGGATTAAACAAATCGCCGGTCGGCGCAACAAACTTTTCACGAAGAGCTTCCGTCAAACTAATCGGACCGTTCTGACTCCAGGTATCGTTTTGAACCATATTTTCCGATTGGTAATCGCCCGGTTTATAGTAATATACAGCCTGATCGCCATTAAAGTCTTTATCCCCAGGCTTCGCTTTGGTCCAGTTTTTGCCTTCCGGTCCGTAAGTGCTGAGAATCGTCCCTTCCTCCGTGTACATGTAATCCGCAATCTTGATAGCGGCGATGGCCTGCTCCTTTGAAGCTTTATTGGTGATGGACCAAACTCCGTTATTATAGCTGGGCGGGAAATAGGCGGTCATCTGCCCGCCAGGTCCCTTGAGTGGCGGAACCGCTACGTAATCCTTTTGCAGCGGGCTGGTTAACGGTACGCCCATGGCCATATGTCCAGCTGGGTATGCGCCTAATATTTCAGCCGGATTCGTCCCGATTTGCTCAAGAGAATCCAGATTTTGCGTGAACGATGCGGGATCGATCAACTTTTCCGCAAACAATTTATGCATGTATTTAAGCCCTTCTTTGTATTCCGGTTTATCGCTGACGAACACCAATTTGCCGCCATTGAACATTAAGTAAGTAGTGCGGTCATTGTAAATAAACGGATTCATCAAAAATCCATACACTTCGCCATTCCAAGTATTGATCGCTCCACTAAGAGGTATTTCATCGTTCTTCCCGTTTCCGTTCGGATCGCGCTCTTTGAATGCCTTTAGCACATTATAGAAATCATCGATCGTTTCCGGCATTTTCAAGCCGAGCTTATCCAACCACTTTTGATTGATCCACATCTTCTGACTATACGAACAATGGAAGCATATCTGATTTTGAGGTAAGGAATAAATGTTCCCGTCTGCGGATGTCGCACCATTCTTCAAGTCCGGATTTTCCTGAAACGCCTTTTTGATATTTGGCGCATATTGCTCAATCAGATCATTTAAGGGCATTAACACCCCAGTGGTTCCATATTTGTATTGATCGGTCGGAGGCATACCGGTCATGATGACCTCGGGGTATTCTCCGCTCGCAAACAACAGTTGTTTTTTTTGTTGAATCGAATCACTGGGCGTCAAGCTGAATTTCAATGTAATATTCAATTTGCTCTCCAATTGCTTCGTAAACCAGTTGGTTTCATAATTCTCAATTCTGGGCGATTGGTCGGTGAAAATGGTTAGCGTTACAGCCTTTGCAGCCGAAGTGTCATTCGATGTTTGCTCAGCCGTTGCATCGGAGCCGGACTTTGTGGAACAAGCAGTCAATACCATGGATACAACTACCATGCCGGAAACAATTTTCGCTACTTTCTGCTTCATTTTGTTTGCCTCCCTTTTAATTTTACCCCTTACATTCACATACTCGATGTTGAATAGAGTTGAATAGATTCATCCATGCTTGATTTAACATATATCACCTCCTTAAATTCATGTTTCCTAAGATACGGCTCATTACCCTTTCAGCGAACCGATCATGATCCCTTTTACAAAGTACTTTTGAATAAACGGATAAATAAGAAGCACCGGCCCGCTGGATACGATAATGAGTGCATACTTGAGCAACGTTGTCATATTTTGGTTCTTCATCATCTCCTGTACATCCTTCATCATCGTCGGATCGAATTGATTGAGAATAAGAATGTTTCTTAAAATAACCTGTAATGGGAATAACTTTGCGTCGTTCAAGTAAATCATCCCATCAAAATAAGAATTCCAGATGCCAGCGGCATATTGCAAAACAAGCACGGCGATAATCGGTTTGGACAGCGGGATGACAACCTTTAACAAAAAGTGGATATCACTGCATCCGTCGATTTCGGCGGCATCGGACAGCTCGGCAGGAATCGTTGATTGGAAAAAGGTACGAACCACAATCACCTGCCATACGGTAAGGGCGCCTGGCAGCAACATCGCCCAACGGGTGTTCAATAACCCGAGGTTTTTGACCGTCAAATATAAAGGAATCAAGCCGCCTTCGAACAATAAGGTGAGCACTAGAAAAAACATGATGTAATGTCGTCCGGCCAGTGTCTTTTTCGATAATGGATAACCTAACATGATGGTCATACAAACGCAGATCGTCGTACCAGCTATGGAATAGAAGATAGAATTCAGAAATCCGGTCATGATTTGCGAGTTACTCAGAACTGCCTTATAAGCGACGAGAGTCGGATTCACTGGAAATAGCCATACATTTCCGGCAATGACATCCTGCGGATCGCTGACAGATGAGCTGACAATATAAATCAAGGGATAGATGACCGCCACTAATATCAAGCACAATATGAAATATATCGTATAAACGAATAACCGGTCGCTGAACGGTTCCCGAATTTTCGCATTCATACACTCACCCCTTTAAAATAAACTGCTTTCCGACAGTTTTCTGGCGATATAGTTGACGCTAAGCAGCAAAAGCAGATTGACGATGGAATTGAACAAACCGACGGCCGAAGAAAAACTGAAATTTGCTGAAACCAGACCGACCTTGTAAACATAAGTTGGAATCACTTCAGAAATGCTGATATTCATAGGATTTTGCAGAAGATAGATTTTTTCAAATCCGATTCTCATGATGTTGCCGACACTCAAGATCATAAGAATAACAATGGTTGGTACCAGATAAGGAATATCGATGTGGATCATTTTTTGCAGCCGGGTTGCACCGTCCATCTTGGCCGCTTCATAAAGATCGGTATTAACTCCTGAAAGCGCTGCCATGTAAAGAATTGCACCATAACCTGTACCCTGCCATAAATCGGAAAATACATTAATGGAACGGAAGTATTTGGGCTCTCCAATAAAGTTAACCGAATTAAACCCAAGCCAGTTCATGAATTCGTTTACAAAACCGGTATGGGGGGATAGAAACAATATGAGCATCGAGACAATGACAACCGTCGAAATAAAATAGGGAGCATATGTAGCCATTTGCACGATTTTTTTGAACGGCCCGTTCCGGATTTCGTTTAACATCAGAGCCAAGATGATCGGCGCCGGAAAATTGATAACTAATGAATAGAAGCTTAAAGCGATTGTGTTACGAATCACCAGAAAAAAATCGGGCGAATGAAAAAATTGCTGAAAATACTTCATTCCAACCCAAGGGCTGCCAAGGATTCCTTTCGTTACATTATAATCTTTAAATGCGATCAGTATCCCCGACAACGGGATATACTTGAAAATAACCACATGCGCGAGTGGCAAAACCATAAGCAAGTAAAGTTGCCAATGCTTTATAATAGCATTCGGCTTATTATAAAATAAGGACCTTGATCTTCGCTTATCTAACGCTTTTACTGTTTCCAATGCTTCTCCCCCTCAACTTTGGTTTCTTTGCGATTCTCCTTGGTAAGTTGAATTGTAAACTGGTTCTGCCGATCCGTATATAAACCGTTCTTACCCGGCTATACGGATTTCTCCGTGAGCGATTAATCCGATTTCTTACAAGAAACTGTTTTTACCCGAGCAACGAATTCCAAGCTTAGCTTGCCATAGCCGCGGATTTGCCGGATGCTAGACCAACAGTTTCAAGCAAGTAAAAAAAAGAACCCTGTCGTAGCGACGACAGGCAGTTGAAATAAATGTCATGCTTTTGATTACTCATCAGTCGGAATGAGCTGAAGCGACAAGAAAGGCAGTCCTTTCAGGTTTGTCCGGTTGATCTTTAAGGCTTTAAGTTCAGCGTTATAATGTGCCACCTTTTCAAGCTTGATCCGTCCCGCCTTTATCGTAAGCGGCTGATAAGACAAATTCCCGGTTATTTCGTCCTCTACCCGGCATAGTAGTTTCTGGTGATTGATCATGATTTCCAATTCATGACCGTAATCCCATTCCTGACTGCTTGAGCCACTACTCACCAGAAGCTGAACCTCGTATTCACCCGGCTGAGTGGCGATATAATCCCAGCTTAGCCAGTCCTCCGGATAAAACCAGTCTTGTAATGCGCCTGTACGCGCAAGCTTTAATGTGCTTTCTTCCGCTTCTTTATGGATAGATGCTTGAATGGCGGAAAGCTGGATCACGTTCGACTCTTCCTGGATGATGGTTTGGTCCACATCAGGTTCGCTTTCAATCTCGACCACCAAAACCGTACAATACGGATCCGGGGTTATCAGGGGAAGTTCGATCTCCAGCCTGTGAATACCCAACGGATTGTCCTGGAACTGCTTATATCCGATACCGAAGCTGGGGTCGGAGAGTAGATAGCATCTCTTAACATTGTTTTTCAAACCAACGAGAGAAATAAGCTTTCGCCATTCATAGACATGAAGGTAGAGCATGTTTCCCTTACTTGTGATCCTGCCCCATTGAGGACGTTTTGCAAACGGAGAGCCTTTAGTCCCATATATGGCTTCGCCATTGACATTCATCCAATTGCCTACTGCTTTCAAAAGCTTCTGTGCCTGTTCCGGTATCACTCCGTCAGCGGTAGGACCTACATTCAACAGGTAATTGCCTCCCAAGCTCGCGATATCAACCAGTTGATGGATTAGCTCTTCTGATGAACGATACTTGTTATTAGGCAGTGCATTATACCCCCACGCATCGCAGATGGTCATGGGTGTCTCCCAATCTACTCCCGCAGGAATCCCAGGTATCTCGCAATCGCCTAGGCTCAAGTAATCATAATCCACGTCCTCATTGTCTGCTACGCGGCTGTTTACGAGGCAATCCGGCTGCAATTCCCTGATCAAGTCTACCAGTTCCTGCGCCTGGTCGCCCCGAATCAGGGAAGGCGTATCAAACCAGATAATCCCGATGGGTCCATATTGGGTAAGAAGCTCTTTCAGCTGTGGTTTGTCAAACTCATCTATATAGGTTTGAAGGTTTTTACTCCTTTCGTCGCGGTAATCCCAGAAGTTACCGTAGTTCCCCAACCAGTCTGCCCCCTGTGCCTCAAGGCTTTGGGCATGTGGATGCCGCCATTCGCGTACATGGGAGTAGTAGAAGCAGAGCTTTAACCCTTCGCGTTCACAAGCACGCGCCAGATCCGTCATGATTTCCCGTCCATAAGGTGTGCCATCCACAATGTTGAACGGGCTAACCTCCGTTTTGAACATGGAAAACCCGTCATGGTGCTTAGCTGTGATGACAATATACTTCATTCCTGCGTTCTTAGCCAGTCGTACCCATTCATCCGCATCAAACCGGGTAGGATTGAACTCATTTGCCAACTTTTCATACTCTTTGACAGGGATCCTTTCAAAAAACTGCACCCATTCGCCCCTGGCCAGCAGGCTGTAAAGCCCCCAATGGATGAACATGCCGAAGCGGCTTTCCCTCCACCAAGCTATTCTTTCTTCTGATGTCATATTCGCACCTCGTTTATTTATTGTTCAGCACCATCTCTAAGCATGCTCGTGCCCAAGTATAGTATGATTTTAAAGTTTTGAGCAATAAACACTTCTCTATGTTTTAACCGTTTTCTAAGAATGGCCCGAGCATCATCCGCTGTTAATATGCTTCCTTGTTTCGAGCCTCATCCGTTCTCTATACGTGCTGGGGGAAACCCCAACTACCCTTTTGAAAACTCGGCCGAATGCAACCGCCCCTGAATAAGCCACCTCTTCGGCTATTTCCTGAACGGTCTTGTCAGTCTCGATCAGAAAGGTTTTGGCCTGCTCTATTCGGAGTTCTGTCACATAATCGATAAAATTGACGCCGAATTCATCTTTGAATAGCTTGCTTAAATTCTTCACTCCAATCCCATATTTATCGTTTAACAACTCCAGCGACAAATTGGAATCCGTAAAATGCTCCTCGATATATGCTTTTATTTCACGAATCAAATGATAATGTTTCCCCTGAAGCCTGTCGGCGTTGATGTGCTTATACAGTTCAGACAATTCCAAATAAAACTGGTTTTGAAGTTGTTCAATCTCCTCATATTGCTCGATCTGTACCTTCATCTTATCTAAACGAATTTGATATTCCAGAGGATGATCATGAAGTTTTACCGGCTCTTGATGTTCAAATTGACTGATAAAATATAAAAGCAATCTGGCTACATCGTCCCGAGAAATACGACACTCCTTCATTTTCAAAAAAGCTTCAAAAAACTTCTCTTTCCATTCTTCATCTTGAATCCAGATACTCTGAGCAAGCAACTGTAAACGACCATAAAAGTCATGAAAATATTTACGGTTATCCATCTTTTGTACTTCGTTGTAAGAAATGACGTTGGCGACGCCAATGGTTGCTTTAAATTGGATGGCAATCTTGGCCTCTTTGTAGGATTCCGAAATAGCCCCAATCGAATCGGCTTGCTCCCCTACCCCAATCGTTATGGAAAACTTCAAATTGTGATTCGACCAATTGTGAAACCGCTTCACAAGCTCTTCGAGTGAATCTGCCTGAGAAGTATTGAATTGAATCATACTGCAAAATTGGTTGGGAGAAATCCAGTCCGACCAGATTGTACCTTCATAGGACTCAACGATCTCTTTAAAAACTTGGATGAGTGTAAACCGTAACAAATTTTGATCCCGCAGCGAATAAGACTCGCTAAAATGATGAAAACGGTCGATTTCAACGATCACGCTCCATTGATATTTCAAGAGCTTAGGTACTTGAAGCCTGATTTCGTTTTCCTGCCATTCATCCTGCGTGATTATTCTGGTGCCTTCGATCAAATCATGAAAAAACTGCCGTTTTCGCAAGTGGCTGTCTTCTTCCAACAATAATTGAAATTGGCTCGACTTTTCGATCATCAGATTTAAGGCGGATTCAATTAACTTCAAATCATTCTTTCCAGAAAGATGTTGATTGGATCCAAAAAAGGGTACTGAACTGATCCGTAAAAATATATTTTGAATCGGCTTATATTGTTTTCGAGTGCTAAAAATCATAACAACAGAACCAAACACAACCAATATAAGACCGATAATCATCCATATATTCGTCAGCATTTTAGCTGCGGAGACGACTTTTTGATTTTCCGACCCGCTTGCAACGGTCCATCCTGTATACGGAGAAATAACTGTAGACATAACTATTTTAAAATCTGTTGTTTGCCTGGAAATATCCTTCTTTGAGCTGAGAAATGTTTTTCCCGAACGATCGCTAATTTGAATTTCGTGTAGTTTGAAATCATAAAACGATTCGATTAAACGGTTGATAGAGTTGGTGGAAATGTTGACAACCACATAAATACCATCTGCTGACGGGGAAGGATATTTCCGAACCAAACTAACTACATCCGTGCAGCCCTTATTCGTAAATTCAAGAAAGCAACGAGCATTTGACCAAATTACTGGAGAGACCTGATCCCTGATATTTTTAATAAATGAATAATCGCCATATTGCCGGAGTGATTGTATAGTACTGGTACTAACCACATAGTCTTGTTTGGGGTGGACAAGATAAATCGAATCGATCAATGAATAGGATTCCTTCATTCTTAATATTTCCTGAACGGTAAGATAATTTACGTAAAATTGGTCTTTGGCCCCATTTGCCAGGAAATTGTTTAGTTCAGAAGACGTGACAAGCTCCTTTAGAACCTCTTGGTCAATCAATTGCAATTTGGAGTCGACGGTTTGCATAACCTGAATGGCATATTGCGCGCTGACATGTTTCATTTCGTCTTCGTTTTGTTTCATAAGAAAATAAAATAATAAAATCAGCAGAAAGGCTCCAACCGCCAGTAAAATAGACAAGTTAAACAAAAGCGTCTTGAAAAACCAGGTTTTCCCCATACACTTCATCCCCCAATTAGCAGCAAACGGACAAGAAAGCTCAATATGCAGTTGAGCTTTCTTGCCGCCTCGATGACGAATCTGATTGATTTGATTTTGTGATGCTTATCGTGATCTTGAGGAGGTTTCCTTTTTTTGTGTGCTCAAAAACCTTGCCTTTTGTCAGTGTTGGGTACGTCTTATGAAAGTCAGTTTCTTCATAGAGATCGCTTGTTCAGCTGGGTTGGTTTAATCCAAAACTCAAAATCGAATTCTTTTTCGTTTAATTGATATGGATCTAATAAAAATGGTCCGCAGCTGGCTGAACCCATGCCGGATTGTTTATAATCAATGCACACAACAGAATATCCGCTCTTTTCCAGCTCGTAATGATGTTTTTTCGCAGATAACTCTTCTTGCGTGTATTCAGAAGCATTAAATGAAAATGGTTTGTCTGCTTCGAATTTGACTAGGGTATCGTCGAAGTTGATTTTTACGTATTCGCACCCCCAATGGGAGGAGTTTTCTTGCGGTTTAATATAATCCTCATGCATTTCGGAAATAGGTTGCGAAAAAACACCCATATATGAAGCTTGATGCTTATCAATGTAGCTTTCATATGGTCCATATCCGTAATATTCTACCTTGTCAAATTGACTGTTCATAAACATTCTCACTCCAAAGCGCGGCAAGTAAGGACGTTTGTCTGCAACTTGAACAGCATATTTCATTTTCATTTCACCACTATTGAAAATGGTAGTTTCCGTCTGCAATTGAAACGTGTTGTGGTAGGAATGTCCGCCAAGAGCAATTTTTGAGCTTATCAGAATGTAAGTATCCGATTTCTTCGCCGAAATATGGTAAACCTTTGTCATAAGGTTCCCAAAGTTAAACATATTCCATTTCGATTTTATCCATTCATTATCGGTCGGAGCTCTAAATGCGTTGTATTCCATTGGTTTTTCGATTAAAGCTTTTTTATTGAATTTCAGCTTATCAAACAGAGCAATCGATTTATTAAATCGATATTCGAAGTTTTCACCAGAAATATAAATGTATTTCTTATCTTCCGAATAATCGATAGATGTGTTCACTTGAGACGGTTCGATGATTTGTTGTTCTTTGCCAATGAATAGTTGATCGAAACCAATCTCATAGCCTTTGTCAGACCATAAGGTATCATGCTTTTGTGTAAAGATAAACCGTACATATACACTTGTGCCTGTTAAACCTTCAAGACTTGGGATGATTATGATTTGCGAGGATTTGGCCGGAACTTGAATGTCTATTTTTTCTTGCAGAATCACTTTTCCAAGATCAGTAACCTGAGCGGTACATTCAAGCTTATCGGACAAATCGGTAAAATCATACGTATTGATGAACTCGAATACCCCTTTCGAGGTGTAAACCGGCTTGACTCGAATAGGACGATAAACATTCTTTGCTTCTTTTAATCCTGTATGAGGAGTACGGTCCGGATAAACTAAACCATCGATACAGAAATTTCCATCATGACGCGCTTCATTAAAATCCCCGCCATAGGCGTACTTAGCTTTGCCATTGCTGTCTTTCCCGATTTCGATCCCGTGGTCACACCATTCCCAAATAAAGCCGCCGCTGAATCTGTCATTTGAATAGATAACTTTCCAATAATCTTCTAAATCTCCAGGCCCATTTCCCATAGCATGACAGTACTCACATAATACTAATGGACGTTTTTCATTTTCCTTCTTCAGAAAATCATTTTGCATCCAATCCGATGATGTATACATAGTAGAAACGACATCCAGAGTTGCTTCGCTGTCTTCGGCTTTTTCTGCGCTTTCTAATTCGTGCATGCTTTGATAATGGACTAATCTTGTTGGATCGTATCCTTTTATGTATTTGGCAGCTTTCTCCATGTTTTTGCTGTAACCGGCCTCATTGCCCAGCGACCAGAGCAGAACACAAGGGCGATTTACATCTCTTGTAATCATGAGATCAATTCGATCTAGGATGGCTTTCTCATAGTCGTCCCGAACTACAAGCAGCGCAATACCGGAATATCCCCCATTGTTCTCTTGCGTATGAGCGGCTTCAACAGAACCATGGGATTCAAGGTCTGCTTCGTCAATCACATAGAAACCAAGTTCATCGCATAGCTGAAGGAATATGGGGCTGTTCGGGTAGTGTGATGTTCGGATGCTATTGATATTGTGCTGTTTCATTAAATAGAGGTCAACTAACATTTGCTCCCTGCTGATAACTGCACCCGTTACAGGGTCACTGTCATGACGGTTGACTCCTTTGAATTTAATAGCCGCACCATTCAACAGGATAACTCCGTTTTTAACGGTAATTTCCCGAAGGCCAACTTTTTCGCCAATGATTTCCTCTTCTGTTTGCAATGTGACCTTGTACAAATGCGGCTGTTCCGCATTCCACAAAATTGGATGATCCAAGCTGAAAACTGCAATTGTTTCTCCGTCTTTAAGACTTTTTTTACCAAGGAATTGGCCGCTTCCATCAAAGAGCTTTACTGTTACTTCTGTGTTTGCATGAACGTCGACCGTAATATCTGCTTTTGTGTAGGAATCATGAAGCTTGGAAGTAATACGGAAAACCTCAATTTTATTCTGCGGTCTTGAGAGTATATACATATCTCTAAAGATGCCTGACATACGCCATTTATCTTGATCCTCAAGATAGGTTCCGTCACACCATTTGAGCACAACGACTGTGATGGTATTCGTGCCGCTGACAAGGTATTGGGTGATATGAAATTCGCTTGTCATGTGAGAAACTTGACTATACCCGGCAAATTGGTTGTTAATATAAAGATAAAAGCAGCTGTCGACACCCTCAAAGTTTAAAAACCGCTCGAAGCCATCGGATAAATCTACTGTAAATTCCCGGTTATAAACTCCTGCCGGGTTTTGATCAGGTACAAATGGCGGATCATAAGGTATCGGGTAGTGAACGTTTGTATATTGAGGTACATCATAACCGTGTAATTGCCAATTGGATGGAACGGGTATTTCTGTGTATTCTTTCATCTCAAGGAAATTTTCTTCCAAATCTCCAAAGCTATCATAATACCTGAAGTTCCATTGCCCGTTTAATAGAAAGAAACGACTGGATTGTTCTCTTCGCTCAAACGCATCTTGATCTGGAGAAAAAGGTATAAAATAGTTGCGATTTTTTTCCGTGTTAATATGCAACTGCTGAGGATCTTCATGATAAAGGCTATTCTGATTCATATTTAAACCTCCACATATAATTAATTGCCTCTCGGCATGCAAACAACATGATACTCACCACCATATAAAAGCCTGTATAAGATATCATATATGCTGTATTAAAATAAAAAAATATAAGATATGACTTATCTTATATAAAAATATGAAAGTCGCAAGACTGCTTGGTGATAGGTCGGTTCTTGCAGTCAGGATCTCTTTCTTCCAGGATCATAGCATCATGAGGCAAAGTAACTTTCGTGAAAGAGCCCATTAATTCCAGTACCAGTATAATAATAACGATACAAAACAAACTCCCCCTAGTTATCTTAGCTTATCATTGACTTAGGAGTGGCGTTTGTATTGGAATTAACTCTTCAAAAGTACATGCGCCGCATAAGGGCCGAGAACGATTTGGCTTTGAACATCCGTCTCACTCAGCGCATCGCGATACGAGCCGTCAAGTTCCACTTTGAGTTCTGCATTGTTATGGTTTAGTAAAATGAGGTAAGATTGCCCGTCCTTGGATCTTTCGATAGCTTCTACTCCTTCGTACGACTTAGATAAGCTAGTCGATATCTCCTCACGTTTTACGATGAGACTCATCAGATTACTCATAGCCTCATCGTTCAAGTCGCACGCGACATAATAGACCCGGCCCTTTCCAAAGGTGTTCACGGTTACGGCTGGCGTGCCTTTATAGTAATGGCTATCATAGCCAGCCAGCGCCTCTGCACCGGTAAGTTTCAGAACGTCGCACCAAGTTGATGACGTACCTTCGCCGAACGAGCCGTCTATTTTGACGGTGCGACCGAAGTTGATGGAATCGAATTCCTCGAGCTCTACGCCAGCTAATTCGCGAAATAATCCTGGAAACGTCAAGGTGGTCATCTGGTTGTTCCAGGTTTTGGTGCCTGAACGGAACGTGATAAGTAACGAGCCTCCACTCTTCACATAAGTCTCGCACTTAGCTGAGATCTCTTCCGTCATTAGGTTAAAGGCCGGCATTATAACGAGCTTATAGGAAGAGAAGTCGGTCTCCACGCTAGTTACGTTCATACCGATATGCTGATTAGCGACAGCCTTATAATAGGAATCGAGCAGCCCGCCGTACGAGAATTTCTGGTTGTGTGGCTGGGCGCGATGGCTCCATACATTGTCGTAGCTTTTGATAAGTGCGACAGGGCTAGCGTTCTTCGCATCTACAAAGAGATTCGATAGCTTCACGAGTTCTTGTCCGATTTGCTTAACTTCCCGATACCGTCTGCGACCGAGGCCGTCGTGGTCGAGAATACCGTGCCAGTACTGCTCTATTCCTACGGTACAGGCCCGCCAGCGGAAGTAAACCATGGCTTCGGCTCCATGCGCGATCGCTTGATACGTCCATAAGCGCACTTGTCCTGGTTCGGGCGTATCGCCCATTGAATGCCAACCGCAAGGTCCACTTTGCTGCTCCATCATCCAGAAGTTGCTGTTCTTGATACCGCGCATTAGATCGTGCGCCATAGCCGTATTCGTTGGCTTGGATTTAGCCCACATATTGTTCGGATAGTTATCCCAACTTATGAAGTCGAGGTCTTTGCCCAAGTCGTAATAATCGAGCTCGCTGAAGTGACCCATCAGGTTATGTGTGATCGGCAAAGAGCTGAAGGCGCGAATTTCCTCGATTTGTAGTCGTTGATAGTCAGCTGTGGAATCGGAGAAAAAGCGCTGATAGTCGAGCTGCAAACCTGGATTATGATTGAACGGCGTTGACAACAGGTTACTTCCACCTCCGCTTTGGCTGAAGCCGTCGCTGGACGAGTAGGTAGGTAGGATAATTTCTTCCCAGGTCTGGTAAGTCTGGCTCCAGAAGATAGTACCCCATTCTTCGTTCAGCTTATCGATTGTTCCATACTTCTTGCGAAGCCAAATCTGGAAAGCATGTAGATCGCTTTGGCAATAACAGGCTCCTCCAAACTCGTTATCAATCTGCCAAGCGACGATATTCTCGTTATCTTTATAGTGATCAGCCATAGCGCGTGCGATTTTCTTTGAAAAATCGCGGTAAACAGGGTGATTTAGACAATAATGCCTTCTCGTACCGAAGCCTTTGGTTAATCCATACACGTCGATTGGATACATGTCTGGGTGCTTATCCATCAACCATTTGGGAGCGGCAGCTGTTGGTGTTCCGAGAACGATTTTGATCTTCTCGCGACCAAATACCCCGATGGAACGATCCAACCACGAAAAATCGTAAGTTCCCTCCTCTGGTTCCATCTTCGCCCAAGCAAACTCCGCCAGCCTTACGATATTAATATTCGCTTCCCTCATCATCTTCGCATCGATCGACCAACGCTCCTCTGGCCAATGCTCTGGATAATAATCTACGCCAAAATACATCTTGAATTCCCCTCTTCAAATCAGTATGTTATTATTATGCTAATATTTATCTCTTGATAGGCTTATTATAGTTATCGTTAATATGATGGTAAATCATAATATTTTGATTAGTATATCAATATTATGCTATATACGGAGGTAAACATGAGAATCAACCATTTTATCGCACAGCCTCGGTTTAACCGATTCGTATGTTATCCTGACTCATTCGGACATTACTACAACGACCCCTCTCATAGCGAGACCAGGGCAGCCGGACAATTTGGGTCTTATAATTGGCACATCGTCCGTAGCGGTATAGGTTACTTAAAGGTTGGCGACGACACCATAAAGCTCCATGCTGGATCCGGTTTTCTTTATGGTCCTGGTGTCGAACAGATCTATTATACGGATAGCGAGGATCCGTGGGACATTCGATGGGTACATTTTCAAGGTGAAGGAATTGGTGGGTTACTGCAAGGCAAAGGGGCGCAAGAGGTTTGGACGTTTTCTTGGAAAAGTGCTGAAAGACTAGACGATCTCTGGAGCGATCTACTCTCAAATGGTGTTCCTTCTCTGGGAAGGGGAGAGGTTCGCCTGTCGGCATTACTCTACGAAATGATATCCGAGCTCGCAAACAATGCGGGGAACACACAAATTTCGTCGGGCAGCGGGCAGCGGAATAAAATCATTGCTGCCGCGGAATGGATCCGATTGCACAGCGAGGAGTTCCTAACACTGGAGCTGATGGCGGAGATAGCAGGCTACAGCGTCTCCCATTTCAGTAGACAGTTCCATCTACTCATCGGTAAAACCCCGATCGAGTTCCTGACTGAGTGCCGCATTCTACAATCAAAAATATTATTGGTGTCTACCGACCTATCCGTGAAGGATGTATCCGAGAAGGTCGGCTTCTCTAGTAGCGCCTATTACATCCAACGGTTCCGTAAATCCGAGAACATGACGCCGGAACAGTTCCGACGGATGAGAAGGGGAAGCACCTGCTTATGAAGTGCTACCTTTGTTGTATTATAAGATTTTTTATTTGTATTTAGCTATGATAGAGCCCTAGCCTATTTTTCCTTCAGCATATTTTTTGCTATCTAACATTCAATTCATTAGTAAAGAGAAAAATCAGTATTAATCCAACTAGTTAAATCTTTTTAAGCACAATTTCCCTTCAGAGCATCTATCTTGTCTTCAACGATCACTTAGTATTCTCTACAATTTTATTCTGTTTACATTTGTAAAATTCACTAATGAACTTTATTTTCCCTGATCACATATAAATATCTTCGTTCAAATATGGCTCAAAACAGAAATCAGTGCTTGACGGTATGAACTACGGTTGAAAATGGAAAAACATCTGCCAATCCAGTATTGTTGTAAGTCCTACCAAACAACAAAAGGAATAGACAGATGCAAATCCAGTATATCAGTGAAATGCTTAACATACCAGAGTTACAGATTCACCAGATTTTGCCGATGAATGCAGATGAAATACAGATTGAAGCGGTGCCTATGGCCTCAAAGCAATGCTGTCCGATTTGTCTATCAGATGAAGCCGTCACGCTTAAAGGGAGCAACGGTTTACGTACTGTCCGGCATCTGCCAGCATTTGAAAAAAAAGTAGTCCTTTTGGTTCCAAGTATCCGGATGCATT
>NZ_AUGY01000097.1 GCF_000422905.1 Paenibacillus alginolyticus DSM 5050 = NBRC 15375
TAGTGTATGAGGCTGAATCGTTAGACGGACTTGTCATTACTCCGTTAGTCAATTCTGATAGCGCTCCATCACCAGCACCTAATATGAAATTACCTACCTTTTTCAATATACTTTCACTCGCTGGAGTGGTCGTAACCGGAGTTGATTCGGGATATACTTTATTGGAAATTGAGATCGTAGTATCCTCTTCAGTTACATTGTTCCCATTTACCGGACGAAATGAAGATGTACTTGAATAGCTTCCTGAAGTTCCTGATCTCAGCATATTTAGTAAAGCCGTATTTTGAGCTGCTGTGCCTGAATAATCTGATATTCCATAGCGTTGGGCCAGTTGTTCTCTATTGGAGAATGAGGCGTTTTGGCCCGTGGAATTCATATAGTCGATAATCGACCCATTATTTGGAATTTGGGATAAAGGAACCATTTCCCCTCGATATTCCCAACCTGGCATATCAAATTTAACAGATGCTAGTAATTTCACTGTGTTTCCTGAAGATACGTGAGCAGATTTTTTCGTTGAAGCAGGACCTGTCGAATTAAATATCTGGCTATACTTCCCTGCTGCAATTTCTGCCGGTGTCGGCGGTGGCGTGCATCCTCCGGAAGGATCACCCCCGCCGCTTGAACCACCGCCAGAACTGCCTCCGTCACTGTTATCCACCGGATCCGGTACCCAGTGAACCGATAAAATCATATTCTTTATACGGGTATTTCATGGGTTACATGTGTTATTGGTTGAATGATAGGTTTATTAAGCACTGGATAGCCCCCACCAAAAAAAGAAACCTTGAAAGGTATAAAGCCAGTCAAGGTTAAAGTTCAAATCAGTAATTTTCTACGGCTTCCTTTTGTTGTTCGGCAATATTTCTAAATGGTTCATACAATAGGGATAGTTTTTTCTGAAAATGAATATCCCCAAAAAGTTGTGTGTCTTTTTCTAAAGCATTTAGAATAGCATAAAACTCTTCACAATCAACAGATGCGCCTTCACCACCATCTGCTTCGTCCCCGGACTTCAATAATAACTCTGGAAGCGGTAACTTACCGTCTAAATGTTTTAGATAAAAATATCCAATTATTGCATCGCTAGAAGGGTGCAGATTACTTACATTATGTCTTTCTGAAATAAGTAGATCACTTAGTGCATTACTCAGTGTTTCAATATTACTTGCCAATGATATGTTTATTAACCAATCTTCTACCGATACTTCCCTTAGAATACGTTTGTCGGCCCAGTTCTGCCAATCCTTCTTATTGTAATAACCACTAAAGGCTATCGCAAAAAGATAATGAGCAATTGGTATCATATTATCACCTCGGTGTATCAGGATGTAGATCAGGAGTATTCGGTCCATGCTGTGTAGGATTCTGCCATGGGTTCGGATGATGGTGAGGACTTTCATGGTGATGAGGCGCCCCATGATCTGTATAATCGTTATTTCCGATCCGTCTTCCAAACTGGTCATAAATCGTTTCTCTTTCGTATAACTCGCCAGTGTTACTTAATTTTTGATCTGTAATACTTCGTGTACCCGGCACAGTGTATGTTCTTTCTCTAGTGTTTGGCTCACCCTTATAATAAGGATTAATATCTTGCTCCCAATATCTTTTATAACGGGCGGCTTCTAATTGGTCCATTTGATCAACGAATGTCTTAGTATTACCCCCGCTTGCCGTAGACCTTTTCCTAGTTACAAAAGCAGCAATAAAACCGCCTGCCGAGTTTCCAATAGTGTATGAAGCTGAATCGTTAGACGGACTTGTCATTACTCCGTTAGTCAATTCTGATAGTGCTCCATCACCAGCACCTAATATGAAATTACCTACCTTTTTCAATATACTTTCACTCGCTGGAGTGGTCGTAACCGGAGTTGATTCGGGATCTACTTTATTGGAAATTGAGATCGGAGTATCCTCTTCAGTTACATTGTTCCCATTAACCGGACGAAATGAAGATGTACTTGAATAGCTTCCTGAAGTTCCCGATCTCAGCATATTTAGTAAAGCCGTATTTTGAGCTGCTGTGCCTGAATAATCTGATATTCCATAACGTTGGGCCAGTTGTTCTCTATTGGAGAATGAGGCGTTTTGACCCATGGAATTCATATAGTCGGTAATCGACCCATTATTTGGAGTTCCAGATAAAGGATTCATTTCTATTCGACCAATTTCTCCATCAGGTTTATAAAACATAACAGCTGCTAATAATTTCCCTGTATTTCCCGAAGATGAATGAGCCGCTTTTCTCGTTGAAGCAGGACCTACCGAATTAAATATCTGGCTATATTTCCCTGCCGCAATTTCTGCTGGTGTCGGTGGTGGCGTGTAACTTCCACCGGAATCGCCTCCGCTACTTCCTCCAGAAGGATCTCCTCCGCCTGATTCGCCTCCAGTGTCACCGCCGGTTGAACCGCCGCCGGAACTTCCTCCCGATCCGCCACTGTTATCCACCGGATCCGGTACCCAGTGACTCGGATCGTCGCAATCGCCTCCGTGCGAATATTCGCCGTACTCACACCAATGTCCCGTCGGGTCGGTATAATTCACCGGGTTATTCAGCGTGTACGCGTAACGATTCAGTGTCTGCGGCACATAGGCCGCACCAGCGTACGTATCCTCTGTCGTAAAACGACCGACCTTCGGGCTGTACCAACGAGCCGAGTAGTCCATCAGGCTTGCTTTGGAATCGTACGTTTTGCCTGCAAAACCCGCATTCGTATGTGGCGCTGCCATCTGGGTCAACAGATTTCCGAAGGCGTCATAGCGGTATTTCATCGCTGTTTCGCCTTCTTTATTCGTTACGTCCATGACGTTGCCGATCGCATCGGTCATGTAATACAGCAGCTTCCCATGGTCTTCAATGTTTCCTTCATAGCCTTCCATCTTCCGGCCATGATTGCCGAACAATTTGCGGGCAATCACGTCCCCGTCAGCACTGTAGTACTGAGCAAGCGGCTCCCCATGCTCGCCATATTCCTTAAACACGTTCAAGCCATCATACGTGTAATTCGTCGTTTCCGGCGTGAGCAGATGCTCCAGAGCACGCTTGGATTTATCTTTTGACGGCACAAGTGCTGCAATTTTGTCAGGATCAAAATAGCTCTGTGTGCGAGACACCTTGCGCCTCAAGGCATCATACGCATACTCCACCTTGGAGCCGTCCTCGTAATTGACGCTTTTCAGCTTATTGTCTCCGGTGTAGGCATACTGAACCGTCCCTTGTGAGCCACCGCTACGCTCTTGCAGATTGCCGCTTTGGTCATAGATATAGGACTCGTCACCTGCGGATTGCAGCCGATTCGCGCCATCGTAGGCATACTCGGTAATTTTACCGTCGGCCACCATACGCTTGCGGTTCCCTACGCCGTCATAATCATATTCTACCGTTTTCACGGGATCGATGAAATAGTCCGGATGCTCAGAGACAAGTTCTAACTCGTGATTGACAATCTTTGGCTTCTGTTTCTTCTTCTTTTTGGGATGGTTATCTTTTTTATCCTCTGATTTACCCTTCGCTTTGCCATTCACAAGTTCATGTTTATCGTAGCGATGCTTATCTCTGTAGCTTTGCGGCTCATCACTCGAATGGTGCTCGTCACTTGAAACTGTTCCAGTTCCGCCGATACTACTGCCTCCACCGGTGCTCGTATGACTAGTATTGTCTGTACCATTGTTGCCTGTGCTGCCGCTACCGGTGCCGTCATCATTGCTGTTGCCATTGTTGCCAGTGTCGTTATGACCACCCGATTCATTGCTTCCATTTCCGCAGGACTCATTGGTTTGACCATTGTGATTCCCATTATCATGGTGTTCATCATTATTGCCTTGGCCGTTATGATTCCCATTGTCATGATGCTCATCGTCTTGGCCTTGGCCATTATGGTTTCCATTATCATGGTGTTCATTTTCATCAGAGCTATGGCCTTTACAAGTGTTTGCTTGGCTTTTGTTTTGGTCATTATGACCGTGATTCCCGTCATTGCTATTGTCATCATGATTATTATCGTGTCCGTTACTATTACCTTGATCATGATCACTTTGACTGAGCAACATAACGCCGTATCTGGTTGGCTGCGGCGCATATTCAGTAGCTAGTAACGGCTGAAACGACTGATTATGAAAGGCCGTCTCTTCCGAACTATCCTCAGCATTCTTATCTGTCGGCTCTTCCTCCACAGGGATTTGAATTTTCTCAGGATGCACTGGGGGACGATAATAACCTGACTTCACTTGTTCAATCTTGGACTTAGGATACGTGACCTGTACAAGTCTATTTAGATCATCATATTCATACTCTGTTCTGGCATTGTCTTCTTCTTGTTGATACAATCGATTGCCGACCTTATCGTAGCCGTATGCAAACGAACTACGGTAATCTTCACCGGAATGGTTTATCTCAGTTACCCAATTATTCGCGTTATAACTATAAGTCGTCTTAATGCCGTTAGGGAGCGACTGCTCGGCAACTTGTCCAATAGCATTATACGTATAATTGGTTTTGGCTCCATCCGGATCCGTCATTTCCGTTAAACGGCTCAGAGCATCATATCTATACTGAAGAATGCGCTCTTCAGGATCCGTTATTTGAGTGCGGTTGCCGAGCGCATCATAAGCGTACGATGTGGTCTTGTTCCATTTGACATTCGTAACAGAGGTTGTATGATTCAAAGCATCATAGGCATATCGCTCGCTTGAAGCAGGTGAATCTGCCAACGTTAAGTTACCTGCTGCATCATATTCGTATCGAAGTGTTTCTCCCCCAGGCAGTTCTTGCTGTGTGAGATCATGCCTACGATTATATTGGTAGGTAGTCACCTTGCCATCAGGCCTTGTCTTACGAACCATATTACCAGAATTATCGTAGCTATATGCGGTTCTCTCTCCTAACGCATTTGTTTCGGCTAACAATCGGTCTAGCGCATCGTAATTCCAAGCCGTTTCGTTATTCTCCGCATCGGTAAGCTTCACTCTGTTTCCAAGAGCATCGTACGAATAGTCCGTTGTATAACCTTCTGCGTCCGTTACCTGCACGAGCCTTTTCATCGTGTCGTAGGAGTAGCTAGTCGCATGGCCCTCGGCATCTGTTTTGCCAATCATATTGCCTACCTTGTCAAAACGATAGGCACTTGCTCCACCCATTGAATCTGTTTGCTTTATCATTCGGTTAAGAGCATCGTATTCATACGACGTTCTGTGACCTAGCGCATCTGTTTCACCCAAAAGATTGCCTGCCGCATCATATTCGTAAGCTTGCACGCTTCCTAATGCGTCTGTTTTACTCACAAGTCGACCTATTGGGTCATAAGCAAAAGAAGTGGATGCTCCCTTCGGGTTCATGATGCTAGTTATTTGGCTGATCGCGTCATATTCTAAACGAGTTGAGTTACCATTTGGATCTGATGTTCCGGTTAATCGAGACAGTGCATCGTAACTGTAATTCCAAACATTTCCCCGTTTATCCGCACGCTTTACGATATTACCAAGTGGATCATACTGATATTTCTCAGTAAATCCTTCTTGGTCTTGATTCTCATTTAAACGTCCAAGCGCGTCATATCTATAATGTTTCGCCGCTCCAAGTGGATCCGCTTCTGAAACAAGATGCCCCACCGCATCATAGGCATAGCTTGTCTCTTGACCAAGTGCATTCACAACAGCAGCGAGACGCTTTGTCGGCGTATAGCGATAGTGAGTTTCCTGCCCTAACGCATCGATTCGAGCAATCAGGTTGCTGGAAGCATCATATTGAAAGCGTGTAACTGAACCATCCTTTTCCGTTTTGCTTTTGAGACGACCCAGAGCATCGTAGCTTTGTTCGACTTGACGCCCGACCTCGTCGGTTATGGCAATCAACTGATCCGCATTGTCATAAGTTAAGTTGGTCGTCTGTCCAAGCGCATCGGTTGTCATAATAAGACGGCCTAACGAATCGTACGTCCAAGCCCTATTCCTGCCCAGTTCATCTGTCAATGAAGACATCCGAAAGTCCTCATCATATTGCACAAGCTTCTCAAATCCGAGTGCATCCTTCACGTGCACCTTGCGTAAGGATTGGTCATAGAGTATCGTGGTCTGATGCTGAAGAGCATCCACAATTTGTGTAACTCGTCCTAATGCATCGTAGGTGTACCCCGTTCTGCCACCAAGCGGATTTACTACACCAGTCCTTCGGCCAGCAAGATCATATTCGAATGAGGTACGTTTACCTGACTTATCTGTAACACCAATCATTCGATCCACTGCATCGTATTCATAACGTTGTGAATACCCATCCGCATCGAAGGATGCTTCTAATCTGCCATTCAAGTCATACACATACTTATTTTCATGTCCTAACGGATCTATGCTCTTGGTAATGTGGCCTAATGCATCATATTCAAACTTCGTCACAGCATGTTCGGCATCTTCAGAAACCAGGAGTCTTCCTAAGTCGTCATAAATCATACGATCTACGTTTCCTAAAGCATTGGTCTGACTAATGATTTGTCCTGCGGCATCATATTCTTGAATTTCCTTACCGCCATAAGGATCCTCTGTCTCGATGAGACGACCCATCAAATCAAATTTCTTCTTAAGGAATTTACCTTCCGGCAGATAAACCAGATTATTGTTTCCCCAAGCATCATAACCAAAATGAACTTTTTTACTGTCCATGAGTATGTCAGAGATATACCCATTGTTATTGTAGGTGTAGGTTGTTGTTAAACTTCCGACCATTTTGCTTGATAAACGTCCATTTGCATCATACATCATCGTCTCTTTAGGAGATAACGTCCCTGCCTTCTCTATGATTCTGCCGAGGCTATCGTAGGTAACCTTCATCTTCACACCCAGGGCACCTTGAACCTCCGAGACACGATCTAGAGCGTCATAAACAAATGTCGTTATAATTCCAGACGGATCTATAGCCTGGGTGAATCTCCCACGCTCATCATAATGGTAGGTGTTAGTTGTGTTATCGGGCGTAACAACCTTAACTAGCCGTCCCATGGCATCATATTGACGTGTCAACACATGACCAAGTGCATCCGTTACGCTCGTTAGGCGATCCCCTTTGTCATAGGTGAAGCTTCTCTTACCTTGATTAGGAAATGTAACTTCCTGTAAACGGTTACGCACATCGTAGGCGTATAGTGTGATATTTCCTAGCGCATCGGTAACCGATGTAAGTTGTCCGCTATCGTTATAGACCAAAGTTGCTGTCTTCCCGCGTTTGTCGGTCAGCGTAAGCATTTGCCCTCTTGCGTTATATGTAAAAGACTGTTTAAATCCGAGAGGATCAGATTGTTCTACAAGGTTTCCCTTGTCGTCATAGATATACGACCATTTTCTTAAGAGATCCGTTGCTTCTTTCGGCTCAATACGAACCTCTAATGGTTGGTTCCATGCATTGTATGTAATAAATGTATGAAGTCCTTTGGTATCAAGCTGTTCTACAGCTCGTCCTTTGTCATCATATACAGTTGAGTTGGTTCCCTCAGGTCCTTCGGTAGATAGCAATCTGCCTGATTCCATGTAGGTATAGTTATATGCTCGCCCAGATGCATCGACTTTGCGAACAATGCGATTACGGTCGCCCGTCTCGTAACGAGTAATACCGCCTAGCGCATCCTGCTTTTGAATAATGTGAGACGCATCATCATAGTTGTATTGATAAACAGCAGCGCCTTCACGTTTATATAAGGTTACACGGTCTCCGTCATACTCAAATGTCTCCAAACCTGTTTCAGCTTTATGCATACCCGTTAAACGATGCTCATTATCGTAGGTATACGTTGTATTCCTGCCGTCTGGATAGACGACCCCCGTTAGATTTTGTACATCATCATATTGATAAGAAGTAATTCGTCCGAGCGGATCTGTAAAAGAAGTGACTCTTTCTCCCGTATATTCCACCTTAAATGAACGGCCGACGCTATCCGTAATAGATTGGATATGCCCCGCTTTGATCATAATCAATACGGGTTTTATTCCCGTTTTTATCTTCCACAGAAACAAGCTTACCCATACCAGGATCAGCACCCTGTCGCCAGCTGGCATAGTAGCCTTTAAACGTATAGACATTTCCTGTAGGGTCCGTCAAACGGTATTCATCTTGGGATATTCTTTGCAGTTTGGATCCATAGGGCTCATCTGAGGTATATGTACCTTGATCCAGATTGTAATAAATAAGGCTGTCTCCATCAAAAGAGTCGATGTATTGCGAAGTATCGCCCGGCGTAAAAGCGTATTTAATCTGCGAACCATCCGGTCGCATTTCGACCATATCAAAACCCGCATACATCCGCAAACTGTGCTCATAAGGAAATAACCACCCCTGTCCAAAACCACCAAGCTGATCTTTCCGTTCGCTCAAATAAAGCCGTTGCCATGTTATAGACTGTCCTGGGGATTGGACAATAGCATCATCTTGTTTAATCGCAAGTACACCACTGGGTAGTGAAACAGGGTCCTGCGGCATGCCCTGGTTGCCGGCTTGTTCCTCTCCGTATCTACCCAATGAAGGAACGCCTTGCGGAGTGGCTGCAGCGTTTTGCAAGCCTGTTTTACCGGAGTCGAAAAGTGAGGGCTGCTGGCTCACACCCGGTGTAGGCAACATATCCTGCAAGAAATGATCCAAAGACGACGAATAAGCCGCTGATGCCTTGGGCAAAGGCCAAGGATAGCCGCCAATCATAAATATTACGATGAAGCTAGAAACAATCCATCTTTTAATAATAACTTTCTTTTGCTACCCATTAGGTAACACCTCTCTTTGTAACAAGAACAAATCCGCGATGGATGGAGAGATACGATATGCCTAAGTTATTTATTATAGGCGTATAGTCGCATACTTCGGCGGCCTGGCAATCATGTCTTTAGGTTCAAAGAGTTAGATCCACGGCTTTGCGTCTCCGTCTTTCGGCGGATTTGCCTTGTTTGTATTTGGAAAATAATGAAAATTCTTTCTGTTTGTTGCAACAATAGCACTATTTTTTGCCGAAGAAAATAGTAATAAAGACCTATATTTTGTTGTTAATAAAATTACAATACGTCAACTACCCCTTAGTAATTACAAAAAAAGCCCGCAACACCTTTTCCAAGGCGTTACGGACTTTTTTTACACTTTAAAATTATTCGGATTGAAAAGCTTCTTCCTTCAGCAGGGTGTACATCTGAGCAGCGTCTTCTTTGCGGGTCGACTCCGAAAGAACCTCCACTCGAATCGTCACCTTTTTCTGACCGAATTGAATAGAGAGCTCATCTCCGACTTTCACGTGTGTACTCGCCTTCGCATCTCTACCGTTGATCCAGACGCGCCCTTGATCAGACACATCCTTCGCAACGGTGCGACGTTTGATGAGACGAGATACTTTGAGAAACTTATCGATACGCATTATTTTACAGCGTCTTTAAGCTTGTTGCCCGCTTTGAAAGCAGGAACATTGGATTCCGCGATCACGATTGGGTTTCCTGTTTGTGGGTTACGGCCTGTACGACCCGAACGTTTGCGAGTTTCGAATGTTCCGAAACCGATTAATTGAACTTTATCTCCGGATGAAAGAGCGTCCGTTACTTCACCAAGGAATCCGTTAAGTACAACTTCAACGTCTTTCTTAGTAAGTCCGCTTTTTTCTGCAATGTTGTTGATCAAATCTGTTTTGTTCATGTGGTTTCTTTACCTCCCAAAAATGTTTGAAGATCTAGTCTTCTATTATGTACCCATTTTGCAAAGCTGAGAGACTTTGAACTATGTTCAAATATCTCTATACTATATTTCCATATTCAACCTTACACCAAATTTAGTATTCTGCTTTTTTCGGCAAAATCCTTCTATTACGATTCGAGTTTTGCAACTTTTTTTGCTTCCTGCCATAAATTTTCCATCTCTGATAAATCAGTTTGTTCAAAAGAACGCCCTTTTAAACGTAGTTGATCTTCGATATACGAAAATCTTTGAACGAATTTGCGGTTCGTTTGCGCAATCGCCTCTTCCGGATCAACCTTCAGGAATCTAGCAACATTGACGATAGAGAAAAGGACGTCGCCTAGCTCCTCAAGCCGATCTTGCGCCCCTACTTCGGTTGGATTAGCGATGGCTTCGCGAAGCTCCGTTAACTCTTCTTCCACCTTATTCAGGACATCTTTCAGCTCTGACCAGTCAAAACCAACTGTTGCTGCCTTTTTCTGAAGCTTCATCGCCTTCATAAGGCCTGGCAGCTCGCGTGGCACACCGTCAAGTACGGATTGCTTCGTGACATCAATGCCCTTCTTACGCTTCTCCTCCGCCTTCATGGCATTCCAGTTCACAAGAGCTTCGTCTGCATCCTCAGCCTTGTTCTCACCGAATACATGGGGGTGACGGCGGATGAGTTTCTCATTCAACGTGGCAATGACATCATAAACGGTGAACGTGCCAATTTCCTCTTCCATCTGCGCATGCAGCATCACTTGCAAAAGCAGATCGCCGAGCTCCTCACACATGTGCTCTGGATCGTCTTCGTCTATTGTTTCAAGAACCTCATACGCTTCCTCGATGAGATTCTTGCGCAGGCTGGCATGCGTCTGCTCACGATCCCAGGGGCAGCCTTCTGGGCTGCGCAGGATTTGAACAATTTCATGCAATCGGCCAAAAGTGCGGTAATACAGCTCATCTTGCTCGCTGCGAGGCACCCAAACGAGAGACAGATTGCCGTAACCTTTGACATGATCCAACTCATGTAGAGGCACTTCGATAATTTGCTCCTCGCCCGTTACACCTAAGGAATGACCGACCACGACACGATAATCATCAGGGTAAGCCTCCATAAGGCTAATCTTAAGATCCGATGCCGTAAGGGTATCATACACTTGTCCAATAACCGTATGAAGCTGCGGATTTAGAGTATAACGGCTCAGGCTGGTCGCGTCAAGCAATTGAAAGCCATCAATCGGGTCAAAACCAAATCGTAGAAACGCTTGATCTAGAAAGCTCTCCCCGCCGATGACTTGGAGCGTGATACCCTCGGATGGACAACGTTGTTTCAGAAGCTGTACTGTGTATTCCGCCACCATCGGATGGCCTGGTACTGCATAAATAACTTCGGAAGATTGCGTCTTGGCGGATTGAATAAGCGCCTCTGCAATCGATTCGTACACTTGTTCGAAGGTTTGGTGAGCAAGGTAATTCTCGTCGAACGTTTGGTAAGGAATCTGGTTCGTATCCAGCATCTGAACCATCGGATGATCTTTCGTTCGCAGGAAAAGCACGGCTTGCTCCTTGGAGGCCAGCTGCAGCTTTTTCCAGACACCCAATGTGAGCTGGTCTTCGTCTCCCGTTCCGAGTCCAAGGATCGTTATTTGCGGGTTGGTTGTTGACATGTAGGAAACACCTCCTGATTATTGGTTAACTGCTATGTGTAAGGATTGGATTAAAGGATTATGCAAAAGTTCCTATATTAGTCGGCACCAGTCTAGTGTGGTAGCTGTAGATAGTGCAGGTAATTTGGCTCAAAAGCACTTGCCAGAACTAACAAAACTGTATCCCATCAACCGACTTTTGCTGTAGATAATGCAGGTAATCTGGCTCAAAAGCAAACCCAAGAGCTACCACACCTGTTCCCCATCAACATACGTTTGCTGCAGAAAGTGCAGGTAATCTGAACTCAGAAGCAAAATCCAGAGCTGTCAAACCTGTTCCCCAACAACCGACGTTTGCTGCAGAAAGTGCAGGTAATATGAGCTCAGAACTATTTCCAGCAAGTTTTGCTGCAAAATGTGCAGCTAATTTAAAGGAAATCAGCCGATACGGCTGTTTGAATGACATTTAACTGTAGGAAATGCAGTAAATTAGTGAAACAACGAAGTAACGCTGATTTTAACTGTAGTTTTTGCAGCTTATTAACCAAAAAGGAGCGATCAGCCGTTGTCGCGGGGGGCGGCGGATGCCTTCGCCGGCCATAGCTTCGCCAGCTCCGGCATCAGCCGCAGCTCCTCGCGGCTGATGCTGCCGCTGCGCAGCAGCGCTAGCGCGTAGACGGCTGCGCCGCCGACTACGCCTACCAAGGCGATTGCGCTAGCGCTCAATCGCTCAGGCACGTGCCATGCCGCCGCAGCAGGCATGGCCAGAAGCTGCAGCGCTGCGAGGCAGCCGCCCATCAGCCCCACGCCAAGCGCGGGACTGACGGCGTACGGCCGCAGCGCGAAGCGCGCCCCGGTGCAGCGGCGCAGCTGCACCAGATTCAGCCCCGCCGCAGCGGCATAGGCGATCACCGCGCTCAGCGCGGCGCCGTCGATGCCCCAGCGGGGCATCAACACCACGTTGCCAAGTGCTTTCAGCACGATGGCAACGAGCAAAGCCTTCACCGGCGTGCGGATCGCGCCGGCGCCCTGGAGAACGCTGGCCGAGACAGCGTTCAGCGTACTAAACAAGGCCGTGAAGGCAAGCACGGCCATCGTCCAGCTGGCCTCATTACTTTTGTATAACATCACGTTAATCGGCACTGCAGCAAAGGCAAGTCCGAACGAGGCTCCGAGCCCGATGAGCCAGGAGAGCCTTATCGCCATCTCAGCCCGAGAGCGGATGAGTTCGTCCTGCCTGTTTGCCTTGGCTTCAGCAAGAGCAGGAACTAGCACGGCGGACATCGAGGAAGCGATCATGACTACGAGCTGAACGAGTGGAAGCCCTCGATTATAAAGCCCGAACTGCCGCATAGCTTCCCCCTCACTCCCTTGCGCGGCCTCGAGAAGACGCGGCATGGTAAACGTGTCGACAAGCGTGAGCAGAGGAACCACGATAGCACCCAAACAAACAGGAATCGCATAAGCCGTAATGCGTTTGGCCCATCCCCAGGAGGAAAGTTCCTTGGGCGGCATCACGCCTTCCTTTCGCCTTCCTTCATTCGGCCCCTGCCAATTCCTGTCCTTATCCCGGTCCCGCTCCAGCCTCATCGCCTTCCGCCAATAAACATACATCACGATCAACCCAGCTGCAGCACCTGTCACAGAGCCAAACGTAGCCCCTGCTGCAATCCACTCCTCGTCATAAGCCAATGCCGCCATATAGAGCAGCAGCGCGACCATGGTGATCACTCTTATAAACTGCTCAATCACTTGTGAAACAGCAGTCGGCACCATATTTTGGTACCCTTGAAAATAACCGCGCAGGACAGCAAGCATCGGGGATAACAGCAGCGCGAAGGATACGCTTCGGATCGCCCTTTCTGTCTGGCTAATGCCAATCCAGCTGGCAATCTCACTGGCTCCGAAGTACAACAGAACAAACACTACAAAACCGGTGCCCATTAATATCGCTGTAGAGACATGGACAATACGTCTAGCCCCTTGATGATCACCATCAATAGCTCGTTCGGCTACAAACTTGGAAACAGCTACCGGAAATCCGGCAGTAGCCGCAAACAAAATCAGAATATAGAGCGGATAAACCGCATTATAAATACCAAAAGCCGTATCACCGGCTACATTTTGCAGTGGAATTTTCTGCAGTGTTCCCAATAGCTTAGAGAGAATGGCGGCAGCTCCAAGAAGAGCAGCACCTTTTAACAGCTTGGTATCCTGTTTACCGACATTCCTCTGGAGCTCCTCTCTATGACCTTGATGCCCCTTGTCGGCGTCCCCCATCCTACTTCTCCTCTACCCTGACTTCACGTATATAGACATATTATAACGAAATCCGTCATGGCAGACAAAAAAAGCTTCACTTACAGATGCGGGGCATCTCGGTAAGGAAGCCTTTATGTCTTATTTTTCTTTCATTGCTCCATCTGCTTTGCCAAAAATCCAGCCGCGGTCTCCACCATCTTAACTTCCATATTCCCCATTTTCACACTCTCATCTTTGGAGAGCAAAATGACACATCCAATAGGGTCACCGCCGGCTACGATCGGAGCAGCCACGAAAGAAGAAAACGTTTCATTGGTATCCTTAATAAGCTCAAATTGTCCACTGCCGCTTTCCAGAATCGCTTTGCGATTTTCCATACAGGATTCAACGATCGATCCAACCGACTTTTCGAAATAGTCTTTCTTGGACCCCCCAGCCATCGCAATAATGTTATCTCGATCAGAGATCAGGGCCACATGATTCGTGCTTTCAAATAACGATTCCGCATATTCCTTGGCAAAATCACCAAGTTCACCGATAGGTGAATACTTCTTAAGAATCACTTCACCATCTCGATCCACGAAAATTTCCAAAGGGTCACCTTCGCGAATGCGTAGTGTGCGTCGTATTTCCTTGGGAATCACAACTCTCCCTAAATCATCTATCCGACGGACAATTCCAGTTGCTTTCATACCTCTAGATGCCTCACTTTCCGCTCAGTAATTAGATACGACAGGAGCATGAAATCTTGTATGCTAGATCGGGATTTGGTGGGAACTCGAATTCTATCCATAGTATTCTTCACTTCCCATTCTTCTATGCAGACGCTTTTCTACGGAATTTACTTTATTTAGCTTTGCATCCTGCTGCGATTATCATGTCCAAAAATGAGAAAATCTATATCGAAGAAATTCAATGATGAGCGACCGCGCTTAGCAGTGGAGAGACTTTGGTCTCCGACCAAAGATCCCTATATATGGTAGATTTTATCGCCAATAAGAAAGCTGTTTTCGTGAACCGAAAACTTATACTTGCTTTCTTATGTGGTAACAAATAAAAACAGGATGCCCGTTATCGGACATCCCGGTAAGTTCTTACTTTGCAGCTGGACTAGCCGCCGGGCTTGCTGCCGGGCTTGCAGCAGGACTTGCTGCTGGAGCTGGGCTCGCTTCCGGTTTCGGCAAATTGTTGGTTTGAATCAAGTTCGGGTATTCTTTCTCTGCAAATTCAGATAGGGATTTCTCCGCAAGCTGAGATTTGATTTGTGTTTTGAGTGTATCATCCAGTGGCTTCGTGCTTCTGGACTCTACTTTCATCACGTGGTAACCAAAAGAGGATTCAACAGGATCACTGATTGTGTTCAAAGGAAGCGTACTAGCTGCTTGCTTGAATTCCGGCACCCATTGATTGATGTCTGCATCTTTATACGTACCGCCATTATCTTTGGAGCCTGGATCGTCGGAATATTCTTTCGCAAGCGCTGCGAAATCGCCGCCTTTATCCAGTTTCCCTTTCACTTCTTTGGCTCTTGCCAAAGCTTCATCTTTGGTACGCAAATCTTTTTGTGTGGCTGCATCCTTCAAGGAAATCAGAATGTGACTAACTGTTGCAATATCAAAGGCATGAGTAGCTGCTTGTTCTTTGTAGGAATCCTGAACAGCTTGATCAGTTATTTTACTCTCCATGCTGCCCATCGTGTAAAAGCTCATTTTCATTAATGACTCGATATCCTTAAGCTCGATACCATTGTCTTTTAACTGCTTGTCCATTCCGCCTTCTTGCTTACCGAAGTAATCCGTGATGGCTTTCATTTGCTCCGTCACTTGTTTGTCAGCATCAGCTTTCACTTTATCGTCCGCTTTGGCAGATAGAACACGGAAAGTTACCATTTGCTTCAACATATCTTGTTGAAAAGCCGGGTCTGTCATGAATTGCGCCAGCTGCGGTGAGAACATTTTGTTCACACTGATGAAAGAGTTAAACTCGCCGCGTGTGATTTTACCGCCCTCTTTATACGTAGCAATCACATCACTCGGATTACCGGCAGTTGCTGCAGTAGCAGCAGGTGAAGTTGAAGGTGAAGCCGTTGCTGCACCTTCCTTTTTGCTTCCGCATGCGCTTAAGACTGAAAATGCAAGGAGCAATGTTACCATGCTTAAAATCCATTTTCTCGAAAAACGTCGTTGTGTACTAGTATCATTTGGCAACATCCTGTAATTCCCCTTTCGTTTTCAGAACATCCTTATATTGTACCAGAAACTTCTCCACCAATTCGATGGAAGCTTCTGGCTTCATGCCTTTACATCGAATAACGATATGAAGCTGCGGGTCCGCGTTCAACTTTATTCGACCATCAAAGCCTTTGGACAATGCGATAAGCTTCTGTCCTTCCAGCCTGCCATTCTGGTCAATATGCACCTTGATTAGGTAATCATCCCCTTTTTGGCTGATCGTTTCAATCCGGTACTCCGAACCGTATGCTTTCAAACGAGCCACTGTCAGTAAGTTGAACACGGCCTGCGGCAGATCACCGAAGCGATCAACTAGCTCATCATGCAGATCCGCGGCTTCTTCCAACGTTCGAATGGCGGCCACTTTTTTGTAAATTTCGATTTTTTGCATGCTGTCGTAGATGTAGTCGGATGGTAAATACGCATCCAATTGTATATCAATGGAAGTATTCCATTCCGGCTCTGGAATGACGGCTTCCCCATCTATTTCTAGTTTCAGCTTTGCAATTTCTTCCGCTAGCATTTGGGAATACAAATCAAATCCGACAGATGCAATGAAACCATGCTGCTCAGCGCCAAGCAAGTTGCCAGCGCCACGAATAGATAAATCCCTCATCGCAATTTTAAAGCCTGATCCAAGTTCTGTAAACTCTTTAATCGCTTGGAGGCGTTTCTCCGCCACTTCCGTAAGCACTTTATCCCGCTGATACGTGAAGTAAGCATAAGCTACGCGATTAGATCGTCCTACTCGTCCACGCAGCTGATACAGCTGGGACAGCCCCATTTTATCCGCATCGTGAACAATCAGTGTATTAACATTCGGAATATCGACACCCGTCTCGATAATACTCGTACTTACTAGCACATCGTATTCGCCATCGAGGAAATCAAGGATCGTCTTCTCCAGCTCCTGCTCGCCCATTTGTCCATGTGCTACAGTAACGCGGGCATCCGGAATCATCATGGAAATCTGATCAGCAATCTGAGTGATTCCTTGTACACGGTTATATAAATAATACACTTGACCTTCACGCGCTAATTCCCGCTCAATCGCCTCTCGAACCAGCGTTGGCCCGTATTCGACCACATAGGTCTGAACAGGGAAACGATTTTCCGGCGGAGTCTCAATTACCGATAAATCACGAACACCTAACATCGACATGTGTAAGGTTCTCGGAATTGGTGTTGCCGTCAGTGTGAGCACGTCCACATTCGTCTTGAGCCGTTTCAGCTTCTCTTTGTGGGACACGCCAAACCGCTGCTCCTCATCGACGATTAGCAAACCAAGATCTTTGAACTGCACGTCCTGCGACAATAGCCGGTGAGTACCAATAACGACGTCAACCGTCCCTTTCTTGACGCCTTTCATAACTTCAGTCTGCTCCTTCTTAGAGCGGAAACGACTTAATACTTTTACGTTAAAAGGATAGCCTGAGAACCGTTCACGGAACGTTTCGTAATGCTGCTGAGCCAAAATCGTTGTCGGCACCAGAACAGCCACCTGTTTGCCGTCAATCGCTGCCTTGAAGGCCGCGCGAACCGCAACTTCCGTCTTCCCATAGCCTACGTCACCGCAAAGCAAACGGTCCATCGGACGCGCTTTCTCCATGTCTCCCTTAATTTCTTCGATTGCGCGAAGCTGATCCCGCGTTTCATCGTAAGGGAACATCGCTTCAAATTCGTTCTGGTATGAGCTGTCTTTACTAAATCCGTAGCCAGTTGCAGCTTGGCGTTCTGCATAGAGCTTGATCAGCTCATCGGCAATATCCTTAACGGATGCCCGCGCCTTGCTCTTCACTCTAGCCCAGTCAGCGCCTCCGAGCTTATAAACCTTCGGCTCCTTCTCTTCGGAACCTACATATTTCTGGATCAAATCAATCTGGTCAATCGGTACAGACAGCTTATCGCCGCCAGCATACATGATGTGGAGGTAATCCTTATGAATACCGCCTACTTCCAAAGTGCCGATCCCAACATACTTCCCGATCCCATGATTCACGTGAACAACATAGTCGCCAATCTTAAGCTCTTGATAGCTTTTGATACGCTCAGCGTTCTCCAGCTTCTTCTCGACCTTACGTGCTTTACGCTGTTTCTGTGTAAAGATCTCGCCTTCCGTAATGACAACCAAATGGATCGAAGGCATTTCAAACCCTGTCTGCAAATTCCCATCTACAATTTCGGGGATCTCAATTTGATAGTCCTGCAGCACCCGCCGAACACGCTCAGCACGGTCCTCCCCGTTTGCCAGCAAAATCACATTGCTTCCATTTTTCTTCCAGCGTTCCATCTCCGCTTTGAGGAGATTCATCTGTCCATGGAAGTTTTGCATGACACGGCAAACGAAGTTTACGATGTTTTGCGGTTGAATCCCTGCCACTTGACGCAAAAATAGCGATACATATAAGGTCGGGAAAGGCCTACGATGCAGCAAAGTTTCATACGATTTGGACAGCACAAAAGCCGGCAAGCTCTTCCCCTCTGTCAGCGCATGCATCATCCACTCTGCCTCGTCGCGTTCCAGCTGTTTGGCTGTTTCCAGCAATCGGGCCGGTTCGTCGATGATCAGCACAGTATCCTTAGGCATGTAGTCCATGAGGGTCTGTCTTTCCGTATATAAAAGCGAAATATATTTATAAATACCTGGAAACGTCTGCCCTTCTCGAAGCAGTTCAATATCATGTCCAATGCCTTCGAGCAGCTTGTCTTTGGCTGATCGGTCGGTCATTTTCTCCAGCTGCGCTTGAAGCAGCTCATAGGCATGCTGCGCGGCCGATTGTAACCGCTTTCTATCCGCTTGAATCTCGCGGCAAGGGGGAATCGTTATTGAGCTTAATTTATCAATTGAACGCTGGTCACTTACATCAAAAGTACGAATAGAATCAACATCGACATCAAACAGCTCAATGCGAATGGCGTTCTCCGATGTTAGTGGAAATAAATCCAGAATTCCGCCGCGTACACTCATTTCACCTTTGGTCTCAACCCGCTCCACGCGTTCGTAACCCAGACTGGATAAAGTACCTAGGAGCTCATCCAATTGAACGGTATCCCCTACGTTGACCGTAACGCGGGATTCCTCGAATACTTGCTTGAGCGGAAGCAGTCGGCGCACACCGGCAAAAGGCGCAATAACAACCCCGCGAAAACCGCCAGCTAGCTTAGTGAGAACGTCAATACGCTGCGCTAGCATCTCCGGGCTGGAAGCCGCTTCTTCTGTTGTCAGAAGCTCTTGAGATGGGTAGAGCAGCACTTTATCAGGTGATAGACATTCTAGTAAATCCTCCGCTATTTTCTGAGCGGCGAACATATTATGAGTAACAATGAACAGCGGGCGCTCTAACTCGCGCGAGAGAGTGGCAATCATTATCTGCCTGGAGGAACCGGTAAGTCCGGCAACGAGCTGCTCTTTCATTTCGGACCTGAGGCCTGTCACGATCGTTTGAAAGTCGCTATCCGTAGAAAAAGCTTGAATTAAAGCTTGCAAACAAGTACACTCCCCTCACAAAAAGAAGCCTCGGCACACTTGCCTCGGCTATTGACTCTTTATCTTCATCAATTTTACTGCAACGGACTTGCCAGTAGGGACAGTTCTGGGTTTGCATCTAATGCCTCTCGACAGTAGTCGCAAACGACCCTTACCGTAACATCTCCATTCGTGTTATACGATATTATATCTCTACGCTCATCGGGGGTCAAGAAATGGAAGCCTAACTGCTGCTCCGTGATCGAATTTTGATTAATTTCCCCAACAAAGGTATGACAATGTCTGCAAATATACTTAATCATATATGTATGCCTCCTTCGACTATTCGATTACATCCTAGTATGGCCATTCTTCGGAGAAATTAGCCGAATGTGCCATTGTCATTTTCGAATAGTCGACTTGCATACAATGAATCTGAAGCGGAGAGCTTTACTTATTTATTGAACTTCGCCATCGTCTTTTCGAATGACTCACTCAGACTGAACAGCATGGCTTCGCAGGTGAGGTCCAGTACCTCATCTATCGACTTCATCTCATCTTTGGAAAAGTTAGATAAGACATAATCGGCAATATTATAGCCGGGTGCAGGTCTGTTCACACCTACTCGAATGCGATTGAAGCTTTGCGTCCCAGCGTGTTGAATAATGGATTTAATCCCATTGTGACCGCCAGGGCTCCCCTGATAACGGAGTCGAATTTGACCGAAGGATGTATCCATATCATCATAAACAATCGTAACGTCTTCCAGTTTCGCTTTATAAAAGTCCAAGAACGCTCGCATGGATTCGCCCGAAAGATTCATGTAAGTCATCGGTTTAAGTAAATATACCTTCGTACCATTTACCATACCTTCGCCTAGAAGCCCCTTACTTTTATTTTGAAAAGAAGTAATACCCCATTTGGCAGCAAAACGGTCAATGGCCATGAAACCAACATTATGTCGATTCATCTCATATTGTTTTCCCGGATTACCCAGTCCAATAAAACATTTCATCTTCTTCTAAGTCCTCCTAAAGTTAAACTAAAAAATCCTTTGCGGATCCATCATCTAGAGGTTATTGTTTACCTATACAAGGATTAACGACTCCGTCGTCCTTCTCGGACGAGCACGTTCCGTCAAGGTAGATGCGGAGCAAAAGTATAAAACTTATACTTTCTTATCTACTGAAAAAAGAACCATCAAATTTAAAGCTGTGGGTGAATCAGTCCTATGTATCTAAATGGTCAACAGCTTTCAACCGATCTTCATTTTCAAGATCATGCTGAATCCTGTATTCCCGTCCAAGTATACTATCAAAATGTACATAAGGATATAGGATTCATTGAAATCTACACTCTGTATTTTATCAAAGTAAATAATACATTCTACAACAGGAATACGCATGTATTTCTTTCACGACCCGGATATTAAGCGCTTGCATATCAGCAAAAAAGGATACCCTCCACATATCGGTGAGGGTTCCTTGTCGTTTATTCGGACTATACCGGCTGTCCTTCAGTCGCAGCCTCGTTCGAGACTTCCGCTTGTCCTACCTTCTCTTCATTATTGGCCGGCTCTTCTACAGGAGCCTCTTTCTGAGGTGCAAGTACCGTGAGAACCAAATCATTAGAGTCAGATTTCACTTCAATCCCCGCAGGGACGGAGAGCTGGTTTACTAGTATGTTGTCTCCGAGTCCAACGTTCGAAATGTCTACCTTGATCGAGCTTGGTATCTGATTGGGCAAGCACCGTATCTCCAGCTCATGCATCTGAATCTGCACAATACCGCCTTCTTTAGCCCCCTCAGCCTCACCAATAAATTCCAAGGTAACGACCGTTTTAACAGGCTCATCCATATTAATTTGATGAAAATCGATATGAAGCAGCCGCTCTCTTTTTAGTTTGTCCCGCTGAATCTCGTTGATCATCACCGGCTGCTTGCCGTTGCCGTCTGGCATGTCCAAATCAATAATCGCATGCGGATTTTGGCGGAGCAATGACATCAGTTCCTTCTGGTCAACTGTAATGACCGTAGAGGCAACCTTCTGGCCATACACAACTGCCGGCACTCTGCCCTTAGCACGCAGTTGTTTAATATCTGATTTCGTTGTTTCTTTGCGGGATTCCGCTTTTAATGAAAATGCCATAAGAAAAAGAACCTCCTAAGGGTTTTGCTCAGCACCTTGCTTGGGTAAGCAGTGCTAAGTGGGTAACAGCTAGTTCATAGCCTACCCAACCTCAAGAAGTTCCATCCAATTTCATCCTCACAAAGTGAGATTTACCGTTCCTAGATCGTGAATTTACACTTTGTTCTGTTTATTTTCCTTCTTCGCTTTTGCTCGCGCTCTAATTTTATCAGCATAGCCGGGCTTGTTGGATTGTCTCTCACGGGCAATCGCTAGATCCCCATCATCTACGGAATGTGTAATTGTAGAACCTGCAACAACATAAGCTCCCTTGCCGATTTTCACAGGAGCAATCAAATTCACATTACTGCCCACAAAGGCATCGTCGCCAATTTCCGTTAAGCTTTTATTGAATCCGTCATAGTTTACGGTAATCGCGCCGCAGCCGATGTTTACATTCGTACCAACAACCGCATCCCCTACATAGCTTAAATGAGAAACTTTTGACCCCTCACCCAGCGTAGCGTTCTTAATCTCAACAAAGTCACCAATTTTCACTTGCTTCCCAATATTAGCGCCAGGTCTCAAATAAGCAAACGGGCCTACACTAGCCTCATTATCCACGTAGGCCTCCTGAAGGACGGATTGTTTAATCGTAACCTCATCCCTAACCGTCGAGTCGATAATTTCCGTTTGCGGTCCAATTGTACATTGTTCCCCAATAACGGTTCGCCCCCGCAAAATAGTACCCGGCAGAAGAACGGTATCCATGCCGATGGTAACATCTTTTTCAATATACGTATTAGATGGATCTACAATCGTAACCCCGTTCAGCATGTGCTCACGGTTAATACGCGCTTTGAACAACCGCTCGGCTTCAGCAAGTGCCACACGATCGTTCACACCGATCGACTCTTCGCTGTCCTCCATGCAGTAGCCTTGAACTATTTCTCCTCCGCCTGTCATAATCCCAATGACATCAGTCAAATAGTATTCATTTTGCGTATTATTGTTCGTAACCGACGCTAAGGCCTTGAATAGTTTCCGATTATCGAAAATATAAGTACCTGTGTTGATCTCCTGAACAGCTGCTTCCTCACTACTGCAGTCCTTCTGCTCAACAATCCTTGCTACTCGGCCATCTTCTCCGCGAATAATACGTCCATAACCATGCGGCTCATCGAGTTTTGCTGTCAGAATTGTCGCAGACGCTCCAGATAGCTCATGCAGCTCAATGGTGCTCATCAAGGTGGCTTCCGATATCAACGGTGTATCGCCGCAAATAACAACCGTCATTCCTTCCTCTTCGCCAAGAGCTTCCTTCGCTTGAAGAACAGCATGACCCGTTCCCAACTGTTGCTCCTGTAACGCGTACTCCACTCGATCTCCCAGATGTCCCTTCACGGCTTCCGCCCCGAATCCAACAATGACTATTGTTTTTGTTACTTCTATATGCTGAAGCGTGTCCACAACGTGTTCCACCATTGGCTTACCTACAACCGGATGAAGCACCTTGTACAGCTTCGATTTCATGCGTTTCCCTTGTCCTGCGGCCAGTACAATCCCCATGAGTTTCAACTATCATCCAACCCCTTTGATATAAATAGTCACACATTACTATATGTATAATCGATGAGTTCTCCACCAAATATAGCATCAATACCACCTAAAAGAAAAGAGAGCCCGAGGGCTCTCTTAATAATCTGAATTATGCGCCTTCTTCTATTACCTCTTCTTCTACAGCCGCGCGATCGTATTCAGCCAATACGGCCGCTTGAATTTTCTCGCGTGTTGTGGAAGAAATCGGATGAGCGATATCACGGAATTCACCATCCGGTGTTCGTTTACTTGGCATAGCCACGAACATCCCATTATTACCGTCGATGACACGTATGTCGTGAACGACGAACTCGTTATCAATGGTAATGGAAGCAATCGCCTTCATCCTCCCCTCGGAGTTGACCCGGCGGAGTCTTACATCTGTAATTTGCACTTGTGTTCACCACCTTTTTCCATCTCTGAGACTTGGGTGTAATATTCCACATCGTCGTGCAAATTCCTTCTTCTTTTTTTGAAATTTTCGATAATTTTATACAATCTTAATGTTACTGTTAAATTTCGACAGAAATCACAGCAATTAACTCAATTTCGACAAAAACATCACGGGGTAATCTAGCCACTTCGACAGTGGATCTAGCCGGTTTATGGTCTCCGAAGTAGGATCCATAAATATCATTCAGCTCTGCAAACTGATTCATATCCTTCAAAAAGACAGTTGCTTTCACAACTTGATCAAAAGATGAACCCGCTGCTTCAAGCACACCCTTCAAATTGGCGAACACTTGATGGGCTTGTTCCTTGATTCCGCCCTGTACAATCTGACCATCCAAGCCAAGTGGAATTTGTCCGGAAGTAAAGAGAAGGTTACCTAGCTTTACCGCTTGTGAGTAAGGTCCGATAGCAGCAGGTGCTGCAGTTGTTGAAATAAGTTCCATCGTTTACGAATCTCCTTTTTTACTGTCAAAATAGTTACCTGGCTCTACCGTGATTTGTTTGGTCTTGGAATCTACGCCGTACAAACGAGCAAGCGATACGTAGTGATCGACCAAATGCTCTTCAACCTCACAAGACTCCATGAATACACCAACACCCTGAACCGAGGCTTTGAATTCCGCTAACAAATCCATCATACCGTGGATCGTACCGCCAACATGCATGAAATCATCAATGATAAGCACCTTTGACTCTTCTTTCAGAGCACGCCTTGCGAGTGACATCGTCTGGATCCGTTTGTTTGAACCTGAAACATAGTTGATGCTAACCGCTGATCCTTCCGTCACTCGACTGTCCCTGCGGACAATCACAACGGGCAGATTCATATAAGTTGCCGTCGCATACGCGAGCGGAATGCCTTTCGTCTCTACCGTCATAATCACATCAATATCACGACCAGCGAAAGCGGATGCAAATGTCTTGCCAATTTCATTCAAATATTGAGGCTGCCCCATAATATCTGACATATACAAATAACCGCCTGGAAGAATCCGTTCTGGCTGCTGCAGTTGTAAACAAAGGTTCTGTATAAATTTCAGAGATACTTCCTTAGGCACCTTTGGTGAAAACTTCACACCTCCGGCAGCACCCGCAAGCGTATTCAGCTCGCCTAGTCCTTCTTCTTCAAATACTTCCTTGATGATCGCTAAATCTTCACTTATGGAAGATTTAGCAGAGTTGTAACGCTCGGCAAAAGTCGTTAAAGGGATTAACGAATGGGGGCGGAATAACAAATATTGCGTCATTTCCACCAGCCTAGCGCTCCTTTTCAACTTTTTCATCGCACTACCCCCAAAAATCCGAATATTATATTGAAAATATACCATTTTTATACGTATTTATTCAAGCTTCTCATGAAAATTATATTAACATAAACTTAACATCAATATAACACATCAAATGGATATGGTGAAGCCATCGTCCAACCCTCTATGCAATGAAAAAGAGCCCTTCGCGGGCCCTGCTACGTCCTACTTCATCTACGTCAACATCCTCACAGCGTAAACATCCTTACAAAATCCACGCAGCCCATTATAAATCCGGGGCACCTTCGCTTCCTTGGACACGAGACCGAATACCGTCGGCCCGCTGCCCGACATCAACACACCATCCGCACCAAGCCTCTGCATGCATTCTTTGAGATGTCTCACCTCGGGATAAAGGTCCAGCGTCACTTCCTCAAGCACATTGCCAAGGCTTCCGCAAAGCAGATCGAATCGCTTCTCCCGAATCGCGCCCAACACACCCTCCGTCGAAGGGTGATTCTTAATCTCCCGAGCATTCAGCTTTCCGTAAATCTCCGATGTGGACACATTAATAGGCGGCTTCGCGAGTACGACCCAGCACTGAGGCGGCGAGACGATCGGTTCCAGCTTCTCTCCGCGCCCTCTAGCGACCGCCGTTCCTCCCGTTACACAGAAAGGTACATCCGAGCCAAGCTCCGCTCCAAGCACTTGCAGCTCTTCCATAGGGATGTTTAAGTTCCAAAGCCGATTCAAACCTCTAAGCGTCGCTGCCGCATCGCTGCTGCCTCCTGCTAGACCCGCTGCCACGGGGATCTGCTTGTCCAAATGGATGTAGACGCCCTGTTTGACGTCGTATCGATCCTTAATAAGGCGTGCCGCCTGAAAGGCTAAGTTCTTCTCATCCAGCGGAATATACCCCGCCTGACTGGAAATGATGATGGTGTCTCGCGAAAGCTCCTGCATTTCGATCCGATCTGCTAGATCAACCATCGTCATGACCATCTCAACTTCATGGTAACCGTCCGATCTTTTATGTAAAACATCAAGGGATAAATTGATTTTAGCCGGTGCTTTTTCAAAAATCTTCATCAGATCACCTTCTTTTGCTCGTTTGCCGTTAAAATATTATAACAAAAGCGCAAAAAAAAAGCTAAAGCATTCGCTTTAGCTGTAATAGGGACGCTATTCTGCTTGCGTTGCCTGCTGCGATCCCGCAATTAAATGATTTGAAACTGCCGTATTAGGTTGCATTGGATTAGAAGTTCTATAAGTATTTACATCGGTTGAGTTCTGCATGTAGGAAGCTGGTGTATAGGTAGATTGCATTTGCTGCGTTCCACTGTATTGGTTCTGATTAAAGCTCGATTGAGGCTGCGAATAGGGTTGTGGGGAAGAAACAGATGGATATGTGGATTGATTATAATACGACGGAGTGTAGCTAGACGGATTGGAAGCAGGTTGACTGTAGTTGGTTTGATTGTAATTTGGCTGACTATATGTTGATTGCGTCGTTGAATGCATCTGATTGACGGAAGAAGCTGCAGGGTTATACTGTTTCACCAGCTGTTCCTGAGCGATTTGGATCGCCCGCTTCACCATATTCCCTGCATCCTTTGTTCGGATGCCCTCCCAGCCCTCACGCTGCACAACATCATAAAACCCTAGATCTTTAGCTAATTCATATTTAAAGCTTTCGGACATGATCCCTCTTCTGCGACTCATACATGGAACCTCCTTAAAGTTTTGCTATAGTATGCCCAACCGGGTAAGGTCCATACAAATGCAAAAACAGACCCTCTGGGTCTGCTCATATAGGAATGCATTAAGCTAATGTTGGATGTAGGTGATACGAACCTGTCCATCGTCATTACACACGGTAACTTCAACGGATTCGGTAAGGATATCGGCGTAGCTGTACGACACTCGTTTGAAGGCGTGGGATTCTTGATCTAATTTCACAATAAACACAGAAGGGTAGGTTTCTTCTAAAACACCAGAACGCTCGACAGTCTTTCGACGGCCACCATTCGCTCTTAACATGATCTTCTGCCCAACGTGGGGCTCCAAACTGCGTTTGATCTCCAACAGCGCATTTTTTGCCATTGTCAACTACCACCTCTTTCCTAGTTTATTATAACCGATTCAGACAGGCATGTCAAACGAGGTCAAATATTATATCAGCACCACATTCCTGTTGTCAACGGCATTTTCGTTTAATTTTCGAAATCCCCCTCTTACAGGTTGTCTCCAAAGTTCGCAAATTATTCACACTTTTCCACTAAAAAAAAGAACACTTACCCCATCATCCTCCTCCAAGGAGTCGAATGACAGGTAAGTGCTCTACTGCATACCGTATGTTTTGTCGGTTCATGTCGCTTTATATGTCCAAAAAGAACATTTAAACATAATCTTCCGTATGCTGAATCCCCGGAACCCCCATGCGATAGCTCCCTCTTGTCTCTACCCCGCCCAAACCATCCAATCCTGTCACCGTCAATTCAACGATATCTAACATAGATATGGTATCCTTCACAGAAGTATACGACAGCTTAGCGGCGATACAAAGCGGATCTAGGGCGTGAATGAGGATACGAGAAGGAGAACTCGCAAAATTAGCTCCAGCCCTTAGCAAGGCCTCAAAATGGGACTGACAAGCACCAGCTATAATAATCATGGAGTCCCGGTTGCGCTCATACTGCCTAGCGATCTGCACGGCATTCACAAAGTTTTGTGAATTCTTATAGCTGGAAAGGCTGCTTGGACCTCCACTTTTACGATGTTTAAGTATTCCGTCATGACCTGTAACGACTACAATATCTGGCCTAATTTGGGGAAGCAGCCTGTGAAGAGCATCCGCCATTTGTGCTTCAGGAACATAAAATCCCTCGGCTGGCACTCGCAATTCCCCATAGATCTGCATACTTTTACGCAAGTAAGTTGGATCACCGTCTAGGTGAAGCACTTTGCCAGGCACTTCGAAGTAGCTTTTATCGATATTTTGTTTATGGTTTATTGAGAGTTGGTTCTTCTCCTGCAGCTGCATCTGGGATACCGCCAGACGCCGGAGCGACTCCCGAAATTCGGGTGAACTCGATCGCGGATGATCCATGACATCTGCCGGATTTGAAATGGTCAAATCGACTAGAGGCGCATCCGCGAGCAGCCTATAATCCACACCACGCAGGATAGCCTTCAGCTGCTCTATGCGCTCAATCTTAAACATGACGTCGCCGCCATAGGATTTACGGGTAACATAGTCTCCTTGCCTCATCGCACAAATCCCCTCCTAGGGGTATCCTATGGCGGGACTAGGCATTTGGTGCGGGTTATTTACAGCCGTGCGCGCGAAGAGCCGACGACAAGCGCGCGAATTCTTCCATACTGAGCGTTTCGCCGCGACGCGAAGGCTCTATGTTAATGCCGAGCAGCAGCGCTTCCAGCTCAGGCTTGTTTTCTTTCGTGAAGAACCTAGCAGCTAGGTTATTGTAAAGGGTTTTGCGCCGCTGGACGAAGGACGCCCCAACAACGGCGAAGAAGAAGTCCACATCCGCCACCTCGACCGGCGGGGTTTGGCGCACACGCAGCCGGATCACGGCGGAGTCGACGTTCGGCTGCGGCACGAAGACGGTGCGCGGCACGATCGTAACAAGCTCCGGCTCGCAGTGGAACTGCACGGCAATGCTGAGGCTGCCGTAATCTTTGGTGCCCGGGCGAGCCGCCATGCGGTCGGCCACCTCTTTTTGAATCATCACGACGATATTCTCCAAGGGAAGCTTCTCTTCGAGAAGCTTCATGATGATCGGCGTCGTGATGTAGTAAGGCAGGTTGGCGACGACACTGACACCGTCCATGCCCTCGAAGTGCTGCCGGAACAATTCCGGCAGGTCGGTCTTCAAGATGTCCCCATGGACAACGGTAGCATGGGGATAGGGCTCCAGTGTCTCGTCCAGGATGGGCAGCAGACGCTGATCGATCTCGACGGCCAAGACGCGGCCAGCGAGCTTGGCCAGCTGCTGCGTGAGCGCCCCAATGCCGGGGCCGATCTCAAGCGCAGCCTTGTTCGGCCCGAGCTCAGCGGCCATGACAATCTTGCTTAGGATATTTTGGTCAATTAGGAAGTTTTGCCCCAAGCTCTTTTTAAGCACCAGACCATTTCTCTTGATAATTTGTTTCGTTTTACTTGGCGTAGCCACGTCATCGGCTGTTACAATCACTTCATTGTTGGGTACATTCATGATATAGACCTCATTATCTATAGGTTCTGGAATTCACACTCTTCATTGTCATTCAAAATCATTCAAAATCAATTAAAATCATTCAAAAGAGCATTGAAACTCTGCGCCAAATCTCATGCATTTTTTCTAAGTGGCATCTTACTGAAATTCGGTATGCATAGTCTTGTAAGCTCATGAGAGTGCTGTATGAAATTCAGTTGAAAATGTTGCAGAAAGTGCAACAATTGCTGCTTAAATCCCGTCTGTATTTCTAGAATGTTGCATTTGGTACAACAATTGATACCTCATTCAGGGTTATTTCCACAAATAGGAAAGAAATGTTGTGCGAACTGCAACTTCAAGATGCAAAATAGCCTTTTGGCGTATGAATTGTTGTAGAAAATACACTACCGATGCTAAAAAGCTGACATGATTAGTAAGTCTTCACGTATAAATACAATTACTTAAATATATTGTATTTATTACCATTTTGTTTTTCTGGGTACAAGCCAAAAAAGTAAAGACTACAGAAAATGACGCGTTTTTACCATTAATTTACATTTTATTCTTGTGTCTCCGCTATTCTCTCACTATGATGCGCTGTGAACTTAGCCGTTCTTTTGTCTTGCTCGTCTTCTGTCGACCCTTTGAAGTTCTACTTGGCGGGCGAAAGACAGCATTTACAAAGTTAGACCAGCTATCATAGAAATAGATTCGCAATAACTTTA
>NZ_AUGY01000098.1 GCF_000422905.1 Paenibacillus alginolyticus DSM 5050 = NBRC 15375
GTTCTTATCAAGCTTTGGCCAAAAATGGCTTCCACCATGAAGCCAAAAAGTACGACCTGAAAGAAAATCCAGATCATCTAAAGTGGCTTCATACGATCATCTCTAATGCGAAAGCTTTTATTGGTGGTACCTACCACGGCTTAGATCCTAAGCACCTACAAGCATATCTCGATGAGTTTTGCTATCGATTCAACCGCCGTGAGGTCAAAAGCGAGTTATTCAATAGGTTAGTTCATTGTTGCCTATCGTCTACGACGATTACCTATCCTGAGCTAGTTGGATAATCAAATTTTATTTTATTTATGATGGCCATTAGCGGTTCAAATGTTGTAAGTAACCCGAAATATCCACGTTCAAGCCTGCTGCCAAGCTTTCTCCCAGCCTTCTATCTGCTCTGTAGAAGTTGCAAATTGCCAGCAATTTGGATTTCTCGTGAACAGACGAAAGGTCGCCTACCAGATTCGAAATAAAGTTCGCTTGCTCCTGCTCGCTGAAGCTACGGAATGTGTCTCCGGCTTGTGCGAAATCATTGGTTTTTGCGATTTTTTGTCTACCAGCGGATCCATGGATGGGTGCTGTGCTGTCGCGGAATTCAGGCGCTTCTTTCGGTGCATCGGCATGACGAGTCGGCTCATAATTCACACTGCCAGGCTGCGGCCTCATTTGCATAGCGCCATCGCGCTGATTATTTCGCACGGTTGCATAAGGACAGTTTACCGGGATTTGCAAGTAGTTCGCACCGAGACGGTGTCTTTGTGTATCTGGATAGGAGAAAAGTCGCCCTTGCAGCAGCTTATCTTCTGAAGGCTCAATCCCGGATACCAACACGCTTGGCGCAAAAGCCGCTTGCTCCACATCAGCAAAAAAGTTCTGTGCGTTGCGGTTTAACGTCATTGTCCCTACTTTTTGCAATGGAATAAGATCTTCTGGCCACACTTTTGTTGGATCCAACGGATCAAAATCGAAATTATCCAAATCCTCAGGCTGCAGCAGCTGCACATGCAGATCCCATTTCGGGAACTCGCCGCGATCGATGTGGTCGTACAAATCTCTTGTCGCATGGCTGAAATCCTCGCCCTGAATCGCCGATGCTTCGGCTTTGCTCAAATTGCGAACACCTTGATGCGGTTTCCAGTGATATTTCACATAAACATAATTCCCCACGGCATTGATCCATTTATACGCATGAACACCGAAACCATTCATTTCACGGTAATTCGCCGGTGTGCCGTAGTCCGAGAATACCCAAGTCAGCATATGCGTAGATTCCGGTGTCAGTGACATGAAATCCCAGTAACGGTCAGGTGTCTGAACATTCGTGTCAGGCGCGGGCTTCAGGGAGTGAACCATATCAGGGAATTTCATCGCATCGCGGATAAAGAAAACAGGAAGATTATTGCCGACTAGATCGTAATTACCTTCTTCTGTATAAAATTTAACCGCGAATCCACGGGGATCACGCGCTGTTTCAGGTGACCCTTGACCGTGAATAACGGTGGAAAAGCGTACGAATACCGCCGTTTCCTTGCCCGCTTCAGCTAGGAAGCCCGCTTTCGTATATCGTTTCATCGAATTCTCAACCGTAAAGGTTCCAAAAGCTCCCGCTCCACGCGCATGGACCACACGCTCCGGAATACGTTCCCGATCAAAATGAGCAATCTTCTCTAATAAGTGATAATCCTCCAATAGCGTCGGGCCATTCTGGCCTGCTGTCCGTGAGTTCTGGTTATCGCCTACAGGCGCACCCTGGTTCGTAGTTATGTGGTTATGGGACATCTGCATTCTCCTTCATAGGTTAGATTGTGATAAAATTGCACTTCTCTCTAATTAGAATAATTATTATGTAATACCTATTTTATTTTAATTGAGAACAGTTGTCAATGACCCTATCTTTCGTCTTCTTCTTTGATTGATGGTTCCGCCTAACTCAAAAGAGCGCGTTTGGCTCCTATTCCGCATCCAGAAAATCCCCGTACGTAGCTTGCTTAAATCTTTCTCTCCATGGAGAGATGGCTTGCAAATTCCCGTAAATCTCTTCCGCCTTTTGAATGCACACGGATTGGACAATTCGGGCATATTCTATACAGCCGGAATCATGAATCATTTGCAAAAAATCCTCTTTCTCTTCCAACAGGAAGTCTGCGGTAATTTCACCCTCATAGTAGGCTTTCAATTGGCTGAACGCCGCATCGTCAATGGATAGTAAATACAACACAGGAAGCGTTCGTTTCTTACCAAGCAAATCGTTTTTCACATCAAACCGAACTAAATCTCTCATATCATTTTGAATTTGATGAATAAGGCCAATACAGTCAGCTAATTGATGAATCTGCTCAATGGTATCCTCCGTACATGCTAAAGAGGAATAGCCCATGAAACAGGCAAGCCGGAATAAGGAACCTGATTTCTCTTGCGTCATCATCAGATAGTCATCTACGGTTGATATCGTATTGGTTACATCTTTTTGTTGGCCATTAATCGATCTCGAAATGATTTTACTTACCTCGACTAGCATCGAATCTTTGACCTGCAACTGCCCCAATTCACCTACAAATCCCATGAACAGCGCCATAACAGCATTCAACGTAATGGCTTGTGGACATTGCATCCATGGCTTACTCCCTTGATCTTGATCCTGCAAATCATCCATAATATCCAAAGTTAGAATGACCAGCTCCGTCACCGCAGCAAGCCGATAAATGTGAGGCGAGTCTCCTCCTAACATCTTGTGCGTGCAAATCGTGATCTTAGACCATGTACAGTTTTCCTTCTCTTTGTCATCTACAAAAGATTTAAGCAGAGTATTTAAATCTTCTACATAAATATAGTCATCAATAACACGATGCATATGCTGCTGGATATCCTGCATTATTTCCTCCCTAAGCCTGCGTGTAATATTTGCTTTTAATAAACTTCTCGAGTGCTTCTGTTCTTGATTTGACGCCCCATTTGTCGTAAATCTTGCGCAAGTAATTATCGACAGTTCGCTTGCTCATAAAGATGCGTTCCGCAATTTGATCGTGAGTCGCTCCCTTAACCAACATGTTCATCATGAGTACTTCTTCCTCTAGTAACACACAATCATCCTTGGTAGATTCCCCACTTAATTGCATCTGGTGAAAGAATGTTAGCGGCAGCATCGTATGGCCATCCAATATACAATTCACCATATTTTTAATCGTTCGTTCGCTCGACTCCTTCGATAGAACGCCGCTTACTTTGATTTCGATTAATTTATTCAAGATGCCCGTCACATCGATTCCCGTAAAAATAACAATATGCATATTCGGATATTTGTCCTTTAATTGAGCAGCGACTTCTGTGCCGGATAGATCAGGAAGTTGATAATCTAGAAATACGAGACCTGGCTGATGCAGCTCCACTTGTTCCAAGCATTGTTTGGCATTAGAGACAACGCCGATAACTTTTATACCATCGATCTCTTCTAATAAGGTCTTGGTCGCACGCGCAAATAAAGGATGATCGTCGACAACCAATGTCTTAACAACTTCCATCATGCAGAAATCACTTCCTCGGTGGGTATCGTGATGATAAACTTCGTTCCGTTTCCTTTTTGTGTGTTGAGCTCGAATCGTCCACCCACGTGCAAGACTCTGCTTCTCATTTGTTCGATCCCCATGCCTGATGCGCCAATCTTCGGGTGAACTTCGTTTCTATCATGAAATCCCACCCCGTCATCCTCATAAGTTAGCCAGAAACAAAAATCTTTTTCCACGATATGGAACTTAACTTTAGAAGCCTGCGAATGCTTTTTTGCATTGTTAAGCAGCTCTTGGACGATTCGGAATATATGCCGTTTCGTATGTAAATCTTTGGTTTCGATGACAGCAGTATTTCCTGTTTGAAATTCAAGCTCGAATGGTGTTGTATATGACTCCTTTTCCAAGTACATCTTCAGCGTTTGAATCAAACCTACCTCTTTTAGCAAATGGGGATTTAGCTCAAAGCAGCTTTGCCGCAGACTGGCATTGATCATGTCCACAAAATTATTCATATTTTTCAATTGTACCTGATCTTCTTGATGTATCGTTGACTTATCTGCAAGAGTGGATATTCTTCTTTTGAGAAAGAAAAGATCTTGCATCGTCGTATCATGAAGATCGCTAGCAATCCGAATTCGTTCCTCTTCCTGAAGTTCAAACATCACCTTACGAAACCATTGAATATCCTGCGCTGCGTTTTCATTAGGAAGCTGGGAGGCAAATTGGTGCAACCTGGCTGTTAACTTGCGGATCAAGTGGACATTTTCCAAACTAACTTCCAAATAAGTTGTAATTAGCTGCAGCCACTGCTTCTCTTCCTTCGCAAGTATTGTGTTCGTCTTTTTGCGTGTCATAATCAAATAGCTCGTATACTCTTCATGGCTATTCATCTCCATGCATGTATAAAGTGGATGATCGAGCAAGGATGACGAGTTGACAAGCTGCTGAACTTCTGAAGTATCTATTTCCCCTTCGTAAATGATCTCGGTATCGTTCTTATACTGGAACACAATGGCTCCACCCATCACCTGAAGTGTACTAACAATATCGACGAGTATGATCTCTTTCAACTCACGAAAACTGGAAATGGTCCCAAGGTTTTTGGAAATTTTCTTCAATGCAAATTGCAGGGCATATTTTCTTGGGAACAAAAATGGTTCAAGCCGCGTTGTCAAATATTCGGCTGCATACAGCACCGTGGAAACTAGGAGCATCAACCCGACAAAAATGAACAGAATTTGCTTTTCGTCCACTACATGGCGAAATAAGAAAGCATATGCCCCTGTAAACAGACTGGCCGGTAAAATTGCCAGTAGACCAGCGAATAAAAAGCGCCGGACAACAAGACCTATATCATACAACTGGTTGGAGGCGATCAAGTAAGCAAAAGAAATGGGGAAAAATAAAATAATCCAGCTTGTGTACACAGCGTCTATAATTCGATCTCCTGTGATCAATTGAGGGAGAAAGGAGATGCAGATGACCGGTAAAAATGAGATCATCAATGAAAACCATACACTTTTTATAATGCTAGACATGTAGGATTGTTCTTTGTGAACTTTGTTATACAGAATGGTTAAAATATACATATTGAATAAAAATACGATCACAAAAAAAATCAAGGTAGCTGATCCATCATAATAATGAATCGAGTGTGCCATCGAGGGAAAGATGTAAAGGCATCTTAAACCAAATCCAATTGCAGAAATCGAATACAAATATTTCAAAATCCGCGTCGACAATTCCATATTACCTTTTTCCTTGAAAAAGACAGCCAAAAAATGATAAAAGACAATCGGCAAAACCATCATAAAGCTGGCAATTGCAATCTTCCCTATTACATCTCCCCTCACGGAAGCTCCTAGACTCATATAAATGATAGCCATAGTCAAAAATACAGCCGAGAGCAGCCTAGCTGATGGAGAACGGCGCACTTTTATAAAAATGAGAGCCGCCATGAACAGACACACGAATTCCTCTACTAGCGGAATCATATCGTAGACAGTAGTGCTGTTGATGTTAACCTCTACCTTGTACTCATGCCCGTCTCTTGAAATCAACAACGTATGAGCTTGCTCTATAATTCTCCATTTTTGAATGGCTGGGAATTCATCGGGAAGCTTGCCGTCTACTTGTTTGACGATATCCCCTACTTTAACGTCTAGCTTCATGCTGGCGCTTTCCTTATCCAACTCGTTAATCACCCATTGTTGCTGTGGAGTTAATTCAAGATATATCCCGATATAGGGGAAATTAAATATAAGGGACGAACACCAAATCTGCAACGCGACGAATATCGACACGAACAACCCTGCCACAAATTTACTTTTCGTCATATTTTTCTCCTTCATGTTCCATTTTATTTGCTATAATATTTTTGTAGTACATTCGTCTGGGAAGGTGGTGATCTCAATGCTTACAATCCAGCTAAACCCGCAGTTACATCGGGCCGTGCATATCTTGAAAAAAGGCGATTCACACGAAGTTGAAAGCACTTCCATGGCTAAACTATCCTTATCGAAAGAAGAGTCTTCCGCACTGGATAGAACCTTTAGTCACACTGCAATTACTAGAGAGAAAGAACTAACAGTATCTAATGGTAATTGGACTTGATTTCTAGTATTATTTTAACAAATTAAAAAAGGATTGTATAATTAGCCTCTCGCTAATCATGCAATCCTTTTTTTCGTCTTCACGCAATTATTTTTGCATGTTTTACACAAGTATGAAAAAAAAGGTTGATATCAGTGAAATGATTTATGTGATGCCTCAATTACAAGTTAACTTTATGATAATAAGTATATATATGGAAGAAAAACAGACTTGGTTCTTTTTATGCATAAGAAGAAAGGAGTTCAAGGTATGAAAGATAAAATAATGAGTCGATGGAGTACCTATGATCCCTTCTATATCGAACTAGCTGATAAAAAAATCGTCGATATTGTCATCACCCATCATGCCCATAGTCGATGGATCTCTCGTGTGGAAGGTGAACAAACAAAAATAGAGGATATATGCAAGTTTTTGTGGGATAAGCTGAAGAGCGGCAAAATAGCATCCTACTACCGCAACGAAGAAGATGTGTACGTCATCGACGATGATTTACTAATGGTTGTGCAATTTACGGAGATGGAGAATGAAACGGATCTGACAGGCAAGCCTGTACATAGAATGATTATCATCACTTTCCTCGGATTTATGTCCAAAACCATGGAATTACGTGACTTACGAGCCTATTATTCTTGGCTGCGCCATTCCAGGAGAATGACGCTAATGAAGAATAGCCGAAAAAAGAGATAACGAGGAAAACATAATGAAATCACTTAGTTCCCAAGGGCTCATCACCGCATATTTAAGTTCTATAGATCTGCAACTTGATAAAGAATTTATACATACACTCTTTCTAGAAATACAAAAACGGAAGTTAAACATCGATAATTTGTCTACTTATCATTTTGAATCCGAAAAAACAGCAGACGAATTGATCGAATAAAAGTTCCAGCTCCATTGCAAGGATAAACGACTCCGTCGTCCCACTGGGACGAGCGCGTTTGTCAAGGTAGATGCGAAGCAAAAGTATAAACTTATACTTTCATATCTACGAACAAAAAATGCTGCGGCGCATGAGAGAAGAACCACTCCGGTTCTTCTCTCATGCGCCGCAGCGCTTTATTCAACCCCTAAGCCGTCCCGAAGGTGACGCCCAGTTCCCGAAGCCGTTTGCGGTACGCGATGCTCAAGCGATCTGTATTCAGATGCAGCTCCGCTTGAAGATCGAGCGGCAGCAGCTCGGGCTTCTGGTTTTCGACCATTTCACGATCCTGCTCAATGAGCAGATCTTGGAACTGAACGAAAACCTCGTCAGGTTCCTCATAAGCATAGTTCCTCTGCTTCAACATGAACGCTTTGCTCGTCTTCTCCGTTTCCGGCAGCACCATCAAGAACAAACGGAAAATGTGATCCGTATCGCGATCTCTTTTGGTAAAAGCGACACAGAGCGGACCGAACACCTCGTATACGTATCGGCTATGTACGCCGCGCCCCGTTCCGTCCGGATCAGGTTGATAAACGACGATTTCCTCTGAAGTAAGGACACCATCCTCCTCATAAACCTGATAATCCTCAATTTCGGCAAAATCACTATCACCCAACAAACCCTCATGTACAAACATCAAGTGGGACACGTCGAGGAAGTTCTCTATGATACGAGGCCCTGCAGCTTGCAGCGTATAGGGTCCCATGATGACTTCTTTGAAGCCGTCAGGGATAAACGCACTCACTTTTGGCAGAGAATGAACCGGTGTCCCTAAGCTCACCCAGATGAAACCGTGCGCCTCAACACATGCGTAGACGAACGCTTTCGCCTTGGAGGGAATCGCTCGATCTGCAGGCAGAGACGGAATTCGCGTGCAAGTACCGCAGCCGTTGTAAGACCAACCGTGGTAAGCACAGACGAGTTCATCCCCCTTCACTTTGCCCAGCGATAACGGTACTCCCCGATGTATGCATAAGTCCTTGAAGGCGTGGACGCCTTGCGAGGTACGGAATACAGCCACTTTTTCGCCTAACACGATGACAGGCACAGGCTTATCTAACAGATCTGACGACAACAACACCGGATGCCACTCGTCCATCAAAGCAAGATCTTGTATCGTCATCGTCCTAACATCCTTTCATGCTTATTTAGGAATAACACCTTTAATGCCCTTAACAAACCAGGTTGTGCCCAGAATCTCCTCGTCCGTCATCTTTTTCCCCTGTTCATAACGCGTCTTGCCATCTTGGTCCACGATAGGTCCTTGGAATACGTCGAAAGTACCGTTCAAGATTTCTTGTTTCTTCTTCTCAACGAGGGCCTTAACGTCGGCTGGCACATTTTTGCCTAGAGGAGCTATATCTGTAATGCCTTCTTTCATGCTTCCAAAATACGCGCTGGATTTCCAAGTGCCGTCCATGACACTTTTAACCGTCTGCACATAGTAAGGCCCCCAGTTCCATTTCGGGTTCGAAATATACGTCTCAGGCGCAAAGCGGCCCATGTCCGAATCGTTTCCAATCCCCCAAACTTTACGTTCTGCTGCTGCTTGAATACTTGCAGGCGAATCTTGGTACGCAGCCAGCACATCAACGCCTTTATCCAGCAAAGAAATCGCAGCTTGCTTCTCTGTCGCTGGATCGAACCACGTATTGCTCCAAACCACTGACACATCAATGTCCGGATTAACGCTTTGTGCGCCAAGGGTAAAAGCATTAATGGTATAAATAACTTCTGGAATTGGAAATGCGCCGACATAACCCATGTGATTGTTCTTGGTCATTTTACCGGCAGCCATACCTACGAGGTAAGCACTTTGGTATTCGCGCCAAATGTATGTCCCTAGGTTAGGCAGTGTTTTATAGCCAGTTGAATGCAGGAATGTGACCTTCGGGTGCTTTTGAGCTACATTGTACATCGCATCCATATAACCAAAGGAGGTTCCGAAAATAATATCATTCTTCTGTGCCAACTCTTCAAAAACACGCTCCGCATCAGGACCTTCAGGGATATTTTCAACCGTTGTCGCTTTGATGCCGAGCTCTTTTTCCAACATTAAACGGCCTTGATCATGCTCGTAGGTCCAGCCTCCATCACCTGGGACTCCGATATAGACAAAGGCTACTCTAGGCAGCTTTTTCTCTGCTTGTGGCGTTGAACTTCCAGCTGGGGTTGAAGCAGGGGACGCATTAGGTGCAGTCGTGGTGCTAGTCGTTGTTGATTGTCCAGAGCAAGCGGTTAGGATCATAAGTAAGATAGCTGTTAAGGAAAACATCCATTTTTTTGTCATAATGGCTTCTACCCCTCTCTTTTCATCGACAAACCACATCTTTCTACAGCTCTGAAAATGCCTTCATAGCCCGTGCATCGGCATATATTGCCGCACAGTGCCTCTTCGGCCTCCGCCCTAGTCGGGGTAGGATTCTCTTCCCATAAAGCCGTAAGCGTAACGACCATACCAGCGGTACAATAACCGCACTGCAGCCCTCCTTCCGTAAGCATTGCTTGCTGAACGGGATGCAGCTCTTCCCCTGCCGATATCCCCTCAATGGTCGTTACTTCCTTACCCGCCGCTTGATAAGCCATAAGCAGACAAGAATTTACGGGTTTACCATCAAGCAGTACCATGCAGGCGCCACAGCGTCCTATCTCACAAGAAACTTTGGTTCCTGTTAAAAGCAAGTCATCGCGCAGGATATCCGACATCCGTTTGGAAGCAGGGACCGGCACTGCGACAGCCTTACCGTTAATGGAACATTCCAGCACATAAGTTGTATTAATCAATGGCCTCCACCCCTTCTAACCAGTCGATGGACTGCACGATGTCTTCCGGTGAAATCGGAAGTCGATTTACCCAAATCCCCGTTGCTTGCCGAACCGCTGCGGTAATGGCCGGGGCCAAACCGACGGAACCGATTTCGCCAACCCCGCGCGGGCCAAATGTATCCCCCTCGGGCAAATCTTCGATCGCTTCTACCCGAATGGTAGGAGGGCTGTCCTTGAAGGTTGGGACCAGATACGTGTCCAAATTATGCCGGACGTAATTGCTGTCCTTCATGACGGCATCCTCGGTCAACGTGTATCCCAGCGCCATCACACTGCCGCCCTCGATCTGCCCGAGGAACCCCATCGGATTAATAACAGGGCCTGCTGCAATGACGTGATCGGTTTGCAGCACCTTCACCCGCCCCGTCAGCATGTTCACTTCCACTTCCACGATGACGGACGCGTAGGAGTATAAATAATGAGTCCCGACCAGCCCTTCGGGCGTCGTCGGGTAGTCGAACTCCGTATGCGCGATGATCGGCTGGGCTACTGCCTCCGCAGCCTCCGCCAACTCCGCATACGTCACAACCGGCTTGCCCGCTTCATCGCCCTTGCGATGAATCCCGCCTGCGCCGGTTGCCAGCTCTTCGGCTGCGAGGCCGACGAGTGCAGACGCCTGCTGAAGCAGCGCCTGCACGAACGGCGGCTTCAGCCGCTGCAGGGCGCGCCACATCATCGTGGTGGCGCGTGAAGCGGTGCTGGATCCGCTGCTCGGCACGCGATCCGTATCGCCGATGACGATGCGGACGTCCTCGGCGGTGCAGCCGAAAAAGTCTTGCAGCATCAACGTGAGCGCTGCATAAAGCCCTTGCCCGAACTCCTCGAAGCCGAAGGAGGCCTGGATCTTGCCCTCCGGCGTAAGCTCGATGCGGCCGCCGGAGTGATCCGGGATGCCTAGGCCGAGCCCGGCGCCGTGCATCACCATCGCTGCGCCGACGCCTCGGCGGATCCACGGGGCTTGATCTTCGCTCTTGTGATTCTGCTCTAAACCTTGCAGCCTCACCGTATGATCCTGCTGCTTCTCGCCATCGCCCTGTTGTACCGCTCCATCGCCTCCCCGCTCCGGCTTCTCGCGCTTCGCCCATAGCGGCGACTCCTTCACCTTGCTCCACACTTGGTCCGCACCCTCGGTTTGCACAATCTGCTGCCCCATCGGCCCCGGGTCACCCGGAGCACGCAAGTTCAGCTTGCGCAGCTCCCAAGAGTCCATACCGAGCTTCTCAGCTAACCGCTCGATTTGGCTCTCAACGGCAAAAATCACCTGATTGCCGCCAAAGCCCCGAAACTCACCGGACACGCCGTTATTCGTATAAACACTCGTACCCTGAACATCTATGTTTGGAATGTTATAAGGTCCTATCGCATGTTCCGTTGCAAAATTCAAAACCTCACAACCCAAGGTCGCATAGGCGCCTGTATCAGCAAGGATGCTGACTTGATGCGCGATGAGGCGTCCCTCTTGATCTACGCCGGTCTTCATCTGTATCCGCATCGGATGCCGTTTGATACCAGATATGACTGATTCACGCCGCGAATTGTGCATCTTGATCGGAGATCCCGTCTTCAATGCCATCAGGGCACCGAAGGGCTGCACATTGAGCTCATCCTTACCGCCGAATGATCCGCCAATCGGACTGGATACGACCCGAATTTGCTCCTCATCCATCGCTAGTATCCTTGACAGCTGCATCCGATCCTTATAACCATGCTGCGTCGGCGAGTAAACCGTCAATCGGCCATTATCCTCTGGGATAAATAAGCCGCCCTCTGTTTCCATGTAGGTGTGCATTTGACGAGGCGTATAATACGTCTCCTGGGCAATATGCGCACACCCCTCGAACGCCGTTTCCGTCTCCCCATGCTTCAAACTGGTTCGGTGCAGCAGATTCCCATCAGGATGCAGCCTAATAGCGCCAGCGTCTAGCGCCGTTTCTGGATCATCTACAACAGGCAACGGCTCGTAATCCACCTCAATCAGGCTGAGCGCATATTCAGCGATCTCTTCCGTATCCGCAGCTACAGCAGCCAACGCATCACCAATGTAACGAACCCGATCATGACAGAATACAGGCTGATGCGGGAAGGCAATGCCGAATAAATTCATACCGGGCACATCCTCTGCCGTTACCACGACGCGCACACCCGGAATCATTATTGCCTTGCTTATATCGATGGAAAGAATCCAGGCATGGGGGTAACGACTGCGAAGCACCTTCCCATGCAGCATGCCGGGTGCAGTTAAATCCGTGAGATATCGGAGCTTTCCGGTTACCTTCTCTTCACCGTCAGGTCGGATAATCCACTTTTTTCCATACGTATCACGACCTAGGAGCATCCGCTCCGCCCCCTTTTTGCCACGCTTTATAGCATTCAGAAACGATGAGATTCGCCGCCGTCTGCTTGCGATAAGTCACACCGGCATAATCATCAGCTACAGCATCGAATTCCGCGAACACTCCCTTATGCAGATACTTCAGAAGCTCCTTGGATAAAGGCTGACCCATGGCAGCGGCCTCCAAATCCTTGAACCTTGCTGGAACAGCACTACCTCCACCCGCAGCTAATGCAATACTTGCGAGGGTTCCATCCGTACCTAGCGCTAGCCTCCCAGCTACCGTTACAACCGATGGGGTGAACGCTTCTCTGCGTCCCACCTTTAGATAAAATTCGTAGCTGCTTCCCTCTTCCGCATTCATCTGAGCTGCCGTTGGTACTACGATCCCTGTCATCACCTCGTTCTGGCTCGAAATCGGACTACCTAGCCACTCCGTCAGCGCGATTGACCGTTCATTCTGCCCATCCGAGCAAATGATTTGAGCATCCATGACAAGCAATACAGGAATGAGATCCCCCGTTCGTGACATTACGTTGCCTCCGATTGAGGCTAAATTCCGTACAGAGGGTGCTGCGATCTCCGAGCAGGCTTGCACTAGGAGCCCGCAGCGTTGTCTAACCAGCTCATTTTTCATCAAATCAGCTAAACAAAGAGCAGGCCCTATATGAATTCGCCCTAGAGAATCGACGGTTAATCCCGAGAGAGAGGAGATATTTCCAAGGCTAATGAGATGCTGCGGGAGCGGTGAATGACCGTTTTCCCAACGAGTACGCAGCCAGGTTCCCCCAGCAATGAGTACCGAATCATCTCCCCATTTATGCTTCATACGCATGGCTTCCTCTACGCTCGTTGGCTGCCATACTGAAGGCTGCTGCTCTGGCAGCTGATACAAAGGAACTGACATGAACAACCCTCCTTAGCGTTTTTTTACAAATAATTACTTCGTAATCGTTACTGCTCTTTCAGAGAATACTTACTTACTTACTTACTTACTTACTTACTTACTTACTTATTGAGTTTTCCAAGAATACTTACTTCGTCACCGTTACTGCAACTTTCATCGGAACTACCTGCTTTTGAGGAACGACAAGCCTCTATTTCGGGAACAACGCCCCTCTAATTTGAATTAGCGGAACGAGATTGTCTTATTTGAGTAAATTCGAGCTCTCCTGAGGCAAAAACAACGAAATAGCGAATCGTCGTTCCTTCTCCTCATGAATTCGAACGTTTTTTGGGCAAATAGCGCATCCACGTTCCTCAAGGAAGTTCTATCATGGGTTCCATGGGTTCCATGGGTTCCATGGTTTCCATAGGTTCATGAGTTCCATGGGTCCATGGGTTCCATGGATTCATGGTTCATTTCTCAGATTCATTTTCCTAGGTTCACCTTAGGAAACACCGTCTGCTTCTCACAACCACCGTTTCTCAAAAACCATCCGCATATAAATTAGATATACTATAAACAATTTTCAAAAACTGCGTCAACTTACTTGACATTAATTTGTGTTTTTGTATAAAAAAATAGCGCATTATTAGTAATAATGCACTCATTCCATCTTTTATGTTATTTAAGTTCACATATATTGGTGCGTAAATATTTTTTTCGCCTGTTCATAGCCATCCAATGTGTCAACATCCATAAATTTCAACGGATTTTCCTCTTCCACAATTTGACCACGGTATGCTGGCAAGTGAAACAAGGAACGCGCTCCGGCATCTCCTTCCAAGGCAGCAGCCGCTGGCCACATCCCTCGCCCCAAAATAACAGGAGGCTTCGGCATCCCCTTATCCCCGCTGGCGATATAATCGTAGCCCGCTTCCTTATTAAACGCATTCATAAGGCGAAACAGCATCTGACCATCTACGAAAGGCTGATCCGCCAACAAGACTAAGATGCCATCTGCACCCAACTCTTCTGCCGCCTGGATCCCCGTGCGCAGCGAGTGCGCCATCCCGCTTTGAGCATCCTCACATTTCTCAATACAGCATCTGCCTATTAACATGTGCATGCGAGCTTTTTCCGGCAACCAATCTAAGGAATCACCAACACGCACGACTACAACCACACTATGCAGTTCGGAATGAAGAGCTTGCAGCAATGCAACCCCGCCAAGCCGAACACCTTCAGTCAATTCTAACGATTGCTTCGCTGTCCCCATCCGCCTGCTGCTGCCTGCCGCCAAGTACACGCCAACGATCTTTTTCTTCCTAGTACTCACCATAGGCGGCAGCTTTGGATATCTCGCCTCATGGCTGCAGAGGAGGCCCACTCTCCAGTCGTGCGAACACCACGCTTCATACGTATCAGCTCAGCAACTATGCTGACTGCATTTTCAACAGGACCTTCCGAGCCAATTTTTAAACCAACGGGATAATGCAGACAATCCGGCCGCTCCAGTCCTTCAAGCATCTTCTCCGTTCGATCCCTCGAACCCATGATACCCAGGTAGCGCAGGCTTGACTCCATTGCTCCCCTCACAAAAGCTGAATCCTTCTCAAACTGGTGACTCATGACGATGACATAATCCTGCGCATTTAGCTTTAGTTGTTCCACCAATTGCTCTGGAAAAGCCACGACCGTCTCAGCCCCCGGAAAACGCTCCACATTGCAGAAAGCCTCCCGCCAGTCCGCTACCACCACGCGAAACCCAACACTTGCCGCCATCTGAGCAAGCGGCATCGCATCGGGATTCGCCCCAAACACAATAACCCTCGGCTTCGGCGTAAACAATGAGGCGTACACAGCTTGTCGGTCTGAAGGCGCTCCCTCATCAGGATCACACAACGTATACGTAATATTCGAATACCCATCCGAGAATGAGCGAAGTAACCGTACGGCCTCCCCGCGATCCAAGCTGGCTTTCACTACCAACAGATTGACAAGCAGCTCCCCGGAAACAGGCTCCAGAAGGATACGAATCAACCCGCCGCACCCAATCGTTGCACCCCACCCGAAATCGTCAGCCGGTCTCATGTCGTACTCCACCATTTGCGGTTTTTGCGACTCCCATACAGCAGTTACGTATGCGGATAGATCCGCTTCCAAACAACCGGGAGAAATACTGCCCAGCGAGCTTTCATCCGCCATCAGCAGCATAACTGCTCCCTGCTTGCGATAAGCATGGCCTTCCACATGAATAACTGTCGCTAATACACGCGCCTGCGCATTACTCTCCACCGCTTGCAAAATGTCATAAGCCTCCATCACGCCATCGCACCTCGCTTTATGGATTTAACCTCTACCAACCGATCGCTAAACCGTCACCCCGAGGATCTGCAGCACCGCTCATGAAACCTTTCTCATCAATCACAATACCCTGCGCTTGCCCCATAATCCCATCCCAAGGGTTCACGGGTTCAACACGATGTCCCCACCTTTTCAAACGTGCATACACATCGCCATCCAGACGGTGCTCTAGCTTAAGCGCATCGCCATCTTCCCCCCACGTACGGCCATATACCCAACGCGGTAGCGATATGGCTTCTTGAATGGACAAACCATAATCCAGCACGCCTGTCAGTATGGAAAGCTGTGTTTGCGGCTGACCTTCTCCGCCTTGTGTGCCGAAAAGCATATAAGGCTTCCCCTCTTTGCTCACCATAGCAGGCATTAACGTATGAAATGACCTTTTATTGGGCTCTAGAACGTTCGCGCATGCGGGATCCAGTGAGAAAAAAGAACCCCGATTTTGCATAATAATGCCCGTATCGCCCGGTACATAAGCAGCACCGAAGTCGAAATATAAGCTTTGTATAAACGAGACTGAATTCCCTTCATCATCAACAACAGCCGCATAGGCCGTATCCTGCCCGATCGCTGGTGACAGATGTTCACTCACCCTGAGCGGCTCCGCTTGAATCTCATTCCAGAGCTCCGCCGCATAGGCTTTTGAAAGCAAACGCTCCAGCGGAATTTCCCGAAAATGGGGATCCGTCAAGTAAAGATCACGGTCTTTGAACGCCTTTTTGATCACTTCTGACATCAAATGATAGAAATTCGCGGAGGCCCGCGGAACCGCACTAACCTCTATATTTTCCAGCATATTCATCATCATGAGCGCTGTGAATCCTTGTGAGTTCGGCGGCATTTGATAAATGTCATACCCACGGTAGGTTGTCGAAAGCAATTCCACCCATTCTCCCGAAAAAGTACGGAAATCATCTTCCTGCAGCAATCCGCCATCCCGCTGAATGCTATCAATAACCGTCTGCATCAAGGTACCCTTATAAAAGGCGTCTCTACCTTCACATTGAATTGTTCTTAGCGTATGGGCCATATCTTTTTGAACAAGTCGATCCCCTTCCTTCAAAAGCTCGCCGTTCGCCATATATAGGGCACTCAGCTGCTCAGAAGCCCGAATAAAAGCCTCATCCTTGCGCATCCAAAAAAGCAAATTACGCGAGATAGGAAAACCCTTTTCCGCATAAGCAATCGCTGGATCCAGCAGTTTTTCCCACGGCAGCTTCCCGTACTTCTCCCATACCTGCCACCAAGCATCCACCATCCCCGGAACGGTTATCGCGCTTAGAATTCCTCTTTGGGGAATCGTATTTAACCCTTTATCTTTATAAAAATCAGGCGTTGCCTGCGAAGCCGACTTTCCGCTTCCATTAAAGCCCGTAAAGGTGCCCGTCGCAGCGTCGTGCATGAGGAAAAAGGCATCACCGCCAAGCCCAGTCATATGCGGATAGACGACTCCCAGCGTCGCACTGATCGCAATCGCGCTATCAAACGCATTGCCTCCCTGCTGCAAAATGGCACTCCCCACACTGGTAGCCAAATAATGAGGCGTAGCAATCATGGCACGCTCGGCTCGCGGCATGATGTTTAACATGGCAGCTCCTCCTCTTTCCGAGCATATAACGTTAATGCTGCTTGCAAAGCCTTACCGACTGTAATATCGGCGCCGTGCCATAGGAGAACTGCTTCCAGTGCACCGAGCACATGGAGCACGTTTTTTTGATTACAGCTAAAGCCCATCGTGCCGATTCGCCAAATTTGACCCTTCAATGGCCCGAAAGAACTGGCGATTTCAATGCCGAAGCTGTTTAACAGCATCGAGCGCACAGATTCGCCAGCGATTCCGTCTGGAATACAGATGCAAGTCACAACGGTCAGCTTACATTCTGGATTTCCATATAGCGATAAGCCCATTGCTCGAAGGCCTGCAACTAACGCAGCCTCATGACGTTGATGACGACGGTATCGATTTTCTAGACCTTCCTGCAGGACAATTCGCAAGCCCTCGCGCAAAGCGTACAGCATCGAAGTTGCCTCTGTATGATGATTGAGCCGTTTCGGACTCCAGTAATCCTGGAGCTGGCCGAGGTCGAAATAGTTGCTCGCGACTGGCTTCCCAGCTGACACCGCCGAGCCTTTCTCACGTAGCCCCCGCTCAATCGTTTTGCGCTGCAGCACCTTGGCTTCGACTCGTTCGTTATAGGTGATTGGCGACATCCCGGATGGGACGGATAAACACTTTTGCGTTCCGCCGATAACAGCATCCAGCTGCCATTCGTCTGTTTTTACCGGGACTCCGCCAATCGTAGCCACGGCATCAACAACAAGCAGAGCATCCACTTCACGGCAGGCTGCTCCGATACCATCAAATGGTTGAATACAACCCGTGGATGTTTCGCCGTGGACGATCGCGACGATGCTCGGTTTTTCCTGGTGTATGGCAGCGATGATTTCCTCTGGATCGAACACCGTGCCCCATTCTCTCTCCAGCAGGACAACCTCTGCACCGCAGCGTTCCGAGATTTCGACAAGCAGATTGCCGAAGCGGCCATAGATCGGAACAAGCACCTTGTCCCCCGGTTCAATCACACTTACTAGAACAGCTTCTATTCCTGAACGCGAGGTGCCATCTATCGGAAAAGCCCATTGATTTCTTGTTTGAAATACATCGCGAAGCATTTCCATCGTTTCATTCATCAATTCAGTGAATTCAGGATCGAATTGTCCCAGAATCGGATAAGACATCGCCCGCAGAACCCGCGGGTCGACCTCGACGGGTCCAGGGGTCATAATCGTTCGCAGCGAGGGCGACAAGTCTTTATAAGATTTCATCTACTTTCCCCCCATAGCCATATTGGTATAACACATGTACTAGCACTTGGAACCCTGCGACCAAATCGGCCGGTTCCGTAAACTCATCAGGACTGTGGCTAATGCCAGCCCGACTTGGAACGAATATCATCGCTGTCGGACATATCGGCCCGAACAGCTGAGCATCATGCCCTGCCCCGCTTGGCAGCCGCATACTCTCAAATCCATGGGCATCACAGGCAGCTTCAATTTCAGCCGAAATCCCTTCAAGCATAGCCACAGGCGAAGCGTGTAAATGTTCAATTGTATCTATTTGAAGATCTCTTCGCTCAGCGATTACTTCAAACTCAGCTAGCAATCTCGCGCGAAAAGCATCCATCTTCCACTCGTCAGTATGCCGAATATCCAGCGTAAATTCAACTTCCCCCGGTACCACATTGGATGTTCCCCGCTTCACTTCCAAACGGCCAACAGTAGCTACAAGCGGTTCCGCTTCCTCCAGCGCCATCTGCTCTGTCAGAGCCACCATTTCCGCAGCTCCTGCAAGTGCATCTTTTCGCATCGTCATCGGAGTCGTCCCAGCATGATTAGAGGTACCCTTTACCACTACGGTCAACCTAATTTGACCGACGATAGCTGTTACTACACCGATCTGTTTCTGCTTATACTCCAGAACAAAGCCTTGCTCGATATGAATCTCAATATACGCGCCTATATCTTCGCGCTTAGCAGGGTGTTCATTTACACTTGCCGTGTCGAATCCAGCTTGCCGCATCGCCTCAAGCAGAGTCACACCTTCAAGATCAGCAATTCCCGAAGCTCCAGCCATCGACCTCACACCGGTCACATGTCCAGAGCCCCAGTACGCTAGCGGGAAGCGACTTCCCTCTTCTTCACAGAATGAAACCACTTCAAGAGTTCGCCTCGGCGTCCCATAAACCGCCTTCAAATAACCAAGTGCCATCATGGAGGCAACTACGCCGTAAGCCCCATCGTATTTACCGCCGTTTTTCACCGTGTCTACATGAGAACCTGTGAGTACCGATTCCAAAGCTTGGTTACTTCCTTGCAATTTTCCGAAAACATTACCGACTGCATCGAAGCCTGCTTCCAGCCCCAACTGCTGCATTTTTTGGGTAAGAGCCTGCTGCGCCTGCAGCCATGGCTGCGTATACAGCAAACGAGTGACTCCCCCCGCTGATTCAGCCCCATAAGACGAAAGCCACTCCAGTACATCGAGCATCTGCTCGGCGTATTGAGACAACAAATCTAGCGAGTTCGGTGTCATCTTAGCCACCTTCCTCACCTCCGATCACGGCTGCGTGGCGCAACCAAATCCCGTCCGCTTTCTCCACTACCCCTTCGCCTAACTCATATACTTTAGTACCTCGTAAGAAGGTAGCCCTTACCCGACATCCGAACTCTTTTCCTACATAGGGACTATGTTTATGGCGGTAAAATAAATCACTCCCCTGAAGTGAGTAGCTCAACTTCATATCCACTAGAGCAAAATCAGCATCCGCACCTAAAGTGATTTCACCTTTGCGGGGATGCAGCCCAAAACGCTTGGCTGGCTCAAGGGACAGCATCCGCGATATCATAGGCAGAGGCACCTCTCTACGCAGGTGGCCTTCGTCCAGCATAAGCTCCAGCGAGCTTTGCGCGCTGGATATCCCGCCCCACGCCTCGAAGAAATCCCCTTGCTTCATAGGAGTTGGGCAAGGCGAGTGATCCGAGGCGAGGATGTCCAACTGCCCAGATGCCAGCGCCGCCCACAGCTGAGCTTGATCTTGCGATGTGCGCAGCGGAGGCGCACATTTGGCAACCGGACCTAGCCGCTCCAAATCGGTGCTAGTTAGCACTAAATAATGCGGACACGTTTCCACCGTGACGTCCAGCCCTTTGGTCTTCGCCTCCGTGATGGCCTGCACAGCTTCCGCGCTGCTAATATGCACGAAGTGCAGCTTGCAGCCCGTCTTCTCGGCGTAGAACAGTGCGCGATTCACCGCTTCCAGCTCCGCTGCAATCGGTCTCGTCGCGACGAAATCCAGCGCCCCGCGTCTACCTTCCGCAAGTACCTGCGCAGCCAGCTTGGATACGATTTCCTCACTTTCGGCATGCAGCGCGAGCACTAGCCCCAAACGGGCAATTTCTTTCATCCCTTCGTGGAGGGTCAGGTCGTCTACCTCAGTGAAAATATCTGCCCCTTCTCCTCCTGGACAAGACATGAACGCCTTAAATCCAATGACACCTGCTTCCGCCAGCTCTTGAAGATTGCCTACATTCCCTGGTACAAGTCCACCCCAAAGTGCATAATCGACCAAGGAATGTCCTTCAGCCGCTTCCAGTTTCCGCTTAAGCGCACTTAGCCGAACCGTTGGAGGCACGCCATTCAGCGGCATGTCGATGTAGGTCGTGCATCCGCCAGCCGCAAGTGCCGCTGATCCGGTAGCAAAACCTTCCCAGTGCCCGAGTGCCGGTTCATTGAAATGAACATGCGCATCAACCATCCCCGGCATAATGTGCAAATGCTCCGCATCATAGACAGGTGTATCCTCCGAGTATGCGAGGTTTTCGCCAAGCGCAGCAATTTTGCCACCTTGAATACCGATGTCTAACTGGCGTACTTCCTCTCTCAGGACTACGGTACCCTTCCGAATTACGAGGTCAAATTGGTTAGTCATACGAAACCCTCCCTCGGAGTCATTTATGCTGCAGCCTTCCTGCCAGCTTTAGCTTCCTCGATATGTGTTATACCCCCATGGCGCGATCAGCAGCGGCACATGATAATGAGCATCTTTGGCCGATATGCCAAACCGAACCGGTACTTCATCCAGAAATGCAGGCTCTGCAAGCTCAATGCCAATTCCTCTGAAATAGTCGCCTATATGAAAGACAAGCTCATAAATTCCCGGTATAAAATCGTCCCCGCTTAGCATCGGCCCCTGAAGGCGACCATCCGCATTCGTTACTTCCGAGCGAAGCAGATCTGAGCGCCCGTCTTGCAGACGAAACAACTCAATCCTCACTCCACTAGCCGGTCGTCCACTGCTAATGTCCAGTACGTGCGATGTTAAGCCAGCGCTCATAGGCCCTCCAGGTCACTCTTTGTCATGGAAAAGCCTTGGAAACCATACGGCGGTCTAGGCTCTGTAAACACCTTACCTTCACCAATGGAAGCTTGCTCCAGGATCGTTTCCCACGTCCGATTATTAGATTCAAAGCGAATTTCTTTTAATTGAGGAAAACGAGTGAGCGAGCGCTGCCCGATTCGATAGATGAGATTTTGAATCGAAGGTGAATGCTGTTCATGGAATACGGTATGCGCTATATCCCGAATTTGCTCAGCAGCCACATAGCGACCGCGGTCAGAGTCCAGTGCATCTGCCACTTCTTCATAACTCCAAGCAATATCTAAGAAAATAAATAAAGGACGGTCAAAAGATTCCGGAAGCGTCGTATACTCATCTCGAACGAAGCCCGCGAAGGAACTTCCTTTTACTTTAATCAGCTTCAAGTCAGCAACGCCGCCTGCATGATCTAGGATAGCAATCCCCTCATCCGTGCGCACGACTTCAACCAGCGCGGTTGGATGTTCATTTTGCGAATAACGGTAAACAAGATCACTAGCGTCAAATCCATTTGCGCCAGGAACCGGCAGCACTTCAAAAGATACTTGATCTGCTGTCATTTTCACACCTGTCATCTGTGGGTACTTCTCTAGAAAGTGGCGACCGGCGAACTCCAGAAACCCTTCCGCAGTAGCGCCTTCATACTCTCCAGCTTTGCGTAGGATGAAATTCTTCATAGAATCCGTGGCAACAAGCACCCGGTTGTCCCCCTCCGTGAAAGAAGTAAAAAACTTCTCTCCACTAACCGCCACCTTGATATTCATCCCAAACAGCACATTATCTCGTCCGGTGAACCCAGATTCCGGTATTAACGTCAACTTCGTCAGCGGCTTCGCATAAGAACGATACACCCATACATCACCTTTGCCGTAGTACATGGTTCTCTCTGATCCGTTCGCTTGCTTCATCGCTTTCGCCTCCGCTTCATTGACTAACAGTGCCTCTAGGCGGAACCGCCCAATTTTACAAACCTCCTGCAGTGCTTTCCCTAGCTCTTCTTCCTTATCTCGCTGTATCCGAGTGCGAATCGCTTCTCGAATGGTCTCTTTGGTCTGGCCCTTAACCGCCATGATAAAAGGAAACGCAAAAGCATCTGTATACTGCTTGTTAAGTCCAAGAAACTGTTCATATTCTTCAGCTGTTAACTGGTCAAGACCGGCGCCGGACTGCTCCTGCACAGAATGATCCGTCATCCGCACTCGTGTCCCTAAGTCTGGATGCGCTCTAAGCAGCGCTAGCTGCTCCACCCGATCAGCACCCCAAACCTCTCGTTCCAAGGCATTGATCAAATCCTGCTCCATTGCAAAAGGCCGCGAGCTCCATGCACGCTCTGCCACCCAAGGTGAGAGTTCAAATAGAGGGCCGAACATTTCGATGAAATCTTCCTGATTCAATTCATTCACTTTATGCAGCGTCAGCTTCACTACCCATCACCTCTATTTCTATGAAAATCCAACCATTCTTCATCAAGATTTGTTTCATTGTAAATGCGCCATCCCTATGGGTCAATTTATATGAAAGAAGTTTGTAAACTTTCATAACATCAGCAACTTTTTTTGTATATTTGCAAAAAATCGGCACCTCATGGATTCTCAATCGATGTTTATGCCTCAGCATCCGCTAACGGATATGCCCTCTGTCCCCTGATCCCCGCCCCTACCCTTCGTTGTGGCAAAATGTACAACAACAACACCCCTGTCCTCATCTCTCTCACCTCGTTGTTGCAGAAATTACAACATTGGTTACCAACTACCGCCCATCTCCCATAAAGAAGTTGCTGAACAACTCTAAAAAATCAAATTTTAGAGTTATGCCCCCCCTCAGCTCCAGCAAAATAACAAAAAAGCCACCAGGAATCAGAAACATCCCCAGTGGCTCACTATTTTTATAACCAATACCCCTCGTGCGCTGCTACAGCTTCCGCCTCTATCTCAGGAATAGGGCCGATAACTTCAATCGGCTTATTTCCTCTGGCAAATACCACCCGACAGGGTAAGTCCAACGTTGGATTCTGTTCATCATCTCCTGTAAGCTCAGCTAATCGTGTTTCTGAAATGCCATAGACGACACGTCCCACGTTCCCCCAATAGATGGCGCCCGAGCACATGGCACATGGTTCGGTAGAAGTATACAACGTACATGCCCATAGCTCTTTCTTACTGTATCTTTTCGAGGCAACCTCCATCAACATAGTTTCTGCGTGCCCCGTGCAGTTCGATTGCGTAATTTCAACATTTCCATGCTCCAGCAAGATCTCCCCGGTCAGCCCCACCAGCAACGCTCCGAAAGGCGCGTTACCAGATTTTCTGGCCAACACAGATAACTCTACACATCTTTTTAAAAAGGGAATGTGGCTCGCATACTCGCTCATCTTGCTTCCTCCAATGACCTAAATTCTTTTTAAAATCTTTGCTCCCTGATGTAGGGAACGCCTAAAGCTTCAGGAGCGCCTGAAGGCTTATTTCGATTTCGCCAGCCGAGGAACATCAGAACCAGAATGGTCACGATGTACGGAATCATTTTCAGAAAATAAGAAGGGATATGACTGCCAATAAGCTGCACGCGGAACCCTAGCGTATCCAACACACCGAAGAAATAAGCGCACACCAATGCACGAACCGGATTCCATCTCGCGAAAATAATGAGCGCCACCGCAATCCAACCGCGTCCAGAGGTCATGCCTTCGTTCCAAGTTGGCGTGTACACGAGCAGCAAATCAGCACCTCCAAGACCGATCAACATAGAGCCGATAATGATACAAACGTACCGGATCGCGATAACGGGAATGCCCATTACATCCGCTGTTGCCGGGTTATCCCCGACCGCTCTGAGATGCAGCCCCCATGATGTGCGGTGAATGAACAGATGCATAACAATAACCAGCACAAAGCTGAACCAAGTAAAAAGATCCAGGTGCGCAAAAACCTTCCCAACAAAAGGCACACTCTCCAGCCATAGCAAATCTAGCTTCGGTACTGCTCCGGGTAGTGGGATACCGCTAACACGCTTTCCTAGATAAGCACTAAGACCTGCGCCGAATATCGTCATCGCTAGACCACTTACGACCTGATTGGCATGCAGGGTTACACATAGAAATCCATGAAGCATACCCAGAACACCGCCCACTGCAAGTACACAAAGGAGGGTCAGCGGCAAGCTCCCGGTTTGAATGAAGACCAGACAGGATGTCACTGCCCCCATTAACATAAGCCCTTCCGCACCCAGTTGTGTGACGCCGGATCTTTCAATAAGAATTCCACCCAATACAGCTAAGAGCAGCGGCGTACCGGAAGAGATAGCGGAAACAATTAATTGTGTGACGATATCCACGACATTCCCTCCCCTTTCAACATAATTTCAATCCAAGCTCAAGCTCACCTATCACCTATTGCGGCGAATGCGGATTTTCCCGGCCATACCGCCTGCAATGAGAAAAAATAGGATAGCCCCTTGAATCATAGATGAGGTCGATGAGGGAAGGCCGATCGTCTGCACACTGTATCCTCCCGCAATGAGCCCTCCGAACAGCACCGATGATATCACCAGCCCTGCCGGATTCAGCTTCGCAAGCCAAGCCACAATAATAGCTGTGTACCCATACCCTGGCGAAATGCCATACATAAGTCGGTGCGCCACACCGGAAACTTCGCTCATTCCCGCTAATCCAGCCACTCCGCCGCTTATGATCATAACAACGAGAACATGTCTGGAAATTCGAATTCCTGCATTCCGTGCAGCTTCTGCATTAGCACCAATGAGTCGCAGCTCATAACCCCAACGCGTATATCGGATCATAAAGGCATAGAGCAGCACGGCAATAATAGCAAAAACGATCCCGAAATGAAGTCGGGTAGCTCCAAAAGCAGGCAATGACTGCGCCGCGGTGAACATCGGGGTTCCTGGGAAGTTAAAGCCTTTCGGATCTTTCCATGGACTGAATACCGCATAATTTAAAGCAAGAAGAGCCACATAATTCAACATTAAAGATGTAATTAGTTCATTAACTTGAAAATAGGTCCTAGGAATCGCCGTCAGCAATCCCCAGACCCCACCAGCTACGATGCTCGCCGCGACCATAGATGGAATCGAAATGTACATTGGCAGCTGTGGAAAATAAACCGTAACCGCGGTAGCCGCCATCGCTCCAGCCAAAAACTGCCCCTCGGCACCGATATTCCATACCGAAATCCGGTACGCAATCGACACGCCAAGACCGCAAAGCAGCAGCGGAATCGCCTTCACAAGGGTTTCTGTAATGCCAAAGGAAGAATCGAAAGCACCTTTCAACATTTTGGCATACACCATAAACGGATTCATGCCATTCAAAGCTATAAAAATACCACAGGCCACAAGCGCCAAGACGATGGATACAATCGTCACCCACCACGGACTCGCTGGTCCTGCAGGATCAATCTCAAAACGGTAAGGCAAACGGAAACTAGCTTCTCGTTTAGGCATTTTATTTTCTATCGGAATGGTCCCTGCCGTTTGTTGTTCGCTCACCCTGCATCCTCCTCTGACCCCGCCATCAGCATCCCGATATATTCACGGCTCGCTTCTTCTCGGGGAATATTGCCCACGATGCGTCCGTCGTACATGACCAGTATTCGGTCAGCTAGCTGCAGCACCTCATCCAAATCTTCAGATACTAGGAGTACTGAACTCCCCTTGCTGCGCAATTCCTCTAATAATTGGTGCACCCCCTCAGTGGCACCCACATCTAGCCCCTGCGTTGGATGCACAGCGACCATCAGCTTCGGATCTTGATCAATTTCCCTGGCAAAAAGCAGCTTCTGCTGATTCCCCCCAGACATATATTGAACAGGTGCATCAATCCCCGATGTCCTCACCTCAAAAAGCTCAACAAGCTTCTGCGACCAGCTTCGATTGCTCCCAGTACGAAGTAAACCGAAACGTGATCGTTCCGGAGAACGATACGTTTTGAAAAGCAGGTTGTCTACAGTGCCCAAACTGCCTGCTAGACCGCTCTTCATGCGGTTTTCCGGCACATGGGCAATGCCCAGCTCAATGGCCGCGCGCACCGAACCGTTACGCAACGCCTTGCCCCCAAAATGTACATCGCCTTGTTTCCAGACGCGAAGTCCCGTTAACACCTCGGCAAGCTCTTTCTGCCCGTTCCCTGACACACCGGCAACACCAACAATCTCACCTTCACATACTTGAAAATGAAGCCCATCCAGCACCTTGCGTCCATGATCCGCATACACATCCAAACCACCCACCACAAGCATCGGCTTTCCTTGCGGTTTCTCTCTAACAAACGTGCGGCTTTCAAGGTTCTCCTTGCCGACCATTAACTGCGCCAGATCCCTCTCACTCGTTTCTGACTTCGCCATCGTTGCGATCATCTCGCCTTTACGCATGACCGAAATGCGATCCGCTGCAAACATGACCTCCTTGAGTTTATGCGTCGTCATAATGACGGTCTTCCCTTCATTTTTCATGCGATTCAGCGTCTCAAACAACTGATCTACCTCACCTGGTGTCAACACCGAGGTAGGTTCATCCAAAATAATTAAATCCGCTCCACGATAGAGCGTCTTCACAATTTCAACACGCTGCTGTTCCCCGACGGACAGCTGCCATATGGGCCGGTCCACCGGAAACGGTAGACCAAAATGCTTGGAGATTGCCTCGATCTCCTCGGACTTCTTAGTGAGCCATCGTGGACCGCGCCAGAACGAAGACGACTCCCCAAGAACAATGTTCTCCGCCGCAGTTAACGTTTGAACAAGTCGAAAATTCTGAAAGACCATGCCAACCCCTAGATTCATCGCATCCTTCGGGGAACGAATCCGCACCTTCTCACCGTGGATAAGAATCTCTCCGCTTGTTGGGCGATATACACCCGAGAGCATGCACATCATTGTGCTTTTACCGGCTCCATTCTCACCTAACAACGCATGAATCTCTCCAGCTTTTGCCCGGAAATCAACATGATGATTAGCCACGACAGAACCAAACTGCTTGACGATCTGGTTCATCTCAACAGAATAACCCTCCGTTTTAAGCAATGAGCCTCCTCCTTCTCGTCCTTTACACACCCCTGTATATTCAAAACAGCATCTCCCATTTTGGGATCTGCTGTTTCTGTAAACAATATCTTGGATATCTCATAAGTCCATACTTTTGGAAAGTGAATTGCTATGTATCTTACCTCACTATAAGGTTGAGTTAACCAGCCCGTCAATTAACATGACATCAATTTTGGGTATCTAACGAAAAACAAACATTTATTTGTGCTCATCACCAAAATTAGTGTCAAATTAACTCACGTAGAATTCAAAAAGGAGCACCTCCTTTAACGAAGTTGCCCCTTAAGCCATGCAATGCCAATGAATTACGAAAGAAATATACCACCATAAACGAAACCAGCCACAATCACAAACGCAGGGTGAATCTTCCTCTTTTGAATGAGATAGAAAGCAACTGCGGCAATGCCAATAAACTGCAAGTATCCTATCGTTTTCGTTGATTCCACCATGCTGCTCCAAGTGACCAACACCATCATGATCGCGATAACAGGTTGCACAAGCAGCGTCATTCCTTTGATTACCGGAGATTGCTTATACTTCTGCAGGATATTCAGCAAAATGATGAGTGCAATTATGGAAGGAACCACAGTTGCAGCCACGGCAATTAGAACACCTACCCAACCACCTATTTGAAAGCCGACATACGCGGCAATTTTCGTAGCAATCGGTCCAGGCAGCGCATTCCCCAGAGCTAGCATGTTCGAGAATTGACTGCTAGTCATCCAAGCATGATTCGGAACAATCTCTTGATACATGAGCGGGATCGACGAGGGGCCACCTCCGTATCCGAATACATTAGCGAGAAAGAAACTAACAAGTAAATGCCACCACTCACTCATACGCCCTCACCTTTACTAAGCTGCTTCTTGTTCTTGTTCCACTTGTCCTTTAGCTTATGATGAAAAGCGCCATATAGTAAAAACATAAAAATAACGATAGCCGGATGCACAGAGAAAGTCTGCAGCAGCAAGAACGAAATAACAAAAAATGTGAGACCTGCCGCCCAGCCCAAACCTTTAACCGCCTTCTCCCCGAACTCATACGCCATCACGCCTAGCATAACCGCCACAATAGGCACAACCGCTGCTATCATGCCTTTAATCACTTGAGAAGTACTAAAGAAATTAATGAACGAATACAACCCCACCATGGCTACACAGGTAGGAACGATGTGAGCCAAAACACCAATCGCCGCTCCCCATCCCCCTTTGAGACGATATCCCAAATAGCCCGCAAGCTTCGTCGCTATCGGTCCCGGCAGCGTATTTGCTATCGCTAGCACCTCCATGAATTCCTCATCCTTCATCCACTGAAAACGCGTCACCGCCTCATACCGTATCAACGGCACAATCGACGGCCCACCGCCATATCCCAATATCCCCGTCCGAAACATCGCCATACCTATCTGAACATAGACATTCCCCACTATGTATCACTCCTGTCTCTGTAGCGCCATCAACAACAAATTAAACTAAGCTTTATTGTAATATAAGTTGAAAGGATTCATTCGATTCTTTTCTCATCTTTGTAAAAATGACAAAGATTCCTCGTATTCTTGGGACTTGGCTTTAAATTGTTTAAATCGGCGGATAGTGCTTAGTGTGGGTTGCTTTGAGCTAATTTAGAGTCTCTAGGAGTAAGTTTCACAATTCAAAACCCACGCCAGATAAGGGTTTCTGGCGGATGCAAAAAGGAGAACCTCCCCATCTAATCGAAAGTGTAAGTACCACCAAACACTAGAAGAGAAGGGAGTTCTCCTAATGTATTTGATTCGGCAGCAAAGCCTGTTTTCCCTGCAAGACCTA
>NZ_AUGY01000099.1 GCF_000422905.1 Paenibacillus alginolyticus DSM 5050 = NBRC 15375
TTGCTCCCGAAGGATGGCACGATAAAATTGGAGAACACACCATGGCGGACGCCATCTTAGACCGTATCGTTCATAATTCCTATCACATGCTCATCGACGGCGAAGATTCGATGAGAAAGCGAAAAGCACAGTTGATTTAAGTCCAGCATTGCTAACGAGAGCCATCTATTCGCGGTGGCTCTCACCTCTGAGAGGGCGGCTCTATTTCATTAACAACGTGGCTCTCACTCATTAACCCAGCGGCTCTGCCGCACCGAAATATTCAAATAAAAATCAAATTCTGAGACATATACAAAAATGGCATTTAAATTCTTTTTAATACCGGCTAATTGGCAAAAATCTGACAATCTGCTGTTCTGGAATCTGCTAACTCAAGTATTATGTTTCTTTGGGATGTTTACTAATCACAGTATTTCCATTTTGGAAGAACTGTTGAGTTAAATGAGTCGGTTGATCTTGTTTAGTTCGAAAGATTATGGATGGATACTTAATATTTGATTTTTTATCAGCAAATTAAAGATATTAGATCATATATCCAGCTATCTGATAGGGGTTTTACGGGTAATAGCTATTAGTTATTCCAGCATTCATTGTAGATACCACAGAATATAAGTTTTGTTGATGATTAGCCTGAGACTGACTATTTCTACATCAACTGGAAGCGTCTAAACTAAGTTGAATGCAACAATCGATCCCGAGACAATTCAATGGCAAAGTGATTCTGCCGATTGAAAATGATGACCACATGAGTGTAATTGAAGACTGTCTCCTTATTCCTTCTTACATTTTGATGCTTTTTTGCAAATCCAAATTGATGATATTGAAACAGCAGTATCAGACCGTCAAGGAAGCTGATAAGCAGGTAGGTTTCCGAGAAACAGCCAGTTAGTCTCGAGCATCGCAAACATTTCGTGCTAACATCCGAGCGTTTCAGGCAATTGAATGAATGTGCTATAATAAAAATATAGTTACTATTTTTTTATCAAAGGAGTCCAGTCTATGATTATTGAAATATTTCAAGATATTGTTTGTCCATGGTGCCGTATCGGCAAAAAGAATTTGATGGATGCGTTAGCTAATTTTACATCGGAGCCTGTTGAAATTCACTATCGTGCTTACCAGCTCGACCCTTCAACACCTACTGAGGGATCACCTTTCCGGGCATCAATGCTCCAAAAGGTTCGGGCGGATGAAGCCAAGTTGAACGGTATGCTGCAGCAGGTTACTCAGGCTGGTCAAGCTTCGGGATTACATTTCGATTTCTCTAAAGTTGAGAAAATGCCGAATACATTAAAGGCGCATCAGCTGATTGCTATCGCACCGGAAGATCGTAAAAAAGATCTTGTTGACGATTTGTTTAAAGCTTACTTTGAAGATGGAAAAGATATTGGGAATGTGGATATTTTGCTTGACTTTGCTGAGAAACTCGGCTTGAATCGGGAACAAACCTCCACTCGTTTAAGTACAAAGGAAGGGTTAGAGCAAGTCGAGGATGATCTTGATTTTGCTAGACAAGCTGGAGTATCAGGAGTACCTTTTTTCGTAATCAATCGTAAATATGCGCTTACTGGCGCTCAACCTTCGGCTACCTTCCTGCAAGCCCTGCAGCAAATCAGTGAGGAGCAAACGGAAGAAGAGGCTTAAAACAAACAAAAAACCGACTCTCTCATTGTTGAGAAGTAGTCGGTTTTTTTTAAACATGGATGGATTAAGCTTTGTGCAGCTTTTTCCCAAATATTTGCTTGTAAAATAATGCACTAATAATCACAACAACAGCAAAAATTAGGAGTAGATTACTATACGGCACAGCTTTAATCGTATTTAAAATTGGATTCTTGTAAAACTCCATCATGCCGCCATCTAGCAGCTTGGCAACAAGTGCCGTTCCTACTGCGCCTGAAATAAACGAAATGAGGTTGAACAATCCCATCCCTACACCCGTTTCATGCACTTCTAAGGTCAAGGAAACACGGTTAGCTAAAGCAGTCTGAATAAAGGAAAAACCAACGTAGGTGGGAAGCAGCGCTGCTGAAATGAGCCATGGAGAATGACCTACCGTGAGGGCTATGGCCGCGAGACTTACAAACAGAAGCCCCATGCCAATGTACACAACGAAGTTATTTCCTTTCTTGTCTGCCAAATTACCCCCTATTGTACCGAACACAACTGCGCAAATAGCACCAGGGAACAGAATAAGACCGATCATACTCGTGCTCAAGTCATTTACTGTCGCCAGCATCAAAGGTATGACAAACATTATCCCCATCACTGTACAAAAGATGAGAAAACCAACGATCAAACCGCCACGAAGCAGCTTGTTACGAAACAATGCAGGCTCGATAAATGGTTCTTTCGCTCGGCGAATATGAGCAACGAACCAAATGAATAAGACGATACTCGAGGCCAAATAGTACCAATGAGGGAATGATAGATATACCGTGATACCCGCTACGGAAAAGGCAACGAGGACCGCACCAAGGATGTCAACACTTCCTTCTTTCCGCTTCTCCTCAGGTAATATTTGTCTGAAGAAAGGAATTGAGATCAGTGTAAATAATGGAATGATAAATAGATAGGTCCAATGCAAGGTTGATGAGACAAATCCGCCTACAACGGGGCCTACAGCGATAGCAAATGATACCGTAGATGTTAAAATTCCGAAAATTTTCCCCCGATCCGAAGGAGAAAAGTACCGAGCAACCACGACCATAATTAATGCCGGAATAGCTGATGCGCCTGCACCTTGAACTGCGCGGGCAAAAATGACAGCCGGATACCAAGCTTGAAGAAGAAAGCCCAGTGCGGAACCAGCACTATAGATGACGATTCCTGCAACAATTAGCTTTTTCAAGCTGAAAATATCGGATAAGCGGCCATAAATAACCGAGCCGATCCCAAAGAAGATAATAAATGTGGTGAGTACCCAACTCACACCTGTCGGGGTAATCGCGTATTGCTTGGCGATCGCTGGCGTGGAAACGTTAAAAACGGTTTCGTTCAACACCGCGAAAAAAATCAGAAAAATAATCCATGGCACAGCCTTCTTGGCGTCTAATACCTTTTCTTGTGTCATGTCTGTTGCTGTTGCAACATGCTGCATGGTTTCCACCTCCATTTTCTATATCTCCAGCCATCTTATCATAAGAGTTTCTTATATTGACTGGAAAAAACAATTACAATCAACTAACTGTAATATTTTTCATAACAATTAACTGTAATAATAAATGTTATAGTTAGGACTGTCAAGGGCTATCTTTCATCTTTTTCGATAATATAAGATAATGGACGAATGGAACTGCTCATATAGAACAGGAGTTATAAGAATGACTAATTTAATACAAACACTTAAGCATGTACCTTCTCGCATTTTGATTGTTGTAATCCCTTTTCTTCTTATGGGCATGGTTGAATACTTAGAAAGAGGCACCTATGAAGAACTTCATAAATGGGTCATGTCACACCCGCTTTCAATGGTTCTTGCCTACTTTGTTGTTGGTACTATGTATTTGTTCCTTATTGCTTTAACAGGTCGAAGCCGGTTATCCTTTTGGATGCTTTGTGCAATTTTACTTCCTTTAGGAGCCATAAGCGGCAGTAAATTAAAAGCTATTGGAGCGCCATATTATCCATGGGACCTTGTATTTAATAATCAAATTGTTGAGTACAAAGCATTTTTGCAAGGGTATCTCAATGTTAGGATAATAGGTACAGTCGCCATTTTCCTCGCAATAATTGCTTTATTATTTCATTTGACTTTGCTGCATCGACGTATCCAATTCACTTGGATTGAACGTAGTATTTATGCTGTTATTGCCATCATTATGGCGACTAGTCTTTATACGGACAAGCCGATTCCTTTCATGAATCTATATGGCATTTATACGGTGCCTTGGGATCAAACGATCACCTACGATGAGAATGGATACTTGTATTCGTCTGTTCAAATGTTAGGTTTTCTGAAGGTTGCAAAACCAGATGGTTATAGCAAAACAGCCGTTACGTCCATTCTTGAACAGATTCCTGAGCAAAAAGCGGCAAATGACAAAAAGCCAAACATCATCGTGATGCTTGGAGAAGCATTCTGGGATCCAACGATCATGAAAAACATCACATTTAGTCGAGATCCAATACCAAATTTGCACCAGCTACAAAAAACATTCACCAGCGGTTGGATGTTGTCACCACAATTCGGAGGCAGCACTGCGAATGTTGAATTTGAAGTCTTATCAAGTAATTCTATGCGATTCTTTGGGAAATCACCGGATAAAATACTGCCATATATCGAGTACATGAACCATGGCGTTGACTCTCTAGCCAGTATTACGACGAGGCAGGGATATACGGCTACCTCCATTAACCCGTTCTTCAGCTATTTCTTCGACAGCAGAAAGGTGTATAAGCATTTTGGGTTTTCACGTTTCATTGCGAGTGAGTTTTTCCCCAATGATTTTGAAGGTCCGAACTATGCGGACCGAGCGGTTGTAAAGAAGATTATTGAAGAAACGGAGAAAAGCAAGGGGCCAGATTTCATTTTCGCGAACACGATGGAGAATCATCATCCCTTTAAACCCGGGAAATTCATCAAAAACACGATTGAAGTTAAAGGAGATATCACTCCTGAATCCAAGGGTATTTTAGAGACATACGCCCAAGGTATCTCGGGTACTGACAAAGCGCTGCAGTCCCTAATTGATTATTACTCAAATAAATCCGAGCCAACGATCATTCTCTTTTTCGGGGATCATTTACCTTTTTTCGAGGAAAATTATAAGGTTTACCGCGATGCCAAATATGTACTTCCTGATGATCCGGATCTGTATACAAAGACACATTACACGCCTTTTTTAATTTGGAACAATTTCCTTCCCGCGGATCAAGAGAAAAAGGATCTAAAAATCAGCCCATCCTTTCTAGGCCCTAAAGTTCTTCAAATGGCTGGTGTGCAGGGCAGTTACTACACAGACTATCTCTACGCGTTGTCGCAAAAAATTCCTGTCATACCGCCAAATGAGATGTGGGACAAGTATCAAATCAAAGAAAGTGATCTCTCCGACTATATGAAGCTACAATACGATAATTTATTCGGAGGTCGGTATGGATACGAAGCAAAAGGCTTTAAAGACTCGATTGTTCAACCAGGTTACACTTTGGGGTACGGCGATCCCGTTATAACAAAGGTGATTCAAAGTGATAAAAAGCTTCAAGTTGTTGGTAAGCCCTTTTATTCCTCCTGTAATGTTTATATTGATGGCGTAGCGTTTAAATCCAATTTCGATGGTGAAGATACGCTTTATGTCGATCTGGCAGAGAACCCACCTTTAGAGGCTGGAAAACCGCATCAAGTCGAAGTGCGTATTTATGATGACAAAAAGATGAAGATTGGCCAATCCAACCTTTATCCTCTCCCCTAGTCATGAGTCTTGCCCCCCTCGAATAGGATGAAACATATCCTGTAGCCGAGGGGGTTTTTCATGCACCCGCGTATCCCGCCTGCTCATGTTCATTTTTTTAAAACTATAACAACGGAAGAATTAAACCATCATCACTTATTGCGACTATATACGTTTAGTGCAAACGGTACGGCTTATGACAATCACGTACATCAATACTCAGGTATTTCCGGCATCCGATATGGCCATTATCATGCCTACTACGGAACGACAGGGCCTCCCATTGCCCTTCAAGATGGAACTCATTTTCATTTATTAGATGGCACCGTCGAACTGAATGCTTATAACACCTCACGAGGGGGTGCGCTTGTTAAATCTAAGGAGATTGAGGGACTTATTCAAGAGCTGCATAAGCATAGTTACTCTGGTTATTCAACTGTTGGGTTTGGTTATGAGCCTTGGTGAGGCATCCTGGAATAAACAAGAAAAAGAGTCAAGCTAGAAAGCAAATTGTGACTTTCTAGCTTGACTCTTTTTTTGTGTGCTATTGTAAAGGTTCAATATGAATGGACCAGTTAAATTTGAAGGCTTCTCCCGCTGCTAAGCCCTGGGCACCTGAAATTTCTGGAGAAAAGGGCTCGTTGAATACGTTCATGATGCTCGTATAAGGTTCAAGTGACACAGCTTCCGTCCACGGCGCTGTGAACAGCACATGAATGGGAAATTTGTCTCCAATGTCGTACACGAGCTTAGTCCGCCGAGCTTCATATTGAAGCTCGCAGGTTTGCGGGCCCGGCTCGATGCTGAGCATCTGCGAGCCGCCCGGGTAATTCGGCAGCTCCGTGACGAGCGTGCCTTCCTGCAGCGCCGCTGTGAGCGGCGAAGACGCGGGCTCCGCCGCCGCGTAGCCATCCGCGCTGAGCGGCCACTCTGCCGCCGCGGGAATCACCACCCGCACGCGGCCCGCTTCGCCCTTCGCGAACGCGAAGTACGGGTGAAAGCCAAGAGATAGCGGCATCGTTTGGCCGCTTCGGTTGGCGATTTCACCGCTGAGCGACAGCGTACCGTCCTTCAGACGGTACGTGAAGCGAAAGCATGCGGCGTGTGGATAATACGCCAGCATGTCCGGATGCTCCGCGAAGTCGAACTCCGCGGAGACAAAGGCCCCGCCAGCGGCATCCGCGCCGCTGGCAATGACCTTCCACGGCCGCTCGCGCAGCTCGCCGTGGGCGTGGTCCGGCTCCCGATTCGCGGGGAGCCTGTACTCGCGGCCTCCGAAGGAGAAGGCCGCAAGCTTGACGCGCCCCGGCGGGAACAGAATGGGCACGCCGTAGCGCGAAGACTTGACGCGAAGCTCAGCCAAGCTGGCTGGCTTCGCGATGTAGGCATGGTTCCGCACATCGAAGCGGAACAGATGCAATCCGACGGCCGGAATGATTTCGGCCTCGGCCTGTGCATGATGGTCGACTAGGCGCAGGGTCGACTCCCCGTCCCACTCGCTGTTGATAATCTCATACTGGCTCATAATGAATCCTCCTTAGTGGTTTACATCAGTGGTTTACATGATCATTTCTCGCTTCTTGAGATTAGCAAACGTTCTTTCTACTTATGCATGACTTAATTCATTCACATTTGCTTTGCACGTTTTTGATAGTATGTAGAAATCATAACAATGCCAAGTATGAGGATTATAGTGGTGACCAAACTGCCCTCTGCCCCAAAGTCCGCTCCTGAAATAAATGAAGCTCCCTGTATCTCGGTCTTAATGAGAGACGACATCGGTGTACCAGATACATCGAATCCGAGGATACAGCCCTGAAAAAAATTCCAAGACAAGTGCATGCCGATCGGCATCCATAGACCGCCCGAGCACTCTCTACATAAGGCGAATAATAAGCCTGCTAGAAGTAAATTCAAAATTGGAAGCGGCGAACTCCACATACCAGGATTAAATGTATGCAAAAAGGCAAAAACAATCGTCGAAACCGTCATACCTGATATGGCGCCGAACCTAGCCTTCACCAGTCCTTGTAAATAGCCGCGCGCAAATAACTCTTCATTTACAGCAACTCCTACGAAGAGTAAAAAACCCCACGTCAGCTCGAGTCCGAGCGTTCCAGTCCATTGAAACGAGACTATCTTAATCCCACCCAACAGCCAGATCCCTACACTACTGATCGTAATAAGTAAAGCGCCTGCACCGAAGCCTTCTCCTAATTTTCTGCCAAGCAGGTGAGTATGAAGTCCAAGTGTCCAGCCTTTACGTCTTTCGAAAATGGCATATGAAAGAATTACGCCGCTAATAAAACCAATGATTTGCGCCCATAAAGCTGCCTTTATAAAATATGGATCTCCAGCAACTCCTGCCATACTTAGCTCCTGAGCTGCAGGATGTCTCAGAATAGATACAACAGCGGCTACGATCGATAATAACACGGTAATAACAACAATGAAAACGAGTGTTAATAGTACTTTACCCACAATTGTTAGTATGGATAAAAACTTTGACTTGTTTACCTCGATAAGGTACCACTCCCTTCTAAACGACTTATTCGAGAATAATTGCCCATATCCTGCCAACCTCGGAAGGAAAGGATACTCTTGTGCAAATGTTGGCTCCATGCCACAATAGAAGAAACATTAGACTCATTTTACGGAGGAAACATGCTTTTCGTTCTATTTGCACTCTGGATTATCGCGTTGGGACTTGTCATGGTAGATCCACGATCCAGTACGATGCGCTGGATGAGCGCTATTGCTTTTACAGGTGGCTTTGGCGCACTTGCTGCCGTTTTATCTGAAATTTTTATCCCCTATATCCAACAAACAATACCCAACCCATCCATCAGTACTCTACTTTATCGCATTATGGGCATTAGTTCACTGATATCTTACTATGGATTGCCATACTCATTTGCCATGCTTTCTTTGAGATATAACGGATCCTGGCAGAAACCAGCCCTTCAAACGTGGCTGCCAATAGGTCTACTCATTCCTCCCATTGCCTGCCTGCTTTTCACACCTCGTTACACGGAGGAATTGCCTATTGCTTTTCCCATCGTAGCCTCCTGGGCTGTTCCTTACATTCTCATTGGCACTTTCCTAATTGTAATCAAAACAGAACGGCTTCCGGCTATGAAGCGAACGCATTTGTTTACCTGCTTAGCCCTCCTTCCGCCTATCCTTTGTGTAGGCATACTTAATTACGTTATGCCAAGCTTCGGTTTTTACCGTATGTGGGTATATCACGTATGGATTCTTGCTTTTGTTGTGCCTTTTTTTGTGTTTACCTTTTTCAAATACGGTTTTCTCGGCATGCGTCTGCTCATCGAGCGTCGCAAGCTGGACTCGACGCTCCGTGCCATTACATCGGGAACAGCGATTTTGAACCATTCGATTAAGAACGATGTCGGGAAAATGCGCTTGTTCCTCGAGAAAATGAAGCAGCATGCGGAGGAAACGAATCAACCGGAACTTATGCAAGACATCGATGTCGTCATGGGGGCTTCCACGCATATTCGTGACATGATTAGCCGAGTACACGAACAAACTCAAGAACTCCCTCTCCGGGAATCTCCAGTCGATTTAGGTGAGCTTATTCGTAACGTTCTTCTTCCTCTTGGACCTTACCTAAGTAAAATTCAGGTGAACCAGAACATCCCTGAGAACTTAATTCTTCAATTAGATCCAATTCAAATAGCAGAAACGTTAACAAATATACTTATGAACGCAGTGGAAGCGATGCCCAAAGGCGGCGAGCTAACGATGAAAGCATTTCATGCAAAGAAGAACATTATTTTGGAAGTAAGAGATACTGGAATAGGCATGGAGAAATCCGTGCTGAAGCAAGTATTGGAACCTTTCTATACGACCAAAAGCGGCAGTCATAGCAACTTTGGACTTGGACTCGCTTACTGCTACAGTGTTATGAAGAAACATGGAGGGGCTTTGGAATTGAGCAGTGCGCCAGGGAAAGGCACGAGTGTGTTTCTAACATTCCCCGGCAACCGATTACTAAGATAAAGGGGGATTCCTGCTTGGAACCAATACGAATATTGATTGTTGAGGATGACCTTGACTGGCTTCGCGGCCTTAAAGCTTATTTGAATCGTCAGCCCGATTTGAGCGTCGAGGACACCGTATCAACCGCAGAAGAAGCAAGGGAACTATTTGCTAATGCGGAACCAAAAGCCGATGTCGTTCTTATGGATATCATGCTGCAAGATGAGCCCGCTGGTATTGGACTCGCTGAACAAGCTCTTTTATCTTGGGGCGCCAAAGTCATTATGCTTACCTCGATGGAAGAGAAAGATTTCATCTTCCGTTCCTTTCAAGCCGGTGCTATTGACTACCAGATCAAATCCCGATTCGAAGAGCTTCCTGCCATTATTCGAGCTGTACATGCACGTCAATCTTCGATTAACGCGGCAGTTGCTGAACAAATGCGAGAAGAATTTCGAAGGCTTAAACGGTTAGAACACCAGTTTAAAGTAAAAGAAGTCAGCGATCTAATCACACCTACTGAGCTTCAGGTATTGGAGATGATTGATCAAGGACATACGCAAACGGAAATTGCAAACCGCTTTTTCATTTCCTTGCGAACCGTCAAAATTCATGTGGGGCATATCTTGAAGAAACTAGGTAGTCCGAGCAGCAAAGATGCCGCGCAGAAAATCAGAGACTTGGGTTTGTTTGAACGAGGACACACAACGGGCGGCGACGGCAAAGAGGACTAATGGATGTCCCGCTTCTTGAACCGTCCGCCTTTGACATCGTGGATATTGCCAACTGCGAGAAACGCTGCAGGATCGAGCTCATCCACGATGGATTTCAACTTCGCTTCCTCCAGCCTTGTAATGACACAAAAGATGACCTTCTTGTTATCTCCCGTGAAACCGCCTTCTCCTTCCAGATAAGTAACACCGCGCCCTAAGCGGTCCAGAATAGCTTCACCTATTGATCTGAAGCTATCGCTGATAATCCACACAGACTTCGACTCATCAAACCCTTCAATGGTCACATCAATCATTTTATAAGCAATAAAATAAGCGATTAGCGAATACATCGCACGATCCCAACTGTATACAAAGCCTGCACTGCCTAAAATGAATAGGTTGAAAAACATGACAATCTCGCCTACGGAGAATGGAATCTTTTTGGATACGAGAATCGCAACAATTTCTGTCCCATCCAGTGAACCCCCGAAACGGATAACCATTCCTACCCCAATACCGAGAATGATGCCGCCGAAGACAGCCGCAAGCAATGGATCATTGGTAAGCTCTTTCACTGGGTGCAGCAGATACGTTCCTGTGGACATGACCAGAATTGCGAAAAGCGTTGATAAAGCAAATGTTTTACCTATTAATTTATAGCCGATAAACAGGAATGGAAGATTTAATAAGGTCAAAAATATCCCGACTTGAATATTGCTTAGATACGATAAAATGATGGATATCCCTGTGATGCCTCCGTCAATAATTCGGTTAGGGACTAAGAAAATCTCCAATCCAATTGACATAAGCACAGCGCCTAAAAATAAAAACACGCTGCGCCGAAGTACAGCTTTCTTGGTCATTCTTCGATGCTGCATTTGCATTGTCGCTTTTTTCAAATATTGAAGCTGTTCCTCCGCCATACAATCCCCTCCATTTCTTTATCTTCTTTACTTACATTTCTCGACAAAACCATCTTTTTCCTGCAAATTAAGCCATTCCTTTGATACTTTATTATAAAAAATGTTAGATATTATACCATCGAATATTGCCGTCTGGCGTGGTATAATGATGGCTGTTAACATTTACAATTTCTTAATTTGAAAGTCATAGGAGAAACATATGAGCCAGCACATTACTCGCGTATTACTTTTGACCCGGCAACGATTGCCACTATTAGTACTTGCCTTAATTCCTGTAATGATCATGGAAATTTTAAGCCGCGGGCATTATATAGAAATGATTACTTGGAGTTACAAGCATTTGCTTGAACTGCTATTTAATGAATGGATTGTCTTCAGCTTGTTATTGTTGTTCATCGCCATGATTGGGCGAACTAGAATTGCCTACTGGGTCATTTCAGGTATTCTTCTAGCCTTGGCTCTCATAAGTGGCGTTAAGTTAAAAATACTAGGTGTCCCTTTGACACCTTGGGATATCGTCTTGGCCGGTGAAGCGTCGGATATGGTGAAATATATCTCCAATATTCTTAGCTTCCAAATCTTGATAATACTTCTTTTATTCCTCGCTGCCAGTTATTTTTTGTTATACCGCACGACCTTAATCTCGAAAAAGGTTTCACTAAAAGAACGTGGAATCCTAGCTGTGATCGCGATTGCTATGTTGTCTGCGGTTTACACGGATCTGCCCCTTCCGATTCAGAAATGGAGCGGTATCAAGGCATCCGTATGGAACCAAGTTGAGAATACCACAACGAACGGCTACGCATTAGCAACGTTTCTGAATACCAAGTCGATGTTAACCGAAAAACGTGAAGGTTACGATGATAAAGCTGTTCAAGCTATTGTCAGTAATACACCTAAGCCGATTAAAGCCGGGGATCCAAACAACCCTGTAAAACCAAACGTTATTGTCGTGTTAAGTGAGGCATTCTGGGATCCAACCGTCATCAAAGGTGTGGAATTCAGTCGTGACCCCATCCCTTTCTTCCATAAGCTGCAGCAGACGGGGACAAGCGGCACGATGCTTTCACCGCAGTATGGCGGGGGTACAGCTAACGTCGAGTTCGAGGTATTAACCGGTAATTCTATGCGTTTCCTACCGCAAGGGTCTATCGCCTACAATCAATTCATTACGAACGAAGTAGATTCTTTGGCAAGTATTTATGCTAGACAAGGCTATACATCAACAGCGATAAGTCCATTCTACAATTGGTATTTCAACAGTAATAAAATATATAAGTACTTTGGCTTCTCCAAGTATATTCCAATCGAATATTTTAAACCTAACTATTCAGGTCCTTATATCGCTGACAGCGAAGTTGCTGCTAATATTATTCATGCCACCGACCAAAGCGATGGACCCGATTTCGTATTTGCCAACACGATGGAAAACCATTTTCACTTTTTCCCAGGTAAGTTCCCAAAAAATACAATCGATGTCACTGGCAATATGTCTCCTTCTTCTCAAGGTATGCTTGAAACGCTTGCCCAAGGCATTAATGCCTCAGATAAAATGTTGAAGGAATTAGTTGACTACTACGACAAAAAGGGTGAACCAACGATTATCGCTTTCTGGGGAGACCACTTACCAGCCCTGGGTGATGATTATGCCACATACATTGACACGAAGTATATTAGCGGCAAAGACGATCCTGATTTCCTGAAAAAGATGTACAGCGTTCCGCTCGTCGTTTGGAACAATTTTGACCATGAGCGCAAAGATAACTTAAATATTAGCCCTTCTTTCTTAGGCCCTTATCTTATTGAATTATCCAAACAGCAAGGCAGCTATTATACCGATTATTTAAGTCAACTCTCGAAAAAGATCCCAGTCATACCACCGAAGGATCATTATGAGTCAATGAATATTAATGAACAGGACCTTAAGGATTACGAGACCTTGCAATATGATATCATTTTCGGCGATCGGCATGCTTACAAGGATTACAAAGTTCCCATTATAAATTCCAAGTATATGCTCGGTTTTGGACCGATCCAGCTTGATAAAGTCGAATCTGATACACAGGATCTATCTGGACGTACAAGTGTGACATTAACGGTGAGAGGAAGCAATATCCCCCCCCTTGGCTATGTCACTTTAAATGGCAAAGCCGTTCCAAGCACATGGCAAGATGAACATACAATGACTGCCAAGGTCGAAGGCCATTTACTCAAGTCTGGAATCTGGGACATTCAAGTGAATGTGAAAGATTCTAAGGAAACCATTGTTGGTAAATCAAACACTTTGCCTATCGAAATAGGCGGTCGTTAAACGAAGTTAGACGTTAAGCCCCCTTTTCTCTAGTATGAGAAAAAGGGGGCTTTTCTGTATGGAAAATTTTAAATGAAAAAGGACTTCAGTCTCTCATAAGAAAAAAAGCTCAATCCACGAATGGATGAGCTTTTCAATATCGTATGATTACAGGGAGATCATTTTTCCTGTTGCTTCGGATTCGAAGGCTGCTAGGATGACTTGCAAGGAGCGAAGCCCCTCTTCGCCGGAGATACGCGGCTTTTGGCCCTCCACTATACTCGTTACGAACTCGTCGATAACACCGCTGTGCGTTTGTTTCTCATTCGTTGCGATTTGTCCGACTTTATAACGTTCAACCGTACCATCACGAAGCTCAACGATGACTTGGTCATTCGGATCGGTATCAATTTTGATAACACCATTCTCGCACCATAACACAGTTGAGTTGTCTTGACCTTTATAATATGTCCAGCTAGCAACTAATGAGCCAGTAGCACCGCTTTTCATGCGAAGCAAGCAAGTCGCGTTATCGTCAACATCAGTACCTTCTTTATGCAGGGTACCGACGAAAGCAGCCACTTGTGCAACCTCATCAGCAAGCAACCAACGAATTAAATCTGATTTGTGTACGCCAAGATCGCCCATCGCGCCCATTGTTGCTTCTTCTTTGCGGAAGAACCAACTTTCGCGTCCGTCCACGCTCCACCCTTCCGGACCAGGATGTCCGAAAGATGTACGGAATGTCAGCACTTTCCCTAATTTGCCGGAATTCAAAATTTCTTTGGCTTTGACATGTGGAGGCATCAGTCGTTGGTTGTGACCAACCATCAAAAACACGCCATTTTTCTTTGCCGCTTCAATCATTGCTTCTGCTTCTTCTGCCGTTGAAGCCATTGGCTTCTCAACCAGTACGTGAGCACCTGCATTAGCAGCGGCAATGGATACTTCAGCATGGAGGAAGTTAGGTGTGCAAACACTAACCGCGTCCACTTTCTCCTGCTTCAACATTTCAGTATAGCTGCTGTATGCTTTGCCGCCGTGCAGCTTCGCATAGTGCTCCGCTCTCTCCAGAACAGGATCAACGAATGCGACGAGTTCAACATTTGAATTCCAAGCATATTCCGGGATGTGTCTATGTTTAGCGATAGAGCCGCAACCTACTACGGCCACTTTAATTTTGCTCATGTTTATGAATGCTCCTTTTAAAGGTTAGTTATGAACATTTGTGTAATGCTCTTTTACCCAGTTCAAACTGTTCTCCACACTTGTAAGTGGAGGCTTTTGGCAGTGATCCTGCTCAACTACTAACCATTCCACGCCAGCTTGATCAGCCGCTTTAATCACTTTTTCCAAAGGAACATCGCCTAAGCCCAGCTCTAGTGTTACTAGTTTACCTTCTGCATCTTTCGTGAAATCTTTGAAATGAAGCAGCGGTAATCGACCCGCATATTTGGCTATGTAGGCAAGTGGATCTTGACCAGCGAATTGAACCCAACAAACGTCCATCTCTACGTTAATTGCATCTTCACCTGTTTTGGCAAACATGGCATCAAAGACGAACTCGTCATCCACTTTATAATGAAATTCGAAATCATGATTGTGATAAAGGAATTGTAAACCTTGTTTATTCGTTTCTACGGCAATCGCTTGGCATTCAGCAATCAACGCTTTCCATTGATCTGCTGACTCCCGCTCTTCAGCACCAACATATGGGCAAATCGCATACTTTGCACCGATTGTTTTTAGGTAATCAAGTTCCCCTTGCAGATCTTTACGAAATCTCTCTAAACTCACGTGGCTGCCAAATGCCTTCAAACCCAGCTCATCCAATAGCTGCTTGAGCTCATCTGCAGGCTTTCCATAATACCCAGCAAATTCAACGCCTTCATATCCTAACTTCGCTACATGACGAAGTGTGCCTTCCATATCTTTCTCCATATCATCTCTTAAGGTATACAATTGCAGTCCAATTCCTAAACGTCCCATTTGTTCTCCTCTTTTCTTATCATCCATATTTTGATAAATAATTCACGATAGAATTAGTATAATGGATCATAGCCTTATATGACCATTCACGATATAATCAAAACATCTCCTATTTGGCTATGAAAGGTGAATACAATGGAAACTGAGGTCTTAACCTGCGGCTATTCTTTTCACATGGAACCGTTTAATGTGAGCACCAAATCAGGTCTCAATTCTTATCTTTTCCGTTTACAAACAGAAGGCACTTCCGAGGTTCTAGTGGATGGCCATATGCTGCGCGTGGAAGCAGGTCATTTACTCCTTTTTCAACCGGGGGACCCTTATGAACTTCGTATCGAACACGAGTTGGATCAACCAGGCAGTAAAATAGCTAGTGGCGACTATTATGTATTCTGTAAAGGCGCTTGGATCGATGCCTGGTGGAAACGCAGCCTCAAACAAACTTGTACACGGATCGACTTAGATGCTCGGATAATCTCGCTTTGGCGGCAACTTATTCTTGAGAAGCGAAGAATGGAAGAAGAAAACCACGAGCTTAGCGGATATTTGCTTCAAGCACTTTGCCTGTATGTAGAGCGTGCTGCAACAGAAACAGTCTCCTTACAAGGTCGTCCATTTACTGCTACACGTATGAAGAGGTTCATAGAAGCACAAGCTACTGCTACTTTTAAAGTAGATGATGTTGCCAACCATGTTGGTCTCAGCGTCTCCCGCGCGGTTCATTTGTTCAAAGAATGCTTCGGCAAAACCATGATCCAATATGCCCTTGAAGTGCGCCTAGCCAGTGCAGTTGAACGCATGCATGATAGTTCAATGTCCCTGGAGCAAATTGCTCTAAGCTGCGGTTTTGGCAGCTATCCTTACTTTCACCGAGCATTTAAACACAGATTTGGGACATCCCCTAAGCTGTTTCGCCAAAACGCTCAGCAAAATTAAAATCATCGATTTCACAAATTTTTCAAGAAATACGATCTAAGAATGAAACAATTCTTCTCTCTCATACGTATATTCTTATGAGAAGTAGAAATACATAGAAATATTTGGTTTTGTTTCAAAATTGTAAAACTATTTTAAGGTTAATTTAATAATATTCATATATGCTAATCTTATATCCAATTCCTAGGATGGTGAAAAATGATGAAAATGTTTATTACAATTCACAACAAACCCGTGCCAGTCTACTCAGATGAGAAAAATAAAAAGAAATTCAATTTATTGAAATCCGCCCTTGAAGCGAAAGTGACCAAAGGAAGAGCAACGATTAAGAAATGTTTAGACTCTATCATTAGTATTGAGATCGTAGGTTGTGAAGCGATTCTCCATTCCTTTAATGAGCGCGACTCCCTTGCATTATCCCTATACTAAAAAAACGAGAAGTCCTGAGGACTTCTCGTTTTTTTAGTCATTGTATTTTTGTTGGATGACGCCAAGATGATGCTGAGCATGACCGGCTATCACAAAAGCAAGCGCGCGTGCAGAGATTTCATTGTTATTAGCGATCCCTTTACGCAACCAGGCTGCTTCTGAAATGGTTTTTAGCAGTGTAAATGTAGCTTGTCGTACGGCTTTAAAGTCATTTAACAAATCCTCCATCGACAGCTCGTCGAAAGAAGTATTGGTGATGTATAAATCCTGATCAAATCCTGGTAAATTCGTTGTATCTCCGCGAGCAATACGCAGCATCCGATAACTCATAATCCGCTCCGTATCCGTTATATGCCCCAAGACTTCCTTCAAGCTCCACTTCCCTGGCTCATATCGATAAAGCCCTTGCTCATTATTAATCGGCGAAAACAAATCGACAATAGCGTCTAATTGGCTGTGTAAAATGGACAGATAATCGCCTTCCGGAACTTGATTAATATAACCAGTAAAATATGGCGAGTATTCTTCACTATCAGGTCGCTGCAGCATATCGAATGAATCTCCCTTCGTGATAAAAAAATTGAAATTATGTATGTCCTTATCTTATCGTAATCCAAAACAAATATGAAGCCTTCATATATTTTTCATTGGCGCTCCACCCCCTTCTACTTTTTCAAACAAGCCATTCTGTGATATCTACAAGTCTACTTAAAAGCTTTGAGTCCAAGGTGTAGTAAGGTCAGGACTTTCTCATGGTATTCCCTGTGCACTTCTTGAGAATAATCGGGGCTATCCCTGGAATTCACATCAAACTGAGTCTTGGGGATAGTGGTTCAGGACCATCATAGAGTTCCAACTATCTGAGCTAAAGGGATAGTGTTCATAGATACCTCTGGCTCAGAACAAATACAAAAAACGCTGACCTCAGTGAAGAAGTCAGCGTTTTTGAACGGTCTATAACGGCTTATGCTCGAGCAGCCAGATTTTACTTTGGAAGTCTCCATGGAGACCGGAGACTGGCAGTCCGGCGTAGAGAAGATGATCGCCGGGGTACGCACCTTGCAAGCCTGCGATTTGGTAATCGAAGGATGGGTTGAGACCTTTGAGCCGCAGCGTTTTGAGCGGCGCATTTGGTTCGGCGAGCACTCGGAAGTAAGCGACCATAGCTTGGGTTTTATCTTCGGAAACGATCATCCAAGCCGTTTCATTACCTTCGAATGGACTGAGTAAGCGGTACATGTCGCCGAATTGGATAAGCGGCCGAATATGTTTATAATCGGCAATTTGCTTTTTGACGATTTCTTTCTCCTCGTCAGTGAACCGGGTTAGGTCAAGCTCGTATCCAAAATTGCCGGACATCGCAACATTGCCGCGCATTTCCAACGAAGTTTCACGGTGAACTTGGTGATTAGGTACGGCGGAAACGTGAGCTCCCATCGTACTAACAGGATAAACGATGCTCGTGCCATACTGAATTTTCAAACGGGAGATCGCATCAGTGTTATCGCTTGTCCACGTTTGCGGCATATAATACAGCATGCCTGGGTCAAACCGACCACCGCCACCAGAGCAGCTCTCAAACAAGATATGCGGGAACTCGGTCGTCAATGTTTCTAGTACGCTGTACAACCCAAGCATGTAGCGATGAGCAGTTTCTCGTTGCCTTTCTGGAGGCAGCGCAGCAGAACCAATTTCTGTCATATTACGGTTCATGTCCCATTTGACATAAGTGATCGGCGCGCTGCTTAGGATATCACGGATCATGTTCGTGATCGCAACACAAACATCTGCACGTGAAAAATCCAGTATTAACTGCTGACGACCTTCCGTACGTCTACGATTCGGTACATGCAGGCACCAGTCTGGGTGTTTTCGGTATAAGTCACTGTCTGGGGAAACCATTTCCGGTTCAAACCACAGTCCAAACTCAAGTCCCATCCCCTTGACTCTGGAGACGAGGTCCTCCAGTCCACCAGGTAGTTTGGCTTTATCAACGACCCAATCTCCCAAGGAGCTGTTATCACTGTCTCTTTTGCCGAACCAACCATCGTCAAGAACGAATAATTCGATACCTAACTCTTTGCCGGCGCTGGCGATGCTTTCTATTTTATCCGCATTAAATTGAAAATACGTTGCTTCCCAGTTATTCACGAGCACTGGTCTTGTCCGATCACGGAATTCACCGCGGCAAAGCCGAGTACGGTAAAGCTTGTGATACGTTCTTGACATGTCCCCTAGACCAGCGTTTGAATAAACCATTACGGCTTCAGGCGTTTGAAAATGTTGTCCCGGCTCCAGCAGCCAGCCAAAATCAAATGGATTAATCCCCATAGATACACGTGCAGAACCATACGGCTCAACCTCTGCATGGGCAGCAAAATTGCCGCTATAAACAAGGCTGAAACCATACACATCGCCATGATCTTCATTTGCGTCCTTGGATAGCAGTGCAACAAAAGGATTATGCTGATGGCTACTCGATCCGCGGCGACTTTCTACGGTTAATTTTCCAGGTGCTAAAGGTCTTCTCTCGATATGTCGTTCTCTAACCCAGCTACCTGAAAGCTGTAAAAGATCAAAATCACTATGCGGATAATCAACGCTCATACTAAGTGCTCTAAGCAGCTTTAGATCCCCTGATCCTTCATTTACGAATCGTACCGATCTAGTCAGCGCTGCATGCTGCTCGAAAATCGTATAAGCAAGAATGACGCGTAAGCCAATCACAGAATCAACGAGTTCCAGCTCCAAGGTTTCCGCTTCATCGTCTCGCTCTGCATATGTCGCAGGAAGCCCTTCGAGCACGGGTTTTCCTTGGTAGATTCGATGCTTGTCATAGATGAGCTCAGAAATTGTTGATCCATCCGGAAGAGCAACTTGATAAGCTGGCTCCCGATAATCGCTTGTTCCGTATGCCGGGTACTCCTGAGGTAATGTATCGAAAGAAATGCTGCGATCCTCAGGAACAGGATTGGGTGAGAATGAACATCTCTCCTGAAATTGCAGGATCGAAGCCAATTGACCTGATCGGATAGGGCGTCCCCAGTAAACGTGAGCTGGGTAAGCGGAATTGATTAGTTGAATAACATAGCTCATTTGCTTGTTTTGTAAATGGAATAGTCCTTGTGTTGGTTCAAATGTAATTCGCATAATATCCCTCCTACCTCTTATTATCGTATCCCTTCGTAAACAAAACTATGGAGGATTAACACCTACATATGGAGGAATGTAGTTTTTGGATACATAGAAATAGGAGCTAAGGCTCCAAATAGCCCTAGCTCCGTTTCGTATTTTTCGTTTTTAGCCAAATTTATAAGTCATGCCATAGCCGCCTTTGGGGTAAACCCAATCAATATTGTAGGATGGACACGCAATACGGCAGGTCCCGCATTCGATACAATTCTCAAAAGCAACGGTTGTAATTTTGAGTTTCTTTTCCCATTCATAAACGTCCGAGGGACAAAAATAATTACAATCTTTCGTTACACAATTTAAACAGGTTTGTGTATCCTTGATAACGAGGTGCGACTTATCGTCGCATTTATAACGAATGGTAAATAGCTTATCTGAAATGTCACTTTGACTCATCCGTTCATCGCCCTCCATCCCTTGTAGCCCAGCTTCATCAGATTTACAGTACCGCCTGCGGCATTTTTGATGAGCTTCATGGCCATTTTTTGCTTATCCGCTTTGGTAATCCCATCCACGAGGAACATGTTGTAAGCCGCTTCATTCAGCGCTCTGGGCAGCTTGTCGAACAATAACTCTGGATCCTGCTCCTTGAGGAATTGATGCATGCCTTTGTATTTCTGTAAGTCTTTATGGACAAAAGATTCACGGATCTTTTGGTCATAGGCTTTGAGTGTAGCAGCTGAAAAATCGCTTTGCGCTTTGGCCTCGACAATCGCCTCACCGGCCAGCCGACCAGAGGTCATGGCTAAATTCGTTCCTTCGCGGTGCACAAAGTTGATTAACTGCGCGGCATCCCCGCAGACGCACCAGCCATCTCCCGACAACGGCGGGATCGAGTGAAAGCCACCCTCAGGGATCAAATGCCCGGAGTACTCCTTCGTTTCTCCCCCTTGAATCAATTTCCGAATCATAGGGTGCTGCTTTACTGCATCGAGAACCGCATAAGGCTTCACCTTTTTGTCCCGCAAATGATTAACCATAACGCCTACGCCTAGTGAAATGGTTTCTTTATTCGTGTATAGAAAACCCATGCCCGCCATTCCTAGCGAGGTCTCGCCCATAAACTCAATCGTAACGCCTTCGTCACCTTCGAGTCCGAATCGATCCTCGATTTTCTCCCTAGGTAGTGCAATGACCTCTTTCACAGCCAACGAAACTTCGTCCGGCATCCATTCTTTGTGAATGCCCATTGCTTTGCCGAGCAAGGAGTTCACACCATCGGCAATGACAACAACATCGGCGTACAAATCGCCGTCATCTCGATCGGTACGAACACCGACGATCCTATTGCCTTCGCGAATCACATCGAGTGCAACGGTTTCGTAAATAGGGATCGCCCCAGCGGCAACGGCTTTGTCGGCGAACCACTGATCGAACTTAACCCGCAGTCCAGTAAAGCAATTGTAAGGCTCCTTATAAGCCTCATTGCGGTGCCCGAAGGTGACCATGGATTCTTTGCCCATCATCCAGATGCGCTGCTCCACAATGTAACGTTCCATAGGAAAGTTTTTTTCTTTCCAAAATTCGGGAACCAGTTCTTCGATTTGTTTACGGTATAGGACGCCTCCGAAAATGTTTTTGGCTCCAGGGAACTCGCCCCTCTCCAACAAAACAACGGATAATCCTGCTCGTGCCATCGTCAAAGCAGCTGCTGCGCCCGCCGGACCGCCGCCAACAACTATCGCGTCAAATTTCTCGTTCACTTGGCTTCACTCCTCTCAAGGACCACGTTAACCCCTGTCTTCGAATCGTCGGACGGCAAGGAGCTTTCAGTACTTGCTAGTTGAATGCCAAATAAAGTTCGACGCTTCCTTATCTCATTCGTAATGGCAGGAACAATTTTGAACATATCGCCTACGATGCCGTAATGAGCGAATTGGAAGATTGGCGCCTTTTCGTCTTTGTTAATCGCCACAACGACATCCGCATGACTCATGCCTACGGTATGCTGAACAGCGCCGGAAATGCCGATGGCGAAGTATAGCTTCGGCCTGACTGTGGCACCAGTTTGACCAACCTGGTGCTCATGCCCGATCCATCCCGCGTCGACCGCGGCACGCGACGCGCCAACGACGCCGCCGAGCGCATCCGCTAGCTCGCCGAGCATCCCGAAAGCATCGGGCCCGCCCAGCCCGCGGCCCCCTGCCACGATAATCTCGGCATCCTCGAGATTGAGCTTGCCTGTTTCGCGCAGGAAGTCGAGCACCTGCGCGGCGATTTCTTCCTCTCGCATCGCCGCGGAGATAGCGATGATTTCGCCTTGGCGCGTCGCGTCCTTCGGCAGCGCCTGAAACACCCCGGCGCGCGCCGTCGCCATCTGCGGCCGGTACTGCTTACAGAGGATGGTGGCCATCATCTTCTCGGAAAAAGCCGGCCGGCTGGCCAGCAGCAGCCTGGACGGCGGCGGCTCCACGTCGAGCTGCGTCGTGTCGGCCGTCAGCCCCGTCGGCAGGTGCGTCGCTATCGCGCCTGCCAAGTCGCGGCCCGTCGCTGTCGCGCCGAACAGCACGATCTCGGGCTTCGCTTCCTCGATCAGCTTCAAGCAGACTCGGCTGTACGGCCGAGTTCGGTAGGTGCGAAGCTCGGGGGCTTCGCATAAGAACACCCTGTCCGCGCCGTAATGCACGGCTTCATCGGCGAGGTGGCCCACATTCTCGCCGATGACGAGCGCCATGAGCGGCGCGTCAAGCTTCGCTGCCAGCTTCTTGCCTTCGCCTAGCAGCTGCCAGGAGACCTTCTTCGCAGCTCCATCTCGCTGCTCCACAACGATCAATACCCCCCGATAAGCCGACCAATCGGGCATCGATACTTCAGGCTGGTCCGGTGATTGTTCATTTGTCATCGTGATTTCCTCCATTCCCATAACGGTGATTCTAAGTTTTTTGGGTCGTACACATGCTTTACTTTCACGAAGACCAGTCTAACAAAGCCTGCATCTCCTTCGTCATGAGCTGATCAGCTAGCTGAGCAGCGGCTGCTTCCGGCGAATCAAACGCGATCATATGCGTTTTAACCGCTTTTACCTCTGGCACCCATGTTTTGGCTACGATCGTTGGTGAGCCTTTTAGCCCTATTTTCGCTTTTTCTAGATCCGGAAAATCAGCTGTCGTCCAAACAGTCGGCTTATAACGCGCAGCCCGAATCATACCAGGCAGCGATGCTCGTCTCACCTTGTTCAGTTCCTTCAGCGCCGTGATCAGCACCGGCATACTTGTCTCAACAACTTCAATGCCATCTTCCAAGAGCCGATGCACACGAACTTTTCGCCGCTTTTCATCCACACTGACGACTTTGTTGACATAAGTAAGCTGTTCCAAATCCAATCGGCATGCGACGCCAGGCCCAACTTGCCCCGTGTCGCCGTCCAGCGTTTGTTTGCCGCAAAAAACGATATCCACCGGTCCCCACGTTTCAGCAATTTTGCGGATGGTTCGGGCAACAACATACGATGTCGCCAGTGTATCTGCTCCCGCGAAACCGCGATCCGTCACTAATACGGCATCGTCTGCCCCTAGGGAGATGCATTCCTTTAAGCCTTTCTCCGCAGGCGGTGGTCCCATCGTTACCACTGTAATCCTCGCACCTTGCTCATCCTTAATACGGAGCGCCTCTTCCAGCCCATGCATATCATAGAAGTTCACGATACTGGGGACACCTTGACGAATTAACGTATTATTTTTAGGGTCAATGCGAATTTCTCTAGAGTCAGGTACCTGCTTGATACAAACGACAATATGCAGCATCTCTGCACCCTCCTGTTTCTTAGGAACTTACTTGCACATTCGACAACAAATGGATCTGAGCTTGTCAGCATTGTGAATTTTGTCACTTAAAATGACGAATCAAAATCGCTTTCACTCATTTTTAAAAAGTTAATAATCTACCACAATATATGCGAAAAGCTTTCTAACATGACACTTAATTTAGTCCAACGCTTAAAGGTAATCTTTTCGATGTTGCCCAGAGCACGAAAAAGGATCTGAGCCGCGAATAGCGACTAGATCCTTTTTTTTAAGAGATTAATATAGTTTGAGGGAACGACGATCCGCTATTTCGTTATTTTGCTGCCAAATTGCCTAATTTGGAATAAATATCAACGCCCTCATGTTCCGTGATTTCAATTTTTAACGTTTTTTTTCAAAAATAACGAATCGTACTTCCGCTAATGTAACGTACCCAGTAATCTCTTACTCCTCTTCCGCTTCTTCCACCTCATACGTACATAGGAAACGTTCTACACCGGGATACTTCTCCCCGAGGCTGCGGATGACGAACCCAATATTTCGATAAAATTGGACCGACTCTTCATCCGTTTCTGCCACGATTCGAACCGGATGCATATCTTCAATAATTTCAAGGATGATCCCTCGGCCAAAGCCTACCCCTCTGCTCTCCGGTTCAACGGCAAGATGAGTGATGGTCATCTCCTGATTATCATTCAGTTCAAAGCCGATAATGCCCACCATGATACCTTCGGATTCATACCCAAACAGCCAAAGATTTGCATCATTTTCATAACGCTCAAGAACCGGTTGAAGCGCCTCCGGATCAGGGAAAATACTGTAACTAAGCAGTTCTTGTATGTCATTTTCGTTGAGTCGGGATTTCACATTTACTAACATCTTTATTCACTACTTTCATTAATCGTTATCTACACATAATCTAACAACTTAAGCAAGCTGTCAATATTCGCTATAGGTGTAATCCCCTTCTCCTTCATCAAGTGATCGTTGGTCCCATAGCTAATAAAGGGGATTCCAGCATCTATGGATGCTCTGCCATCTATCCACGAATCTCCGACCGATATCCATTCGCGCTCAAGAATTTGTGGAAAATGCTGCTTGGCGGCTAAGTATCCGGATGGAGAGGGTTTCATCGCTTCCATTTGCTCTCTTCCGATGATCAAATCAAAATAGGGATGAATTCCGGTCTCTTCCAGCGCATGAACTGCGGCCTTGTACGAATTATTTGTCACAATAACCAGGACATAACGCGACTTTAACATCGTTAGAAGCTCGGAAACATGGGATTCCAGCCCTGCGCCCTCCATACCTATTAGCTCATAATGAACGACCATTTTCATCACTTCTTTATAGGTCTCTTCAGGCATCCCCTTCGCTTTCACATACGCAATCATGGTTGATGTGGTATGCTCTTGAATCGGAAAATCAACCTGTAATAGATCATTCTCGGTAAGGAAGTCTGCCACTTGCTTTTTCATCATTTGGAAATTAATTCTCGACCTCAGCAGCGTATTATCCATATCAAAAATAATGCCTCGAACTTGGCTTGATTTATTCATTGTGACTCACCTATCCATCTCTAGAACTACAGAATATTTAAGAAATTAGCATTATAAATTATTCTTAGTTGAATTCGACATTATTCGCTAATTATATGCAAATACCGCTATAGACACGTCATTTTCAACTAATTATAATGAGGCGTATTAACTGGTATTTAAGCTCTTCACAACATTTACTAGTGTCTTTTGAACTACATATATGGATCGTTAAAAGCAAACCATTGGAAACAATGCGACGCAAAGCCATGACCTAAGGCATCCCTAACTTGGATGCTATGGACGACAGGTTACCGAGTCAAGGAGTTCATCCTTTCATTCGGGATGGACTTTTTTATTTATACGAAATGAGGTTGATTCATGCATCTTACGCTGATAGATAATTATCCGATTTACCTCATACTGCTAGTGATCATTATTTCAATCATTGCTCTTTACATATCCTTTAATAACAAAGCAGCACTCAAAGCTACCCTACTAGAGTCTGCTATCGATTGTATCATGGTGTTTAATACAAGTGGAAAGATCCTTGCATTCAATCCTGCGGCTGAAGCGATTTTTGGTTACGAACGCGAAGAAGCTTTAGGTCTTACGTTAATCGATTTTCTTTTTGAAAAAGATGGTCAAGAGACAACCTTCTTAAATCTGCTATTCACGGCCAAAGACGAAACGATTATCGGTAAGCGAATCGAATTGAAAGCCTATCGTTCGGATGGCAGCGTATTTCCCGCAGAAATAACGATGACGAGCTCTTCGTATAAAGGAAAGCATGTATATACAGCTTGTATCCGCGATCTGACAGAGAGAAAGAAGTCCGAGGAAATCGTACATCAACTAGCCTACTTTGATCTGCTGACAGGGTTGCCGAATCGCAACCAGTTCAATCAGCTTTTCCATGATGCGTTAAACAACGCCAAACATTATAATCAGAGCTTAGCTCTGCTTTTCCTTGATGTAAATCGGTTTAAGCTCATCAACGATACTTTAGGCCATCACTTAGGAGATCTTGTTTTGCAGAAGTTCTCCGCATTGCTTTCGGAAAGTTTGTTTGCTCAAAGCATTGTCTCTAGACTAAGCGGCGATGAATTTGTGATTTTGTACCCGCTAGGCAATCAGAAGTCAGCTGCTGTGCAAGCTGAAAGAATCATTCAACAATTGGAAGCTCCTTTCCAAATCGACGGGCGCAATGTTTTTGTTTCCACCAGTATTGGTATCTCTTTGTATCCGATCGATGGAGAAGATCCCGAGGTTCTACTGAAAAATGCCGATCAAGCCATGTATATGGCCAAAGAACGCGGAGGAAACCATTATTATTTTTATGAAGAGGAAATGAGTGTCCTTTATTCGAGGAGAAGTGCATGCGAACAATCCCTCCGAACAGCCATAGAACATAATGAGCTCATCTTGATGTACCAGCCCAAATTCCATATTCCTTCCGGCAAAATAATCGGTGTCGAAGCTTTACTGCGTTGGGATAACCATGAGTTAGGCAGTGTCTCGCCAAAGGAATTTATTCCGGTTGCAGAAGAATCCGGACAAATTATTGCCATCGGAAAATGGGTTTTACAATCTGCCTGCCTACAAATGAAAAAATGGCAAGCTGCGGGTATGGAACCTGTACCTATTGCAGTCAATCTATCCGCTGTCCAGTTTCATCAAGAAGATTTGGTGACCATGATACTCGATATTCTGCATCAAAACGAGCTGGAAGCACAGTATTTAGAACTCGAAATTACCGAAAGCATATCGTTGAATAACAGCCACAGCAGCATGGAAAGGCTTTATGCTTTACAGCGCAAGGGAGTTAAAATCGCTGTCGATGATTTCGGAACTGATTACTCTTCCTTAAGCTATTTACAGAAATCTCCTATCAATACTTTGAAAATTGGTAAATCGATCGTTCAAGATATTTCCACCAGTATATCTGCATCTTCTATCATTGAAGCTATTATGGCCATGTCATATAGTTTAAACAAGAATGTCATTGCAGTAGGTGTAGAAACTCAAGAACAGCTCACTTTTCTGGAGAAAATTGGTTGTCAACATATACAAGGATATTTATTCTCTGTTCCGCTTACTGCCCAGCTATTTGAAACTAGTTATGTTATCCATGATGCAAATGCTAGTCCAAACGCTTTATGAGAAAAGCCAGAATTCGGAGGTTACTCCGTCTTCTGGCTTTTCAGATTGGACGCTGAACGAATAGCAAACGGCATGGCCAAAGAAAGTAAGCTTGCCAAAAGTCCAAACACGAACATGTCGTGAATTCCCGTATAAAAGACGCTGGATTTAGTAAGGATTGCCCCCATAATCGTTACGCTGACTGCTGTCCCGATATTCCGTGCAAAGAGCTGCAGCGAGGTGGAAATGCCCTTCTGATGCGCTTCTACCAGCTGCTGTGAACCGATTGTTGTTATGGTGAAGATTAATCCATACGCAAGACCAAGCATCATTAGTGCGCTAAACGTGTACCAGAAAGAAGAACCCTTGTGTATAAAATAAAACAAAGCCGCTGTAATTACGAGTATCACATTTCCTATAATTAAAAGACGTTTATATCCATAGCGAACCACCCATTTTCCGCATGGTACAGCAACGGCCATCCACCCAATCGATGTACTCAAAAGCGCAATTCCACTGACAAACAACGAGTAGCCTTGATTTTGCAAGAAGAGAGGAACGAAGCTGGAAGTCCCAAAGAGCGCCGCACAGCTGAGAAACGAGCTTGCAATCATAATCGCCACCGGACGATTCTGCAGCAGATTTAACGGAACGATCGGCGCAGCATGCTTTCTCTCATATAAAAAGAAAGTAATCATGAATATGCCCCCTAACGCTCCATATATGTAGCTATAATGCTCAACTGCTGTAGTAAGCAGTAAAAAGGATATTCCGCAGGCAAACAAAATAGCCCCGCCATAATCGACCACTGCTTTCTTCGGTTGATACACTTCCTTATACGGCTGCAAGGCAAGAAGTGCAACGATACATACCGGTATATTCACGAAAAAAATCCACCGCCAGCTCAAGTAGTTCACGAAGAACGTTCCCAATAAAGGCGCTAATATCGCAGATAACCCCCACATCCCTGTGAAATACGCTTGTACTTTACCTCGCTCCTCCACTGGATAAATATCTCCCGCTATGATGGCAGGAAAAGGCATCATCACCCCTGCGCCAATCCCTTGAATCGCTCTGAACAGGATCAACTGAAGCATGCTCTGGGATAGACCGCAAAGCACAGATCCGAAAAGAAACAACAGTATGCCTGCTGCAAAAATCCGTTTCCGCCCAAATAGGTCAGATAATCTGCCTGCTAATGGAGCTAATACGGTAGAAAGAACCATATATGAGGTAAATGCCCATGCGTACAGGTCATTGCCGCCAATTTCGTTCACAATAATCGGCATTGTGGTATTCGCAATCGTGGTATCGATCGACGAGACTAATACCGCCAAAACAATACTCACCATAACCGTTGTTCGATTTCTCATGGATGTTCCCTCCTTGTATGCTAAGAGCAGTTCCTAATTCTTTAATGAATTGGAAATTGCTCTTATTATTTTTTGTTCCTTGAAAAATGAATTTGAACCGGTTGTGAACGTAGCTCAAGCGAAGGCGCGGGAGCCGTCCCAACGGGACGAAAATTTTTAAAAGGTGTTTACGATCTTGCGATGTCTTTGGGACAATGCCAATAGGTGCTACCGACGGGAATGTTCCTTACCCTCCTGTTGAACCAAGCATTTGGTTTCTTCCAATTTAGAGTGTTCCCTTGGCCTCTTCCGTATTTTCCTACACGCTGACTGTATCCC
>NZ_AUGY01000100.1 GCF_000422905.1 Paenibacillus alginolyticus DSM 5050 = NBRC 15375
TTCTCCTTCATTTTATTAATGGTTTCGCCAGGGTCAATACAGCTCATCCCGCAATCATGATGTCCTACCACAAACACTTCATCGGCATTTAATTCATATACAGCAACAATAACGCTACGCATAACGCTGCCAAATGGATGCAAAACAATCGCTCCAGCATCTTTAATGATTTTGGAATTTCCATCCTTAATATTTAACGCTCGGGGAAGAAGGTCGGTAAGCCTTGAGTCCATACAAGTTACAACAACCATCTTTCTATCTTTGAATCTAGAAGCTTTATATATTTCAAATTCCTTCTTCGCTACAAACTCCGAGTTAAAATGTAACATATCATAAAGTCGATCCAAGCTTCTCACCTCAATTTCTCTCTTGATATCTTATAATCTTATCATAACCTACGAAGCACCCTCAACATACCAAACCTTATTCTTATTAGATGGTTTCGATAAATGAATCTAGTCCTGCAACATCCATGAAAAGCAAAAGAACCATCAGAAGCGCTACCAGTACGCAACTGACGATACTGTCGTAATAATTGGTAATGTAGGGTTTTGAACCCCTGTCCAGTACTTTAATGTTGTGGTTTTGCATGACTAGGGTTCAAAAAAGTGAACAATAGCCTGCCAAAACCACAATCCCTCGTGAAAGACCATAGGGGCGAAATAATTCCACTCTCCGAAATCTGGCCAATCGAACCTGCCGACATTGCAAGTAAATGTTCTATTGTAATGAGGGATTTCCAATCATCCTCCTCAATACCGATCAGGTGTCTGCTCTCTTAGCCATCATTCCATTATTGTCAATCATAGATCACACTCCGCTTTGGATATATTTACTATATTCTAACTAATAACCAGGAACAAGGTAATGTTCGATTTTAACAGTTTGTTGGTCCTTGTCTCTCCCTACAAGCTACCATGCCAATAAGCTCCTCCACTCCCATTACAGGAGATTCATCAGTCGTACCCCTGCCCTCACAAGGATTAATGTATTTCGGCATGTGCCTTATAACAACCGTTTCGGGTAACAGCCCTTGTTGCAATGTCCCTTGCTTTCCAAGTCCCTTACAACCTAGCTATTCTTTCTGGACTTAGGTGCTTCCTCTAAGCCTGTGAGACCAATGCCGCCATTGTTCGGCATAGCGTATTTCATAGAAAAAATTTTTGCTTTACGCCGCCCACCCCATCGTTTGATGGTACATTTGTTTCCATATGTTCTAACTTTAGACCTGTACATTCGGATGTTCATCAGTTCAGACTGTTTGAACATTCTCACCATATCCAGTTTTTCAGCCACGCGACATATCCGTTGGCATACCTTTTTTTAAAAAATGGCTCCAGCCTTCGTTCTGCCGAATCTACCTGTACTTCACACCCCATGACCTGTTAGTCATGACGCGCGCAGAAGTATTGGCGGGATGGTTTCGGGATACATGGGTCCGTCATTCCCATCCTCGGTTGTAAAGTTAAGATTACATGTTGTAACCTTCTGCTCTTCACACTGTAAAACACTTATGGCAGAACTTGTCGTACTTATCCGTGAGTTCAATCATTTATCTATCGACTTGTTGACTGCCATTTAGCACAGCAAAGCTGCCGAATATCTCTGCAGCAGCTTCTTGGTTGCGCTCTTGATCCCGTGTTACTTTAAGTATACAATCTTTCTTTTATAATAGATCCTGTTCCATAACTTAATTACAATAGAAGTTGCAGTAACCACTGGGAAAAAGTCAACAATATAGTAGCTAAAAAAATTTTATATTTAGATATGATATTGACTTTTAAATTCGAAAATCTCATTAACAGCTTGATGATACCCACCTGATTTTCGAAAGGATTCCCTAATATTTGCAACAGCTATCTTGAAAGATGAGAGGCTTAACACATGATCTACGGCTTCACGTAGTTGATTTGCAGTCAAGCTTTGCATTTGTAATTTAATGCCTGCTCCGATATTGGCGACTTGCCCGGCAATTATCGGCTGATCCGCGCTTTGTGGGATTACAATTAGCGGAACCCCGTAATAGAGACCTTCATGAGTACTGTTCATTCCACCATGTGTAATAAATAATTTAGCGAATTGCAGGACATCCGTTTGTGGAACATAATTTTTTACGATGAAGTTTTTGGGGATTTCCCCTAGATCAGAAATTTGGGTTCTATTCCCAACAGACATGACAATGGCATGATCCGTGTTCCCAAATGCCTCAAAACAAAGCTTATAGAAATCAATTCCTTGGTTAAAGACAGTACCCAGTGAAATGTAAATTGGGCTTTTCTCCTTGATTGCAGGAAGGTCAAAGTTTTCTTGCGTTACTCGTGAAGAGATAGATGGACCTACAAATTTGTAAGTTTGGTCGAATGCTTCTCCCTTAGGTTGGAACTCCCTAGTTGTATAAACGAGTGTAAGTGGTGCAGGATTACAAAACACTTCGTAAGGGGAATGGATCTCCACACCATATTTATCCTTCACCATCACCGTCAGGCTTTGAAATTTATCGTATATAGGTTTAACTATTTCTGTAGGAATTTTTATAGAAAGCTGTTCCAACATTTGATCGAATGATTCTTTTGTCTGCGCAAAAGAAGTACAAGAGTTGATTGTAGGAAGCTTAAGAATTTGCGCAAGTAAACGTCCACAACCAAACATGGAATCATGGATGATGTAATCAAAATGCTCATCTTTGATCTGTTCAAGAACGCTTGGTATGACTATCTCTGCCGTAAGTAAAAGACCGTTGATTCTTTCGAGTAAATAATCTCTTCCACCTGAGATAAAGGCTTTTATAAATTTTTGATCGTCAAATGTTCGTACTGAAGCTCCCGTCTTCTCAATACGCTCCCGAAAAGCTTCTATAGTAAAGTACACTACCTCTTCTCCACGCGAAATAAGCTCTTGCACAACTCCAATAGTTGGATTGATATGTCCCTCTGATCCACCATTAATAAATAAAACACGCGCCATTTCTACCACTCCTTAGGTATACTGTTCTCTAAATTGTGTAAGAGTAAGGGGCACTGTCCCATACCATCGCTCGAATCAAATAATGGAATCAAGTTTATCATAGTACAATACTTGAAAATCTCAAAACTTTAATAACCATATTTTTCCACTATTCTACCCTTTAGTTCAACGACCTGGAACAGATCGCCGCAGTGCCTGCTTCAATAGTAATCATTTCATTATCGTGTCCCGTTAGCATAGAAAATCGTGCGGTGAATGTTATTTTTTTCGAACGGGAAAACAAATATCAGTAAGTGATTCTTCTGACTCGGGACCATGATTTCGTTCATCGTAAATTTCAATATTAAAAAGACCAGAAAGTTCATATCCGCTTTGCTTTAACCAAGTAGAGTATAAGTAATTATGTACGGCACCTGCATTTTCAAACGGACCCTTAAATGTAAATAACACGTATGTATTTGCTGGAATCTCTCGATAATCCATTCCGTCTGGAATACCATCATTTGCAGAAACTTCAATACCTATAAAGTATTCGAATTGGTCTGTTTCAGGATTATAATCTTCAGGGTCTGTTGAAAGTCCAAATACTTCTCTTTCGTTTATACAATTTTTTATTTCTGCTCTTCTTTCGAGGAAGTTAGACGCCACCTTAAGTGTCGTCTTGTTCGATAGTACATCATTAAGTGTAACCTTAGTGGATAAACCTGCTAATATCATTGCGGGCTTTTCTATAATTAATGATTCCATCTAAGACACCTCCCAAGGTATTTTTTTCGTATATGTCCAAGGTTTACTTACATTTAATTATGCTAGTCGCTTACAGGTTTTGTTATATTTCCCACAATTCTGCGCCCGTTAGTTGAACAGGCTACCAGTTATGCCGGCAGCCTGCTGTTTTACTATAGTTTTTTCGTTAGATGAGCAATTGCACTTTATCATTAATGGGTAGCTGTTTCAATTAATTTTGCATTGCTGAATCCGATTATGGTTTAGTTGCAGTTAACTTACCTATCAATAGGATCATATGGTATATTTTTACTACAAGAATTTATGGAGGTATTTTTACAATGATCAAATTAAAGCACGGAGGTTACATTGCCACATTTTTAGCAGGGGCGCTATTCGCAACATTTGGATCGGCCTACGCTGACGAAGTTGAACAGTTTGTTCTAACTAAAATCAAATATCCTGTACAAGTTAACGGCAAAGAGTACAAAGACGAATCTTTACCGACGTTAAACTATAATGGAAACACTTATGTTCCATTGAAAGCAATTGGTGAACTTACAGGTACAAAAGTACAGTGGAATGAAAAACTTGGTCAGGTAGAGATTGGTGAGAATATCTCTTTTATAAGTGATAATGGGCAAATAAAATATCAATTTTTCAATCTATATACCTATATTTCAATCAACAGCAAGTCATACAATAACGCATATCATAGGATATATAAAGATGACAGCGGCAAACTTTATATTGACGCAAATGACTTAAGTTTAATTGCAACAATTCTATCCATTTATAATGATGAATATATCATTTTACCATCTTCAAACCCATACGGCTATGAGTATGCAACACCAAAAAATGAGTTCGATTATCTTAAAATTGAAAAGTTAAATAAAAATACTGACATTTCTTATAATGAATACACTTTAATAAATCCCAAAAACTCGTTTGAAATAAAGCTGTCAAACAAAAAGGGAGATATCAAAGGATTTATTGAGCAAAATGGATATTCCAGTCCTGAAAGTAAATATCTTATTTCAATCGATGATGTTCTAAATAAGTTTGGTTTCAAATTAACCAGTAAAATGAACGATGAAAAAACAGTAGTAAATTTCAGCGTCTCAAAACCATAATAAAACTTTGAGAGATAGTAGAAGTAAACCTATCTCTCATTTTTATTCACGATTTTTCTACCTCTGATAAATAAGAAGTAACAACCGCATTGACTACTCCCGAGTTATGCAATTTTTTGTTCTCCAACTATAGATTAATGAAACTTCTCTTTTATTGAATGCTTTGCTTGCTTTTAGATCGCTGCACTTAGATATTGTACGGATAATAGAAAAGCTTCAAGAAAGTAAAATACAATTCCTGTTCCCCTTTTAGACAAAAAAACAAATCCTTAAGATAGTATATCCAATTATTACCTCGTCTCTTTCATAACTTCACTAAAAACAAATTTATAAAGTCTATTCAGAGCTACTGAATTATCCTGCCAGTTAACGTAATGGAGGCTGCCAGTTGTGCCAGCAGCCTCGTTTCTGTATTAAGAGGGAAAAGGTTCCGCAAGGAATTCTTTTCCCTATTTAAATCATATGTCGTTTTGGAAAACTTGCCGTTTCAAACTGTTGGCGATCCGTATCATAAGTTATGGATCCATTACAAAGCTATGCTGCCCGTCCCTCGGTTTTAAGGGTTTATCTCGAAAAGAAAACCCAATGCAACAATCATCGCATTGGCATTTGTATGGCACCAGTGAAGAGGGCTCTCTTCGTCATATTGCTAATGAATCCGATCAATCGCATCTTCCCAGCTGATTGTTTCCTTTTTCCAGGCTATGATCCTGTAAATGTCTTCAGCGAGCCGCGATTTTTCCGGAATTTCCGTCAATCCGGCAATCACGATAGTTTCGATATCGGCGGTAACTGCAGCAGCCGCCATCATGGCGGAAACACACATTTCGCCATAGATCCCATTTTTCACGTGTGAATTGGAGGCTTCTCTCCATGCCATTTCCACCGCCAAAATGTCAAATGTTATACACTGGGTAATCCCTTAGTTAAGGCAGGTCTACCAAACGATATGGAGTTTGTCTAGCTTTTAAGCCGTATTCAATGATCGTAATAATCGCAATAGTTTCGGACGGGTTAACCATAGGCTCACCTGTTTCGAAAAACGTTAACATTTTTTTTATAAATATTTCAAAGAAATCGGATTCAGGCTTTAAGGTTTTAGCATTGCACGAATCATAGTTTAAAGTCATCCTAAAAGGGCATTCCCACCCGAAGTGGTTAATCGTGGCTTGTCGCCCATTCGCAAATCTGATCAGCAATGCCGGAGATTTTGGTGTTCCGAAATACATCACTTGTTTCGGCTCACACCCCATCAGGGAGACGATCGGCTCGATTTGATGAATGGAGTAGTTTTCATATGTTCCCGGTCCCACACTGCAAATAGTTTCAATACCTTCCCTATCTGCCTCCACATACTCGGTTGCAAATCGAAGAGCTGACGTTGAATAAAGCGGTGTCCCATATCTCTGAGCCGTCTCAAATAAGAGAAGGGCCGTTTTTCTATCCGGTGCAAATGTTTTATCAACATAGGTGGGTTTTCCCGATTGTAATGGAAGAATGGACAACTCTTCGTGTAGCTCTGGATTATCGGGCGACAATACGATCAAATAATCGCTTTTTTCCACAACCTCGTCGATAGAACAGAGTAACTGGATGCCTTTTTTTTCGCACCAATCGGCATTGCTGAGCCCCTTTTCTGAATCCTTCTTCCCGTATGCATACGTTACTTTCATTACGCCGTTCGATGCGTTCTCGATCCACTCCGGATATTTCTCGGCATGCCACTCGTCGAGATAATAATCGATAAAACCTATTTTTTTCATGGTCCATACCCTCCAGCTTATTTAAAAGATATTTCCTCACCGTTGTCCGAAGAATCATAAATCGCCTGGATAATCTTCGCGGTAATGATGGCGGTATCAATATGGGAGGGCAGTTTTTCGCCTGTTTTAATGCATGCTAAGAAACTGTCTATTTCGTTTTGGAATTGATTAACAACATTAAATTTTGGGGTACTCTCAATCAATGCGCCATTTTGTGCACTATATATTTTGAAGCCGTCTCCATACTGCAGTCTTATTCCGGCCTTGTCTCCCAAAAAATCGATATACATCTCATCGACGCCGATGTTTTGTGCCCACGCGCCATTCAGTGTAATGCTTGGGCCTTCGGTCCGAATCATCGCCGTTACAAAATCGTCAACATCGTATGTTCCCGAATAAGTGGGCGGACCCGCCCACATGTTCAGATATGAATAATTCTTCATATCCCTCCCTAACTTACAATAGGTCTGTCCTGAAACGGTTTTAGGCTGCGGGTCGCCAGAACAATACATCACAATATCAAGGAAATGAACTCCCCAATCGATCAAAGCCCCGCCACCGGCAATGGACTTCGTGGTAAATGCTCCTCCAAGACCGGGAATGGAGCGATGGGCACGAAAGCTTATGCATACGTGGTAAAGTTCGCCCAGGTCGCCGTTTTCAATCATTTTCTTGATGATGTTTACACCCGTATTAAAACGGTTGACCACACCGATATTTAATATTTTTCCAGTTTGGTGCTGTGCATTTTGCATTTCCAAAACCTCAGAATAGGTTCTGGCGGCCGGCTTTTCGCATAATACGTTCTTACCGGCCCGAAGAAAATCGATTGCGATCGACGCGTGTATATGATTAGGCGTACAAATAGAAACGGCTTCGAGCTCAGGATCGTTTAGGATGTTATGATAATCTTTTACAGCTTTGCCACAACCATATTTCTTAACGGCCGTTTCGGCTCTTTCTTTCAAAATGTCGCAAAAATATTTAATTTCTGCGTCCTGATTGGCCATATAAGCTGGAATATGCTCATTGTTGGCAATTGTACCGCATCCGATCACAGCCACTTTTACTTTCTCCATCTTGTTTCCTCCCATTTAGACATATTTTTGTTTACCTAAAGGTTATACGGGCCGCATCTCAGGCCATGCCAATTCGATTCCATTCTGGACAAGCAAGTTTTGAAAAGCGCTCAGCAGCGTCGGATTGTTTCGGACTTCCCGAGGTTTGACGTTATGCTGCATGCAAAATCCGGCCAAATATCCTGCCGCCTCGCCGATATTCCATTCCACGGGATGTAGTCGGTAACAGCCGTTCGTTATGTGGGTCACGCCAATATTTTTGGAAGCGGGCAGCAGGTTGTTTATGCGTACCGGAATCAGGCTGCCGAGTGGAATCTGGAACGGCAAGCTGGAAATATCGATGTAATGCCGCCGCCCCGTGCTCGGATGCAGATCAATCCGGTAGCATCCGATCCCGACGGAATCGGCGAAGTTTTCCGATTCGTCAGTCCCCCGACATTCCGTACTCAAATGTTGCTCCAGCACCGTAAATTCCGCCTGAATCCGCCTAGATTCCCGGATATACGGATGCATAGCCAGCCCGTCGTCGGTGCCGACGACATCTTTTCGCAGACGAAGTCCTGGGTATCCTTGTTTTCCGTCGGGACGGGGGGCTTCCGTTTGCATCCAGTACAATAGGGAGAGACTCAACTGCTTCGCATTCTCGAGATGGCGAACCTTTTCCTCTTCGTGGACATCGATGACGGGGCCTAGCCAATAATCGTTTTGCTGCCAATTGACAAGTGTAATGTCGCTTGGATAGGTACCCGGTATAAAGTTATTCCGGTCAATTATTTTCCGATAGCCGAATAACGATATCCAGTCTTTTCCTGGAAAAAGGGGGTATTGGATCGGTTCCAGTGTGGCAGGCTTCACACCCGTCCAGCTAAGAAGCTTACCCGGCCAAAAATCAGCTTGGTACTCCCGCCAAAAACTATATTGATCAGGCTTTGGAATGGTATGATCTTCGTTTTCAAGATAATCCATAGCGAAGCAATAGGTAAACGCCTGCATGTCAAACGGTTGAGGATCGCCGTCCAAGGCGTGCGGCTCTCCAGTTTGCCGCTGCGATTCCGCCCCTATCACATATTCGACGCCGGCGAGCGGAAGCACGTCTCCACATTCGGTTGCATCCAGAAAAAAGGGAGCGGTCAACTCAATCCGAATTGGATCATCCATACCACCGACCGTTACCGAAAGGACTTCATCCCCCTCGGTCCGGGCCTTTTCCACCCGAAATCGGGTTAAAATCGTCACTTGCCCGCTGTGGGTATACGGTGCCAGCATCTGTTGCAAAACGGCAAGGGCGGTCCTGGGCTCGTGGCAGAGCCGGCTGACGAACCCGTTGCCCGGGTTCAAAAAAATGTTCGCCCTAGCTTCGGGCGTTAAAGGGAAATTGTCTCGGTAATAATTGCGAACGCCATCCCGGAAGCGGCGATAACTGAGTGTGCAGCCGAACTGTTCGATCCAGGGATGTTCGTCCGGGGGAACGGCTTGGCTCGTCAGCTGCCCGCCGATCCAATGCGTTTCCTCGGTCATTACGATCTTTTTACCCATTTTTGCTGCCGCTAGGGCTCCAGCGCAACCTCCCATTCCACCTCCGATGATGATGAGATCGGCATGCATTTCTTTGTGCATTGGGGTCTCCTCCTTCTATTATCCGGTGACAATTAATCCAGTTATTTAGGCTGGTTCGTAAAATAGATGACTTGCGGTCCAGAAGATCCTCCTGTTAAACTCATTTCAGACTTATATTCTCCGCCGTTCGGGTTCAATTTGAAGTTGACGATATTCCAGGCGTTTTCATAAGACAGATATTCGGATTGGAAGATCTCCTTATTCCATTTGACCGCATAATGTCCATAACCCCCCGCAGGATTCAGATACAAGCTAACTTGGCTTGGATGATGATAGCTGTTGATGATTTCTGTAGACAAACGATACATGACCCCGTAATTACCGTTATTGATGACTGTCTTTCCGTCCACAGCGTCCCAGCCTTCCTCATACTCACCAGGCATTTCATTTCCCTTCCACGGTCCAACTGCATCAGAGTCGATGCTGAGATAACCGTTGCCTGTCGAAGTATTGTAACGGATAGTTCCTACCCGATCGAAATGCGGAAACGTTCCCCGGGTTAAAGAGTCTCCCGGAAGAATTGCAGCTAGCTCTGGATGGATGGGCTTTACATCATAGCTTAAAGTGGTCACTGTCACCTGGGCCGGGTGGTTTCCTTTCTTCGTCGACGCGATAAATTGGACGAGACCGCTGTTCGTTATGTTGGAATCGGTTGGAGCCGTGAAATAATAGGTTTCACCTGGCACCAGATCTGCAAGAAATTGTTTTTTATCCTGGGTACGCATAAAATCGGCAAGGGCTGTTTGACCGGCTACATCTACGTAAATATTTGTCCCCAACCCGCTGCCTTTAGAAGACAAATTAATCGGTTCGCCCGAAGTGTTCGTAACAGCTACACCCACCGTTAGCGTGTGCTCTGCCGCATTCTGATGATGCCAGAATACGCGGAATTCTCCTTCGGCGGTGTCGCGATAGAATGCTCCTGGTGCCGAGAACGTTTCTGGACTATCACTGAAAATCAACTTGCCCCCAACGCCCGTCAGCTGTGGTTTCTCCAGCTGGACAGCCGGTTGAAGCGAAGAAACCGGTACGGTGTTCTGTGCCGCAAATGCAGTACTTGCACTCATTAATGCCAATATTAACGCGACGCTTATTGCGATATTTCTTTTCAACCTATCCAAACCTCCTCTGATAGAACATCTAAGAAAGATGCCTCAGTCTAAACGCATACGACTGAGGCGTTCCACACGGTTAAAAACCGGTTATTTAGGCTGGTTGGTAAAATACACGACCTGTGGCCCTGCAGCTCCACCTGTTAAACTCATTTCCGCTTTAAACAAGCCGCCGTTCGGGTTCAATTTGAAATTGGTGATATTCCATGCGTTCTCCCAAGTCATGTAATCCGATTGGAAGATTTCCTTATTCCATTTGACGACATAATGTCCGTATCCACCCGACGGATTCAGGTATAAGCTCATCTGGCGGGGATGGTGATAACTGTTGACGATTTCCGTGCCCAAATGATACATGACGCCGTAGTTGCCGTTATTAATGACGGATTTGCTATCAACCGCATCCCAGCCGTCCTCATATTCGCCGGGCAAAGCGTCACTCCATTGTCCGTACGCGGCCGAATCAATCCGGATGTAAGCATTGCCGAGCGAAGTATCGTACTTCAGGAGGCCGATCCGGTCAAAGTGTGGAAAGGTCCCCCGCGTATGCGAATCTTCGGGAAGAACCGCGATTTGCTCAGGATGAACTGGCTTCACGTCATAGCTTAAAACGGTTACTGTCACCTGAGCCGGGTTTTCTCCGCGCAGCGATAATGCCGCAAATTGAACGATGCCGCTATTCGTGATGTCGTAATCTGTCGGAGCCGCCAGATAATAGCTTTCCCCCGGCTTGAGATCGGCTACCAAATTGGTTGTACTCTGGGTACGCATAAAGTCAGCCAGTGCCGTTTGGCCAGCAACGTCCACATAGACGTTCGTTCCTAACCCGCTGCCTTTCGTGTATAAATTAATCGGCTCTGCCGATGTATTGGTTACCGCAACGCCTACGTTAAACGTTTGGTTCGCCGCATTCTGATGATGCCAGAACACGCGGAAGTCACCTTCCGCTTTGTCGCGATAGAATGCGCCAGTCGTGGAGAACGTTTCTGGCGAATCGCTCAATAGGAGCTTGCCTCCCACTCCTGTCAATTGCGGTTTCTCGAGATGAACAGCAGGTTGAAGCGACGAAACCGGTACCGTAACCTGCGCGGCAAATGATAAACTTGCTCCTGCCAGTCCTAGCATCAACATGACACTTACTGCGATTTTTCTCTTCAACACATCAATCCCTCATTTCGATAAGTTTGGATGGAAAACCCCTTCGATTACCCTTTGACTGCGCCCACCATGCCGTTGATGAATTGCTTTTGCAGAACCAGGAAAATCAAAATGATCGGGATAACGGAAATGATCGTTCCGGCAGCGATGTACGGAAAGTTATAGGCCAGGTTCCCCTGCAAATACTGCAGGGCGGCGGTAAGCGGATATTTTTCCTTGTCATCCAGGATGATGACCGGCCAGATCATGCTGTTCCAGAAGCCCATAAAATCGAAGATAACAACCGTTGCAATCGCAGGCCGGATCATGGGGACCATAATATTCCAGAAAATCCGAAACTCGCTTGCACCGTCAATTCGACTGGAATACTCCATATCGTTCGGAATGGTAATAAAGGCCTGCCTAAGTAGAAAAATGTTAAACACGCTGACCGCCGAAGGAAGCACGACACCCCACACCGTGTTGTACAAATGAAGCTTCTGGATCAAAATAAAGTTGACGATCATTCCGGCGGCATTAGGTAGAATCATCGTGCTGATGATGGCGTAAAAGACAAAATTGCGGCCGGGAAAATGAATCCTAGCGATCGGATACGCCGTTGCGGTGCAGATCACGACATTTAACACTACTCCCAAAAATGTCATTACAATGGTATTCCATATATAGCTCCATAACGGCATGATGTGGAAGACATCGAGATAGTTTTTAAAGTTAATCGGCCATGGAATCAGCTGTGGCGGGAATTTGTAGACATTCGCGTTTACCTTTAAGGATGTGGACAGCAGCCATAAAAACGGGCCCAGAAAAACCAGCGCTATAAGAAATAACAACAGGTAGACAATGACGGCCGAGATGACTTTTTTCCAGCTTCTTCTTTTGGAATTCGGCCTAATTCCTGTCCTAATTACATTGATCGCCTCATTCATAATAGGTTAATCCTCCCTTTCTTGTGTACCTGAACATGATCAAGGAGAACACCAGAATAATCAAAGCGACAACAAGTCCAACAGCCGCAGCGTAACCGAAATTAAAATCCTGGAACGCCACTTTGTACGAATACACACTGGTGACCAGAGTAGAGTTAACCGGGTCGCCCTTAGGTCCGTGCATGACGAAAATTTCATCAAAAACCCGAATCGCGCCCATGACAGACAATAACGAACATAATAAAACGAACGGCATCAGCAGCGGAATTGTGATATGACGAATGACCTGGCTCCGATTGGCCCCGTCTATTCTGGCCGATTCCTGTATTTCCGACGGGATGGTCTGCAATCCCGCAAGGTAGATCATCATGTAGTATCCGAGCCCTTTCCAGATCGTCACCAGCATGACCCCGGCTAACGTCAAACTCGGTTCCACCATAAAAGCGATCTCGTGCTTGATCAACCCAAGGCTGAGCAGGATATAGTTCAGAATCCCTTTCTCCTCATACATCCATTTCCAAGCAATCGCAGCGGCAACCATAGAGGTCACGACCGGAATAAAGTACGCCACCCGGAAAAAGTTCACAAATTTCAACTTAGTATTCACCAGCACCGCCATCAAGATAGCCAGTATCTGGATAACGGGCACGACAACCACATAAATCAGTGAATTTTTCAAAGAAACCAAAAAGTCCGGATCATGAAACGCTTTATTGAAATTTTTCATACCAATCCATTTGGTTGTGTCTACCGCCGAGTAGTTCGTGAAAGCAAGGGGTAAACCATACACAATTGGATAAAACGTAAATGCAATCAGCAGGATCATCCCGGGTGCAATCATGAAATAGGCAAAAGCGGATCGGCGCTTTTGTTGTTTGGATAAGCTCAAACGTATCCCTCCCTAGCTGGTTAGCATAAAGGGAGTAGATTATTCTCCCCCCCTTATTCAGGCATTTTAGTTATCCGCATTCACTTGGTCCAAAATTTTCTGCATGTCAATCTCAGCCGACTTCAGCATATCTTCTGGGGATTGCTGTCCGAGCAGCATTTTCGTCCACCCCTTCCAAAGTGGTTCCAATACTTTCGATTCGTCTTTGATGCCGAGCGTAAAGTCCTGCGCTTGACCTACCATCGATGCGGAGATGACTTTCGCCTTCGATTCAGGGTCGCTGCCACCTTGTGTAAAGAAAGGATCCTGTGCCGCTTTTTTCGTCGACGGAAGAATGTTAACCACTTTGCAAAATTCCAGCTGTGATTCGTCGTTCGTAATAAAATTCGCAAAAGCGATCGCTTCTTTATGGTTTTTGCTCATGCTCGGAACAACGACATCCATAAGACCTGCTTGATATTTGCCCCCTTCTTTTAAAGCCGGCATTTTCGAAACCAGCGTGTTATCGTAAACGTCCTTCGCGTTTTGTTTGACGCGGTTCAGGAAGTTGGCGCCGGTCGTCAGCGTCGCGATTTCTCCGGCTTGATACTTATCCGTCGCATAGTTCGCATCAGCGCTGAGACTGTCCTTGGGAACGACCCCTTGGTCATAGAGATCTTTGTTCCATTTTGCCCAAGCCAAAGCTTCCGGCGTATTAACGATAATTTTCTTCTTGTCCGGGCTGATGATCGGCACACCGGAGAAATACAGATCCGCAGGGGGGTTAGAGTTCAGCGTGAAACCGTATTTCCCGGTCTTTTGTTTGATTTGAATGGCCTGCTGCTTCATTTCCTCCATCGTGGTAGGCGGTTTGTTTACATCGAGTCCGGCCTGCTCATAAAGCTTCTTGTTGTACATGAACACGGACAGCCCGAAATACCAAGGGAATGCATAGGCACTGTTGCCGATTTTCGTTGAATTATAAAGATCTGGGAAATAGATGGAGCGCTGCTCGTCCGTCGCTTCTTTGTTCAAGTCGACAAGCGCATTTTTGGCAGCCAGCGTAAGAGTCATACCGGTATTCAGATTGACTACATCCGGCGAGTTACCACCTGCGATTGAAGTGAGCAGTTTGTTTTCCATCGAACCGTAAGGAAGATCTGTCCATTTCACGGTGATTCCAGGATTAGCGTCCTGGAATTTCTTGATCCGGCCTTTTATGTATTCGTCAAAGTTTGGACTGAGCGAGATGGTCCAGAAATTTAAGGCCACGTCTTTCTTACTCGCCGTGGTTGCCACCGGAGTTTGTCCCGGTGAAGAAGAGCTGCCTCCAGTAGTGGTGCTGTTACTGCTGCATGCGGCCATCATTGAAACGGCCATCGTGGTTACCAAGAACAGAGAGGTCAATCGATTGATTTTTTCCATATTATCCCTCTTTCATCCCGACTTTTATTGAATGAGTTCACAACTTGATCATATCTAAATCCGCGCTCCGTGTATTTATCCATTCATGCTTACCTATTGTTCCTTTTTATCTTTTTTGTCGCAATGAAGCTGTATGTATTCGGTCGGTGAGAGCCCGACCGCCTTTCGAAAGGCCCTGCTGAACGAATGAATCGACTGGTACTGCATGGTCAATGCGATCTCTGTAATGCTGTGTTTTCTTGTACGGATTAATTCGATGGTCTTCTCCAGCCTTTTCTGTGCATAAAAATTTCGCAGGCTGATCCCCGTTTCTTCGGTAAACAAGTGGGAGAGATAAGAATAGCTGTAGCCTAGCGCCCGAGAAACCTCCGTCAAATCCTTTAGCTGGAGAATATGATTATCGATGTAGCTGATAGCGTTGTAGACAATCTCTTTGGAATCGCCTTTCTCCTTTGTGTAATGGTAAGAACTATCCCAATCTGAGAAAAAATTGCGGTACATCAGCACGATCAGTTGATTCAGATAAGTCTGGGTCATAAGCTGTGAATATTGGCTCACATTTCGAAACTCTTTCAATGCGCTCAAAAACGGATGCTCGATGCCCAGCCGGTCTTTCTTGAGTGGCAACCCTTTTATTTCCATCATTTTCTGAATATGGATAAAGGGACTCTCCATACTCTCGTGATGGTCGCTGTTCCGTGGTGGGTGGAATGAAAAACCGAAATAAAAATACCGGAACGGATCTCGTTCGTCCGCACCTCCGGCATGATTTTCCCCTGGATTGTTGATATAGAGGTCTCCCGCTTCCACCTCGTAGCGTTTGCCGTTTGTAGAAAACCACCCTTTGCCCGACATGACGTAGGTAATTTCGTAACAAACTTGCGTATGCTCCATCAAAACATAACCGGAATCGCAGCTCAAGTCGCCGATTTGGAACAGAAAAAAAAATTCGTAAGGCTTCGGGTCTAGAAAGTATAAATTGTCAAAGTGAAATCTTTTTTTATCGGTTGACACCATCTCTTAAATTCCCCTTTACACTGTAATTTGTCTTTCGCTTTTCCTGTAACAGGAATTCACGAAAAATAATAAAGTTGTAGACTACCTCATTGAACTATTGTTTTTCGTTAGCTCAATCGATTGTTAAATTTTTCTCCAGAAGTGTTTGATTAAATCCTGATATCCTGCCTCAATCATTATTGAGTTAATTACTTCTCTTAATGATTCATAAACTTGTTTTTCATTGCGAATATGTTTGTAGCATTGCATGGTAAGCCTCAAAGTTATTGACCGAAATAGACAAATGGTTGCCGATCTACCCCGAGTTCTGCCACGCAAACCTGCCCGTTAATTGAGAAGGCTGCCGTTCAATTGGCAGCCTTCTCAAGATGTCTATTTAGATATAGTTCTGCGTTAGCGGAATAGCTATTTTTCCAGTATTACAAGAGAATTGACAGTATTAATTCCGCCACCTCCCATAGAACTTTGACTAACAACCTTCCATCCCTGAGATAACAATTCGTTTAGTTCTTCTAAATTATTCTTTTTCTCGGTCAAGTAACTAACAATTATTGCTCTTTGCATATAACAAACACAACTCCTTATTAACAAATAATCCCATAAAATTAGACGCTTCAAAGACATTGATAGTTTCGTATCACTCCCCAACAGCTCAAAAAAGTGGTAGCTTTAACACAAGCTAACACCATGCTCTTCTGCCCGTTAGCTTAATCGTTAAGGTCTCCACTTTCCTACAATCCGTCGGGAATGAGATAATGTTCTTGTCAAAATCGGGAATGGGATAAGGTTCTTGTCATTGGGTTTTGACAAGAACCTTATCCCATAAAATAAAAAAGCCGCGATTTATGCGACTTTTAATGAGATAATGTTCTTGTCACCCGACATCAGGCATCTTCAAATAATTATGAAGATGCCTACTGAATCTTTAATGTTTTAGCTTAATAGCCGCCTTCCAGAAAGTTAGTCGGTTCAGTCTCTGTCATTTGCAACTGTATTCCAGTCACAGCGTCGATAAAAACGATCATTTTATTTCCGGCAGCGTAACTTGCTGTTACAACCCAAACAGACCTAACTACAAGGGGCAATGCGATTTGCCCCTTGTACATCCTATAAGCTAAAGGTTGTTGCACATGAACAAACCAAAAATTTTCAAACGAGAGATCAGTTATGTTCTGCTTTTGCTTCCTGCCTTACTTATTTATTGTACCTTTTTCATAATTCCGACTTTAAAGACCGCTTTATACAGCTTTACAAACTGGTCAGACGTGCATCCGGTTGTTGTCAAGTTTGTTGGTCTAGACAATTATATAGCTCTCTTTAAAGATTCAATCTATTTGACAGGTATTAGAAACACTTTAATCTATGCGGTACTCGCGATGCTTGGGCAGAATGTACTAGCCATTCCATTAGCGGTGTTTCTCAATAAAAAATTAAAAACAAAAAATCTGCTGCGGGCTGCGTTCTTCCTTCCTGCGGTGTTCAGCGTATTGGTTATCGGTTTTCTCTGGAATTTTATGTACTCACCCTCCGACTTTGGCTTGATTAATCAACTTGTAGTCGCTCTTGGCTTTGAACGCATCAATTTTCTCGGAGATCCTCATCTTGCACTCTATTCGGTCATCATCGCCTCCGTATGGCAGTGGGTTGGTTACACAATGGTTATTTATTTGGCCAACTTGCAGAGCATCTCAACAGATTACTACGAAGCGGCGAAGATTGACAGAGCGAGTGGGTTGCAAATGTTCCGCTATATCACACTTCCTCTACTGCTTCCGGCGATCACTTTCAATACGGTTATGGGGATGATAAACGGCATGAAGGTATTTGATATTGTTTACGCCTTGACTGGCGGTGGCCCGGGGTATTCTACGGAAACGATCGTATCACTCATGCTCAAGAAAGGGCTCAGTGAAGGTTTCTATAGCTATGGAGCCGCATTCGGTATCGTCTTCGTTATCCTCGTTGGCATCATCACCTTTATTCACATTTCACTAATCAAGATGTGGGAGCGGCGGTAATCATGAATCGATATACAAAAGAAACTGCCGTCACGGAAATTCTCATGCTCGTCTTAGCGGCGATTTTTATGATCCCTATTTACTATTTGATCATCACGACTTTTAAGACCCCAGCTGATGCGGTCTCTCATCCGCTGGGCCTTCCAGTTAACATCACGTTCGTCAATTACATTCGCGCCTTTAAGGCAATGAACTACATTCATGTGTTGGGAAACAACCTTATCATTACGATTTCTTCCGTTGCGGGTATTGTCATGTTTTCTGCGATGGCTGCTTACAGCTTGGTACGACGCACTAATCACTTCAATCGGATCGTGTTCCTTTTATTCATGGTTGGGATGATGGTACCGTACCAAATGGGGATCTTAGCACTTTATAAACAGGTAGCCCAGCTTGGGCTTATGAATACCCACACGGGCATTGTTCTTATAGAAATTTGTTACAGCCTTCCGTTCTCTATCTTTTTAATTAAAAGCTTTATCAGCTCTACCGTTCCATTTGAACTGGAAGAAGCAGCAAGAGTAGACGGCTGTGGGGTTTGGAGAACATTCTGGCAGATTGTGTTCCCTCTGCTTACGCCGGTGATTGCCACTGTAGCGATTTTAAATACACTTGGTGTGTGGAATGATTTCATGACGCCATTGTTGTTCTTGCAATCCCGTTCAAAGGGTGTATTGCTCTTAGAAGTGTTCCGCAATATTGGGCAATTCTCGACCGACTGGACGAATTTCTTCCCGATGATGCTCCTAGCGGTTGCACCACTCATTCTGTTCTACATCTTCATGCAAAAATATATCATTAACGGCATCACGTCCGGCTCGCTAAAGGGATAGGAGCTTAAAGCTTTGCAAGAGAAAGCCTTTGAAGCTGAATACCTCTATTCATAGGTTGTAGCTTGAAACGAATACATTAAAGCCCTGATCCGAATGGAGCAAGGTTTCATGTATTCGTCTTTTTCATTTCTTTTGATCCGGAGCCGTACGGATGTCTCCGAAGCATTCCTCCGTTCAACCCAAAAGCTGAAGCAACTGGCCGATTTTCTCTTCGACGGTCATAAACGAGAGAAAATTGGCCGCCTGTTTTTCAGCTTAAAGCAAAGGAATCTTATCGCTCACTTTACTTCCTCGCCCAACCGAATGTATTTTTCGAAGCCTTCAATTGCATTTGAAAATGTGAGATGACGATTTGAAAGTACGATGCCGCGAAAATTAGTCGCTTGCGCGACATGAGTTTCCTTCACAATGTCGATGCCCACAACAAGATGAGAAATGGTAATTCGTTCAATACATTGATTTTGTCCGTCTGTTTGTTTAAACTTCATAGCGAGAAAGCCTCCTTGATGGTATTGGGTTACAAACCCGTCGACAAACCCATCATACCGAGGAGCTCCTTTTTCGCTATTTCTTAGCCCTAACAGGAATGTTTAGCGGAGTGAAGGGCTGCCACGCGGCAGCCCTTCAAATGTTTAACTATCGTTCTCCGTTTAGTTTAACAATTTCCTTTTTAAAACAATATATTTTTACTTGTATATAGGATAGGTCCTTACTTTAAGTTAAAAATGCCCTTCCCAGTTTCCATACTTATTGGCAATGATGAATGTGTATGTGTTATAGTCCAAGATTCATTTTCTTTTCTTAAACAGAATGTGAATCTATTTGTCATCTGACGAAGTTTCTCTCTAGATTCGTTGTAAGCAGCGAACGTAACAGCACAATGAACGAAAGCGAGATTCGAATTTTCTACAACTACTACATCATCAATATCGGTTTTGAGTAAAACACCTTCCTCGCTTAAACCATTGAACCATTCTTTCACTATTTCCTTCCATTGAGAAATGCCAATGCACTCCCAGTTTTCCCAACAATCATAAATATGTATGTCAGAAGCGAATGTAGATACAAATCTCTCAACATCTTTCTCATAAATTGCAGATTTATAATTTTCCAGAACGTCCTGAACTTTATTAAAACCAAAACTCATGAATTCATCTCCTTTATTACTCTCATAAATTTATTTGTTACAATTACTATCTTCTATGTCTACAACATGTTTTCCTACTTTCACTAAACTCCCTTTACTTTAATAACATCAAAGTGGATCTGTCCTCGCGGCAGCTCCACAGTATCGTCTCCCGTTAACGGAATTAATGAATTTCAAAATGCACATTATCTAAGAAAGAAATAAGTCGGCGAGAATACCAAGAGCGAACACCACAAAAAAATGAGTATTGCATATTGCCGCTGCGGCTTGGGCTCTATTTGCGGCACAACGGATGCTCGAAAAAGGTAAAAGGTGGTGACCATGGACTGGTCACCACCCTATTGGGTTACGAGGTAATACGAACGAGCTGAGCAGCTTCGTCCCATTCAACGTGACTGCCTAAGGCTTCGCTCACCACACGGATGGGCACATAGGTCACATTGTTTAGCAGAGCCGGCGCGGTATCAAGCACCGTAGGTTCTCCGTTGATGGTCCCCTCCGTAGAGCCGACTCGCAAGACAATCCTCTTCCCATCTTTTTCGGCAGTGATTTCATTTTGTTCTGCCGACCATGTGACGCTCGCTCCCAGCATTTCAAAAACTTCACGAAGCGAGATCATCACCCGACCGTCCTGTTTGACAAGCGGATGCACCAACGTCTGCTCTTCGCCATTCAAGCTTAAATTCATATCATCTGCCCTTTCAAGGCAGATGGCGTGCCGGTTGTTCGTAATAATCACGCTCTTCTTGGTGAGCGGGATGATCTGCGAATAGCCTATGATTTTATTGGTGATCTGCAGGGTGAATCTGGGCTGCCCATCCGGATCAAGCGAATGCACGCTGCCGCCATTCGTCGAAACCTATACATTTCCTTGCACGTCCGACGCCAGGTTTTGTGTGAAATTGGGCGATATATTATAACCCGCCGCACGTTCAGCGGCATTTAAGGTATATTCCCATTCCGGCTTCCCTGATACGAGGTCGACATCCGTTAACGTCGACGCTTTCTCGTCGACCTTGTAATACCCTCCGTGGTGGTCGACGATTTTCCCGCTGAGCGAAGCTGCGATCTCGGGATCGGTTTCTTCGGAGAGTCCGGTTGCGGTCATCGTATAGTACTTCCCGCCAAACGCCACGTATTTCCCCATGATTTTTGCCACGGATTTGGTCATGTGGCTCGGCATCGCCCATAGGACGTTCCCGTCATCACACAGGCACAAGAGTTGGTCTTGAATCCCCACGAGCACGTTACCCTTCGGGTCCGTCAACAGGAGATTCATGGCAGAGACAGGATAGGTGGCACCTTGATATTGAAGCTCATTGGTTTGCCACTTGACCGATCCGTCCGTACGAAGGGAGGTTAGTCCCTGATCCAAGTATCCGATGAAGCTCCCCTTCCAGTCCAACGCAAAGAACAAGTTCGGGAGCACGGGTTTTGCATTTCGGACGATCGCAAGGGATAGATCTTTGTACTGGCTAAGCACTTTCCCCTTTGTATCGAAGCGGGATACCGTTACTTTCGAAGTCGCTTTATTCGGGTCAAGATAGGCAAAATCGTCGGTATAAGTATATCCTTAAGAGTTGCCAACGATCGCTTGCTTGTCCAGTCTTTAAAGACGGAGAAATACTCTGGGAAACGTATGTCTAACCAGCGAATAATCCGGTTCTGCAACCTCACACTATTCGTTACCCAAAATTCCCGATCACCATATCCAGTTTTTCAGCCGCGCGGCATATCTGTTGGCATACCTTTTCGATTAGAATGGCTCCAGCCTACGTTCTGCCAAATCTACCTGTACTTCATACCCCATGACCTGTCAGTCATGACGCACGCAGGAGTATTGGCGGGATGCTTTCGGGAAACATGGCTCCTTCATTCCCACCCTCAGCGTAAAATCAGGCTTTTACCATAAGACATTAGTCCAGTTCATTACACTTCAATTCCGCATTTATTGTATAGAGTCAAACACCTAATTCCATTTTGTAAAGGAGTTTTGTCATGGGTATTCGTAAATTGAGTCGAAAAGCAAGAGCATCTAAGCTCCTCAAAGACATTCGCAAATTAACCAAAGAGACAGAGAAAGTAGATGAGAAAATTAAAGAAGTAAACCACGAAATAAGGCAACAAGTGAGACGGTCTATCACTTTACTTCAAAAACTGCTTGGATGAAGAGCTTACCAAACAACAAATGTAAGGGAGGGATTTAAATGAGCAATACACGCATAAAGCTTGCCAGGGCGGTTCGCAAATTCATACATGAGGCTAAGGAATTCAGTGAAACCACTAAAAAAGAAGAACGGAAAACAAAAAAACTCACGAGAATAGCCAAACAATTGATTAAACAAATTATCTGATAATACAAATTCAACGGAAGGAGGTTCTTTTTTATGCTTACCCCTGAACAAATAATAATTGTAAAATTTATTAATCTAACACTTCGTCGCATTGACGGAATAAATAAAGAAATTAAAGAAAAGGGTCGTGATTTTGCACCCGAATCTCCAAGAATTATAGCTTTAAGAAAAATGGGTATTACCGAGCGTACCTTAGGTCCGGTGGGTTTTGGTTTTAGTGAAGCAGCGATTAGCATAATAGATGAAAAATTAAAAACACAGGATACTCTAGCGGATGAACTTGAGCAAGCTAAGAATGAGCTTAAATTTGCGAACGATGAATTGGACGCAACCATTAAATAACAAGCTCTAAAAGCATCCTAACGAGCTTTTCATGGGCTCATTTTTTGTTGTCTTTCAGCGTTTGCATGGAGGGATACGGATCTCTTTTCAGAGAGTATCCAGAACATGTGTCTCGGTTGATACGCCAACTTGGGGTACGACCGAGATACGTATATTATCTAGATAATCTAGGGGCTTCTACTAACGAGTTAAGATAACGTGTAAAAATGGGTCCCATGCTGGAATTTCATTCCATATATTGTATAACAATATCTGTATCCACGTAATCCATTCCTAAAGCTTTTGCAAGTAACACACCTAAAGTGTTTTTACCAGCTCCAGACATACCTATATGAAATATATTCATATTCTTCCTCACTTTTGAAATGCCTCCATTTTTTTCTTTAATTAATTCGAACTAACCTCCCGTTTGCGGAACAAGCACTTTCTGTCCTGTTGGACATAATCTGTAACGTTTTTTGGAAGGCAATTGTATTAATACCTATGCTCCATCTAAAAACGGAATATGTCCAAGCTCCCATTAATATAAGTTCATTAAAGAACAATAGTCGAATCATTGAAAAACGGATATTTAATGATGTGATTTGGAGGAAAAAAATGTTTAAACCTAATCCCGCTAATATAGCAATTGTCATTACGGATCCACAAAATGACTTTCTATCACCTGGAGGTAAAGGCTACCATTTAACTAGAAATAATATTGAGCATTACAACACGCTAGGTAACCTTGAAATTCTAATAAGTACAGCCATGGGTAAAGGATATCAACTCTTTATATCCCCCCATTATATATATCCGCATGATTATAGTTGGCAATTTACTGGAGCTGAACAAGAAATGTTATTAAAGCTTCGAGTATTTCAAAAACAAAATGACTACACTTCTGTGGGAGCTGACTGGGTTCCATCACTTAAGCCATACATATTAGCTAACCGAACAGTCATTGCGACCGCCCATAAGATTGCTAGTCCGCAGAACAATGATCTAGTTTACCAATTACGTCAGCATAGGAAAGAAAAGGTCATTTTAGCAGGTGTCCTATCAAATATTTGTGTAGAATCGCATATGAGAGACTTAATCGAAAATGGATTCCAAACAGCTGTTGTTTATGATGCCACTGCCACTATAAGTGAGAAGGATTTTCAAGCAGCGGTTACAAATTTTCAGGCATTCAGCAGTGCTACGTGGTCAACTCAACAGGCGATCTCTCAATTATAAATCCCATTGGCTTATCCGAATTACCGAAACCTCTCCAGTCATTTATACAACGGTATACTTCCCCATCTGTAAAACTAAGTATTTATCCTCGATTCCTCTACAATAAAAGACACTAGAATTCTGTAGTTGAAAATTATGTACATCATCAGAATGTATTAATCCCTTATCGGATTCTTGAAACCACTGAAACAATCCCCATGTATAAACTAAATTATCCATAGTTTCGACCTTTCTGGGGTTTATTAATTTTATTCGTTTTTACTACCATTAATTTACAAACATCTTTGAGCAATCCTGCCCGTCCCTCGGTTCAACATAACAGAAAAAAAGCCGGCACTCGCAAATACCGGCTTACTTCTTATTGACATCTACATATGGATAATCATGTTATCCAGTCACACGACTCACAATTTTTAGAACCGCATCTCTCGTTAATTTGTTTCCACCAACAGCGATGAGGTTTACCGTAGCATGAGCTAGCGCTAATGGTATCTTGCAAAATTTCAATGCTGGACCTTCCTTCAGGTCTGCGATATAAGAGTCGGCGAGTTGTAAATTGCGACGTGTGTACTGTTGCATCTCCTTGAATCCCCAACCGTCAGGAAAGAAGTCAACGCCACGTTTAAGATCCTCCACTCTATTTCGGAGGATATTTACCGCCTGCAGCCCTCTTCCAAAGGCAATCGCCTTCGTTAGATCGGATTGCGTCCCGTCATGCCACAACCATAGTTCTGATAGCATTTCTCCAACCATACCAGCCACGCTATAAGTATAGTGGTCCAAATCCTCTTCCGTATGGATGTTCCACCCGTTCTGAACCCAGTCGGCCATTTGTAACGACATCATTGCTATGTAATGATATACGATTGGAGCTCCGGAGGATGGACAAAGAAGCGCCCACTCATCGAGTTGCTTTGTAACTGCCGGTAATACTGCCCCATACGGTGATAGTAATTTTTGTGTTGCTTCGATAATATGTGGGGATTGGAATGCCTCGTGTATCCCGAGTAATAATTCCACTTTCAATTGGTCTGTGAGTTCATCATGATCCTCGATTTCATCTATAGCTCGCATACACAGATAGGCAGATGTTACAGCCTCCCTCAATCCTAAATCCAAGCAACTTATCGGTATATAAAAAGTACGGCTTGTTTTCTTCAACATGGTCATAGCATCATTCAGGACGACGTTATTAATAGATTTTCCCTCCAAGTAATAGCTTAGCTTCTAACTTATTCATAGCTTAATATCATGATAACATACATTGATATTGTCAATCCAAATATACTAAGCTGCCTTTTAGTTTAATAGCAAAAAGAGACCCACAGCAACGGGCCGAGGGTCTACGTTTATATTTTAAAGGGGGGCGACTTTTAAAAAACCTCCCCCTTATTCTCTTATCATTTATGGTTTTGGCATACCGTAATCACATTGAAATCATCATCACGCATGTTGAAGAAAGATACAAACTCATTTCGGATGATCCCACCATAAATGATTTGGAATCCCAGATTTTCTATTAACGCAGCCGCTTCATCTATATCATCAGCGGGCACAAAGCAAAGCGGCGGAGCTTTATCTGGAAATGGAACATTGTCCATTCCATTTGAATCGATCATAACGTCCGTTCCGTTCGGCAAATGCAGGATATGCAAGTGACCGAAACGCTCCTGCTGCTCGCGCGAAAGGTTAAATAACCTGCTGTACTGCTCTGCCGACTTATCAAGATTTCTGGACCAAAGAATTACGGAACTGATCTGACTCCGAATGGGATTCTTACTTTCTACAGGTCTAATCATTGTGACCTTCCTCCTTGTTTTTAGCTTACGATACTATCTTTTCTCGCGCCAATCCAGGTTTGGAGCTTTCTGCAGTTGCACCGGTACGCCAAGTGTTTTCCCTGCTTCGAGCAACATTTCTTTGCAAAAATAATACCCTCGATGATACACAATCCGATTGTTTTCGAAATCAAATTCACGAATCTCTTTTTTCTTGGCAAGAGGTACACCAACATGTTCAAGATGCTTAATAGTCTCGTTTAGATTATGTACTTGGAAATTTAACATCTCTTGTTGTTCTGTTGGAAAATAACTGTCATTCTCGGCAGTTCTCCAAAATATTCCTCCGAAACCTTTTATCATCGTATCTAACTCCTGTCTGTCATCAAATTAAAATTAACTCTTATTTCGTAGCTTTCTATAGTGATTTATTGTATCAGCAACACTAGAGGCATTATGCAAATCAATTATCTCTCGAAGCTTCATGTTCCAGCATTTTAAATTTAAAGAGTCACATAGAACCTGGCATATTCGTAGTGCTTCAATTACACTTCCCTCGTCTCGATAAATATTAGTTCTTATTGAAATGTCTTCAGCTTCTTCTGTAACACGCCCTGTATTAAGCTCAATTTCAACCTTGTATTTCCCATCATAATAAAGAAAATAGCATTCATCATCAAAGGAATTCCATGATTTCAATGTTGAGTCATTCTTTATATGAGCTGACTTTTCGAGTACATCTACGGCTTGATACAAACTAAATTTATTTTGTCCTACAAACTCTATACCATCTTCCGAGAAATTCGGAACGTTCCCCATTGGAAACAGAATAAATTGATAATCACCGATTGCCATAATGGTCACCTCGAAAGTGAATGAGTGCTTATTACTAATTCAAAATATTTCCACGTTATGCTGCCCGTTAACACAAAAGGCTGCACGCAGCAGCCTTTTTAGGCTTGTTCAACTATCGTTCTGCGCTTAATCCTCCAACCTTTTCTTTAACATCTGTTCCTCGTCTTTAACATAATTGCAATGTTCATATGTTCTAATTGCAGCGTTATTCCTTCTACCTGTCAGTACCTTCATACTTTTTACTCCACGTTCCCTAAGGTTTTCTTCCAGACAAGAAATAATTGCAATTTACGTTCAATGAATAAATTTGATGGATGAATCCCTAGAGGATTGAATTAATATCCCATTGTCGGACGTGAGTATGCGCGAGATAGGGTCCCCTACTTCAAGCACCAAGCTGCCTGAACCACCTAGCAGTATAAGCCCGTTGTCATCGTTTTCGCTAAGCTTGCATACGAGCTGCTCATTCAACACTTGTACGCCGACAACAGGTGTTTTCCATACGAGAGGATCTTCCCCGTTCGAATCCGCTTTATAAAGCTCGTATAAGTTATCTTCCTTCTTGGTTGTGTAAAATACGTTGCCGTTGATGCTGTCAAACCATGACACTGCATGGTCGGACAGTTTCATCTCGCCCATCCCGTCCAACGTAGACGAATACAATGTTTTGTCCTTATCTTTTACATAATATAGCTTGTTATTAATAATTCGGAACCAGTTGACACTTGTGTCGACGATCATAGTGCTTTTATTCGTTTTCAGGCTGATTTTGTTAATTTTATTTGCGTCGGATTGGCCGCGTGAAGCAAGCACGTACACATCATCTCCAATGACGGCAGTGGAGGAATCAGAGCTATATCCTAAGCCGCCGTTGTACGTGGCATGTACACCATATTTCACGCCTGGATCTCCGACACTCTTACGGTTTGTCTCATTCAGGCCTGGCGGTAACAAATACAAGTTGCCACCTTCGAACGCCGAAGCGCCGAGAAGGGTGATCAACGTGCCGTAAGACGTGTCACGGAAGTCCAAATATCCTTTCTGTATCAGATCCGCTTTCCCGTCGTCACCGATTTTTACGAACTCATCGTGTCCCATAATAGCTCCTCCGAGGTGATAGGTAAACCACAGCGTGTTGTTACGGATTTGAAAGGATAAATTCTTTTGCAGTCCATATGCGGTATTGATGTTATATGAATAAATCTCTTCTTTGTCGGATGGCGTCTGCATAGGAGCCCGATATACATGGTTCGTCGTGTCCGTTGTCTCTACAAAATAATAATATCCCTTGAAAAGGGAGACATCGTTCGTATAGGCATATGCTGGAAGGTCCACATCATTCATCTGCGGGTTATGGGAGGTGATGCTAAGTCCGCTGGTATTATCCCAATTGTAATCCCATCCGAAGTCGTCATGCGCGAAGCGCCATGTCATAGGGAAATACGTAACGTCTCGGAAGCTTAACAAGGGATACTTTTCTTTTGTGTTGTCAATTTCCTTGCCGTTAATCGTAACAGTCGATGCAGGGACCTCGACTGCGTAGCTAGCCGCATTACGATGATCTGAATGATATGGCACATATGAGGAAGTCACCTGGTTTTGCTTAATGTTCAACCCTTCATCTGGTGACCATTTCGCTTCCAAGCCAAGCAGTCTAGTGTCATACCATGTCATCGGAAAGTAAGTGATATCGCGATAAACCAAGAGCGGGTATTCACGGAACTGATTTTCAACCTTATGACCGTTCAAGTTTACCTCGAAGTTTGGCAGTGTAACCCTCACGCTAACATCTGCGGCTAAAGCGCTCCCCGCAGGCATCACTAAACTCATGCATAATGAAAAAACAACCGAATATCCAAATAATTTTTTTCTCATCGTTGCTACATCTCCTCTCACATAACTAGACGCGAGAAAATTGTAAAAAGTTTCTATTTATTTGATTTTGCCTAATGATAATGATTGGTATAAAGATAAATTCCTTAGACATTAAACGCCAAATTGACAAACTCCCTTGCAGTTGTGAGCCGCTAGGGAGTTTGTCATCAAATTTTCAATTACCGGATCTAATCTGCCCGTTACTTTAATGAAAACAGGGAGCAGTTGCCGTAGCCGGTCTGCTCCCTGGTTTGTTGCGCTATTGTTCTCCGTTAGAATTCCTGTGGAACGAATAATTTGGAGTTTGCATAAAAAAGAGCGAATCTGTACGATGGGAGTACGTAACGGGTCTACAGCCCTTAAAATCCCACATCAGGAGGTCGCTCTATTATGAAGTTTAAAGCACAAGATAAACAAAATCAACTCATTGAAAACATTACCGCTAATCACCTTGTTGTCGGTGTAGATATCGCTCAGGAGACCCACGTTGCTAGAGCTGTTAATTTCCGTGGTATCGCTTTGGGTAATCCACTGGAATTTAGCAATGATGAAGTCGGCTTCCGATCTCTTGATCGCTGGATCCGAGACTTGTTGGCTTCGTACAAACTAAGCCAAATAATCGTCGGCATGGAGCCAACAGGACATTATTGGCTTGCCCTTGCACACTGGCTTAAAGATACCGAGATCGA
>NZ_AUGY01000101.1 GCF_000422905.1 Paenibacillus alginolyticus DSM 5050 = NBRC 15375
TTTAATTCCTTGGCGATCTGATAGGGCCCCTGTTGCTGCATTTGTAACTCTTTGACTCGGTGGATCTGCTCCATGCTCTTCATCATCCTTTCTCCTCCTTGCATCTCTGCAAGAAGAATTGTACGTCAATTGGATGACCGAAAGGGGCTGAAATCTCTCAAATACCACAGAAGAATTTCCAGCTCAGACCAGGGATTTTTCGATGATCATACCAGGGAATTCCTGATGATCACACCAGGGATTTTCTAATGATAAAACCATCCCTTTTCATTTGATCATAAACAAGCTTGGCACTGAACGTGCATAAATAATTTTACGGTAATATCAGCAATCCCCATACTATGGTAATACATTACTTTCTTTAGTTCTTCAGTGAGTTCTGTCTTTGTGAGCGTATATTGCAAATCCCATAAAGCCTTGATGAGTTGTTCCCACTCCTTACTATCTTCTAGCATCCGATCTGTGATGTTTTCAGTGAAAGAATCGGGAATTCCTCGCCTAGAATTAGCTAAAGATTTGTTGAATAAGTAGAGCGACTTAAACGTCCCCATAACGATAATTGGAATCCCGATTGTATTCGTAAGCTCTGTTATGAATTCGATCATCCTATCGTCGCCGCCTGAATGTGCTTTATGAACTCTATTAATTTCATCTATAACTAATACACCCAAGTTAATTAGATTTGCAACTTTGACCATTCTATTCGCTAACTTCTCGATAGTCCCCCCCTTCTCTCCAAATCTCTCGTAGTAATCGGTACCCAATATTTTATCTACTTGACTATAAAAGTTTCGACATAAAGCCCCAAGTGATTTATTGCTTGGACATTCAACATGCAACCAAACCACCTGAGTTCGTTTAAGTGGCTTCCCTTTATAAGCAGTATGGTGAATAACTTGTGGAAAAAGCTCAAGCAATTTTTTTTGAGCGATGGTTTTACCAATACCGCTCAAACCAATCTCGGCATACATTTCAGCAGTATGACACACCCCAGCAAGGTTTTTTCCTTCGTCATCGGTGCCTTGTTCAAATATCTCTTCTATTCCAAGCGCATACTGTCTATTATATTCCGGGGACAACGGGTTCCTTGATTGATAACCAATCTTTATCATGTTATAAAGCTGCCGATACTTAGAAAATTGAGATGCTAGAGGTAACCAGAAACTTTTGCCGATCTGTTGCACTAAAGCTAGCCGGTCCTCGATGTCAACTTGAGGGACATCTCCTTTAAAGGCAGGTACACTGAACAACTTATCATACAAGTCATTCTGATTAAGGCGATCGGGTAGTGCCTCAATGTGAGGGTTACCTTGATTTTCCGGGATCACCTGCTCAAAATAAACTGCTTTACAATGACGACCACTTATTACTCTTAAATTTGGATTTGTGTTCATACACTCCCCATCTCCTTTCTCATATTTTCATATTTATTTTTCAGAAAATCATTCATGTTATTGCTTAACTCAATCTTGTTCACCACAACGGTTTGTGGAGCTCGTGACTCATGATGGTCGCTTCCTTTAGCAACTGCGGTCAACGCTGATTGAGAACTTCTTTTCATTGCTTCATTGACTCGTTTCGCTCGCTTTTCGGATCTTTTCTCAGATTTGCTCTTCCCTAAATTTTCAACTTTCGTCTTTTTGACATCCTCTTTGATTAGGTTAGACGATATGGCATTAAACTCAGCCTTCGTTTGCTTATTCGAATTAGAGTTATCTTTATATTGCTCGTTTCTAAACTCAAAAATCGCCTTAACATCTTCGTAACAAAGATTTTCATATTCTTGATATTTAGGAGTTAATCTACAATAAATAAGTGAAGCATCTTTTAATTGAATTAAAATTTGACTACAGTTTCTTGAATCAAAAGCGACAGTTATTCGGGAACTCCCTTCGATACTTTCACAATCAAACCAACCCTTCTCCTCTCCAATTTCACAGCTATAGCATAGTTTTTTAAATTCGATCCCAAATCTCGTGACTTTTGCTGTCTCTTTAGGTAACAATGCATAGTGAATAGTTGAAGTCGGTCTTTCATGCAGAAGCATTCGCTTTTTTCCCCATTCCCACAACGCATTAGGTGTTAACTCTACGTTCTCTTTAAACATCTCAGGAGTAACTAGAAATTCCCTAGGTAATGACATTTTGTTAAATGCAAGTATATGTTCAATCATGATTCGATTAAAAGTGTCAAATGTTATTGCTGCTGTGTCAGAGGGATCAGGATCACCGGGATCTCTTTTTACCTTTGAAATTGCACCAGCCTTGCCCAGAATTCGTTTGATCATATCATTTTTGATTCGAAAGTGTTGTTCAACTACTGCCTTCAATTCAGGCCGATATGACGGTGTATTGGCTACTCTTATTCCTAAAGTAACGATCCCATTTGGATATTTACTTTTCATTTCCCCTCTGTCAGCAACAATTTCTCTTGGTAAGTTAGCCGCGGGCCAATCCTCTTCATTGATATCAACATTAAATTTTTTACAGTATTCCACTTTATTGGCTGCTGCGTTTTCTAATGCCATCATTGCCCCTTCTATCCATGATGGATGTTTTAGACTAGAAGAGTATCCTACTACTTTACGTGCAAACACATCTTTAACAATAAAAGTAGTTGGCCTTCCAATAGTGGTCCTTCCGTCAATAGCAACAACATCAACATCCGACGGTGTAGAATCTATTTGATACAGCGCCCCTGGCCCTTCCACAAAAACCGAATTACTACTTAGTAGCGCTCTAAAGTCCTTCTCTGCATTTCTTCGACCAACTTTGTGTGCCTTTCTCGTTTTAAACGGATACTCTTTGTTGTACCAGTATCTAAACTGCCGCTCTGATGGCGCCTCACTCTCAACAATTATCGGCACGAGGACTCCTCTTAACCGATATCCAGGTTTTTTATAGTAATTCTCAAGTAACTGTTGATGAGCATCACGAATATTTAATCTACCTTCAATGATATATTTACTCACAGCGTCCTGAAAATTAGAAATATCACTCTCCGTGAGTTGATATATATTAGGGCCCTTTCTTCCAGGTCTATTGTTATATTCTCTTTCCTCCCCTTTTGAACCACAATCGTGATAATTATTTAATAGGCCATTCATATTTTTACCGTAGAACCAATACCTTTTTAAAGCATCGTAAATGATATTTTCTTTCACTTTATATTTTTCCATTACATTTTTTATTAATTGCCATCTTACTTTGGGATCGTAAATCTCCGGCTCCATTTGCACAATGTCTTTAATCAAATCCCATTTGGAATCCCTGCTCTCAACATGTTTAGATATATACTCATCTGTGGGATACATGATTTGTTGGTCAGGCTCATGGTTTAATTTAAAAGCTTTTTCTTGTTGTAGATCGCTAATTAACTCCTCTGAATCCAATATATAAGGAAACTCCATATGTTCTGAGTTTGTCGTGTTCATCACAATTATTTTAGATCCATCTTCGGAACACCAAAGAACTCTGAGAATAAGATCATTACTACCATTCAAACTAGAAAGATGATATGCAGAACCCTCTAATATCATTTTTTTATTCCTCCTGTAATGATTAGCGGTTTCGAGATTCTAATTTGTTGATTCATCATATCCGTATGCCAATGTTTGTTAGCTAACTGGTGTTTTAAAATGAACATGCACGATCCTTCCTCAAGGCCAAATTGTTTATCAGCTTGCTGACATAGCTTTTGAATGGGTATTTGACCGTTAACTTTTGTAAGCAAATGAAGAAACGCATCTGAGATATGATCTATCACTTCTTTGTCTAGTCCTTGCCTACTTTCCAAAAATTTACCGTCGTACATCCACTCCACATTCTTCACTAGATTCATAGGTAAGTGTGTAGAAAGAATAATACCCCAATCGATGCTTTGCTCTTCAAAAAAGTTTTTTTCTATTTGAAAGAGTTCTAGTGTGCTCGGGGTTTAGTCACTAGGAATCTTTACCGTCCTAACAACATCTTCTAATCCTTTCTCTGTCTCAATTGTGATCATAAAATCGGTCGTTGTAAGAATAGGTACATTATCTTTATTTGCATGCCTAATATTCAATTGCTCCGCGATTTCAATACTCCGTTCAATCGGCGTAAGTGGGTATTGTTCTCTTATATCTACTACTTTATCTGACCAGGTTAATACCATTAGATAGCGACATTCTTCTTTAGAAAGCGTGTGATGTATTCTACCGGTCTTCCATCCTAATTCCCTAATAAGATATCCTTCAGAAGGTGCTTTGTTGTCGCTTGCTTGAATGAAAGGCTTATAATCCTTTCCATATCCTTGACCTCTACCGTCCTTAAGTCTATTCATCTGCGTTTTGTGTATAGCACTACCTCTACTCATCATTCATTCCCCCTAAAATAAAATATGCGTTCACCCCCCAATGGAGTAAACGCAGCTGCTGACTAAGTACAAATGTCCTAAACATCTTGGTACTATACAATCTCGCCAAAAAGGTCATTTACTATACTTCAAAACTTTGTTTGTTACTTCAAAACTTTATTTGTTACTTCAGAACTTTATTTGTCACTTCAAAACTTATTTGTCTACTTCAAAACTTATTTGTCAACCAATAGAAAGAAACCACCCCGCCCATTGACATTTCATCCTCTACGTAATAAAATATTTTTACGTAACACATACTTTGTATTGGAGGCAATCCACTCCATGCTAAAAGATATTCAAGACAGCTATTACATCGAGTCTCCAGAGCAAGCAACCGTCTTGTTGAATCCTATTCGCGGGGAGATCATTGCTCAGCTGCTGGAACCTGGCTCTGCTGCTGAAGTGGCTCGAACACTCGGGGAAACGGCCCAACGTATTAACTATCACCTCAAAGCTTTGGAAAAAGCAGGCTTGGTTGAGCGCGTAGGCACTCGTCAGGTGCGCAATCTGGTGGAAGTCTTGTACAGGGCGATAGCCAAAACCTTCGTACTGGCCGAATCGTTAAGTATGAAGCCTGAGACCTTACAGAGGTTGAAGGACCAGAGCTCTTTGGCTCACCTTGTGACCACATCCGAGCGGATTCGTAGAGATGCGATGCTGCTCATGGAGCAATCCGATGTGGGCGAAGTAATTCCTAGTGCAACGCTACAACTGCAGGTCCATCTGTCTGATGAACAGCAAAGGCAAACATTCGTTGAGGAGTACGCTGCCATGGTGCAGCAATTGGTGGATCGATACTCGGGCTGCAAAGAAGGAAATGATGCTTATCAAGTCTTGTTAGCCGTATATCCAAAACCGAAAGAATGAAGAGGCAAACGCCATGAATCATGAACAACAAACAAGTAAACCGCAGAATGACGCAGTACCTGCAACACCTGTTATTGCTTGGGAGCAAGCCGCCCAACGTACTCCTGAAACCTCAGGAAGCAACGTGATCTCGATCGACTCTTATCGTCGTCAAGGCACCTCGCCTAATGAATCAGAAGCTACCTTCACCGTTCGTGAATTTCAAACCACCCCTGGCGAAGAACCGATCCGTTTAATCATGGTATCCTCTGGTTTTGGTCAAAAACGTACTGTCCACAGTCATACTATCCAAAGCAAGGCTTCTTAAATATAGTACTTAAAAATGAAAGGATGATTCCTATGAGTTTCATACCTATGGTTGTCGAACAATCTTCGCGAGGTGAGCGCTCTTACGACATTTATTCCAGACTGCTCAAAGATCGCATTGTCTTCCTTGGCACGGAGGTTAACGATCAAGTAGCCAATGCGATTGTTGCCCAGTTGTTGTTCCTTTCCGCTGAAGATCCGGAGAAAGATATATCTCTTTACATCAACTCACCCGGCGGTTCCACTTCTGCAGGACTCGCGATTTACGATACGATGCATTTCATTAAGCCTGACGTTTCCACCATTTGTGTAGGTATGGCCGCATCCATGGGTGCCATTCTCTTAACGGCAGGTGCTCCTGGTAAAAGGTTCGCTCTCCCTAATGCCGAAGTCATGATTCACCAACCATGGGGAGGCGCCCAAGGCCAAGCCAGCGACATTCACATTCGTGCCCAGCACATTCTCAAAACACGGCGTACACTCAATCGTATACTTGCTGATACAACTAAGCAGCCGATCGAAAAGATTGAATTAGACACAGACCGTGATTACTTCCTAACTGCTGAAGATGCAAAAACGTATGGATTGATTGATAAGGTAATTGAGAAAATCTAATCGTTAATGCTATAAATCAAAATTGAAAAACCAAAGACCCTAGCCACTGGCTAGGGTCTTTTCAGTAATAAATAAGCCTTCAAGTGAACGTAGGTCTCCTATCTTCCTTAACCTTTTACCGCGGAACCCGTAATCCCTTGAATGATATATTTTTGTCCAACAAGAAATACCAGCAGCATGGGAACAATGCCAGCAGATGTAGCCGCCATCATCCCGTTATAGTCAATATTGAATTCTAATATGAAATTTTGCATGCCCAGTGGAACTGTATACAAATCACGGTCAAGCAGGAAAACAAGGGCATTCTCATAATCATTCCAGTTCCAGGAGAAATCTATTATCGCTAAGGTAGCCAACGCTGGCTTGGCCAGAGGCAGCATGAGCTGAAAGAAGATACGGAAGTGACCAGCCCCGTCCACAAAAGCAGATTCAGTAATTTCCTGCGGGATCGACATAAAAAATTGTCTCATCAGAAATACCCCAAAAATGGTAAACAAACCAGGAAGAATAAGTGCCCAGTGTGTATTATAAATTCCTATTTTATCAAACAAAATAAATTTTGGAACAAATAACACTTGGGGTGGAACCATTATCATAGATAAGTAAAACATGAAGAGCAGGTTTCTTCCCTTAAACTCAATTCGCGAAAATCCATATGCCGCTAAGGAGGACAAGAATGTAGCTCCAACCATGCAAATCAGAGCTATTTTCAACGAGTTCATATAATAAATAAGAAAGCTTTCCTTGCCTGTCCACACTTTAAGATGATGTTCAAACGTCACCTTCTGAGGTATCCACTGGATCGGGTACTGGAACACTTCATTGGGAGTTTTAAAAGATGTACTTATCATCCAAAGAAACGGCAAAATCATAAAAAGGCCCAGTACCAGCATGGCAATCGTATATAGTAATTTTGTCGATTTGATCTCCATATTGTCTCAACTCCGGTTTTTTACTTAATAGTGAACCCATCGCTTCTGACCGACCCATTGAACCATTGTGATCAAGAAGATGATAGCGAATAAGACCCATGAGATAGCTGAAGCATAGCCCATTTCATAGTAACGAAACGCATTATGGTAAATAAATAAGGATAAAATCGTTGTACTGCCGCCAGGTCCGCCTTGCGTAACAGCTTCAATCATACCAAACGTCTTCATCGACGTAATTAAGCCCGTAATCATTAATAAGAACGTGGAGGGACTCACTAGCGGAAAGATGATTTTCCAAACCGTTGTCCATGAGCTAGCTCCATCGATTTTGGTGGCTTCCAGTTGTTCTTGCGGTATTTCTTGAAAGGCTGCCAAATAAATGATCATATTATAGCCAAGTAGAAACCAGATCCAAATAATGTCTATGGCGTACATCGAAGAGGTCGTCGTAGACATCCATCCTGGCGGATTATCAATGCCAATGGAACGAAGAAAGCTGTTAATAGGTCCTTGCGACGGCTGAAACAAAAGCATCCAAACAAATGCAACAGCTACACCGCTCGTAATGTATGGCATGAAAAACATAGCCCGTAGCAAACTCTTTACATACACACTGCGATTCAATACAAGAGCTACAAGAAAGGCCAATCCGATTGAAACAGGGACAGCAGCAAGAAATAAGGCTGTTTTCTTCAGCGAAACATAGAATACAGGGTCATGAAATAATCGATTGAAATTGTCGAGGCCGATCCATTCGATATCCGGCGATGTGTATTTATAATTCGTGAACATAATCCCCAGAGAAAATATGGCAGGGATGACAAAGAATAAGATGACGCCTAGCATGTTAGGTAAAATGAACAAGTACCCTAATCTACGTTGTTTTTTTGCCCAGTTCATTCCATAAATCACTCCTTTTTTGAACAAAAAAGGGAGGTGCCTCTTTCTTAATGCATCCCCCCATCTTTCTTGCTATTTCTTGTTTTTGGATAAGTAGTCGTTATGGCGTTTGACCGAATTCTTAAGGGTGTCATCTAAGGATTGTGCCTTCAAGAAATACTTTTCATATTCTTCTCTTCGCGCATCCACAACCTGTTGCGGAAGCGTTGCTGTATACGTAGGGAACTTACCGAATACAACCTTTTTGAGCGAATCCACATCATATGTTTTTTCATTGTCTCCAAGGAGCAGTTTAATGGCTTCTTCCACATTAGCGTCTTTAGAAGAAGGAATGCGACCGCCGGCAGCAAGCGGCATCATTCCGCCATCCGCATACCATTTCAAAAACTTCCAAGCTTGCTCTTTATTCTTCGAGTTTGGATTAATGGAAATAACGTCGCCAAGTCCTCCTGGATATTTAAAATTAGATTGCTCTTTCGTCACTTTAGGAACCGTAGCAAAAGCAATCTTGAAGTCGCGAGGGAAATCCTTCATGTTATTTGAACTGCGGAATATAAACTCGCCCGCGCCCAGCATGGCTGTTTCGCCTTTTAAAAACATCGAATCGGTCGGCATTTTACTCGTCATTTGTTCGCCTAGAAGAGGCATTGATTTATCATTATGCATCATGTCGAACATAGCTTCATATGCCTTACGAACAGTAGGTTCGTCGAGGTTGGATGTCCCATCCGCTTTCGTGAATCCCGCTCCCGCACTGGCTCCATCAAAGAAGTTGGGGTATCCAGAAATATGTTCTGTAAAGCCCCAACGTGTGCCTTTTTTTAGCTTCGTCGCATATTGCTGTAAATCGGCCATCGTCCAATCTAACGCAGGAACGGCCAGCCCCGCTTCATCGAGTGCATTTTTATTTAACCAAACGAAAGATACATTCTTTTTGGTGGGAAGACCGTAATACTTATCTTTTACTTTCCAGTCCTTTGCATCCGTACCCATTTTATCGTCAATATTGTAGTCTTTAAATTCACTAAGATCGAGTGCTGTTCCAGCATCAACACGTTTCGATAAAAATGATAAGGTATAGTTGACATATAAATCGATACCTTGGTTAGTCGTAAGAGCCGTATCTAGCTTCAGATTTCCGGCATCATCATTGACAAAACGCTCATATTTCACCTGAATATCAGGGTTCTTTGCGTTCCAATTATCAACAACCAATTGCGGACCGGCTTCGGCTGGTACCCCACCCCACATCGTAAGCGTTACTGCCTTCTTAGCTTCTGAAGAAGCAGCCGGACTGTTTTTAGCCGCATTCTCACCCGATGAACCGCAGCCTGCTGTAACTCCCAACACGACAGCCGCTGAGAGTAAACTTAGCGTTGTTTTCTTCATATTCATCATTTGACCGCCCCTCCTGTATTTCATATCCTTACTGGTTACAACCTAACTATAGCACCAGCTTTTTAGGGTTCGAAGGAACAATGTATTGTTCTTTTAGCACAAAAGTTTGATTTGATTCTTCATAACTTTGCATTTTGTTGTCTGAAAATACTCGGCGGCATGCCGACTTCTCTCCGAAATATGCGTGCGAAGTAATTCTCATTGGCAAAACCAACGTTTGCCCCGATTTGAGCAACTGGTTGATCCGTGTGCAGCAGCAGGTGACATGCCTTTTCAATGCGCAGCCCCATGATATATTCCGTTATGGTTTTACCGGTTTTTTTCTTAAAAAGGACACTCAAATATTTATCGTCCATTGTTGCAATACCAGCAAGCAGGGACAGCGGCATCTCTTCCTCAAAATGCTGATTCATATAGGCAATGACTTTATTGATTTCAGCATGATCCGTAACCTCATAGTTCGTTGCCTTCCAATGTGCCATGTACAAATCAATTCTCTGTTTAAAAAAAGTCCCCGCCTCCCTATGAGAAAGAGCCTGTACAAAGGTATTTGGCGAGTCAATTGCCATGAATGCGAGCTCTGCAAATTTGCGATCCAAACGCAGCATTATTTCTTTTACTCGAAGCAAAAACAGTTCTACGTCTCTCATCCACGACCAGATTTCCTGCCATGAAAGATCCAGCAATCCTTGGTTCATCTGCTCAAAAGCATGGATTAAGTTCTTCTCCAGTGACCAAGGCAGGTTGGTATAGTCATGAGCTTTCAAAGTTTTGGGCTGGTGAAAGAAGATGCCCGCTCTACCTGCATACCATAGTTCAGTCAATCGAGAAACCATGGTTTTCCAAACCGTGTTAATATCCTCATCAGACAACCGCTCTGAGATTAAAACAACGGAATTGCAACGCTGCTCGGAGTCCCTTATTCTAATCTTTGTTTCCTCTGGAACAGAGCATAGGACCGTGGTCAGCCCCATCTTGGTAAAAAAATGCATCCTTGCATTCATTTCCGTATCGAATAAAGGCAGCTGCAGCAAATCTTGCTTATCGAAAATGGTTTGTCCATGCAAAACAAGGATAAGTAGATTGGGGTTAAAAGAATCCCGAATAAAAGCCGGGCTTTCAAACGTCCGTACCTGATCGTTAGGTTCGTTATATAAAATCTCACAGTAATCGTCTATTTCTTGAGAAATAAGACGCAAGTTTCTTTCTAACTCCCGTTTTACCTTTGTCAGCGCTTCAGTCATTTTCTCCGGAGTCAAATAAAGCTTAAGCACATAACCCGATGCCCCTAGCTCCATCGCTTGCTGGATAAACTCAAAATCATTCATGACTGTGAGCATGATGAAGGCTGTTCCTAAATTCTCCCGGCGAACCTGCGCTAGAAGCTCTACACCATTCATGACAGGCATCATAATATCGCAAATAACCAAATCCGGCTGTTTATTCCTGATGAATGCCAAAGCTTCTTGGCCATTTCCACATTCCCCTATCACCATGAAGCCATTTTCCTCCCAGGGCATTCCCTTTCGGATACTTCGTCGTACGAAGGCTTCATCTTCTACCAAGAGAACTGTCCACATGTAAGCTTTCCCCTTTCGAATAGGGTGGAGACAACAAGAACGGAATGCGAATGCGAACTAGTGTCCCAATTGGGATGGATTCTATCGCCAAAGTTCCTTCTTTTCGAAACAGGAGCACGAGTCTCTCTTCGAGATTTTTCAAGGCAATGCCATTTCCTGTACCGGAGGTTGACCCTGCGTTACCTACTCCAACACCATTATCCTCCACTTCGATAACAAGCTTATTTTCTTGTTTTTGAACTCTAATTTGGATGCTGCCTGCCCTTTCGATCTTAGCAAACCCATGATAAATACTATTCTCAATTAGCGGCTGCAAACTCAACTTAGGAATAAGCGCATGGCGAAGCTCTGGGTCAAATGTGATATGCACATCGAATTCGCGGTCATAGCGAAGCTGCTGAATACGGATGTATCTTTGGGCAAGTTCAATCTCATGCTCTAGATGAATTAAATCCACATCCAATCGCATTCCTGCTTCTAATAACTTGCCGAGCGATTCGCATACTTCAGGAATTTGATGATTACCGAGTTCAATGGCAAGCCATTTCACCGTATTTAACGTGTTTAAGAGAAAGTGCGGGTTCATCTGTGACAAAAGCATTTGGAACCGCATAGCCTCTTTGTGGCGTTCTTCCTCTTTTAACCGATTAAGAAGACTCTCCACATCTCTGACCATCTTATTAAAAGCCTGAATAAAGGTTAGAATTTCACCTTTATAGCTTTCCTCAGGCAATTGAATCTTCAGATTCCGTTTCACGACATCAGACATTTTTCTCTGCAAAAGCTGCAGGGGTCTCGTGATGGTGGTCGAGATCAGAAAGGTCATGACAATAAAGAGAACGGCAATAATCAGCGTTGTCAAAAAGTAGGATTGCTGAAGCTGATTCACTTTATGAAACAGATATTTGGTCGGGATACTTTTGATCAGATACCAATTCAAGCTCGGAATTTTAGAATAACTAATGATGTGGTCATTCTCGACCTTGCTTCCGGTCGGCTCCCAACCTAACGTATTCAATGGGTTTGGCAGCGCAAAAGCATTGGAAGTGTTGCTGCGCCCATAGATTTCTCCTTCTGCGGAAGCCAATACATACAATTCATCATTTATCGGGCTTGGAATAGCGCTTCGAAGCCAGCTTTGATAGTCTACGCCAATTCTTACGACGGCATATACCCGATTATTTTCGTCTCGCAATCCTTTATACATGGTTAATAAGGAGGGTTGGATACCAAAAGCTGAGGTTAGCCCGCCTTCTTCTAGCTGCCATTTGGAGAGGGACTTTCCAAGGAAAGCATCCTGTATCACTGGCATTGCCGAAAGAGCAGCGTGGCTTAATATATGAGTAGGTCCATAGGATGTGTAAACATGATCTTCCTCATCGAGAACCGTATAGTAGACGTAGGAATTGGCAATAAACACACTATTATTAATAGCATTAAACTTCTCTTCAATTTTCTGTCTTTTCTGGAAAGAGGCATAAGATCCACCCGCTTCTGGATTTTTCAAAATCGCAGTTACAAAAGAATCCTGTTCAATCAGGGTAAAGGTCTTCTCTGAAACACTTAATAAACTGCCAAGCGAGGATGTAATCGTTGTCATTTGTTCGAGATTTTGGCTGCTAACTTGTTCTCTCATTAACGTCTCAAACTTTTGAACGTGCGTCATATTTAAGATAATGATGGGCAGCAGAATAACAAGTAGGAAAGCTAAGAATAGCTTGTACTTTAACGTTTGTGGTATGAAATGTCTCAATTTCATTGTCCATTGTCCCCTTATGATGTTCATATGGGTCAAGTATACTGGCTTGTTAATTAAAAACAAAGAGACTGGCATGAATTTCCGCCAGTCTCTCTTATGGAAAATTCGTTATACTCGGAGAATACCGTCCCTCGAAATGGTCAGCTTTTCATAACCATTTTCGGTAATCAAATACGTATCCTCTATACCAACCACCCCGCGACCGGGGAAAGTGAACTTGGGTTCGATCGCGATGACCATGCCGGGCGCCAGCGGGTATTTGAAGCCTTTGGCGAGAACGGGCAGTTCGTCGATTTCGAGCCCGATGCCATGACCAAGGAATTTCACTTGGTCGGCGCCGTACCCCATGAAGTGGGCGCTTAGTCCCGCTCCATGCACTTGATCCAGCGCGAGCAGATACAGATGCTCGGCGATAACGCCAGGCTGCAGCCTGGCTTCCGTGGCGCGAAGCACCTGCTCCGCCACGTCATAGGCCCGCTGCAGCTCAGGGTCTAGATCGCCGATCACGAGCGTGCGCGTCTGATCGATGAGATAGCCGTCGATCGAGCAGCCGATATCGACGAGAATCGGTTCGCCGCGCCCGATCAGCGCGCGGCCCGAGCTTTGCGGGCTGGACGGGTGAAGCCCCGTGCCCCCGGCCGGCCCGTCAAAATAGGTGGGCACCGCTGCCGCCGCGCCTGCCGCTACCATTCCGGTTATCAACTCGGAATTGTACGCGCGCATGCGCATCAGCCCTTGGTGCCCGCGCAGCCGGAGCTGATGCTCGATGAGCGCCATCAGCTCAAACTCCGCCATCCCCTCACGAATGTGGGGGATGGCCGCTTCCAGCGCTGCGTCGACGACGCGCGCAGCCGCTCGAATCGCCGTGACTTCGTCCGGCGATTTGATCATCCGCTGCTCACGCACGAGCAGCGAGCCGTCCTCCCAGGCCGCGCCGGGCAGCGCGGCCTGCAGCCGCAAATACAGCTGGACAGGTAACACGTCCAGCTCAGTCGCGATCCGCAGCGGCGAAGCCGCGGATCCACGTCCACCCGCGCAGCGCGCGCGAAGACGCTCGCCCAGCGTCTTCAAAGACCCCAGCGCTTCCACGGCCGCTGACGCTTCCTCCTCCGCTCGGACCAAACTTCGGCGTACGAGGTAAAGCGCGTCTCCCTCCGCCGGAATAAACAAATACCCCGTCTGCATCGATCCGCAGTAGTAATATATATCGACATTGTTCGTGACCAAGAAGCCCGACCAACCCCGCTCAATCATCTCACGCTGCAGCGCCTGCTGCCGTTGCTGGAAAATAGTCATATGTATCTCTCCTCGTAACCCTGAATTCACACCTCACCCTCTCATTATACTTACAAATATGGTCAAAACACCATCTCCGCCGAAGACTTAATCGTCCACGTAATCGGCTGCAAAACCGTATAAGTCCGCGGAAACTCCAACCGGATGAACATAATCACACCAGGCCGATCCAACGTTACTGAATATCCATTTCCCGCATTCACATACGTATAGGGAAATACCTCATCATCATTAATAATCTTAAATAATTCCACGACAACCCTGCTGCGCAAAAACGTATTCGGCAGCGGATCATTCACCCCATTTAATCTTAAATTAGCCTGCAAATATTGCATGGCTACATCTCTAGCCTTCGTCTCATCAATACTGTGAATTCCGCTTGCCAGCTTTACTTGGTCACTTTGCTGAGCCGCCGCATGCACCGAATTATTCAATGCATGCTTCCCGTGAAAAAGCGTATGCATCGCTAATTCTTCATCCGTTTGCAGCCCATATAGCGACATAAAAACGACGCTCATCAAGACTATCAAAAGCAGTTTGTACAAGACATCACCTCGGGGCCCTTAAGGCACATACTCACTCATCTTCATGCCTGTTGCCCCCATCCGATCCGAGCTGGAAGGAACCGTAATTCCGACAAGCTGATCAATAACAAAAAGTCGATGATACGGATACGTCATCTTCAAACTCAATCCCGTTCCTCGCCAAACGGGCATTCCCGGATCCATGCCCCCGACCCCCGTTGTCGTATTTACCGTGTAAACGAGATCTCCCGGAATGAAGCCTCTTTCCGCCATCCGATCCTTTGATTCCTGAATCATCGTGCTATTGATATAGCCGTGCCTGCCATTAGCACCGATTTCAAGCAAATAATCGACTTCTTTTTGCAAAACAGCCTGCCGAACAATAATGACATGCTTATAAACCGGAGCAAACATAAACCAACAAAGCATAGTCGCAAATAAGATAAACACCAATATCTGCTTCATGGATTAATCCGTTCAATCGTCCCATTGATCCTTGCTCCGCTGTTGCTTACTTGCTTCCGAGTCCCTGTGCTGCCACCAACTACACTGTTATATATAACAATCACCACCATAATCAACATCACCGTAACGAGGATCGATCTCACTGTAAATCTTCCATCCTTACGGCCTTAATGCCGTAATATCCGTATTTGCCTGCGTTCCGTGATTCGAAATATTCCGTCTCATCCCTGTCGACCCATCATTAATAATCGATGTAAAAAGCAATGCCACGACAATAAGCATCATAACTGTGATCAATATATTCCTCATAACTTCCCTCTCCCTTTAGTTAATCGCATTAAATAATCGCTGTCCTTCAGCAATCCACGGGTACATGAATACCCGGAATGTGTTCAAAATCGGCAATCCCGCTAATACAAACAAAAGATAAGACACGGTTTCTTTTTTACTATCTCGAACCAGTTCCATTTTTTCTTTGTAGTCCTGAATTCTTTGCTTCAACAACTCGTAATAGCTGCCATGCTCATTCAGCCTCAAAGCATTCAGCGTTTCCCCAAAGCTGTGTGCTTCGTCTGTCCCTAGTCTGATTTTAAAATGGTTAATAGCTTCTTCCGAGCCTTGATACCATTCATTCAACATCAATTGAAAGTGCGACCGAATGGAGTGCGTTTGTGAAACACATAGAGACAGCTTGGCATGTAAATTCAACCCAGAATCGTTGTAATAGAGAAGATGATGACTAATTATGTAAATCTCTCGGACTATTCGATGGGCTCGTTTTTCCTTTAATTGAGCCAGTACCTTTTTGTCAAAAAACAAAAAAATAAGTAAGCAAGCCGCCCCCGCCATGACATAAATCGGCTGCACATTCAATATTAGCATCGGATACTCCAGAGCCAAGTAACCAACAGCACTGAGCATAAGTGCGCACCCCATTCCTATCCTTCTCACACCTTCATAAAGGTTAGCGTTCATCGAAATCCCGCATCCCAGCAGCAGTTGACGCTTTTCCTGCACAATTTTCGTACTCATACCTAAGCATGAGAACATCCATGAAGGAAGTTTTGTTTCTTGCAGCGCTCTTTTGACATGTAGTGATCTCCATCTCTTCTTACGTGCAGGCATATGCATGAAAAAGTGATAAAAAATCGTCATGAAAAGAAGAAAGAGCAGCAAATTAGAAACCATCTGCAGATTAGCTAGTTGTGTGCTTTCAATAATCACGGAAGCAACTCCCTCACATTCTTCGCATAGATAAGTAGATGCCCATTAAAAACGAGACAAAAATGAGCAGAAGCGCATCCAGAATCATGTTTCGCCCGCCAGGATCAACAATATAATACAAATAAGCGTTCTCTGTGTTTACCTTGAAATTAATAAATAAGAATAAGGCAAGAAACAATATCGGCGTAAAATTAGCAATACGTATCTCCAAAAGGCGATTTCTTTCCAACTGATCGAATCGCTGCGCTTTCCGCATATCGACAATCAACTCTTTTAAGCTTTCTCCGACAAAGCTCCCTTCCGTCAAAGCAACACGCATAACACCGACAAAATAATCAGCCCATGTATGGCCCAATGTGAGTGAGAAAATGCGCAAGCTCTCCTCCGTATCCCTTTGGGTCATGAGATTCCGATATAATTGCTCGAATACGGGCTTGATCGGATAAAGAATGCGATTCTCTTCTAAACAATACTTAAGAGCCATTTTCATATTTTTATTTGGATCGACCATATAATACTGATAGAACACTTCAACGGCCGGAAGAAACTCCAATCGGGTTTGCAGTCTGACACTGACCAGCTTTAACCGAAGCAGCATATAAGGAAGTGAAACACAGATCGATGTGACGATAACGACTCCTTTTAACGTCTGAAAAAACAACGTCCCCGCCAATAATCCTGCTAAAAACAAAACGAAACTAACTGTCATAATGCCTCGCATGCTCATTTTGGATTCGACGGATTCCATCATTTCCTTTATATGCTTAAATAAAGAGCTCCTATTTCCCAAATATTCGCTGAATCTAGCGACGAACGTGGAGGTTTTGACATAATGCAGCCTATATCTGGCCTTGCGTTGTCGGATAACTACGTGTAAAAGCGATTGTATAAGTACAAAAACTAGAACGAATAACAATAATAGAAAGACATATTTGGCGAAAATCATGGCTAAGACTCGCCTTCTTTCTCAATAAATCCGAGTTCCCTCAACAAAGCAAACCCCTCTTTGTCGTTCTTACCTATTTTCCGCGATGCATGATGCGACAATTTCCCGGGAAATGTCCATTCCTCTGTCGACTTGTCATAAACTGCGAGATCCGTGACGCAAACCTCTTCATTTTCATATCGATATTCGACGATTCGCACAATCTTTCTTTTTCCATCAACGACAGCCATCTCCATACCGATTTGTGTCACAAACTCTGTAATCCGTTTCGTTAGACGAAGTGGATTCATCCCCCTGCCATCGAGCATACACATATCTGTAATCGCATCAGGCACATCCTCAAGTTCACTCACATGAACGGAAGTAATGCTGCCCTCGTGACCCCGCGTACAAGCTCTCACATAAAGGTTGGCATCATCATCCCGAATTTCAGCGTGACAAATGCGCTTTGGCGATTGCCTCAATGCCAATTTAAAAGCTTGCAGCCCAGAATGCCGCGGATCTTCCTCGTCAATTTCGTATTCGACGATATTTTTATGCGGAAAATCACGCTTTAAATTCAACTCGAATCTCGATTCGATCGTAATAATTCGTTCGTTATCGTCCATTTCGGCAATAATCGCTTTGATTAAATTCGTCTTTCCCGAGTTCGTGGGGCCAATAACCACCATATTGAAATAAGATCGGATCAAGATCAGAATCAGTTTCTCCATCCTTTTATCCATCGTGGCTAGTTCTGCAGCTGCAAGTGTTGCCAAATCAAACCGTTTAATCGTGTAAAAACGAATCGTTAAGGTCGGTTCAGCCGTGAACCCAAACCCAGTCATCGTAACGCGGGATCCGTCCCGTAGAACAACCTCTGCCCATCGCTTCCTTGGATTCAAAGTGTCATTGTTAAAAAGAACTAAATTCTGCTGAATCCTCTCTAATTCACGCACAGAAGGCAATGTATAGGCAGACGGCATGGCCATCCCGCCACGCACTTCAAAAATCTGTCTCCCCACAACCTGAATTTCTTCAAGTCCCTCCTTGTGTTTGAGTACTAGTTCAAGAACGTTAAGCCCAATAATCTCTGCAAAAATGGCTTCCGGCAAAGTCGTATAACCAATCGTCCTCGGAGGGACATCCGAAAGCCTTCTTTTCGAAACCAGATCATGAATAATCGCAAGAAGCTTGCCTCGATCCTCCTCATAACCAAGAATCGCACGATTCAACGTCTCGTTATACAGCTGCTTTTCGGCCTCAGTTCTCCCCTTCATCGAAACAAGCTCACTTCGAATATCCTGCACCCATTGGTTAAAAAGAGCATCCCCCTGCAAATGCGGCTCAGGTCTCTCTCCACCGACGGCACCGCTAACCACACTTGCTCTCGGACTTCCCTCGCCATCTTCTTCTTCTCCCAAAGAGCCCAGTGACCGCCTGCCTTGATCTTCCCCAAAGCCAAATCTCACCGAGTTATTATCTGATCTTCTTTTCTTTTCCAGCTCCGTACCTAAAGCCAAATCAACCACTGCACCCTCGCTTTTGCGTTCATGCATGTAAGTAATGATTGAAAACCTTTCCTCGCTCACTCCCTTCACCTCTTCCCTGCTTGATTTAAGTTGCAGCTCGTCTGCCTGTTATGATCTTCTGCAGCCATGTTACTTGTCGTAAACTCACCTTCCTTGGCAGCTTATAGTAGTCAATGAATTTTCGAGAAACAGCCCTAACCTCCTCATGCATGGCGTGGGTCGGCACGAACATGTCCAACAATTTGCCTTGATTACAACGCGAAAGCGCATCAGCATGCCGAGATACTTGACCAATCAGATGCAGCTGTGTTTCCTTGCGAATATCTTTAATCGTGAACTCGCTATGCTTGGCATGACGATCCGTTTGAACAGCCATTAACTCAAAGCCATCCGGCTGAAGACCAAAAACAGCGCCAACCTGCCTGATCCACCTCGAAAAATCCTCTTGAAAATGTGCGATATCCGCTGTCGTTACGACAATTTTGCTATCTGCTTCCAAGAGTCCACAAACCGTCGCAGCATTGTCCCAATAAGCACTCACTTCGATGATGCATACATCAAACGTGGCACGTGCCACACGCAACAAATGAATAATCTCGGATGGCGTAAAAAACTCCGCCTGCTCTCGAAGCATATTCCCATATAAGATATGCAGCCCATGTGCCTCTTTCGGCTTATCGCAAACCTGCTGCAGCCTTTCCGGTGTAAGACTTTGCGCCTTCAGCTCCGCTCTCAGACCATCCAACGTAAAAACATGCTCATCTCGACCTAAATAACGATGAAGCTTAGAGCTTTTTAGATTAAGGCACATATATCCGACTTTCATAGATGTCTCTTGGGCTAGCGCGTGTGCTACACCAAAAGAAGCTAAGGTCGTACCTATGTTAGGTGTAGATCCGATAAAAGTAATTAACTTTCCTGACGATTGTTGATTCGTATGATCTACCCCAGAACCATCAACCCAAGCCCGAATATCGTCAGCAATAACAGCCGTGCTGCGCCCTGGCTGGACATAATCAAGCTTCATCAGCTTGCACATTTTTAAATATTTTTCATTTATGGAAGCGTCGTGATAGTTCGAGAGCAGAACTATAATTTTTAAACCTGAATACTGCTGCTGTAATTCCTCAAGAAACTCTTCAAAATCCCCAAAATCCATCTCCCGATCCGAAATGATCGTATGCGAGTAAGGCATCTCCGTTAATTTACGACATAAATCATCCGGAGTCGAGCAGATCATCCAGTTTAACGGTTTCGAATAAACGACATTCGTAATCTCATCGATTAATCGTTGATCCGTTGATAGCAGTCCTATATGCAAATCTCATACCTCCTTTCATTCTCCAGCCAAAATTGAAGTGGAACTGAACGCGATGACTAACCTCGCTTTCTTCGAGCTGCATAATTGATCAATCTGAAGCCACTCACTCTCCGCTAAATTAAGGTTAATCTGATCGATAGCCCCATTCGCTTCCAATCGGGAAGCATACATCTTTTCCTTATCGCCTTCAACCTTGGATAGCAGATTAGAGCTCTTCGGATTATCCACCTCCACATTCGCCGATGATTTCACAGAAGCAACCGTAATTTCCTTCTCATCAAAAAGCCTGCGCGAGCTGCCATCTGCACCAGATACATAAATACGGACCCGATCCCCGGCACGAATGCCATTGGAAACCGACAGCAAATATTCCTTAGGAATTTGAAAAGTAGCCTGCTGCTCATTGGGGAGCAAATGATAACGATTCACCTTCCATTTCAAAATAGGCTCCTGCTTACCAAGCGGTATCAAGGTCTCCTGCCCCACGACTTCCGTCAGCTTCGTCATCATGCCTTCCGTGTAACTGCCCTTCTGAACAGCTCTAAATTCCACCATTTCCTCACGAATCAAGACACCGGCCCGAATAAAATCCTTCGGAACCGCAACCTGAACAGTCTGCTGCAGCTCGACCTGATTCACCTGCATGACATACACCCCATACACAAGCAATCCCGCCATAACGGCAGCAACCAAACTAATAAGCAGGCTTCTCCTGCGATTCAAAACCTCACCCCCTTTTTCTCGCCAAAACAAAAAAAGAACGCAAACCTCGGACATTCATCCGAAAATTTGCGTTCTTCGCAAATAAAACATAGCATATGATCTTCCATTTTTCAACATTTTTTTACAAAAATAAACTTTCCACCTAATGTCATATGACATTTCGGCACTAGATGAACTTCAAAATGGCTACAAATGGACCTGACCAGGAGATTTGGCTCTCGGCACGACGTCTCCAATCCCCCTCGCTTCCTTACCCAGCAGCTCATCCGTTCGCAGACATTTCAAACCCCTCATTTGAATTTCTCCCAAAACTTCTTTCAGACCTGCTATCATGTGCCGCGGTGCCTCTTCATCTGCTCCGAATGTATCGCCGCTATCGTGTAGAACGACGATGGAACCAGGCTTAATCCTTTTCAACAACGCACGCTTCATTTTTTCTGCGCTGACCGATGGTTTCCAATCTCCTACAATGACCGACCACAGTGCGATCCGATAAGATTTTCTCATCAAAAGGAGATCGCCTAGATTGAGAAGCCCCCAGGGCGGTCGATAAAAGGTAGGCCGCTCTCCTGTAATTCGTTCGACAATATCAGCTGTACGATCTGCTTGCTCCCGTTTACTTGTCCATGGGAACAAAATCCAGTTGGACGTGTGCGTATAGTTATGAATACCGATTTGGTGCCCCTCCCGGTGCATGAGCTTAATCAGCTCTGGGTATTTTTCGGCCTTGCTGCCCAGTACGAAGAAGGTGGCCTTTACTTCACGCTCTTTTAACAAATCCAGCAATTTAGGCGTATAGCAAGGGTCAGGACCATCATCGAAAGTAAAGGCAATTCCCTTCGCCACTTTTCCTTTGGAGTGAACACCCCACCTACATATTCGGGTAAGAATAAAGGGAACGATCATATAGAGAATCATCACATCTATGGATAAAATAATTAGCTTTTGTATCATGAGACCGCCTCTTTCTTCCCTTGACTCTGCATATCCTGGTAACCATCAAGAGGTGATGGCTTCGAATCCTTTTTCCGTACCGTAAAACGTTCCTTCAGAGACTGTTTGCTTATCACCAGCATCACCTGCCGATTATCCAGATGAAGTTCGCCCACCCAATCTCCAGCAAGTATCCGACGCCCGTCTTGACAGGTAATCCTTTTTCCGCGATGCTGCCTGACCACCAGTTTATATATGCCATATCTCCACACAGACTCGCTTCGAAACCTGTTTAAGAAGTCAAACACGTGCTCCCACATTATCCAGAGGGACTGTAAGGATGTTTTCATAAGTGCCGCAGTCATAATCTCCCTCTACTTTCATTTGATATGCACATTTCTTTAAGGCTAGACTACAGCGGAATTCCACATCATCTGTTATTATCTCTTTATTTTCCAGCTAATCCTTCAACTATACGAAGCGTATGGCTCCCGATCATATGTACTAATCCATTCCCCAAATAAGGACCGAACCATATCAGGATTGCATCTGCATGCATGACGAAGAGCGAGTCGCCAAACGATCTGATTTCCATCCCAAACTTTCCAATTACGCATATCGGATAAATCAGCTTTAACCTGATCCCATAAACTCCCTTCCGTTCTTGTTCAGCTTGGAACCAGACCAATGGAAATATCCGTATAACCTTCGGTTTGGATCCGTTCGTGCTGGATATACGCACTTGTGGAACGCAAAACATAATGGAGGATCGGAAGCCCTACTAAGGTAAACGCCATCGTGACCCCGTAGTCATACCCACCAAATAAAAACAAAAGTAAAACAACCCTGTCACAAAAGTAAGCAACAAAAACCAGAAATTTCTCAGGTGTTTCCGTATTCCTTGATTCATGTCCATCTCTTCCTCTCAACTTTAGAAATCCCTTGCAACTCTTATGCTAGTTCTTGGGATGTAAAATCGGGTAGTGCCATAATGTCATATGACAGATCTTCACGATAAACGTAGTCGGTTAAGGGTTATTCCACACCAAAAACACCCTATCGTCTAATTCCGGGATGGAATGTAGAAGGTAGGGTGCTCGTTCATTCGGTTATTCCTGATAGCCAAGTTCTTTCAGTTCCTCCTGCGATCCGCTTGGCGTAGAACGTGGAGATTTCTCACGGTACCGTAGGTTTAGCTAGCTTCTCCTGCATTCAATGCCTCAAACTCCCTTACCACCAAGCAATGAGAAAACCTCTATCGAGGCCATTCAAAGATGAGCGACCGCGTTTAGAGGTAGGTTTTATCGCCAATAAGAAAGCGGTTTTCGGGAACCGAAAACTTATACTTTCTTATGTGGTCAAAAAGAACGCAACCCCCGGACTACATCCGAAATCTGCGTTCTTCACAAAATAAATCATAATTCACAAAAATTCAGAAGGCTGATCTATGGCCTGCAACCACTATCCCTTTCCCTCAGGATTGCATATTCGACAGGAAGTTATTTCATCCCGTTAAATTTCGGAAAATGGGTGAAACCTTCTTGCACTCATTTCTGAGCTGCGGGGATAGTGGGCATAGACTTGGCTTCCATGAATTGATCACTAGCATTGATAATTCCTACTGCTCAGTCTCACAACACTATCCCTTTCCCTCAGAATTGTACATACGTCAGGAAGTTATTTCATCCCGTTAAATTTTCGGAAAATGGGTGAAACTTTCTTGCACTCATTTCTGAGCTGCGGGATAGTGGGCATAGTCTTGGCATCTCACATGCTAGCCTTGCACTTCCGCAAGCGTAGGGAGCGCAGGAATCGCCCCCCTGCGCGTCGTCGTAATTGCGCCTACGCGGTTGGCGAAGGCGAATACCTGCTCAGCGGCTCCTGCTTCAGCGAGCGCGTCGACGATGTTAGCTGGCGTAGCGCCAAGCGCCACCAGCTGATAAAGCATGCCGCCGACAAAACTGTCGCCGGCGCCAGTCGTGTCCACGGCTGCCACAGGCGTGCCGGGGATGACGACATCCTGCCGTGCGGTCACGACACGGCAGCCCTCTGGGCCTAAAGTGATGATAATCACTTTAGGTCCGCGCTGCAGCAGCTGCTGCGCACCAGTGGTCGCGTCAACGCCGAGGAGGAATTCGATTTCCTCCTCGCTGACTTTGACCAAATCCGCAAGCGGTAGCTGCGCCAGGATTTCTGCCCGAGCTGCGTCAGCGCTCGGCCACAGCGCCAAGCGCACATTGGGGTCGTACGACACCAATGCGCCAAAATCTCTCGCTCGGCGCGCTGCGTCCAGCGTCGCGGTGCGGCAAGGCTCGGTGATCAGTGATACCGAGCCGAAATGATAGACCGCGGCATCTTCCAGCCACTGCGCCTGGACTTCGTCTGCGCGCAGCAGCATGTCCGCCGCCGGGTCGCGGAAAAACAAGAAATCGCGCTCACCATCCGCGCGCAGTGAAACAAACGCCAGACCGGTCTTCGCCTCATCGGTCTGCACAACGGCCGTATGCACGCCGACTTCGTTAAGCGTGCGCACCAAAAAATCGCCGAACGGGTCGCGGCCGATTTTGCCAATAAACCTTGCGTCGCCGCCTAGCTTGGCGACCGCCGCAGCAACATTGGCCGGCGCTCCGCCCGCCGCCCGCTGGAAGCTCGTAACGTCAGCCAACGCTTGTCCGTTTACCTCCGGTACGAAATCAATCAAAAGCTCACCCAAACATACGATACACGTTTTCCCCATTGTTCCATCAATCCCCTTTACTTTGATATCCTAATGCGTTCATCACATAGGCTGTTGTTTGCGCAATTAACGTCTGCGTATCCGGTCGCTCCTCCGTAAGCATAAGCTCAAAAAACTCCCTCTGCTTATAAAAAAATATGGAGCCCAGTACAAACATGAGCGTGCTATCCAAGGATTCAAAATGAAAAATCCCGTCCTGCCTGCCTTTCTCTAGTAAATCCCTTACCTTTTTCCATAATGGATATACGAGCTCTCTCATTTTTTCCACACGTGGGGTAATCGTAATAATCTCCATTTGCATAATAGTAATCATTTGAGGATCACTACTTCTGATCTCTATTACGCCCTGAATAATCGTCCGGATACCTACAATGGGATCCTCAATGGCAAAAAAATCAATTAACTTATTCTTAGGGAAAAACTGATTAAATATCTCATAGAAAACGCTCTCTTTTCCGCCAAAATAATAGGAAACCAAAGCCACATTGGCCCCGGCCTCCTCACATATTTGACGAACACTTGTCGCATCATAACCATTCTTCGCAAACAGCTTCTTTGCTGCCAAAAGAATCTTCATTTTCATATCTAATTCGGGTTCAGCCATTCAATCAACGCCCTCCTCGTCATTGGGCTAAGCGGTTTGTGGACGTTGTTCCATGGCAGGCACAGCCTTTGCCTTTTTCGCAGATACAACCAAGATATCGATAACTAGTGCAACTGCAGCTATAAGAAATAAGTATCCGACTTCCTTCGCTACACCTGGCCCACCAAACAAAATATTCATTAACCCATTCACGGCATAGGTAGCTGGGAAAGCATTACTAATTGTATGATAAAAATGCGACAAAAGCTCTCTCGGCACGATAGCACCAGAAGACACCAATTGCAAGGACAACATCGCGATGTTAAATAGCATACCTGCGTTCCCAAACAATGTCAAAAACATTTGAGCGACGAGCGCAAAGGTGAGTAAAAATAAGGTTTCGAAAGCCCAAAGAGAGACAAAGCCTTTCTCCACATGCCCGCCTAAGGAAACGACCATCGTTGCACTGATCAGCCCCACAATAACAACAGCTATGACAGTCACAACGATTCGTGCAGTCATTTTGCCCATTTTAGTAACAGATGCACCGAGAATATTCGTTGATACATTAAAGTTCATTCCCATGATCATGGTACCCACAATAGAAGCAAGCACCAGCATCATTGGAAGCATTTGATTCGGCATATCCTTTACTTTATTCGTGCTTTGAATGTCAGAGGTCACCTTAGTTGCGAGTCCTTGTGCGATTTGCCCTGCTTGCTCGGCTGGCAATTTGGGATTCATCTGTGTAAGAACGGCTGATGCCCCAGCCGCTACGGCCTCTTTGTTCACAGACGCCGTGACGTTCCCGGCTACAGCTTGCATCACAGACTTCGTCATAGAAGGATTAGACTCATTAATTGTATATGTAATGGGGACCGTCTGTCCTGGGGTTTGAAGCTGTTTGGAAAAATCAGCCGAGATGTGCATAACCATCTGGACCTGGCGATCATTTAACAGATTCTGTGCTTGTTCATTAGAAGCCACCAGCTCTGTTTGAAACGGCAGGTTGCCTTGCAGGTTCTGAACAATTTTGCTCCCCAAACCTTGATCTTCATTGACGATCGCGATCTTCAATTGGCTCGTGTTATCGGATACTCCCGCGTAACCCGTCATCCAAATCAAGCTAAACAACAACTGAAACGTAATGGCTGTGATAATCCCTACCTTTGTCGTTGCTTGTTTTAGAAATGCACCTAGTGCGTGTTTCATTTTAACCACTCCTCTTCCTTAAACGATCGTTTAAATTAAACGTTTGTTTAAATTATAGGATGGAGCTGAAAAGCTGTCAAGATACCACTTACTTCACGAAAAAAAACCACTTTCCCCCCCCAAGGTTTATCCCGTTGGCGAAAAGTGGTTTGGCAATTATCTGTGGTGAATATAGTACCGATATGATTTTATGATTATGGCATGCTGACTAAGAAAGGTTTTACTGTGCCTGCAAAGTTATAACTGCTCGTGCCGTCCCAGTTAATGGACCACGTCATTGCACCACGAATATCCGGGTATTTCGCTACAGGTTTATAGCTTCCACAGTTGCTGCCTGTGGCCAAACAGCTTAATGCATTGTTCACAACAGTAGGACTTACATAACCTCCTCCTGCCGCAGACGTCGTAGCTGGAAGACCAAGTCCCAGTTGGGAAGGCGCTACCCATTGCAGCGTCAAATCAGACAGAGCCGTCAAGAAATTTTCTGTGCCTTGCGAATAACAGACGCCATCGCGACCGAGCATACATCCAGAATTGTAGTACTGCACATTGATGACCGTCGTAATATCCTTCAGGTTGTTGTAGAGCTGCATATAGGACGTATTTTGATTTTGCATATCGATCGTTTGCGGAGCCATCGTCAAGATGAAGCCCGATCCGACCTTTTGTTGAAGTTGACGAATGGCGCTCGTTAAGTTCGCCACGTTCAGGCCGTTTTCCAGGTCGATATCCACGCCGTCAAATCCGAACTGCGTAATCAGACCATACATACTGTTAACAAAATTGGTCACATTGGGGGATGCGCTGCTTAAATCGATATTGCCATTTTGCCCTCCAACGGAAAGGATGACCTTCTTGCCTTGTGTATGTTTGGCCTGAATATCGCTTGTAAGATTCGCATTCGTATACCCGCCAAGTGCCGAGGACAAGGAAGAATCGACATTGAAGATGACTCCCCCTGGTTTGGTTGTATCCATATCCGCAAATGCAACAGCAATAATATCGTATTGACTTGGTACTGAACTTAGCTTGAGATTCGTTGCGCCATTTGTGAAGTTTTGCCAGTAACCAGTAAGGGTGTGTTTCGGCAGTGAACCGCCTCCGCCTGAACCCTGGGTTGTTCCGGTAACCGACGAGCTTGCCGCTGAAACATTGCCTGCTGCATCTTTCGCTTTTACAGTAAAGGTATAAGTTGTGCTTGCTGCTAGACCTATAACCGTAGCAGTCGTTCCAGTCACGGAAACAGCCAATGACGCCCCATTATACACGTCATACCCTGTTACGCCAACATTATCCGTAGATGCCGTCCAAGATAAGGAGACACTGGACGAAGTAGTTCCAGTTACACTTAAATTCGTAGGAGCAGTAGGCGCTTGCGTGTCTCCGCCACTTGTATTTGTCGTAGCGCTAACTGAGTTACTGGCTGCGGATACATTACCTGCAGCATCCTTCGCTTTGACAGTATACGTATATGTCGTGCCAGCATTTAATCCTGTTTTCGTATAGGATAACGTACTGCCGGAGACGCTGCCAACTAATGTAGAAGCCTGATAGATGTCATATCCGGTAACACCGATGTTATCTGTTGAAGCGTTCCAGGCCAATGATACACTGGAAGTTGTGGTTCCCGTCGCATGTAAGTTGGAAGGCGCAGTAGGCGCTTGCGTATCGCCACCACCTTGGATGAGTCCCCACAATGCAGGGACGATAGGCGGTTCCCAACCTACTTGAGACGTGTGTGCTTGAATGCATTTATAGCTGCTGCCGCTATAAGTTACCGTATCGTTTACCGCATAAGCTACATTAGGTGCCCAAGCACCTCGGTCAGCTGCAAATGCCATCGCCGGAATTAATGTAATAAACAAGGCCGCAATTAACAAAAAGGAAAGTACTTTCTTCACAGCCATATGATTGTGTGAGACTTTTCTCATCAAAAATCCCTCCTTGTATGCTAAGAGCAGTTCCTAATTCTTTAATGAATTGGAAATTGCTCTTATTATTTTTTGTTCCTTGAAAAATGAATTTGAACCGGTTGTGAACGTAGCTCAAGCGAAGGCGCGGGAGCCGTCCCAACGGGACGAAAATTTTTAAAAGGTATTTACGATCTTGCGATGTCTTTGGGACAATGCCAATAGGTGCTACTGACGGGAATGTTCCTTACCCTCCTGTTGAACCAAGCATTTGGTTTCTTCCAATTTAGAGTGTTCCCTTGGCCTCTTCCGTATTTTCCTACACGCTGACTGTATCCC
>NZ_AUGY01000102.1 GCF_000422905.1 Paenibacillus alginolyticus DSM 5050 = NBRC 15375
TTCTGCCCTGAAAATTAAAAAGTAACTCTGAGCACTTTATCACGCTAGAACATCGTACCCTTGAGTTTCGTTTTTTAAAAAGTAGCTTTAAGCGGTTTTTAGGCAATAGGAAACTAAGCCCCCGGATAAGTGCTTTTAAAACGAATGTACGTTCCTGTTTTATGCGGATTGTTCTTGGATCTTACAGTAAGCCCCAAGGATTCTAACCTCTTAATCGAACTACTGATCAAGATCTCACGTTTTCGTTGATCGAAATAGCCAAAACCGAGTTCCACATATTCTTGTCTTCGCGTTAACAAGATATGAACAATCGTTAAAATGGTATGCCCTACGGCTACCGCTGCTCTATTCTTTCCACGACGTGCTGCAATGCGATGGTACTGTGCTGCCAAGTACGAATTCTTTTGGCGTGCTACCGATCGTGCTGCCTCAACAAGGGCGCTTCGTAGTTTTTTGTTTCCTTTACGCGTCTTCGCTGACCTTCTCTTCCCAGCGCTTTCATCAATGACCTGGAGTCATTCCTGCCCATGAGCATAAATGTCCGGGCGTTTGGAACCGTGTCATATCCGTACCGATTTCCGCCAAGATTTGTTCAGCGGTTCGTTTACCGACTCCGGGGATGGTATCCAATAACTTCAGTTCCTCCGTAAAAGGAATCATACGCTTATCGATCTCTTCATCCAGTTCAGTGATCAGTTCGTTCAGGTGATCGATATGTAAAAGCTGTTTTTCCAGCATAAGCAACTGGTGTGCTCCGAGCCGCCCTTCCAGTGCCAGCTTTAACTGCTCTTTCTTTGCTTTCAGTTTCTTTTGAGCAAAATCGGCTAAGACAGAAGTATCGGTTTCACCGTTAATCATAGCCTCCAGCATGTTTCGTCCTGATACTCCGAGTACATTAGAAGCAACGGAGGATAGTTTAATGTTACCACCTTCCAGCACCTTTTGAAGCCGATTCACTTCCCGTGTTCGTTCTTCAATGATGCTTCGGCGGTAACGAATGATCTCCCGCAGTTCTCTTTGATCTCGATTTGGGATATAGCTTCCTTGCACCAAGCCATGCCGTAGTAACTTTGCGATCCATTCGGCATCCTTGACATCCGTCTTGCGCCCAGGAACAGATTTGATATGTTGGGCGTTTACAACTAAAGGCTGAAGTTCTTCCAGCTCCAATAGGTTATAAATCGGCTTCCAGTAATCCCCCGTGCTCTCCATCGCGACATGCGAGCACTGGTGACTTTTGACCCAATCTACCAATTCAATCAGGTTGCGAGTCATCGTTAAAAACGTTCGAATCTCCTTCACTTTGGGGGTGATTACACATGCTGTGATGCTTTTTTTATGAACATCCAGACCGCAACACCGTTCGATTAAAACTTCCATGCGTGGTTCTCCTTAAGACTGTGCGTGTATTAAGGCTGGTGCAACTACCAAAAAGGGTTATTCTGCCCTGCGTGCTTCCCGAAAGAGCAACAATCTGCGATGCACCGGGTCGTTGTGGTCCGTCTTATCTACGGGTTCGGAACACCAAGAAAGTGCGACCTACCTTCGCCAGCCATAGTAGCAGTATGGACAAAATTTTCATTCATCAGTGGTGCCGCAACGCGGCATGGAAGTCTTATCTACTGAAAAAAAGTGACCTCTCTCGGGTCTTTTTACGTTGAAAAATACTTGTGTGAAATAGAGTCATATTCTCGACCGAATGATGTTGACCGGTCATTTTTTCGTATCCCCGCTGTTCGGATGGAAAGTTTTTGCAGCACTCGTGTTATTAGACCATACAGATGTACCCATGATTGAATAGTCTAGCTAATAACTACTCATTCACCCATCTTAAATAAAGCGAGGTTGCCATATGGCAAATCCCTATTCGAAACACCGAATTCGCAAGATTACTCGCCGCTTCGGCCTGCGGCCGCTCCGGTCAGGCACGGTTGCATCCTTTTACAAAGAAAATGCGATTATTCAAGTGCAAACGAAAACGGGCACCTATGCCGTGAAGCCTTTTTTTCGAAATACACTCCTCCGCTCTAGTACCCTTAATCAAATGAAATCAACAGCAGATAATATAGAACTCTTGATAAATAGCGGATTCAGTTACATGCCCAAATGGCTCACAACCCGCTCAGGAAAGTTATGGACATTACACCACGGACGCCCCTTCTATATGACGGAATGGATAAAAGGAAGAAATCTGGAAACAACCGAAGATTATGAGGAGCTTGGCCGGGCCCTTGCCACCCTACATATGATCCCCAGTGGTCATCTTGACACGAAAGGGCCCTTCACCCGTAAACAAATCCAATTATGGAAAATCCAAGATAGCCTCTTTCGTACACGAATGGAAAAAGCTATCCATAAGCATGAGGGGAACCGCAATTGGTACAAAAAATACGGAAAGTACTGTAAGCGCCTTACCGATCAAGCCTGGGCTTATTTAAGCAATCCCGAGATCGAAGATCTTTTGGAGAAGGAATCGGAACGCCCCACATTGATCCACAACGATATCACTTCCCCTAATGTCATTATTTCTGAAAAAGGCCAGCTGTTCATTATCGATTGGGACCGTGTTAAAGTGGGCTCCATCTATGTGGATCTAGCGAAAGCGCTCATGAACACAACACAATTCAATCCCGATTTTATACTAGCGTTGTTAAAGGGGTACGAAGAACGCCGTCCGTTAGACGAGACCGAGCGCAAATTAATTTGGTATTTATACGGATTACCTCGGGAAGCTTGGCACGCTACTCGGTTCCCTAATCGCTCAAGAAGCCGTGAAATGCTCAATATTTTGGAACAAACCTGGCATCCTCGATTAAAAGCAATGGAATTATTAGATGAATGGACAAAATCAATCCCTAAGGAGAATGAGCATGAAAATGTCCAGGAAGATGCCCATAATGATGTCCATGATGTCACAGGTTGAACAAATGTATGGCATAAAAATAAAAGAAGCCCTTCAAATCAAAGATATTTGTCAAATTCGGACGACAGACGGGGCCTATTGTTTAAAAAGCTACGCGTTCCCTGAAGAGGAGGTCCGCTTTATTACCCGTATCCTATCCTATATGGATGAGCGCGGCTTTACTCGTGGTCAAAAAATTTATCCTACGGTGGAGCAATCCCCCTACATGACTTATGATAGCCATTTCTACACGTTAACGAATTGGGTTGACGGCGAGAGGCCGGACTTTACGAGGAGGAAGGATTTAAAGAAAGGCATTCGAACCTTAGCCAAGTTCCATGCCATCGCTGAAGGGTTTCCTATAGCCGAAGCCCCGGAAGCAAGAATTCGATATTCAGGGCTGGAACATGAAATTACCGAATATAAAACTCTGCTCAGCTCTTACAAAATTACAGAACATTTAGCAGCACTTACTGAGGATGTACTAGACCATTTACAACAACCCAAAGTAATAGAGGCCATCGATACAGAACAAAGGGCTTCCGCCTTTGTTCATGGCGATTACAATTATCCCAATCTGATGAAAGATAAGCGGCGGAAGCTGCATTTGATCGATTTTGACAACACTTCGCTCCACACTAGACTGAAGGATTTGTCCCATATTCTTCATCGAAACTGCCTCTGGGACGGTACGGAGATGCTTCATTGGATCGATTATTATCAGAGATATCGTCCGTTAAGCTCATCTGATCTGAACCTTCTTCATGCCCTTTTATCTGCACCTTATCATGTGGTCCGGAACATTAGGATTGGCGGTATTCGTCTGGCCAAAGAGATTATTCCGACTGCCGCCCATTTGAATAAGTATCAGCGTGAGCTTAGGGCGTTGCTTTAAATGTTCAAAAGGCACCCTTAGACAGGATGCCTTTTAGTCTTATGTCCGCTATAACTTAGTTAGCGATTCTGCTCCAGACAGGGTACTCTTCCAAGTACCCATATTCGTTCAATTCCTTAAGAGCCTTGCGTATGCTATGCTCATCCTCGCCCGATTCGCTGGATAGCTCCAATAAATCGCTTAGGTCGATGCTCGGGTTCTCTTTGCAAAACGTAAGCAAGCCCTTAGCAGCCCAGGAAAGCCGATCGTCTTGGAAATCTCCCACCATGCGGCGGAAGATTTTGTGCGAGACAATTCTCAGCTCCACGAGCTGCTGTAAAGCCTTAGTCGCTTGCTTGATACTCATGCGACCGAGCTTAGCGATATCTGATAATCCTGGCATGTTCGATTCCGAAGAAAAACATTTCAAGACGATAAATGTCATTTGTGTATAAATATCCATGCCGGGATGGTGAAACACTTCATCTGAAAGATTGAAATGACGCGCTGCGTCCTTAGCTTGTCCGTTGTCCATCTGATGTCCTCCTTTTCATAATCATGGAGTTCACCTACTCATTATGGTTACCCTGATCCGAGGGTTGTACCAGCTTACCCGAATTGTGCCGAGACTGCCGGAAAATTTGCGCCAAACTGAATTTCTTCTGATCACTGGCACTCGGGATCTCCTTCATTAGCTGGTTGAAATCATCATTCGCTTCATGAGCAGGTTCAATAGGCTCTGCCGACTCCATGTCACTGTAGTTCTCTGCGAGAGAAACGGCCTCATCCCTGTCCGAGACCCTTTCTTTCCCGGGAAATAATTCTGCAACCGGTGGCTTATTCGATTGCTCTTCACGAACATATCTGGTCAGAATATCCATGATTCCTTGACTGAAAATGCCTTCCATTTTCAATTGGTTCAAATAATCAATAACCTCCGGCGGCGTATCTGACGGAATATACACGGTAACATCCTTACCGGAGCGAACGTAAACGGTGGATCTCCGCTTTTTCAATCCGAACCGCTCCCGCTCTCGGATACTCCTTCAGAATCAGCACTGGCCGCTGCGGTTTCGTCCTCATGCTTCAGCGCGTGGTCAAGCATAAGAAAGGTACCACGCACATTTCGGAATTGGCTGTGTTCCACGGTATCAAACTTAATGGGCAAGCCCAGCTCCGCGTTTAGTTTCTCAATCCAAGGCTGCAGCACGACCGCTCCGCCCCCGATAAACCAAAATTCATTGGCGTAGCGAACATGCTTCCAAGAGTTACGGGCGTATTTCAGAACTTTTTCCGCTAATATGCGCATATGCCGGTTAATCAGGCTTGTCATGTCAAAAACAACCTTACCCTCCGCATAAATCTCATACTCTTTGTTGACCAGCATAAGGGTCAATTCCGCGGTGCTTGCGATCAACTCTTCGCCTTGCGAGTTAACCTCGTTGCGAATGCTCTCTAATGCATCATTGAGGTAGATCTTGGCGCCGGTAGAGTGCCGCTGATCCAGGTCGAGACCGGGTTTGAAGAACGCGATATCCATATCAACACCGCCTACATCCGCAATGCCGAAGCCTTTGTGGGATAGATGCGATTTGGAAGTTGCCTCCAGGTCGTAAACACCAGATACATCGTCTATGCTGATATCGGTAGGAAGCGAAAATTCCATTTCCACCGTGATCCCTTTAAATACGGGGGTTGTCCCGAAAGTAACGGAATGTACGCCTCCTGTAATCTTATTAGCAAATTCCTCGCGGAATTTCGTTATTTCACGAATTGGCAGACCTGTACCCAAATTGACAGCGGCTTTGATCCGCTTTTTCCCTCGCTTGATGGCATCCTCATGTTTCTTGGCAATGGCATAAGCTGCAGCTGTAAGGAGAGTCACCATCGTTTCGGGTCTCTGGGCCTTCTTCTGCACCGCTTTATCCCCAACGATTTCATGAATAATCCCTTCGTCACCGATGGCTAAGTTACCCACGTAAACATGTCGGTACTGATCACTCTCAATCGAAGGCGATGTAATCTGTACGTCAAGAAAATCCAAGGGATCACCTTGTTCCATCAACAGAAATCGTTCACCAAACGGTTGTGCTAGCACATTAGGGAAAATAAAGTTATTGTCCAAATGGTCGTAAATCACTTTAACGTGACTGCTGCCATTGTCAATAGACAGCGTGATGGCAGTGGTTAAGACTTCGTTCTTTGTCAAGTCTATTCCCCTCTCCGTAGGCCTTATTTGAGTTTATATAAAGATTCGCGTTACTAGGGCTAATTGAGAGGGTATTTGGAGCAATTGGTATTTTTAGCAGTTAGCTGGAATAAACTTTAAAGTTTAAAGTTTAAGCTTTAAAGTTCAAGATTTAAGCTTTAAACTTCACAATTTAAAAGGCAAGATTTAAAGTTTAAAGTTTAGGATTTAAATCTAAAGTTTAAACTTTGTTTCGGGTCTTTTGTAAAGGTTGATGCAACACAAGTTACATCAAGATTATGTTTAGACATTCGCTTGCTTGTCCGTGGAATGTTGTATTCTGTACAACTTGCCATTATTTATGGGACAGCTTACCGTTGAATCAATGCACATGCAGCCTTTCTGCGATTTGCTTCATGGTCATAGGCCGAATATGGGAAGAGCCTTTCTTGTAAAACTCTGCCTGCAGCTCAAAAAACCCTGCTCCCTTCGTCAAGGAAGAGAACAGGGTTTTTGATCCTATCCTATAAAAAAGCTTAGAGACCCAGCACACGCCGTTCCTCATCCGAGAACACCCTCGAGCGAGTCAAAAAACGTCGCCCTTCAGGCCCCTCAAGCGAGAACATCCCGCCTCTGCCGGGCACCACGTCGATGATGAGCATCGTGTTCTTCCAATAATCGTATTGCGACTTGCTCATATAGAAGGGTGCACCCCCTATATCCCCTAGCCATACGTCGCTGTCACCGACAAGGAACTCCCCTTGCGCGTAGCACATCGGAGAGCTGCCATCGCAGCAGCCGCCGGATTGATGGAACATGACAGGGCCATGCTTGGCTTTTACGATTTCGATTAGCTCTAGAGCGGCATCGGTAGCAACAACCTTGCTCACTTCTATCGTCATCGTATGGCTCTCTTAGAAGAAGCCCAGTGCGTCAGGGCTGTAGCTGACGAGTAGATTTTTGGTTTGCTGGTAATGGGAAAGCATCATTTTGTGATTCTCGCGGCCAATGCCCGAGCTCTTATATCCGCCGAAGGCCGCATGGGCAGGATACGCATGATAGCAATTCGTCCATACGCGGCCGGCTTGAATACTGCGCCCCATCCGGTAGGCCGTGTTCATGTCGCGCGTCCATACGCCAGAGCCAAGACCATAGAGCGTATCATTCGCGATCGCCAGCGCCTCTTCCTGATCCTTGAACGTCGTAACGGAAAGAACCGGTCCGAAAATCTCCTCTTGGAAGATTCTCATTTTGTTATGCCCCCTCAGAACTGTCGGCTGAATATAGTAGCCTTCGGAGATATCTCCTTCTACCATTGCCCGATCTCCGCCTATTAGGCATTCAGCACCTTCCTGCGCACCGATATGGATATAGCTCATAATTTTCTCAACCTGCTCAGTAGAGGCCTGAGCCCCAATCATCGTTTCCGTATCAAGAGGGTTACCCTGCTTGATGGCAGCTACTCGATTCAAGGCTCTTTCCATAAATTGATCATAAATCGATTCCTGAATTAATGCGCGTGACGGGCTGGTACAGACTTCTCCTTGATTCAGGGCAAACATCGCAAAGCCTTCGAGCGCTTTATTGAAGAAAGCGTCATCACGTGCGACCACATCCTCAAAGAAAATGTTCGGCGACTTGCCACCCAGCTCCAAGGTGACTGGTATCAGGTTTTGCGAAGCATACTGCATAATTAAGCGACCTGTCGTCGTCTCGCCTGTAAAAGCGATTTTCGCGATCCGGCTGCTCGAGGCAAGCGGTTTGCCGGCTTCAAGTCCGAAGCCGTTGACGATATTAAGTACACCCGGCGGCAGTAAATCTTGAATGAGCTCTATCAGCACCAGTATGGATGCAGGCGTTTGCTCAGCGGGCTTCAGGACGACCGCATTTCCGGCCGCAAGTGCCGGAGCAAGCTTCCACGTCGCCATAAGCAGTGGAAAGTTCCACGGTATAATCTGACCGACAACGCCAAGAGGCTCATTAAAATGGTAGGCCACCATATTGTCATCCAATTGGCTGAGCGAACCCTCCTGAGCGCGAATGCATCCTGCAAAATAGCGAAAATGATCGATCGCCAGTGGCAGATCAGCCGCAAGCGTTTCACGAACCGGCTTCCCATTATCCCAGGTCTCGGCAACCGCAAGCATTTCCAAATTCGCTTCCATGCGATCGGCAATTTTATTTAAAATGACGGCACGCTCAGTAACGGACGTGCGCCCCCAGGCGTCCTTAGCAGCATGCGCAGCATCTAAAGCCAGCTCGATATCCTCTGAAGATGAGCGTGGAACCTCGCAGAATACGCGGTTATTTACAGGTGATGGATTGTCAAAGTATTGGCCCTTAACAGGCGCAGTCCACTGTCCTCCAATAAAATTTTCGTACCGTTTTTTAAACGTAACCTTTGATCCGTTTTGTCCAGGTTGTGCATAAATCATCTAGCTCAGCCTCCTTAAAATGGAATACGTTAAATATATAAGCAAGGATCATGCCAACCTATTGAATGCCGTCCCATAAGGCTGTATGGTGAGCGCTTACTCATTTTTGTTCCGCTCTGAAACAACAGAAGTGTTCCATTTTGGGACATTCTTTCTTTCAGCTCTCCATTAATAAAAGCAATTATGATATGATCGGGTTAGGAAACCGATTGCAATGGAGGTGTATATTTTTGCTATCCGTGGAAAATAACTTTTTATCAGAAGCGGCGGCGTTATCTTGGAAGCGCTGTCACGAACTTGGTTTAATGCCCACCGACCCCATTGACGATGACATCTTAACCGGAAGCCACATTCAATCTCTATTAAGGCAAAACGAGCAAACCATACATTACACGGAGCAAATATTCGAGCAAATGCACACAGGCATCAAGCAATCCGGCCAGATGGCGCTGCTTATCGATTCGGAGGGAACCATTATTCACACCGCTGGAGATATCGATTTCTCCCGCCGGGCGTTAGCGGTTCAGCTGCAAGTAGGAGCAAATTGGGCCGAGAGAAGAAAAGGAACCAATGCCATTGGTGTCTCCCTCGCAGAGAAAAAACCCGTACGTGTGCATGCCGAAGAGCATTATTTCAACTCCAATCACTTCTTGACCTGCGCCTCAGCACCCGTCTTCAATTCAATCGGCGAGCTGATCGGTATCATCAATATTAGCGGCAAACAAGAGAATTACCATACCTATACGTTTACACTTGCCTGTATGGCAGCCCATTCCTTGCAGAACAAAATTCTGCTGGAAGAGTCAAAGAAAGAACATCTCATTACCCTCAGAGAACTCGAGCATTCTTCTCAACATCATCCTTTGCCGCTGCTCTCTCTAAGCCGGGATAACCGCATCCTTCGCGCTAATCATGCCGCCATCCGCATTGTTGGAAGTGACGCAATTGGCAAAGTGTTTACGAAGTTGGAAGGCTTTTCGGTCGAAACCATTCATAATGAGCATCAGAAGCTGTGGCAGTCCGTCTCCATTCAGAAGCAGGCGGCAAACGAGCAGCATTTGTATACGTTTAGGGATATTGTCGGCACGTGTCCGACCATCATACAGAAGAAAGAGCTGGCCAAGAAGGCGGCAGCGACTGATTTTCCTGTCTTATTATTGGGTGAAAGCGGCGTGGGGAAAGAACTATTCGCGCAATCCATTCATACCGCTAGCGCCCGGTCGGCGGAGCCGTTTATTGCACTGAATTGCAGTGCCATCCCAGACAGCTTGGTCGAGAGTGAATTGTTCGGATACGCTCGCGGCGCTTTCACGGGAGCGAACAAAGACGGCAATGCCGGGAAATTCGAGGCCGCGCATAAGGGTACTATTTTTCTCGATGAAATAGGCGACATGCCTCTACGTGCACAGGCTGCTTTATTAAGAGTGCTCCAGGAAGGCACGATTACTCCGGTAGGCAGCGTGAAGAGCAAAGCAATTGACATTAGAGTCATTGCAGCAACGAATAAGGACTTGGCCACGGAGATAAAGGCAGGCCGATTTCGGACTGATTTGTATTACCGCTTGAAGGGGATACATATTACGCTGCCGTCCTTAAGGGAAAGAAGCGATATGTTAACATTAGCCGTTCATTTACTCCAGAAGCATGCTTCGCCCTGTCCATTCATAACGGAAGCAGCGCAGCAAAAGCTGTTAACCTACAACTGGCCGGGCAATATTAGAGAGCTTAGCGGCATTCTTATGCAAGCGGTCTTCCTAGCTGGAGGACAGGCGATTGACGCTGAGCATCTATCTTTCGAAGAATCCGATGAGGCAGAACAAGCAGGCTCAGGCAAAGATCACCCACTCACGTTGAAGGACGCGGAAATCACGGCGATCAAGAAGGCGCTGAAGGCCTCGGAATGGAACCTTAGCAAGGCTGCCGGACAATTGAAAATTGGAAGAACGACGCTATATCGTAAAATTGAGGAGTACGGCATAACGTTATTTTAACGATATATTATTATAAATCTAGCACCCTATCTCTTGGAGATTGGGTGTTTTTTCATCGGTCTGCCAATGATATGATGAAGCCATATGGAAAGCATTCCTGTGAAAGGAGTACGGGTTATGTCAAAAGCAGATCATATGCTTTCTATCCTATGGTTGCTCAAATCTCAAAAGCGAGTAACAGCTAAGCAGCTTGCTGAGAAGCTGGAGATTAACATCCGAACCGTCTATCGATACATCGATGCCTTATGTGCGAGCGGGGTCCCGATTATATCGGATTCCGGCCATAATGGCGGTTATAGCCTGCTTGGTCAGTTCAATGAAGCACCGCTTGTATTTGATCTGGATGAACAAAAAGCGTTAATTCACGCTGCAGCCTTTGCCCAGGAGGCGGGGTATCCGTTTGGAGAGAAATTGAGTCAAGCCGTCGCCAAGCTGAAGATGTACACCAATCAGGAACAACGCCATCAAATCACTCTGCATGAACAAGGTCTTGACGTTATTCTTCCTCAAGCTGATGCATCGCAAGTATCCCTGCTTCAAGAAGTGGAAATGGCGGTAGCTCAAAGAGTAACGCTATTCATGCAATATCAAAAAGGCTACGGATCTGTAGCCGAAGCTCGTCATTTGGATCCTTATGGACTCGTTTGCTGGAAAAGCAAATGGTATGTCGTAGGTCATTGTCATCTTCGTAAAGAGATTCGAAGCTTTCGTATTGATCGTATTCGCAAATTGGCTTCGACGGAGAAGACGTTTGGACGACCTGCTGATTTCTCAGCGCGCAAATTTATCCTTTCAGGTGTGCTGCCTGATTCGGATAAGCCGGATGAGCTCATATCTGTCAAAATTATAGGAAGAGAACAAGCACTAGATGATCTATGCGGTCATTGGTTTCTGGCCCATGCGTTGGTAGAACGTTCGCAGCTTGAAGCTCATTTTAAACTGGAAGAGCGATACATTCTGTATAACCTTCCCTACTTTCTTCTGACTTATGGAGGGACCCTTCGCATTAAAGAGCCGCAGCTGCTCCAAAACCAAATGATTGAGGTATCCAAAAATTTACACAATTATTATGCGAGCGCGCAGCTTGACTGACCGTTTCTGTCAGTGAAGATGGGCTACAATGGGTCTTAGGCGAAACCTAAGGAGGAAAAACCATGAATTTATTGCAAGTTCGTATTTTGGTAGATGATTTTCGCAAAAGCGCAGCTTTTTATAGGGATCAATTGGAATTGAAAGCGGACTGGTATGAGGAGTCGATGGAATACGCGTTGTTTAACACGGGCGCTGCTCGAATCGAGCTGCTGTCTCGCAAAGCCATGGGTGAAGCATTGGGAGAAGATTTAGGGCAAAACGGCAGCTATGTAACGAATTTTGTACTCAATATTGAAGTTGAAAATATAGATGATACCTACCAGCGTTTATCAGATAAAGGCATCAAATTCGTCAAAGAACCATTCAATCATCCGACATGGAATGGACGACTCGCCCATTTTCGGGATGCTGATGGCACATTAATAGAGCTCTATCAAGCAAAAAAGAAGGAGGATTGATCTGATGTCTACGCAAACTCTCAAAAATTATGAGTATCATGTATGGGCTAATAAGCGGGTTTTCGCGCGTTTAGAGGAACTGACGGAGGAGATCTTGCACCAGGAGATGAGCAATGTATTTCCAACCATCTATGCCGGACTTGTCCATATATATCGAGTGGATAATGTCTGGTTGTCCGGCATAAAGGGAAACAGCTATGAGCAAGTTAAAGAGCTGCTCGTCACTGTTGAAGAAAAGACTACAGGGATAAGCTTGAAACAACTAGAGGCCGCCTTCTCTGAGCTCGCTGAGGCTTACAGAGCCTTTCTGAATAGCGGTGCCGATTGGCAAGCTGTGAAAGACTTTCCGCATCACCGCGGCAACATCAGTTCTATGCTCCGTCAACTCGGACATGCAGGTGTACCTAGTGACTATGTGTTTTACTTGTATGATGTAAATTAGTATTATAGCGTGGTATCATCAGCAATCGACGTTTCCATCAGTTCCTTTATCTCTTTGAGGTCATTGCTCTTGCCTAGTGCCCACATCAATTTCGGAACAATCGCTTCTTTATTCATATCCTTCGACGAAATAATCTGTTCTCTGCCGACTCTTCGCCCAACTTCATAAAGCGTCAGATCGCCGCCTTCTTCCAGACATTGTGTCGTGATGACAACTGCGACTCCAGCTTCTATCAGCTCAATGATTTTCGGAAGAAGGTTGCGACCTTGGGTAGGAACCCCTCCTAATCCAAAGCCTTCAATGATCACACCTTTATAGTGCTGTTTCAGATAGTCAAAAAGTTCAGGCTTCGTACCTGGATGCAGCTTTAACAAAAAAACATCGGGACATAGCGATATGTCCAGCATCATCTCTTGATTTTGAACAGGTGCAACCGACGTAGTGTACTTGATTTCATCGCCTTCAAAGTATGCCACATAAGGATGATTAATGCTTTCAAAGGCGTCGTAACTGCGGGTTCTCACCTTCACGGCTCTTGTCCCGTTGATCACCTTGCCGTCAAACACAATAAATACACCGCCAATGTTTTCACAGGCAAACTGGGCAGCATTACGCATGTTATGAATGGCATCTGTATGATTGTTGTGAATCGGAACCTGAGAACCCGTAATAACAACCGGCTTACTCATATTTTGCAGCATATAGGAAAGCGCGGCTGATGTATAACTCATCGTATCCGTTCCATGCGTGATCACAAATCCATCATAGTCATCATAATTCTTATACACGGCTTCCGCGATGCGAACCCAAAATTCAGGCTGCATATTCGTGCTGTCAATTTCCATCAGTACCTTACTGTCTACCTGATACAGGTGATTGTGTGCCGGCAAATAGCTGATCAGTTCATCGGCCGTCATCCCCGGGGTCAATCCATCCTCCCCAACCACGGATGCGATGGTTCCACCCGTAGCTAACAAAAGTATCTTTTTCATAGAACGTTCCTTTCGCGTGGTTTCCGGTTTCATAAATAAATAACAAGTAGAAAACCTCTATCAAGGTCGTTCAAAAATGAGCGACCTGCTAGAGGTGAATTTGTATAACCATATTATAAATCTATTTACAAGATTTTGCTAAGAAATGCTTGGGTACGTTCATGTTTGGGGGAATCGAATAGTTCAGAAGGTGAGCCTTCTTCGACGATATACCCTCCATCCATGAAGATGACACGATCTGCCACCTCGCGAGCGAAGCCCATTTCATGCGTAACGACAATCATGGTGATTCCTTCATGGGCCAAATCCTTCATCACTTGCAGCACTTCGCCGACCATCTCGGGGTCTAAGGCCGATGTTGGTTCATCGAATAACATCACACGCGGATTCATAGCCAGCGCACGGGCAATTGCTACACGCTGCTGTTGTCCACCGGACAACTGATCAGGGTACGCATCCCGCTTCCCAGCTAGGCCGACTTTGTTCAGCAATTCCATGGCTTTTTGTTCATTTTGCTGCTTATCTGTTTTTTTAATGTGCTTCGGGGCCAGCATGATATTTTCCAATACGGTCAGATGAGGAAATAAGTTAAAGAGCTGAAAAACCATGCCTACATTTTGGCGTAAATGATCGATATTCGTGTTAGGTGATGTTACTTCGACATCGCCGATCACGACTTTTCCAGACGTCACATCCTCAAGAAGATTCAGACAACGCAGGAATGTACTCTTCCCTGATCCAGAGGGTCCAATCACGCAAACTACTTCTTTCTCTTGGATCGTAGTCGAAATATCTTTCAGCACTTCGTTCGTACCGAATTTCTTTTTCAAGTTTTGTACGACGATCATTTGGATGCATACCTCCTCTCAAATACGCGAGCTAAGCGGGATAAAGCATAGATGATAATAAAGTAGATGACACCTACGACTCCCCATATCTCAAAAGCACGATAATTGGCAGAGATAATAATCTCCCCGCTCTGTGTCAACTCGTTAATACCGATGACGGACAAAAGGGAAGTATCCTTAATACTTACAATGAATTGATTGACGAAAGCAGGTACCATCCGGCGAATGGCTTGCGGTAGAATGACCAATCGCATCGTCAACCATTTACTTAATCCCAAGGAGCGCGCCGCTTCCATCTGTCCTCTGTTGATAGAGTTGATGCCTCCACGGAAAATTTCCGCTATATAAGCACCGGCATTCAAGCTGATGGCAATAATACCTGCGGTTTCTGCCGGTATCCGAATATCAAAGAAAGCGGGTATACCGAAGTACTCAAAAAAGACCTGTACTAACAATGGTGTTCCCCGAATGATATCAACATAAGAAGTAGCAATAGCTCGGAGAATTTTACTGGAAGAAACATTCATTAAACCCGTAATTAAACCTATCAGAAAAGCGATTGGTAAAGAGATGATAACAATTTTAAAGGTAATTAGAGCGCCTTTCATCAACATGGGTAGTGCATCTACAATAACCTGCAACGAGGAAGTCACCGGATCCCAACCCTTTCTTTTTTATTGAATTCATAATGACGCTAACCTTCTGAAGCCCATCGAGCATTGGGTGACAAAAGGTTAGCGCTTGTGTTATCTATTTAGTGGATTTTCCCATATACGTGCTGATGATTTCATCATATTTGCCGTTAGCTTTTACTTTCTTGAGTCCATCATTTACTTTTTTCATCAATTCTTCGTTTTCTTTACTGACCGCAATACCGTAGTTATCGCCATTCAAACGATCCCCAACAATTTTCAGCTTGGAACTCGGATCAACTGCAATCTTGTACGAGATCACCGGAAAGTCTTCAATCGTTACATCGGCGTTTTTATTGGCGACTTCTTGATACATGGCCGGACTATCATCGAAATACTTCACTGTTGCGCCATATTTTTTACCATATTCATCTGCTAGTTTTGCTCCGGAAGTACCTTTTTTAATCGCAATGACTTTCCCCTTCAAGTCTTCGGGAGTTTTGATTGTTGTATTATCTTCTCGAACGATTAGCGAAAGTCCGGCTGTGTAATACGGATCCGAAAGGGCAACAACCTGTTTACGTTCATCCGTAATACTGATGCCGGCAATAGCGCCATCCAATTGTTTGGATGTAATAGCAGGGATAATTCCTTTAAAATTCATAGGCTTTAATTCAACTTCAAATCCTTCTTCTTTAGCAATTGCGTTGATTAAATCAATATCTATTCCAATGTACTTGCCATCTTTTTGAAACTCAAAAGGGGGATACGTCGCATCCGTACCGAACGTGTATTTCTTAACTGCTGCTGTTGTTTGTGCAGGTTGCGTAGTCTGCGTAGACTTATTATCTGTAGCTGCACCATTTCCACAAGCACTAAGTGTTAAAGCTATAACCGTTCCCAGTACTACTGATAAACCTTTTTTCATGTAAAAGACCCCTTTTCTTCTATTAAATTTTTTAAATCGAATGATTTGATGATCTTGTAACTACATACTACCTCCCGCTCTACAGCATCATACAGAATCCTACAAAAACGATCACACGACATGAAAATAAAGTTTACATGCCCGACGAGAAAATCATTAGAAAAATTTGTATCCGATTACATTTTTGATTGGCATCTATTTCATGTGATGATATATCACAGTGAAACAAGGATAAACGACTCCGTCGTCCTTCAGGGACGAGCGCGTTTGTCAAGACTGATGACGCGAAGCAAAAGTATAAAACTTATACTTTCATATCTAATAAAAAAAAGGAATCAAATCTCCCCGTCCGTTCATTTCTAGACTCGAGAGGTTGAATTCCTTGCTCAACTATTTAATTTTTCTAGGGTTTCCATATAAAATACTTGCAAAAACTTCTTGATGTTTACTTTTCCTTTATCGGGCTGCAGATCTTCGTCCATGACTTTCATCCTCATCCGAATATCCTGAAAATCAAAGTACAGCGGCGCATAATATTCGAATTTAGGATTACTATAGTCGGTTAAACCAATGGAAGCCATATTATTTAGGGCAGCCATAATCGTCCGTCGAATGCGCTGTTCAATCGCCTTGCTTTCTTTCTCAATATCTTTCTGGCCTTGTTTATAGGTGTGGGCGACAGACTCATACAATTCTTTTAAAGGAGGGAAGCTCGTTGCCTCTCTATGTTCGATGGCATTTTCCATCAAAGCTATGATGTCTTTACTGCCAATCTCACCGATGATTCCCAAATCCATGAGAATGGTCTTCACCACATCACGAACTTTTCGTTCTTTACGGGGAGAGGTTGGTCCAGCGATATCTAATTTGGCTAAAGATTGCTTGATCTCCGAAACATATCGCTCATATTTCCACTGCTCATTGACTTTGCTCAAAACGTGCTCTACTTCTACGCGATTGATCGGCTTATGAATAAAGAACTCGATTCCTTTTTGATAAGCTTCCCCTACCATGTCCTTATTTTCAATTTGTGAAATCATTATGAATTTTCCGTCATACCCGCTGTTTTTTAATTGCGTGATTGTCTCAATACCATCCTGATCCGGCATCAATAAATCAATCAACACGACATCCGGTTTTGATTTAAGGATCATTCGAGTCCCCTCAATCCCGCCTTCAGCCGTCCCTATAACCTCGCCAATGCCGCATTCATCAATAATATCTTGCAGCATGCTTCTGCATACGACATCATCATCAACGATCATAATGGAAAGTGCCATCGACTCAACCCTCTTTAATTAGACTTGTTAGTGGGAGACGAACAACAAACTGAGTACCGCTTGCCTTCTCTGGCGATGTTACTGCGATACTTCCCCCGAAGGAATGAACAATATCGCGGACATGAGAGAGACCGATCCCTGTTGCTGCTATCCCATCTTCATTGTATTTGGTCGTGTAACCAGGTTCGAAAATAAGTGCCTTCTTATGATCAGGAATGCCTTTTCCGGAATCTTGCACTATAAAATGTACGTCTTTTTCTTTTTCAAAGACCCGAATATGTATGGTTCCATTTTCCTCTATAGCTTCTACCGCATTGGCAACTAGATTATTTATGATGGTCAGCAAAGGCACATAGTGCGTCGTGTTCTGATTAAATGCCAGTTCATTATCAATGATAATCTTTTTCTTTAGCATTTCGCTATATTCTTGATTACCCTTTACGACAAAATGCATGATTTCCGAAAGACTCATATGAACGACAACTTCGCTATCGAATAATTTCAATAAACCTGCCAAAATACGTTGGGAATCCTTCTTTACTTCATGGATTTGTTGGGCAATTCCTAATGTACGCTGACTATAGCCTTTGAGATTATCCTCATTTAATTTCCGATAGAGGTCATAGCTATCCGCGGTAATCCCCTCGATGGTATCCATGGCTTTTTTCAAATAAAAGGCTTCTCCATACAATCCAGAATTGATGTTTAGCATTTGCTCCATTCGTTTTTCCTGCTCCGCGTGTAGAAACCGCATCTGGCTAATCACAATGCTGTTGTACAGGCCAATTGTAAAATAACTGCGTACTACAGCTATGACCATTATAAGGAACCATTCTTTAAAATAAAAGGTATTCGTACCGAGGAATACCCCACGCAATAATAACTCCGTTTCATTTGAAACGAAGTCAATGAAGGCGATATATCCACCTAACATGAGAGGGTGAAGCTCGTTCATTTTTTTTCGAAGCTTACTCATGCCAAGCGCAAACACGACATAGTAACAACCGGCTGCCACATTATTCTGCAAGCTCTCCAGAATCGTATAGGAATGAACGTGAGTGATCCATTCTCCCGCTTGAACGATCATGCTAAGGATCCCCGTTAGGATACCCGTTTTCACATAGGGCAGATGCGGCATGAGCAATAAAAAAAATAAAAAGATACTAACCCCAAGACCAATACGAAAATAATCGTTGCTAAAGGGATTGATTTTGAATTGTGCACCGGTGGCCGTAGCTATAGCGATCACGATCATTTGCAATCTTTCGTTTTTGACTAAATTCTGCATCTTTCGATTCGCACCTACTTGAGAGGTCAAATTTTAACCGCTATCCATGAACATAAATTCTAATGATTTATACTAGCATACATGACCCCTCATTTGAAAAAAAATTTAGCCGTCATTTATGCTGCGGTTGACCTCGCATGCAAATGACGGCTCATTTTAAATGGCTGCTTTAATTTGTTTGGTATAGAAAAAGCGAACGATGAAAAAATAGACAACTTGTATGGCAGCAAAAACGCATAGTACACTGGCGGACTCTGCAAACAAATTATAGATCGGAGCGCAGGGCGTCGGTGCCGACGTATACCGGGCAGTGACGCAATTGAAGACGGGACAAGGGTTTGAGGCAGGACTTGCTGTTGTCGTTTTGGCGATCTTGCTAGATCGATTGACACAGAGTGTTATTAGCAAGAAAAGAAAAGGGAATAAGTCTTTCGCATTCAAGAAGACAATCATTATTGCAGCCGTAGTTGCTTTCTGCATCGTTGCTATCTTTATAGGGATTGGGAAGAAGGCTCCTGTTTCGACCAGCGCTTTTGTTGGAGACCAAGTTGGTTACAGCATTATTGGTATTGACCCTGGTTCCGGCTTAATGAATACTGCGGACAAAGCGCTTAAAGCCTATAATCTTACCTCTTGGAAGCTAATTGAAGGATCTAGTACGGCTATGACAGCTGCCTTCGATAGAGCCTATAAGGAAGGCAAGCCCATCATTGTGACCGGCTGGACACCACACTGGATGTTTTCTAAGTACGATCTAAAATATTTGGCGGATCCGAAGAACGTATTCGGTGGAGAAGAGGAGATTCACACGATTGTACGTCTCCAATTGAAAGCCGACCAGCCTTCGGCCTACCAATTCCTCGATAAATTTCAGTGGAAACCTGCTGATATGGAGCAGGTGATGGCGTCAATCCAAGAGGGAAAAAAACCGGAAGAAGCTGCTTCACAGTGGGTGGAGGCTAACCCGGATAAAGTAAATACATGGATTAGTGCTATTCCCAAAGCGGAAGGGAAAAAGTTAAAGCTTGCCTATGTAGCATGGGATTCAGAAATTGCGAGTACAAATGTGGTTAAATACGTACTGCAGAGCAAGCTGGGATACCAAGTAGATATGCTTCAGGTGGAGGCAGGACCCATGTGGGCTGGCATCGCTAGCGGGGACGCTGACGCCATGGTGGCAGCTTGGCTGCCAACCACGCATAAAGATTATTATGAGAAGTTTAAAGGTAATTTCGAGGATTTGGGACCTAACCTGATTGGAACCAAGCTCGGTCTAGTCGTACCGAAATATATGAACCTTACTTCCGTTGAGGATCTGGTTAAAAAATAACGGGGACGGCATAAACAAAAAGACTGGATAAGTAAATACTTGTCCAGTCTTTTTTGTTCGAGCGTCACCTTCTCTAATGTTCACCACAACATTTATCTATTATTATGAACGATTCTTTAAGAAAATGGATAGATCTTCACCGGACACTGGGCGGCTAAAAAAGTATCCTTGCGCTTCGTTACATTGTCTCTGCCTAAGGAAATGCAACTGCTCCTGCGGTTCAACGCCTTCTGCAATCACTATTAAATCCAGATTGTGTGCCATATCGATGATGGTATGAACGAGTGCTGCATCCTTTGAATCTTCAAAAATATTGCTTGTAAAAGAGCGATCGATTTTTAAACTGTCGATGGGGAAAAGCTTCAAATAACTTAAAGAAGAATAGCCTGTTCCGAAATCGTCAATGGAAAGATGAATCCCCATAGTTTTAAGTTTTTGCATCGTAGTAATCGCATACTTCGAATCTTGGATGATGCTTTCCGTCAGTTCAAGCTCTAGATATTGAGGGTCTAGTTCCGTTTCTTTTAACGTGTTACTAATCATCTCAACTAGATTATTTTGTTGAAATTGACGGGACGAAATATTTACAGCGATACGCATAGGCGAATAGCCCATATTTTGCCAAATTTTATTTTGATAACATGCCTCATAAAGCACCCATTCGCCTATTGGGATGATGAGACCCGTTTCCTCCGCTAAAGGAATAAACTCATCGGGAGAAATATGTCCCCACTCCGGATGCTGCCAGCGGATCAGGGCTTCTACACCAATCATTTGACCGGAAATGACATCCATCTGCGGTTGATAGTAAACCTTAAACTCACCGCGCTCCAAACCTTTGCGCAGTCCCATCTCTAGCTTCATTTTTTGAGACACAATTTCATTCATATCGGGTGTATAAAATTGGAAACTATTCTTTCCTTGCTCTTTTATACGGTACATGGCTGTATCCGCATTCTTGATCAAGGTCTCTATATCCCTGCCATCGGATGGATACAAGCTAATCCCAATCGATGGGGTTACGAACATCTCGTGTTCACTGATCACAACCGATTGCGTGAATAAATGGACTATTTTTGGGGCTTTTTTCGTAACCTTATCCGAAGTCGTGTTGGGGAGAAGCACGATAAACTCATCTCCGCCTTGGCGTGAAACGGTATCCATTTTACCCATGCTGTCTCGAATTCGCTTGGCAACCTCAATCAATAAACGATCACCCATGGCATGTCCTAACGTGTCGTTGATATATTTGATCTGCTTATTTTCCCTTGCCTGATCCAATGCTTGCGTGAGACGGTCATTGAGTAAATGCCGATTCGGCAGTCCTGTCAAAGGATCAAGATAAACCATTTGATTGATTTTTTCTTCGGCTTTTTTGCGTTCCGTAATATCCCGAATGATGCTGCTGAAGTAGGTATTTCCCTCTTCTACCCAAGTGGCAAGAGAAAGTTCGATGGGAAACTCACTTCCATCTTCTCTCAGTCCTTGCAATTCGACGGTTTTGCCAATAACGTGAGGTGTACCTGTGGAAAGGTAACGTTCCATTCCCTTTTTATGAGCTTCTCTGTATCGTTCAGGTAAAATAATTTGCAGTTTTTTGCCTATTGTGTCCTTTTCATGATATCCAAAAATGTGCTGAGCTCCGTAGTTCCATGAAATAATAGTGCCCATGCTATCGGCTAAAATAATGGCGTCATTAGCCGACTCAATCACGGAATTGTCACAGAAACCGACAAATTCCAATTATATTCGACTAGTATATTCGCCTAGTTTCCTCTTATTACCTGCCTGAAAATGCTAGCCTTGGCTTTAGTCAACATAAAAAGAACAGGCCAGGAAAAAGCTCTCCTGATCTGTTCTTTACTTATAATCTCATCAAAGCTCGTCGCTCCGCTTGCGGTTTACATTGATCACATACGCCTAGTACCTGACCGCTTTCTGATGAATAAAAATGAAGACGTTTGGCTTTTTTTCGACAAAAACTGCAAGTTTGTTTATTCACCGAATTCTTTTTTTGTTTAAGTGATAATTGAATTACTTTTCTTGTCTCAAGTTTATCCCTCGTCTTGCGTGCAAACAGGAACAAAAAAATTAGAACGCATATCACAATAATTATTGTAAATAACCAATACATGGCTGATCCCTACCTTGGAATGACCTATTCGGTTAATTTCCTTACAGCAATTACCTCGTAAATTTGATTCCACCTAAGAAGAGGCAATAATATCACTAGGGCGAAATTTTCAGAATTTGCCGGATAATCGGCGTAATTCCACTTACCATAAACTCAATGGCAATCACCATAACAATTAGACCCATTAAACGCATTAGCACATTATTGCCCGTTGGGCCAATCCATCGATAAATTTTAGCTGAGTTAACAAGGACAATGTAAGTAAGCATAAGTACAACCGCAATTACAACTATTAATATAATCTTTTCCATAAAATTTGTCGTAGATTCCATAAGAACAATTCCATTCGTAATTGCCCCAGGACCACAAATCATTGGAATAGCCAATGGTGTAATGGAAATATCGTTTACATATGCATCGACATCCGCTTTATCAACCTTTGTACGAACAAGTCGTGCCTGAAGCATATCCTGTCCCATTAAAATGAAAATAACCCCACCGACAATCTTTAAACTGTTAATTGAAATGTTGAAAAAGTGAAATACCCATTCGCCCGTTGTTGAAAAAATGAGCAATGTAAAAAATGAAACAACTACTGCTTTGCGAGCCGTATGGACTTTCTTCTGTGATTCAAGATCGGCTGTCATCGACATAAAGATTGGCATGATAGCAAGTGGATTAATGAGTGTAAAGAATGAAGTGAGGCTCAGCAATAAAAATGATGTGTACAGATCCATATAGTCTCTCCTATTTGTATGCTCAGTGTCCTTATTCCAGTTGACTAGCCCTTCAATTGGATTTATATCCCTCAAGTCACCCCACTCTTCCACGAATGGGATCATTATATCACATATCTTTGCTTAACCACCCGAAGCCAATTACATACCCATCCAAACCACGGATAGAAAAATCTTTGCTACTTGTCGCGTTTTTACGATACTCCCTTTTTTTCCATGTGCTACTATTTTCATATTATTAACCGATAATTCGAGGTAAACACTTAAAAGAGAGGTAATAAATCATGAGCAACAATCTATCCATTGAAAAGCAACGAAAAATTCATGCAACGGCGAAGACGGTTTGGAACATTCTTACAAACCCTGTTTCTATTAAACAATGGTTGGGAGTGACGATCCAGACGGATTGGATGGTAGGACATCCTATTTCCTTTTCCTTCACTTGGGATGGCAAAGCATTTGAAGATAAAGGACATCTATTGAAGCTTGAAGCTCTACAGACTTTTGCTTACGACTACTGGAGCGGCTTTTCCGGGACTGCCGACAGTCCAGAAAACTATTCGATGATCGAATTCACATTAAAAGACAATGAAAACAAGACCATGCTGAAATTAAATCACAGTAACTTTTCCACACTGACCATGTACGAACATTCGGATAAAAACTGGGAAGAAACATTGGACACCATAAAAAAACTAGCTGAAGAGGAATACTAAGTAAACAGCGATCATGAGCCTTGGACACGGTTCATTCTAAACCTCCACAGCATGTGTTTTGACTGCGCTCTTACGAATAACAAGTTCAATAACAAGAAGATTAGCCACCCAGCATAACCAAGCCGAGATTCGGTAGGCAGGCTCGAATTCCCCGAATAAAATCATCAATGGCACTTGATACAATCGTAAGGTTACCGCTGCAAAAGTAATCGCATAACTACGCAGCATCCAATTGCGATGTGCTTGAATATCTTTTCTCATTATCTTAGCAACAGCCATGTATGTCGTATACATCCATATGAGATCCATCGTAAAAAAACCAGTCCGCGCCACCCATCCACCACTGGCAAACATCGATAAATAGATGTTTATCAAACCACTTAGCATAATGCATGCGACGTATATCTTCCCTAAACGTCTGTGTATGCGTTGGGCTATATTATTGCTTTGTTTCCGGAAGATTTGAAAAGGGCCGATCAGTAAGGCCAAAGCCCCCGTAGCAATATGGGCATATAAGAAATATACCCACGGCGTTACATGGAAGTCCGGACTCTTGAGCTTAAATTGAACTAATCCTGCTAGTTTCGGATCATAAAATCCATATTGAATGACAGCATACGCAACGATTAAGAAAGCAAATAGGAATAGGAAGAACATCCTTGTCTTTCGCATACGGGTGATCACCTCGCCATCTCTTTTTTTGTTCTAATGTGGCCCTACAAGATTTTCTCAAAACACATATAAGGCACTTCCCGAAAAGGAAATTTGATCTCTCCCACCTGCTGATAGCCAGCCCGACTGTACATGCTTAAAGCGCCACGATTCCCTGTGTAGACATCCAAACGAATGCTGCTATTCCCTTGCTGTCCCGCAAGGTTCTCAGCAAATTGCAGCAACTGCTTGCCTAAGCCTCTACCTTGATATTCGGGATGCACAGCCAATCGATGAATACAAGCTGACTTCCCTTGTGTATCGCTCCATTGTAATGCACTATATTTCGCGCTTTGCTTCGTGTCGAGGACAACAACGGCTACGATTTGATCGTCGATGCTTATCCCGAAAAGATTCTTATTTCGTAGGTCGCTTCTGATGACAATGCCGTTTGGGTAAAATCGATCCCATTGATGGATTCCTTTTCGTTTTAAATCCTGCGTTACGGATCGAAATAAGGACATAACCCCGCTCTTATCCTTGCTTTCCAATCGCATAATGGTCATATCAAGCTTCCTTTCAGCTCTATATTCCGCTTGATCTCATTCAATCGTTTGGCCGAATGCTTCCTATAGATGACGGTCCAAGCTATAGCTGCCCCGATGAATCCGTAAAGGACAAGGTTAGATAAAGCAAGAAATTCAGCAGTCGTAAGCTGGAATACCATGGTAGTGCGGACGGCTGCTTCCAGAAGTAATATCACTCCCCACACAAAAGTCATTAGCCTCATCACATAACGAAAGTACTCATATTGCCAGTTGTGGACGAAATCAGGATTCCCAATAAAGCGCTTAGCCAGATAAAACATAAGCGGTCGATGGAAGAGCAGTGACCCAAGGAAAACCAATCCCACAGAACCAGTGATCAACGATTCGCGTATGAGCAGGACCTTTTCACTCCCGCCCAATGCAACAAGGACTAGTGTTAAAATAAAGGTGAACAACATTAAGGAACCAAAGGCATCGAGCTTTCGATGCTTGATAAGATGTACCAGATTGTCTACCAAAGGGACCATGGTTGCCACTGAAAGAGCCGCGATGCTTGTCATGTAATTGGAGAGCCAGACATAAAGTGCCCAAGGGATGATTCCGTTAATAAGTAGCGTTAAGATGATATATTGACGTTTTGACATGTTTTAGACGTCCTTTCGATGGTAGGCTGTTTAACCTTTCTTGTTTAGATGTTGCATCCGTACTAACTTATTACTGTAATGAGCGGAACATGAACTGCATCATATCTTGCATATTCATACTTCCCGCCTCTTGCCTAATTGTATTTTGCACACGTAATCCATACATGAACATCAGCATGCCCTCGGCCACTTTCACTTTTTCTACGGTTGGTGGAATCACTCCACTTTGCTGTCCTACTTCAATCCATTGCACACACGTGTTCAGCGTGTATTGGTAAACACCCTTCATAATATCCGACACCTTGGGATTATCCATTTGACTTAGCAAGTAAATAAAAATTTTATTCGTTACATCCTCATGATGTGAAGTTTGCGCGATCCCTGTGGCAATAAGTTGAAGCGGATTTTCTAAGCCTTGCGATGTTGGATTGTTTACAACTTCATGAAACTTGGCATTCATTTGTTCAATTCTTGCTTTAAGCACGAGACCAAGGAGTTCATCTTTGCCAGTCACATAATGGTAAATGGCACCCTTGGATAACCCCGTTTTGCTAATAATATCTTGCAGCGTGGTTTGTCTGCAGCCCTTCTCTCTGATTAACTCTTCCGTAGTATCGAGAATCATTTGAAAACTTGTGTTTACATGTTCCATGTTGTCATTTCTCGCTTTCTTTGCAAATGTTTGAATGGAAACCGACCGACGGTTTTCCGATGAATTGATCATATAATACCGACCGACGGTTTGTCAAGCGTTTCTCAGACCGCTATATCCACTAAATTTCAACAAAAAGAGAGAGCAATTACGCTCCCTCTCCTGTCTGGTGCTATTCTTGTTTTTACTGTGGACGCCAACTTTGCAGAGATCATCAATTAAATTGCCAGCAGCTTAAGCTTAAATTGCCGAATTGATAGCTCCGGTGAAGCAATTTCGCTTGACGGTTCCCGTCTCCCGTCCCCATCGCAAGCATCAAAGGAATAAAATGCTCGTTAGTCGGTACAGCCTCCTCGGCATAAGGAGCTAATTCCCTGTAATTAAACAGCGCATTGACATCCCACGTTTCTAACTTATTTTGCAGCCAGTTATCGAACGATTCGGCCCATTCGTCGATCCCTTCCGTCTGCCAATTTAGCTTCCGCAAATTATGAACGGTCCCGCCGCTGCCGATAATAAGAACATCCTGTTCCCTCAGCTCGGACAAAGCTTTGCCTATTTGATATTGCTGCTCATTGGTTAGATATCGGTTTACAGATAAAGCAACCACCGGTACATCTGCATCGGGGTAGATCAGCTTGAGGACTGCCCAAGCACCGTGGTCCAGTCCTCTTTCTTCGTCTAACACGCTCTGTATGCCATGCTTCGCAAACAACGAATGAATTTGTTCGCTAAGCGAACGTTCTCCATTAGCCGGGTAGGTTATCTGGTAAAGTTCATCTTGGAAGCCCGAGAAATCATAAATCGTCCCGTACGTATCGACCGCGCTAACGGTTTGCATCGATTGTTCCCAATGTGCCGAAAAAAGTACGATCGCTTTAGGCTTCGTTATACTAGCTGCAAATTCTTGGATAAATGCTGTGTATGCATTTTGTTCCAGCACAATCGAAGGCGCGCCATGCGCGAAAAAATAAGAAGGTATCATAGGCTCATTCACTCCTTTTCTACATGCACATCGGCATCCTTTTTAAGCCAATTCACAAAATCTTGTTGATTCTCTTCAGAGACGCCATGGTCGGTTGGATACGTTTTGAAAGTCAAGTTAGACGTTAGGTTTTCAAAATAAGCCGCAGTCTCATGGCCGATCCGAATCGGGAATACCGTGTCGAATTCTCCATGAGAAATAAACACCGATATATGGTTTACACTTTTCAGAGGATACTCTGTTTTCACAAAATCAGGCACATACCCATTTAACGCAACGATTCCTTTCAATTGCTCACCCATCGTAAGCGCAAGCGACATGGATAAAATCGCGCCTTGGCTAAAGCCCAGCAAATAGCGCTTGGCCGCATCAATCGGATACTTCTCCGTCGCATAATGAATGAATGCTTCCAACTGCCCAATCGCTTGGTCGAACATTTCCCGAATGGGATTACCCAGGCTTTTCAACTCGTAATATTGATACCCAGCACCTAAAATCAGATTTCCGCGAATACTGACAATAATAAAGTCGTCGGACACAGGCGCCACCAAACCAAACATGTTTTTCTCGTTAGATCCTTTTCCATGAAGCGTGAAGATCGTCGGGTACTTTTTCTCCGGATCCATATGGGAGGGCAGTTGAATGTCATACTTATAAGCTGGGTACATAAGAAATCTCCTCCTATGCGTTAAATTCCACGTTTTCTAAACAATGCTTGATCGATTGATAGCGGCGAAGTGTCAGAAACAAACAGATAAATCGCTACTAATATAAAACCCAGATCCAACTCATAACCAGCCATCTGGCTGTTTCCAAGCAATCCGCCGGATAGTTTCATCGTAAAAATAGCGCCAATGAGCATAATAATAAATAAAGCCGATACATAGCGGGTAAAGAGACCTATAATCAGCAAAATCCCTCCGACCACCTCGAGAACTACAACGACATAAGCCAATATACCAGGAACACCCATGGAACTGAACCAAGCCGCAACATTGCTTAGTCCCATTTGCAATTTACTGATTCCGTGGGCTAGAAATATTATTCCCAAAACCACACGCATTAAAGTCGCCACCACTGTTACTTTCGTCATTCGCTTCCTTCTCCTTTGTATATAAGTAATAATAATGTTTATTTCATATGACTAATATAAATCGCAATGGTGTAGCGTGTCAATAAAAATATTGTTATTATTAAGGCTCAACCTCAAAATCAGTGCTTGAATATTTAGCTTGAAAGTCGATGAAGATTACATTCAACTAAAATGCCCGCTTTGTATCGATCTGGGTTACGCAAGAAATAATGACGTCGTTGAAATGCTTTAATACGGTTATGACGACCTTCTACAGTAGCATTTGTCCAACGGCAATGGTGGTAATTGAGGATTTCGTCCTGCCAGTTACGCATCGTTTTCAGCGCACTTTTGACAGCTGTGTGAGCGATTTGTTCACCCTGCTCAAGCCAACGATTAAAACCATGCGTTGCGACTTCGACATTCGGAG
>NZ_AUGY01000103.1 GCF_000422905.1 Paenibacillus alginolyticus DSM 5050 = NBRC 15375
CTGTTGAAATCTTCTGGAACCAGCTCACAAACAATTCAAAGCCCTCTCGATTGTTTTCAAACGTAATGGACTTTCCGAACTCGACTCCGCGGTTGTCTTGGGCCCTCGCCACATGTTTGAATTTTGCGATGTCGACTCCGACAATTAAGGTAGAAGAAGTGATTTGATTAATTCGTTCATTTTGAGTAGAATGCATGGTGTAGTCTCCTTGGTTAAGTTTTTGGATCTATCGCTGGCCAGCAACTGGGATCCATAAACATCATACCAAGGAGTCTTTTTATTTTTCAAACCTCGTATTTCTACATAATAGGAATGCTGCCCGTTTGTTTAATCGATGGGCTTCCAACTTCCTACAATCCTTCGTGAATGAGATAATGTTCTTTTCAACCGATACCGGTAACCAGTACATATTCTTGGCCTCGATCGGCAATCGGAACAAATTCACCGGCTCCTCCTCCATCCACTTCTTCATACTATCTACAGGATGAAATCCTGCGAATTCATGAGTCTAAGTGAGGAAACTGAATCATTTCGAGGGAGCATAACGCGGCTGTAACAGTTGTTTCATTTCATGTAGCGATATTCCAGGAGATTCTTCAAATTTGAGATTTTCTGCAGCAGCTTCTCCCCGACATTGGTTTCCCTCACCAGCTTCCGCTCCAGTTCTTTGTCCACCAACCTTTTTACAGACAACACGTCCGTTCCGTTACATAACACATCTTCTTTTGAATTAAATTTCTGATGGGCAACGCGCTGCATGCCAAAGGAATTATACAACAAGGTATATCCGGCGATCCCCGTTGTGGATTGATAGGCTTTGGAAAAACCGCCGTCAATAACAACCATTTTCCCGTTTGCTTTAACGGGGTTCTCTCCACGAATTTCTTTAACTGGCGTGTGGCCGTTAATTATATGTCCATGATCAGGATTCATGTCAAACTCCAGAAGGATTTTCCGGCAGATCTCCTCATTTTCACGCAAATGGTAATAAGGGTTCTTTCTCTCCTTATAGGTTTCTTTATCTTGGATAAAGTACCGTTCAAAGGTGGTCATTTCTCTCTTTCCAAAGAGCGAGGAACATTCCCCTGTCCAGATGTACCATACCATATCCGTAGCCAGATCATCCGTCTCTTCCGGATGCGAAAAGGCGTAACGTAAATAATATTCAAAAACATCGAGCAGCTTACGGCCCGAATACGTCTTGTCTTCAATCTGCATTTCTTCCATGTTTCCTTCTTCATCCAAAGGAATACAGCCGTGAAATAACAAATTCCCGTTGTATTTTAGATAAAGGCTGCCCTTTTTCATAAAAAAATTCATATGTCTGGCCAGCTTTTCGGAATGCTGAACGGAGAACAGCAGCTTTTCCATCACCTGCTGTTCTTCCTCCAGCAATTTTTCAGGCTGCTGCGGAATTACGGTTACGAAACAGGTGTTTTCCAGCGGGTAAGTTTTTCCGCCAATCTTGATTTCAGTTTTGTCGTAATCGATTTGCTCAAGCAAGAGCCTTTCAGACATATTAAAGTATGGGCGTCTCTTGATAATAGGGATTTCAAGCTTAAACTGGATCATGGCAATGGCTTGATGAATTTTGGTAATCTGCAGGATTTCCTGCTCCGAACTGTTATGGTCGGTCTGCAGCTTCGGTCTAAAGGCCGGATTGTCATCATAGTATTTCTCCGCCAAGTTCAGCAGTGGGCGAAGATTGATTCCATATACGTCTTCGATGATGTCCAGATTGTCGTATCTGGCACAGATCCGGATAATATTCGCAAGGCAGACCAGGGAACCTGCATAGGCGCCTATCCACAGGACATCATGGTTCCCCCACTGAATATCTACAGAATGGTAGTTAATCAGCGTGTCCATAATTTTATCGGGGTCCGGCCCGCGGTCATAGATATCTCCGACCACATGAAGATGGTCAACCACCAGGCGCTGGGTCGTATAAGCAAGGCCGATAATGAGCTTGTCCGCCTGGCCCAAGGAAATAATTTGCCTGTATATTTCCTCATAATAAGGGTCCTTATTGTTGGTCGAATCCGTCTTGTATAGAAGCTCTTCTACAATATATACAAACTGCTCCGGCAGAGCTTTACGCAATTTCGAGCGCGTATATTTGGAAGAGGCGTAAGAAATGAGCTTAAGCATTTGTTCAATCGTTTGTCTGTACCATCGGTTCAAGGCTTGTTTATTGCACAGGTCCCCTTTAACCAGCTGTATTTTTTCTTCCGGATAATAAACTAACGCCGTAAAATCATTGATTTCATGGTCCGTCCAAGCCTCACGGAACAAGGCTTTGATTTTCTCTTTTACGGTACCCGAACCGTTTCTTAGTACATGCTGAAAAGCCTGGAACTCCCCATGCAAATCACTGACAAAATGCTCAGTTCCCTTGGGAAGATTGGAGATCGCTTCAAGGTTGATGATTTCTGTTACAACTTTTTCTTCCGTATCATATTTCTGGGCCAATAAATCTAGAAACTGCGCATCCAAAACAGATGTCCCCCTTCAAGGAAATATGGTGATGTATAAGAGGTTTTTTAAATGGGGCTAGCCGCGTACCTTTAAGCTTAGTGTAAACAGTATAGGGAAAAACATTAGGTTTCCGAGGTTCTCTTTGGTACTCTTATTAACAGCTATTATAACTGAAACTTCACGCACTATCCTGCCCGTTTGCTTAATGATAAAATCAACATCGAGTTTTAACAGAGCCTAACGAAAAAAGCCCCGCGGGAGCTTTCCCAGCGAAGCTTCTTGTTATCGAGCTGCTAAGGTATTTAACATATCCGATACTCTTCTCGTCTCCAACAGACATAACCACGTATCAAATAAACAAATTGTCTGTGGTTATACTAACTTTAGCCTTAGGAGGCGATTGACTATGATACGAGTACTCAATGTGGATGGCCAAAAACTAACCCCATGTTTACTTCACCGGGCTTGGAGGGAAGTTAATCGAGCCCGTGCAGTCTGGATCGACGAGCAGACAATCCAATTACTTTACAACCCATTTTTATTTCGAGACTATCGAAAAGCTGCATTAAAACGGGATCATTACACTTGTTTGTGGTGTGGACGTCCCGCAACGACTGTAGATCATATTGTCCCTTCAAGCAAAGGAGGCTCAGATCTTCCCCAAAACTTACTCGCTTCTTGCATTGAATGCAACACGAAACGAGGAAACCGTTCAGCGTTCTCATATCTTTTAGAAAAAGTATTTTCCGTGCCGAATTCTATCAAACTCTGTTACCGCATCATTAAAGCTAAACACAACCATCGTCGAGCGAACTGATGTAAGTACTCTTCACCGCCTTGAGGCGGTTTTTATCTTTATAGGGCGTCCAATAGGCATAGTTGTTTCCTAATTGGGGAAGCAGGAGGAGTAAATGCGGTTCATATGCAGGTTGCCGTTTCTTCATGTTTATTGAGCTATCGTTTCCCGGTAGTTGAATTGGAAAGCAACTTAATTTTTTGTCCTAACTTCCCTATTTCTTACAAATGAGAGAATTAAAAAGTTAATCCAGGTTATTATTGGGATAGAAATTACCAACACATAACGACCAGAATGACCAAATCCGAACAGCCTTGCTTCATCGTCTAAACTGTGCAAAACCCACGTTGCTATTACTAAAATTAGTGTATTTATAAAAAAAGCCGATAACATACCTAACCATTTGTTGTTTCTATTTCTTAATATCAGAACAGATAAAATCGTAGAAACCAATAAAGAAAACATGATAATAACGAAATTCACTTCCACACCACCCTAGAATCTTATTTAAGAACACTGCCCGTTTAGCGGAGAAGGCTGCCGATCCATTGCTGTCAGCAGCCTTCTCCAATGTTTATTGAGCTATCGTTTCCGTTAGTTCAGCAGGTATTCTTACGTTGGTTTAACTCCATGAACCATTTACCCTTACTCTAATGAATGGGCTTTTAATTATTGTCGGGGGAATTTATGTGCTGAAAAGGTCGACCTAACGATTACAAGGCTGCCGACACGCGGCAGCCTTGTAACTCAAGAAACCATAAAATCATGAATCGCCTTGTTCACAGCCCCCTTTTTCTCCAGAATAAGACAGTGACCTGCCCCTTGGATCAGGCCAACTGTTGAGCTAGGCAGGGTTCCCACCACCACTTTCATCACTTCACCGGCATCGTAGATCTTCTCCTCTTCCCCAACGAGAAATAAGACGGGTGCCGACAACTTCTTCCATGCGCTCGGCTCTATGACCCTCGGGATCACGGGAAGCTGCGAGCGACCGTGCGAATAGGCGGCGACTACGACGTCCATCACATGCGGAGGAAGGGTGTACCCTTTAGAGCAAAACCAATTCCATGCGCGCTCAATGCGATGTCTGTTTGGTATCAGCATCGCAGGATAGATGTATCTTAATAGCTTAAGCAACGGAATCGGCAAAAAGGTGGCCACCGGAGCCAAAAGCGTCAGCCGTTCAATTCGTTCGGGACGTGCCAACGCATAGTTCGAACAGAACCATCCTCCCATGGAATGCCCGATGAAAGCAGCCTTCTCATAGCCAAGGGAATCGAAAATCTGGTCCATCCACAACACGGCGTCATGCGAAGTTCGTATCCGTTTTCTGGCTTTACTTTTGCCGAAATCCCCTGGCGCATCGATGCAATATGTCCGAAAACCTGACAATGCTTCGATCGTCGGGTACCACATAGCGGAGTTACCTGTCATGCCATGAAACATGAAGACAGGTTTTCCTTCCTTGGGACCGCTCACGATCACATGGCAAGAACCGAATTCGGTTTCGACCTCCATCGTCTCGTGGTCGGTAGGCCAAAACTTCATTAATCGGTCATACGCATTCAGAAATTCCGCATGTCCCGCACTCGACTTGAAGACAGGTAAATAAGTGGCTGCATCATTCATACTTGTCATTTTGATTCCTCCTTATTTAGCGGCATTAAAATCGACCGGCTCATGTCTTCAAGCAATACAAACTGGTTTCCGATCCCAATTCCTTCTGGGCCTGTGATGATGCTTTCCAGAAAAATACCCTCGAGGAACGAAATAAGGAAATGAATGATAGTATCTACCGGAATAGACGGGTTGAATTCTCCCTTCTTCACTCCATCGTGAATTAAGCCGAGGATACTGTAGAACACCGCCTGCCGCCGTTCCTCGTTCCACTTACGGCGAATCGAATCCCTGCGGCCGACGATAAAATATTCGTACATGCTAGGCGAAAGTCCGTTTCCTGCCTCCTTGACACGCCGCTCTTGATCCTGAAGGAACAAACGAAACGTATCCCAACCGCTCTTCGGATTCGGGAGCGCGACATCCTGCGACATGCCCACATACTGTCTTCGCAGCAAATCAAGAAAGACTCCTTCTTTGTTGGAGTAGTACATGTACACTCCACCGAAACTTTTTCCCGATCTCCCGACGATCTCTTTCATGGAGGCGGCTTCAAACCCTTTTTCTATAAATACCTCCCTGGCGGCATTTAAGATTTCGACCCGTACGGCTTCCTTTTGTTGTTCAGAAATTTTCGGCATCGTGAAATAACGCTCCTTGCGTATTATGTAAAAAAAGAGAGTACTCTCGCTTATTATAACGAGAGTACTCTCTTTTTTCAAACACTTTATCCATGCCGTGTTGCACTCACTAGATAATCTCGATTTTACCGTCCTTATAGACGCGGAGATGTGCGATGCGCCAATTCAATGTCGGCGGCAGATCAATTCAACGGACGCACATCCCCCCATCCAAAAATGAATTATGCTGCCCGTTACTTCAACGAATAACGGCAGCCGATTGTGTACCGACTGCCGTTGTGTTGTGATTGAACTATCGTCTCCCGTTAGAGCGTAACAAAGGCTGCGTCGCGGCAGCCTTCTTGGTAATAAGCTATTGAGGAGCTTAAAAAAGGTATATGGAATGATAAGAGATAGAAATTCCCCCCTTATTTCCGTAAGCCTTCATGATGCCCCGATCAATATCGCGATCTCCCATTTTACCCTCGCCTAAATCGGTTGGTTATCTCTTAATTATTAATTTAATAATTATCAGAAAATTCTGTATCTATATTATTCCACATGATCTATGATCAAGTAGGAAGCTATTGTAATAGGGAGGAAATCATATGTATTATTGTCTTAATTGTAACAAAACGCACGAGAAACATTCTGAAACGGGCACTATCTTCTCAAGTGGATTCACTACAATGGAAGACAAGGTAATGAACGTTGGTTATTGTAAAGCTTCCATATCAGCTAAAACTAATTCTGATGCCCTAGAAGAAAAGTTAGCATATCTAAAAAGACACGCTTGTTGATCTTAACACATGAGCTATCAGTTGGAATGGATGGTTTTATATCAAAATCAATCATGAAACGTATCTTGTGAATGGTCTCCAAAAATTCGTTATATAAACTAAGCCCGCACGGTCTATTTCGACTGAGCGGGTTTATTTATATTTTAAACTCTTCTGCCAGTTAGCTGAGAAGGCTGCCGTTCCATTGATGTCGGCAGCCTTCTCCTGATGTTTATTGAGCTATAGTATCCGTTTGCGTAATTAAATTATTTGTAATTCTTTCCTTAAATCTCTTATAAAAGCACCTGCAAATTCTTGCATCTCCAAGTATATCGCCTGGGCTTCTGGCAAGTAACACTCACCTTGCCCAAGTACATAATTCTCGAGTAATCAAGTATCTGTTCCAAGCTTTGCCCCCTTGCAGTACCTGTACATAATGATTTTACGATTAGATACGTCTTTCCTCCCTCAATCATGTGAGCATCATGTAGGAGCTTTCCTTCTAGCGTTTCTGGAATCTCATCCTTCTGAGATTCCCAAGAGGTTTTGACGATTTTTTCGATTCTATCCTCGCCTAACCCTTGCTTCTCTAAATAATCTCTTATTAAATCTTCCCGCAAATAAATAAAACCATGAAAATAACATCCATAATAAATCAAATCTGAGTCCGTAATCTCTGGGTAGTATTTTAACAGTTTATTTGTGGAATTGATTATCCTTTCGATATGGCTCAAATCGTGCATAATGTCCTTATTTGTATAGAATGGGCTGACAAATCCAACAAGACCAGTTAAATTAACCATGTAACCCCCTCCCTAAATACATATTTTACCATATTCTTGTTGGTATTTGCTAAAGAATTCTGCTCGATAGCTGAGAAGGCTGCCGTTCTATGCTGTCGGCAGCCTTCTCTTGATGTCTATTGAGCTATAGTTCGCCGTTAGTTGAAATGTTCAATTAGTGCCTTTAAACTCATTTGTTCCATTGATATCAATTTTAGATCTATGTCTACATCATCGAATTTTAATTCTTTTGTAATTTCGTTGGGAATTACAATACAGTACATCCCAGCTTGCTTTGCAGCTCGAGCACCGTTTGGGGAATCCTCGAAAGCAATTGCCTCGTTAGGCTCGATACCAAAGTAATTTAAAACCTGAAGGTAAAGTTCTGGATCAGGTTTTACCTTTTTAACGTCATCACGAGCACGAATACAATCAAAGTATTCAACTACATTTAAACTCTTTAAATGTTCGTTTACCCAATCCTTGGTGGAGCTTGAAGCTAGCCCTATTTTTAATCCTAAATCCTTAGCAACTTTCAAATATTCTTCTACCCCAGGTCTTATTTTTTCTTTAACAATTAAATTCCCATACTTCATTCTTCTTAAAGTACGAATTTCCTCTCGGTTCAATGGTTTGCCAACACATTCATCAAGATAATCATAAGGATTAAAATTACTGCTGTCTGTTCCTACCCATTGCCCCCACATCTCAATTTTTAATTCTAACCCATGCTCCTCGTATATTTCTTGAAATGCTCTAAACTCAGGTGTTTCTGTATCAAAAATAAGACCATCAAAATCAAATATTATAGCCTTAATCATATCTACTTGTCTCCCTCTTGACCTCGAACTAATTGCGATAGTAATACCAATTCTCCTATAAATTTCATATTCCTTTTTTTTAATTAAACTCCCGTTACTTCAACGAGGCTGCCGATTCATTCATGCCGGCAGCCTCCTTCTGGTTTCTTATTGAACAAACGTTTCCGTTAGTTGAACACAGGCTGCCGTTTTCGGCAGCCTGTTATATGTTCTCTTCAGCAATTTTTATTTCCCGAACCGAAACCTATTGCGTATCCATCCAAGTCTCGGACAGAGAAGTCCTTCCAAGACCCCCAGTCGTGTTCGGTTATCTTTGGTTCGGAGACAATAATTGCACCATTTGTTTTAAGTTCAAGATATAAAGCATCCAGTTCGTCATGGTTTTTTACATAAGCATATGTATTCCAAGTTCCTTTATTAGGTCTAACATACTCAATGTCTTTTGCTTGAATTAATTAATAAAGTTGTTTAAAATGTGGCCATTATCGTTACGCTAACGGCAGTAATGCTCCAATGGGATACAGTAACAATCGCACGTATACTATAATTGATAAATGATGTAATATAATGTAAATGCTATATATTGGAGGATCATATGGATTCACTAGTTCTTGAATTACAGAGAGAAGCATATGACGAAAAAACGGGTGTATCAGCGCTTCTTAGAAAGGCTTATGTAGTAGCGAAAAAGCTTAAAGTTGGTGAACTTGAGACGTGGATACATGATGAACTGAACAGTTACAACGTTCCTTATAACCAACTTCCTGAATACCGGATCATACGTGGGGAAGTAAAAGCGTGGAACCCTTACAATGGTTGGATTCCAGTGATTATTAATGCAGACATATTGGACATCATCAGTCAAAACAAAATATCTCAATCTATACCGGAGATTGAACAATTACTTAAAACAACCTCTGGAAGCACGTTAATGATGCCGCTGCCACATTCCATTCAGGAACAGCTTTCAGAATTAACACAATTTGATACTAAATTCGCTCTACATTTTGGAAAATCCCAAGCTGAACAGATTGTCCATTATGTACGAAATATTATTCTCGAATGGTCTTTAAAGCTTGAGGAAGATGGCATTTTAGGGGAAGGAGTGAGTTTTTCAATGCATGAGAAAGAAGAAGCACAAAAGCAAAATTATACCATTTATAATATCCATGGCAATCACAATCAGATCCAGCAAGACACGGTTCATTCCCAACAATCTATGATGAGCTCAGAAATGAATATGGATGCTGTCCGTGAATTCGTTGCGAGTTTAACCGAGCATTTGGGTCAACTTAAGCTGGATGGGGATAAGAGACAGAAGCTGGATAGTGAAATCATGGCGATTAATACACAATTGAAAGCAGGACCGAAAAAAAACATTCTCCAAGAATCTTTCTCCACTATTCGGAATGTGTTGGAAGGTCTTACCGGAAGTATTATCGCATCCGGATTGATTTATGAACTGGATAAAATCAAGTTCTAAAAATAAATTAGCCAACGAAATATTCGGATTTTTAAACAACTTTATTTCTGACCCGGCCAACAACTAAGGCCGGGTTTTCTGCGTTTTGTGCAGCTGTTTTAAACAACTTTATTATCAAACAACATATAATTAACCTGCCCTTTAGTTTAATGATACCTTTTTAATCCAAATAAGGGGAGGACATTTTTGTCCTCCCCCGATAGTTAATGAGCTATTGTTCTCCGTTAGGATTCCTGTAGAGTGTTAATTTTGCGCTTTGCACAAAAACGAGCGACTCCGGTACGATGGGTTAGTCACGGGTCATTGCCCTTTAGCCATCTTAAGGAGGTCGCTCTATCTTGAAGTTTAAAGCTCAAGCCAAACAAAATCAACTGCTCGAACGCATTTCAACCCAGCACCTTGTCGTCGGCATTGACATCGCCCAGCAGTCCCACGTTGCTCGCGCCGTCAACTTCCGTGGGATCCTGCTCGGTACTCCGCTCCACTTCTCCAACGACGACGCCGGTTTCAGCCTACTGCTGCAGTGGATGAAAGATTTGCAGGAAACGCACCAACTACACGACACCATCATCGGCATGGAACCAACCGGCCACTACTGGCTCAGCCTCGCTGCCTGGCTCAAAGATCGCAGCCTCGAGGTCGTGTTGGTGAATCCTCATCTCGTCAAAAAGAACAAGGAAAACCGCGACAATACACCATCAAAAAGCGACATCAAAGATGCTTTGGTTATCGCCGACATGGTGAAAAACGGCTACTACACCTTCATCAAAGAAACCAGTGAAGTGTTCATGGAACTGCGCGTTCTCATGGCGAACCGGGAGACAATCGTCCATCGTCTCGTCAGCGTCAAGAACCAGATCCACCGATGGGTCGACATTGTGTTCCCAGAGCTGCGGCAGGTATACAAGCACCTCATTGGCTCCGGATCGCTTGCTACACTGCGTCTCTTTCCTACGCCTGCCGATCTTCAAAAACTCACCGTTCGCCAAGTAGTCGACGGCTGGAAAACGGTCATGAAGCGGCACAGTGGTGAACGAAGAGCTGCTGGCTCTGGCAGCCCGCTCGGTCGGCGCCAAGCATGCCGAGAAAGCCTACAATCTTCATCTGCAACAGTTGCTGGCCGAATATGATCTGGCTATGGAGCAGCTGCAGGTAATCGAGAATGAAGTCGCAGCTGCACTGGTCCGGATCCCGCTAGCCGAGCCGCTGCTGGCAATTAAGGGCATGAGTATCCTGTCTGTCGCCGGCATTCTGGGTGAAACTGGCGACCTCAGCGGCTATGCACATGGCAATGCATTGCTACGGCATGCCGGCCTCAACCTAGCTGAAGCGAGCTCAGGCAAATGGAAGGGCCAGATGTCCATCAGCAAACGTGGCCGACCGAGGCTTCGGCATGCCCTGTTCATGGCAACCATGGCCCTCATCATGAACGATGTATCGTTTAAACGACAGCACGAAGTGAATGTTAAGACGAAAAGCATGAAGCCGATGCGCTCTGTTATGAAGCTTTGCGGTAAGCTGGCTCGCCTCCTGGTTGCCATGGCACAGAGCGGCGAAGCTTACGAACCGGATCGAGCTCTTCCTATGAAACAAGTTGCTTAATCGCTTCTCAATTAGCACGAAAAATGGCTTATTCGCAGGATCTCAAGAATTGCACGGAGTACCGGATTGCATTCAACAAAAGGGCACAGACCCGTACCGTTAGGAAGACCGGCCTCCACCGACCGGATAGGCGTAACGAAGGAATGAAAGGGCATTGACCCGTCGAGAAATGGGAGTGAGAGCCTCCGGAGGTACGTGGAGCAGCGTGCAACAGAGCAGTAAAAAAAGGAGCGAAAACTCGCCCCTTCTGTTCCCGCATGCGCTTCGGTTGCCAAATTTGACGGTACATAGCCTCTTCTATCCGGATAGCGATTTATCCATTGGAGAGATCCTGCGAATAAGCGAGCATTCGTGAGAAAACTGCATTGTACTGAGGGAGTTGAATAATGGAATTAGTTTAAATTTTAAAAATTGATCACTTTATCTATTATCTTCAACTAATCTATATCCTTCATAAGTAAGTTTATCAGTTATTGCTTTTCCATTTTCGGAATAAAAAACCGAAGCAGTAATGAAACCATACTTTTTACGATTATACTCGTGCTTATTACGTTCGTATTCTGAAGATTTATCTATCGAATCAGATACAGTACCCAAAAAGCTATTAACAGAAGATGTTATTGTAAAACCCGTACTCTCGATGACTCAAATTTTGAAACATCATCTACATAAAGTGGTAAGTTCCCGCAATAGGCGTCGTCTTTATCTTTTGAATATGGAAATTCTAATGTTTCAAAACTATTAGGGTCTGCATTTATTATTTTAAATATTGACCAGTCCTTTCTCACGTAAATATATACATTATTCTTATCTTTTGCATAACGATATCTCCCTTTGCCGCTAATGATTTGGAATGTATTCGGATCAGACCCTTCTACTTTATTGCTTTTGAAATACACACTTGTGTTATCTCTTGCAAAATCATGGTACTTTAAAATTTTGAATTCATTATTTCTTACACTTATCGGTGTAACTCTTCTACCAACGCCTGTATCATAGGAAACATAGTTCCACGTTCCATTTTCGTAAACAAATCCTGGTTTGTATGAGTTCCACAAATGCAAAATGATAATAAAGCTTGACTGTTTTCGCTACGCCGAAACGTCCGAAACCTGACGGTCTTGCCAGTCCGAGAATTGACGAATATAATGTCCATATCTCAGAAAAGGAAAAGGATGCCTCCTTTACGTGAACTGTGTCCAGCAGCTCACAAGAGACATCCTCAATAAATCAAAGTTGTGATCATTGTAGCAGATTTTTCGCTTGTTGAAAAGGAGCCGGGAACGGGTGTTTTTCGTTAGGAGTACGGCGATCATCCCTTGCCCTTGTTGTGCAGGAGAACTATACGTCATGGGAAGTAGACCTCGGTTATGGGTACTGAACTCGGGGGAGCGCAGGCGCCTTATCATTCGTCGTATGCGCTGTACAAAGTGCCATAAGATTCATCATGAACTTCCGGATCTGCTTGTTCCTTACAAGCATTACGATGCGCAGAGCATTGAAGGTGCTCTTGCGGAGCCTACATATACCGATGTGGCTGCAGATGAATCAACCATTCTTCGCTGGCTATCCTGGTTTACGGCCTGGTCCGTGTATGCAAGCGGCGTTCTTACTTCACTTTCTCTTCGTTTTAACCTACCTGTGGTTCCATCGTCCACGTCATCACAGTCCGTACTCCAAATCCTAGGACGTTTTGTAGGTATGGCATCCTGTTTGCTAGCCAGAGCTGTCCGACCTATCGCCAATTCCCATGCTTGGATCACAGACCCAGTTTGCCTTTTTGTCCGCTAACAGTCAGGTTACACTCGTATCATCCAATAGATGGAGGTATGAGTATGAAACATAACATTCAAGCGGAGGAGCTTGCTGCCCAGCGGTTTCAATTGCTTTCGCCACTTCTCTCTGAAGGGCTCGATCAGGCTAAAAGCAGTCAAATCAAAGCCCAAATCTGCAGAGAAACGGGTCTTTCCGAACGTACGCTTAGGCGTTATCTCAAGGAGTATCAGCAGCATGGTTTTGGTGGATTAAAGCCGAAGCCGCGTGGGAAAAGCCCTCAAACCAGCACGGTTTCCACGGAGGTGCTTGAAGAAGCCATTCTGCTTCGTCGTGAAGTACCGGGCAGGAGTATTCGTCAAATCATTGAGCTATTGGAGTGGGAGAATAAGGTTTCTCCCGGTACCTTAAAGCGTAGCACGTTGCAGGATCATCTGCTAGAACGTGGATACGGGGCCAGACAGCTTCGTATGTATACGAGCAAAGGGGTTGCTGCCCGCCGCTTTCAGCAACGCTCTCGCAATGCGCTTTGGCAGAGCGACATTAAGTTCGGCTCGCACATCATTAGCGCATCGGATGGAACGCGTAAGCAAGCTTACCTTGTGCTGTTTGTGGATGACGCAACCCGTTTTATCGTCCATGGTCAGTGGTACGACAATATGGAACAATTCATTGTCCAAGACGCCTTTCGCCAAGCGATTCTGAAATATGGTGTGCCTGGCGCTGTTTACTTCGACAATGGCAAACAATACCGCACGAAGTGGATGAGTCGAGCCTGCGCCAAGCTTGGTATTCGTCTTCTCTTTACCAAGCCATATTCGCCAGAAAGTAAGGGCAAGACGGAGAGGATCAATCGCTACGTCGATCACTTTCTGGATGAACTAGGGCTGGAGAAGCCGATGACGCTAGACCAGTTAAATACTTGGTTTCAGGCGTGGCTAAGCGAGTGTTACCAAGCTAAGCCGCACTCAGCATTGAAAGATCATGCAAGTCCAGAGGTAGCGTATCGTTCAGATCCACAGGCCCTTCGGTACGTGGACTCCCCCTTGCTTGCCGATGCCTTCCTTCATGCGGACGAGCGTAAAGTGGACAAGGCAGGCTGCATTAGCTTTATGGGCAAAAAATACGAAGTCGGCATTCTGTTTATCGGCCGTAAAGTGCTAGTCATCTATGATCCAGCCGACATCACAGAGCTAACCATTGAATACGAAGGTCATAGTCCATGGAAAGCCTATGAGCTTGTCATCGGGCCACGTGCCGGTACACGTCCACCTCTCCCTGAATCCATGCAGCCAGAGAAGTCGGATCAATCACGACTCCTTCGTGGAGCTAAACAAAAACAGCAGGAACGCAAAGCACATCAAGCACCTGCTGTATCTTACCGAAGCGTGCAGAAGGAGGGGCAGAGCCATGTATGAATCCTTCTACGGCTTAAGCCGTACGCCATTTGTACGCGACATTCCGACGGACGAACTGTACATGCCTACCCTGTTAGACGAACTCTTAGGAAGGCTTGTTTATGCAGCCGAAAGACAGTTATTTGCTGTCATCACGGGCGATTGCGGGACAGGGAAAACAACGGCACTTCGCCGTTTTGCGGCCGAACTGGATGCCTCGAAATTCAAACTGTTGTACCTGTCGGATTCCAAACTGACACCGCGAAATTTCTACAAGGGGATCCTAGAGCAATTGGGATGCGAGTCGAAGTTTTACAGAGGCGATGCCAAGCGTCAACTGCATCATCAGATTGAAATGATGCGTGGCATGCACCGTTTGCAGCCCATTGTCGTGGTGGACGAAGCGCATTTGCTGGATCGAGAGATGCTGGAGGAGGTCCGCTTCCTTCTCAACTTCAAGATGGATGCCCAGAGTCCCATGGCGCTCATTTTAGTCGGTCAAAGCGAGCTTTGGGATAAGCTTCGGCTACAGTCGTATACGGCTATTCGGCAGCGTATTGATTTGCAATGCAAGCTTCCGCATTATGAGCACGCGGAGACCATTGCTTACATCAAACGGCATCTGACCTATGCTGGGGCGACAAGCGACATTTTTACTGACGGAGCCATCGAGGAAATGTACCGTTTCTCAGGTGGCTCAGCGCGTATGCTGAATAAAATTTGCACACATAGCTTGCTTTATGGCGCACAGAGCAGGAAAAACCTAATTGACGATCATATGGTTAAACTCGTCATCCAAGGTGAATTGTCATGAGTAAAGCAACGTGGCACAAGGTGACCTACGATTCGGAATATGACGGGTGGGTCGTTCACATTGACGGAAAGAAATATGGACTTTACTGCGGGGAATGCATGGAACTGCGCATCGGTGATCGTGGCATTCCTTGCAGACTGGAGTTAGACCGAGACTGGTATGTGGTTATGCGGGAAGCAGCTTTTAATCTGAGAAAGAAAGAAACCTACCAAATTCAGTTCGTGTAAGGAAATGGGAAAGTTCCAATTTGGGACTTTCCTTTCATCGTACCTCGCTTGGACAAGATTGTCGGCAGAAGCCGGACAGTGGAGACCGTCAAATAATGGACGTAATGCTTTAGCAGCTACAATATCAAGTTAGCCACAGCTTTAATGCTCTTAGTTGATCTATTAAAACACGCTATTCAAGAAGTTCTTTTGCTCACTGAAGAACAATTCCAGGAGATTTTTGATAAGTTTACAGCCAGTTTGCCCAAGTTTTATAAGGGTTTATTAGGTATTTCAGGGTGAGAAAGTTGAGTAAATAAGTAATTTTTTCTTTTTACTTTTTATACTTTTTATCTTATTATTGACATTATTTTTAAAGCTCTCATATGCTCTTATCATAAAACGGAAATGTCCTCAAGTTCATGTTGTTATCAAAATCACATGAACTTGAGGACATAAAAATCACTTTCAATTAATATTCCAATTTTATAATCAATTCTTGTAATTTAGTTGATTCATCTAAAATTTGTCTAAATATATTTTCTATCATTTTATTGTCAAATGGTCCCATATTATTTTTACTTAGATATTCAAAAATCTCTTCTTCCCTCTTAGCATCGAATGCATGGGATCGTCCAATATGTCGCTTATTCTCACCGATTTGCAGCACAATTTCCGCTCTGCGGTTGAGAAGCTCAAGTATTTTGAAATTAATTTCATCCACCTGATCCCTTAAGCTTTTTATGTCCGCATGAGTATTCACTATGCGTTCCTCCTACTATATTAAATAGTCTCTCGGCATTCGCCGAGGCAGGTGTGACAAGGGTTCCCTCATCTCACCGAAGTTCCAATCCTCCCAAATTTGCGGGAGGATTTTTTGTTGCTCCTACTTCTTACATTGGTAATTTTATTTGAAAAATGGCCTGCCATTTGTCGAAAACACTTGACTTTCTGGAATCACCTCAATAATTGCGACGGAAGGATTTATTTCCTTACTAACCGCCTAAGAGGTGTTTGTTTTGAAGCCTATTTGCATTCCTCATCTTCGATACCAACAGTTTCTACTAGATCAATTTCAAACGCTATTACGGACCTACCTTCGTCATCATTAACAAAGACTGGCCACTTGTTACGAAGTTCTGGATGACCGACCTCTCAACTCTAACAAGGTTACTTCATCACCTTTACAGCAATCGCGGCCCTGAGCCTCGTGACCCTACCTCTATGTTCCGCTCTTTGCTCTTGTTCTTCATGACCAATCCCACGATGGGGATTACAGAGTGGATTAATGAAATGAAGCGAACTCCTCTTTACGCCATCCTCAGCGGGTTTGAAGTGGGTGACGTTCCCGGTGTCGGTACCTTTTACGATTTCTTCAAACGGCTCTGGGCTTCGGGTGATAAACATATTCGTGCTCAAAAACGCAATCGACGTAAGTCTAAACCCAAGAAAGGTAAGAAGGGTGAGAAAGCACCTATAGGGGCGCCTGGACGGATCTCACGTCTGGCGGGCGGGATGCGACATGCTGCCAAGACAACCGACTTGCCTGCCGACAGGTTATTTCATTTCTTCCAAGAGAACATCGTGAACGTTTCCGCTCGCTTTGGATTAATTGGTGATTGTTCTGCACTTTCTGCCACCGGCGATGGAACGCCCCTCGTAACCGCTGCTTACTCACGCAGTAAATCGACTTGTGATTGCCGTGCCCAAGACCTTGCCGAGTGTAACCATCCCCGCATCTACTCTCAGCCCGATTGCAACATCGGGTGGGATAGCTCACGCGAGAAATATTTTAACGGTTACCATCTTTATATGATTTCTGCTGCTGACAGTAAACATGATTTACCGCTTTATCCAAGGCTCCAGCCTGCTTCCCGGCACGACGCTTTGAGTTTGGTCATAAGCTCAGTAGAATTCAAGTAACGTTTCACCTTGGGCAGGGCTGACAAAATGATTCTCGATGCCGCACATGATGCGGAGCCCATTTACTTGCTTCTGGAGCATCAAGGTATGGAACCCTTCATTGATTTAAACGTTCGTTCCAAGAAAAACACACCCGGCAAAGGCGAAAGTGACATTCAAATTTCGCCAACAGGCATTCCGATTTGTCCCAATGGGAATAAGATGAAACCTAATGGTTTTGATAAAAAGCTACATCGACGCAAATGGAGATGCACACCTGCTTGTGGTTGTTCTACCGCCAAATACGGTCGAACCTTTTACACCAAGACAACAGATGATCCGCGCCTGTTTCCTAGAACGTCTCGTGACTCTGAGACATGGAAACTCGTTTACAAACGTCGAACTTCCATAGAGCGCTCCAACAAACGAGAGAAAGTGGATTACAAACTAGAGTCAGGTCGGCATCGCTCCACCATGACGTGGTACATCCGAATCTATGCAACGATGATTTGCCAACACAAGGACGCCTGGTATGTCCACCAAGAACAAGAACTCAAAGGTGTGCGCTTCGAGATGGAAGCGTTCATCGCTGCTTAAAAAATGGAGCTCTCGTAAATTGGTTCCGTCTGCCTATTTTTGAAAATGGTTTTCACTTTCCATTTTTCCCAGCTCAGCTTTGACCCATTTTTCCAGTTTCCTTGTATTCACCCCCACTTAATGCCGAGAGGCTATTTAATGCAAAGGCCATTTTACATTTACAGGAAAAATTTTCTAGTTCTTTGATGAGAATTACTTATATGATTTCGCATGGCCTTCTCTGCCATTTGGTTATTACGCTCTTTAAGAAAACTTAAAATTGCTTGATGCTCATGCCATTCCCTCTTAACCGTTTCAATATCTAAATCTCGACGAGCATAAATTAAGTATCTTTCTATTCTTTGCAAGGATTGTTTAATCAGGTTGCTTAAGTTTTCATTGTGTGCATACTTTAGAATCGTTCCATGAAGCTGTTCATTCATTTTCATTACGGTTTCCAGATTTCCTTTACAAGTTTCAATTGAAAGGAAGCATCGCTTCATCTCTTCATCTAACCAATTTATTTCAGCCTCTGGAATGAGTTGCGTCGCCTTGCGGGCCGCATAACCTTCCAACTCGATACGAATCTCGTATAATTCATCAAGATCCTTCAAACTCATTTCTGCAACGGTAACCCCTTTATAAGGGATAATTTGCACCAATCCTTCGGAAGCCAATCGGGATAACGCTTCACGAATAGGGATGTTGCTAACATTCAACTCACGGGCCATTTGATCAATGTTTACTTTCTCTCCAGGTGTGAGGCTGTAAGAAAAAATTTTTTCTTTAATGAAACTATATATGTCCTCAGTGACTAATTTTCGTTTATTGGAAGATTCATTCTTTTTCAATATTGCCCACCTTAGATACATTATTTATTATGATTATAAATGATTAATTTAGATAACAGCAAGTTAAAACACCAAAAATGTCAAAAGCTATGACTTATCTTGCTTGCTTTTTGTTACTTAAGCCATTTATGATCCGGGTCATCGAACGGTTTTAAATTTCTATCTGTTTCTCCTGCCATAAACCATAAATAGTATAAACGGTATCCACCGGCTGCACTGACAGGATGATATCCCTTTTCAATTGCGAAACTGTCTCCATTTTTTACGATATAGGCTTGATCGATACTTTGATCCTTAGTGTAATACAGTTGAACACCAAATCCTTGATCAGGGTCTATTTGATAATGATACACCTCCTCAAGGTTAGGTTCCTCCGGATAGAATTCCCCATCATGCTTATGTGGCGGATAACTAGACCAATGCCCAACATCATTAAAGGTCTCACCTAATATAATTCGTTGCACCCTATTGTTTCCATTGTCTGCAATAATATCATGTACTTCTCGCTGCCAGGTGTCTTTTCCCCTCTGATTCACAATAATATCATTTGGTCTAACGACAAAAGGCCTAAACTTGTTTTCTGCTTTTACTTTACAAACAGCAATTTGTACATTATTCGTTTGTGCAATTACTTGATACTCTGATTGGCAAGGCATATAAACAGCGGTAGCTTTCCCCTCAAACACATTATTTCTTTCTCCTAGATGACTCCATTTCTCATTTTCGCACGAAATACTCGCTTTACCTGATAAAATTACCAAAGTAGTTTCAAAATCACCGGTTATTCTAGTAAATTCTTCACCTTCATTTAAAGAAATTTTTCCGAACGCAAGATATTTTAAATCTTGATGTTCTTGGATAATATCTTGATACCCTTTAACAACATTTTCTTTGAATAGATGAGACAACTTTACCACTCCTTTGCTTTCCATATCGGAAGGGATCCTAATATTACTTTTATTTATGAATAAAAGCGGTCAAAAATCATGACCGCTTACTTTTAGCTTAAGCACTCTTACCAGTTGTTGTGATAACTAAAGTTTGTCATTGATTCTGCGCCGTCCTTACGGATAACAACACTATCTTCAATTCTCAATCCACCGACTCCAGGAATTAGCAATGTAATGACGTAAGCGAGTGTCTGATTTTCCTGCAGCACCGATTTCATTCCAGGAGCCAGAATAGGCAATTCTTCTTCCGGATCCATACCTAATCCATGTCCGACTCCTCTTCCTTCGCCAGGCGAGTGAATATAACCATATTTAGCCAAGACTTCGTTAGCTGGATAGCTTGCTTCTTCCCCAGTTAAACCTGGACGTAAGTATTTAAATCCAGTTTCATACGCTTCAAGAGCTGCATCGAACATAGCTTCAACTTCTTTAGAAACGCTTCCGAAAGTGGCGCCGCGTGCCATGTCAGAGGCATAACCGTTATATCTGCATCCCATGTCAATTAATAGAGTATCTCCGTCCTTAAGCTTCCGGTCTGTCGGTCTGGCTAGATAAAAATCGGATGAGTTTTCTCCGGTTTGTACCATAATATCGAATGCTACAGTATCTGAACCATTGGCGAACATGGCAAGGTATGCTTGCTTTGTAAGCTCTTTTTCGGTTGCCCCTTCCCGGGCTGCTTCTTTGATTGCTTCAATACCTAAATCCGCTAAATAACCGGCAACCTTCATATTTCGAATTTCATTTTCGCTTTTAATTGACTTCAGAAAGTCAATAATGATTGTAGGTTCAATTTGGATATCCGGTAAAGACTTTTTAATGACACTCCAGAACTCCAAAGCTAAATATTTGTAACCGGCAATACCAACTTTTTTCACATTGCCCGATGCCGCATACTCTTCAAGCACGGGACCGAGATCTTGTCTGATTCCTCGTACGTCTTTAACCACTGAGGCTGCACCGATGGAAGTTAAGCTACTTTCAACAAAAAGAATCGGATCTCCCTTTACCGGTACTATAACTATAGCCGGATAAGGAAATATTCCGTCAAAAGCTCGATAGTTGGATAACCAACGTACGTTGCTCATCCGATAGCTGTCGGACCAAGCAATAATCAGATCATAACCTTCTTTACGCATTTCTTCCTGAGTTCTACGTACGCGGTCCATGTATTCTTCTACTGGAATTTCATGAAGACTAGAGTTTATTGCAAAGCTTGGATTCATGTTCATTTTTACCATCCATCCTTTATTTAGATATCATTTAAGCTTTGAACGATTTTGAATCAGGTGCAGGGCTTGATTGGGAATATTTGGTAATGTCTTTGCGATAAGTTTCAGTAGCTACATATACAGCTACAGAACTGATGATTCCTAAAATAACGACATACACTGCAATCGGCCAATAATGTCCTGCCCAAGTCAGTAATGCGGTAGCAAGAAACGGTGCAGGTCCTCCAATTAAAATACCCGAAAGTTGATAACTAATTGATGCCCCGGTATATCGGGTATTCGTATCAAAACGTTCAGCAATAAAGGATGACATTGGTGCAAATGTTGCGCCGTGACCTACTGCAATCCATAAAATGAGTGCAAGCCATATCAACACAGTATTTTGCGTTTCAACGAGCCAGAAAAAGGGAAATGCAAATAGTACAAAAAATAACGATCCGGCCATAAACACGGGTCTGCGACCAATTTTATCCGATAAAGCACCAAACAAGGGAATCGTGAAGATTTCAACAACAGCTCCCACAGAAATACCCGTTAAAAACATGGTTTTATCCAAGGATAAATATTTAGTTGCGTACAAGAGAACAAATACGTTTGAGATGTAGTAGCTAGCATCGTTAGCAAAGCGGGAACACAAAGCTATCAGTATATCTTTCTTTGATGTCCGCAATACTTCTTTTAACGGATTCTTAGTATGATTACCTGCTTCTTTAGCCTGAATGAATGCAGGCGTTTCCATAACTTTCAAACGGATAAATAATCCCGTAGTGATCAATAGTATGCTTAGCAAGAAAGGAATTCTCCATCCCCAAGACATAAATTGATCTTGCGGAAGCGATGAAAATGCCGAGAAGACTAACGTTGAAAGCAGAAGTCCCACAGGAACACCCATTTGCGGCCAACTACCGTAGAATCCACGTTTTCCCTCCGGAGAATGCTCAATAGCCAACAGGACAGCTCCACCCCATTCTCCACCTACTGCTATTCCTTGTATTACCCTCAGGGATACCAGTAATATTGGAGCCCATATACCAATTTGATTATAGGAAGGCAAAAGTCCAATTGCGAAAGTACCTATCCCCATCAATGCTAAGCAGATGATTAAAGTCTTTTTTCGACCCAATTTATCCCCAAAATACCCGAAAATTATTCCACCCAATGGTCTAGCCAAAAATCCGGCCCCAAATGTTGCAAACGCTAACAATGTACCTATCAGCGGATCAAATTTAGGGAAAAATAAAGAATTGAACACCAAAGCGGCCGCTGTTCCGTAAAGGAACCAATCGTACCATTCAATTGCTGATCCGATTAAACTGGCCATAGCAACTTGTCTCATCTCTTTTTTAGAAAGAGCCATATTTTATCATCCCCAACTATAATTTTTTAGTAACACTGATAAGGCTGAAATTTATCAATCTTTTTTCATTATTCTTACACATAACCCCCTTAATAATGTCACTATCGCGTAAATAATATGCAACCAAAATTAACAACAATCACATGATTCGATGTAATCATGTATGATTTAAATAGATCATACATTATAAGCGCTTACATTTCAACATTTTTTTTAAAATAGCATGATTTGACCCCAAAAAGCACATAGCTTGCTTTATGGCGCACAGAGCAGGAAAAATCTAATTGACGATCATATGGTTAAACTCGTCATCCAAGGTGAACTGTCATGAGTAAACCGAAGTGGCACAAGGTGACCTACGATTCGGAATATGACGGTTGGGTCGTTCACATTGACGGAAAGAAATATGGACTTCACTGCGGGGAATGCATGGAGCTGCGCATCGGTGATCGTGGCATTGCTTGCAGACTAGAGTTAGACCGGGACTGGTATGTGGTTATGCGGGAAGCAGCTTTTAATCTGAGAAAGAATGAAACCTACCAAATTCAGTTCGTCTAAGGAAATGGGAAAGTTCCAATTTGGGACTTTCCTTTCATCGTACCTCGCTTGGACAAGATTGTCGGCAGAAGCCGGACAGTGGAGACCGTCAAATAATGGACGTAATGCTTTAGCAGCTACACTTGACAAAATAAGTCCAATAAATACTAACTTTTTCTTCATCAAAATCAATCCATTCTAAAAAGGTGTATAGCGTCGGTTTCATTTAGTAAATTATACCATGAATTGATAGGATAATTATTCCGTTATACTGCCCGTTAGCCGTACATGCAGTGCAAGATCAGCGCTGCACCACAGAGGATGAAAATGGTTAGATCTGTCAATACTTCTACTAAGGCTGGGAGAAGAAGGTCTTTGAACTATGGTGCCATTAGAGCCCATCCGTTAGTCTGACTCCAACCATCACGGTGCATCACAGACTGTCTCACCCAATACGGGTAGCACTTATGGGAGATTAATCCTTTTTGACTGGTTGCCAGCCTTACCTTTTTTTTCGAAGAAAGATGTTAAACTACCACCCAACTCCATTAGAATCAATCAGAGAGAGTGTTTTTCCTGGGTCTACTTAAATCTGCTCTTTTTTTAGTTTTCGAGCTTTTTAATTTTCATGGGAGTTCAATAACAAAAAATAAACTTAATCCTTGCAGCCTCGGCAGGAAGGATTAAGTTTATTTCCCTATTTTTCGGGCTCTAACGAATATTATCAACCTGTCGAATCGATTTGGAACGGTAATTTTGGACGATCGAGTCAACCTGAGCAGGAGTAAGTACCGTAGTTTTTGCATGATAAACCCAGTCTACGTCCATTTGGTACGTCCTGGTGTCGCTTGACCCCATGAGCGCCTCCGGCATGAACCACAAATTGAAGTTAATCGACATATCGGTTCTGGGATAATACTTTCCTCCATGTGTTGACATAAGTTTTCCATCTAAATAATACTTGATTTCACCGCTTGAAATGGCCATAACCAGAGTATGCCACCCTCTATAAATCCCGGGGTGGGCATTATGAACATTATCCTGGCTCAATGGATTGTTGCTGTACGTGTACCACGAAGTGTTCCACATCGCAGGTTGCGTAACTCCCCATCCCCCGTTGGCCAAGTATTCATAATCCAATTCACTGTAAAGGGGATCATTATCATACCGAAGATCCGAGATTGCGAAAAAGGTCTCGACGATTCCATCCCCGTCGCTACCGGATATTGGCGCATCCGTAAATTTTATTCTTGCAGCGTAAGTACCTTCTCTGAATTTTTTGGAAGAATAAATTTCTGCCTGGCTAGTACCGGTACCAGTTCCATCTGTAGTTGATATCAGTCTTAAGAATTTGTTACACACATTGGTGGGATCGGTTACAAAAGAAATGTTATTGGCTGACCAGGTCGCGCCTGCCGGTCCGGGATCCCCAGAAGAGGACCTTATTTCCCAATCGTTCAAGGCGATTTTAGGGTCATTAGAGCTCATGTAACTAAAATCATCAAACATACTGTATTTGACATTCGGTGGATCTCCGTTCCGATCTTTTGCATTTTCACCATGTTTGCCACCATGATCGTCATTCTGATCGGTGCATGCATAGCCCTCATCATGGTTTTTTCCGGCTTTAATTGCCAGCACCCTTTCAATGACGACGATGGCTTGCGCACGGGTGGTGACGCCGTCAGGAGACAATTCGCCTGGAGCCGTACCAGTGATGATGCCGGCTTTTGCTGCTTCATATAAGTTGCGGTTTATGTCGTAGTCCTGCTTGTAGCCGGTAATGCCTGCTCGCACCGCTAAGAGCGACATTTCCTTGCGCGGGATCGCATTGTTCCAGCTGTCTGTTGAAAAATCCTCAACGTAAATGCCAGCCTGCTTGGCGGCATCCACATATGGTTGATACCAAGAGGCTATGGCTGCCGTCGTTTTCAGTTTTAGCGCTCCCACAAGGAGCTTCATAAACTCGGCCCGTGTCACCTCAGCATCGGGCTTGAACGTGCCATCTTGATAGCCGTCCACATAACCGGCTGTAACCGCCGCTTTGATCTGAACCTCAGCCCAGTGACCTTGGATGTCTCTTAACTTCTCAGAATTGCCGCCATCTACGCTAGCGCTCGGGATCAAAGCAGAAGAAGCAATAATTAGTGAAACTGCGAAGCTGAAAAAAGAACTTTTTTTCATTTTTGCATACCTCATTATGTAATTTATTTATCACTTTTAATGTATCGGTTATGAGTTAATTTTTGTTGAGTCTATCCCAGGTAATTTACCAGTGATTCATTGAGCTAAGTTGCGATAACGGCACTTAAGAAACCATAAATAGCCCATGGCTCCCCCTTCTCTCCCGAGATGATACGCCATTGTTTGTTTCGTGAGGCTACGACACAAACAATGGCGTATCAATATGTCGGCCACCGTGATGTCACATAGAAAATTCATTCGGTAGGGAAAGGTATTTCCTTACCAACTCTTCGGCCTGCGCTATTCCATGGTTAGACAATTATTCAATTTATCGATGTCTAGAAATATACGTTGCGCATTACTGCCCGTTACTTCAATAAACCAAGGAGCAGCTGCCGTAGCCGGTCTGCTCCCTGGTTTGTTGCGCTATTGTTATCCGTTAGCTCAATGATCGGTTCCTATGATGAAAATTCGGAGTTATTCATTCAGTCGTATGGGTAAATATCATTTCTCGAAGTTGCGTTACAACGCTTGGTAAGTATTCTTGGGGATGCAAGGCAATCGCTACTAATACGCTTATTGGTATGGCTGCTATCCATATCAAACTTTTGTATACCCTTGATTTGAATTTTTGAGTAATAAGCAGAGAAATTAACAAAATAGTGGCATTAACAAATAATGTTGCAGGGATACTTACAACTCTTCCCAAACCTGTGTAAGGAAAGAATTCGATCAATAAAAATATG